>NZ_JAPPTJ010000007.1:0-321202 GCF_027586995.1 Vibrio sp. La 4.2.2
TGTTTTTCTAAGATATTCTCTTTACAAAATGAGTTAGATGTTTAATTCTAATTTCACCAACGAGAACAACAAGAATTATTAGAAAAGGAATATTCTATGTCTTTACCTATTGAGTGGTTTACAACTAGCTATACACGAATTCAAAAATGGGATATCGAAGGGTTGTCATTATTGGAGGCAGAAGCAGCTTTAGAAACCTATTTAACAGATAACAACCCTATCTCACTAGAGATGGCTGATTACATTGCCGAGAACTGGACTTGTCGCCGGATACAAATGCTGGATTCTGAATCAAGGCGTACCCTAATGAAAATCTGGGATGAACGAGAAATAGCGGCGCACGGATAGTTGTTTATCTTATCGAGTCAATTAATTTAGTTATAGTGCATTAGGTATATTAAAAAAGGCGCTTCTTACAGCGCCTACACTTCTAAACTAATTGGAACTCATCGAGATTTCTTTTTGCCTTTTGACTTGAATCCTTGATGTGGGAATACATTTCGAATACGTTGTTGGCATGCTTTCGCTACTGAGTTGCTAAATTTTAGCTTCATACCGGTACGGGTTTGGTAAACTTTTAAAACACCTGTCGCTTTATCACGCTCAACAATATCTTTAAGATTATGTCGAAAAGATGGAGGAATATGACCTTTAACGTTACCTAGTTCACCGTTATCAAATTTTACAGTTAAAACTGGACGGTCAACGGCAACAAGCCAAAAAACAACAAGTGCACCTATCAGAAGAACGTATAACATCGCAACTACTCCCTATTCCCTGGCTAATCAGACAGTAACTTACTTAGGTCCTCTTTCAGGCTGCTCACTGTCTTGGTCGCTTTCTCACTGCGCGAGGCTTCACTTAACAAGTATTCGATCGCTTCGGATAATGTACATCCGAGTTCGTTTGCTCGGTAAGACAGCTTTTCCCAAACTCGGTAGTCAAGATCGATAGACTTTTTCTTTGTATGAACTTGTTCTGCATTATAGTGACGCTTGCGCTTGGCACGAATTGCCTGCTTGAGTTTATTATCAAGCTCTGCAGACATATGCTCATCAATCCAATCAAGAACCAGAGTAGGCTCGTGTTCTAATGATTTAAAAGTCGCAACGGCCTGCTCGATTTCACTGGTATCAATATAGCGAGTGATATTCTCACCCTCGCGCCACTTTTTAGATAAATACTGCCACTTCCAACCACATTCTAGGTTTTCAAGCTGTTGGTATTTCATTGGTTTGCGTCCCTACTCTGTTTACAGTGACAGCGTAACCCAAGTCACGTAACAACTCAATAAAAGAACACAAAATCTGAGAATCTGCTCCCGATTAACCGTGCTCTATTACTAACGTTACTTCTGGTTTCGTTGTATACTCCATCCAAATTTTAAATAAGTAGCACCTTAATGAATCTAGTCCCTTGGCAAGACGTTTGTCCGCAGTACAACAACTATCAAACCACTATTGAACAAGCACCGAATATTGCACCAGCATCGCTGCTTGATTTGCAACCTCGTTTACAAGCCGCTCTTAAGTTCTTCACATCAAAAGCTTGTAAATCTAAAGTGTTAGTTGTTAAAGATGGTGACAACCTAAAGTACCGTGAACTAATAGCTGATTCACTCAAAGCATTAGGAAAACATGTTGTCGTGACAAAGGATACAAGCTCAGCGCTGCTGTTTGATCATTACGCTAAGGTTGATAACCAACTTGAAGTTTCCGCTGGATTGATTTCTCAAGCTAATAAAGGATTTCTTGTGGCTTCAACTCAAGCGGCATTAAGTACATTAAGCACTTGGGGAAATATAAAGGCTTTGCTATCAGGAGCGTCACTAAACAGTGTGGCCATTGATAAGCAGTCTACTGTTTTATCTCCGCCACAATTCCAATCAGATTTTAAATTGATAATTCTTGGTGACCGAGACCAACTCGCTGAATTTGATTATGCTGATAATGATTTCCGTTCTGGCTTTATGCAGTATACAGAACTCGAAAGTGACCTAAAGGTCTCCGAAAAAACTATCTCGACTTACTTCGGCTTTGTAAATGGTCTACTAGAGAAGCAGCTTCCCGAATATAATCTAGATAGTTCAGCCTACCTGCGCCTTCTCCAAGCCGGAGCTCGTGAAACAGAAGATAAGCAGTATCTTCCTTTGTCCATCGATTGGCATTCGGCACTACTTGGTGAAGCGTCATCTTTTAGTCATGACAAAGTAATAACATCCGCTCATATTGAGGAAGCAATTTGTGCGAAACGAAGCAGAGAAGCGTATCTTCCTGAACGCGCAATTGACGATATTCTCGAGGGGCAAGTTGTTATTGAAACTCAGGGACAACAGGTTGGCCAGGTCAACGGATTAACTGTTATAGATATTCCCGGGCACCCAGTTTCCTACGGAGAACCCGCTCGAATTTCCTGCGTAGTGCACTTTGGTGATGGTGATGTCTCTGATGTCGAGCGAAAAGTTGATCTTGGCGGTAACATCCATGCGAAAGGCATGATGATTATGCAGGCGTTCGTTTCTTCCGAGTTGGACCTTGATGCCCCGCTCCCTTATTCTGCCTCTATTGTGTTTGAGCAATCTTATTGCGAGGTTGATGGTGATAGTGCGTCGCTAGCTGAGTTGTGTTCTCTCGTAAGTGCATTATCTGGCTATCCTATCGACCAACAAATTGCGGTCACAGGTGCTGTCGACCAATTTGGCCGCGTTCAAGCCGTCGGTGGCCTCAATGAAAAAGTCGAAGGTTTCTACAGCGTATGCAAACACCAAGGTTTTACTGGTAAACAAGGTGTTGTACTCCCAAAAACTAATCTTCAACACCTAGCACTCAGTACTGAGGTGGTAGAAAGTATTAAGCAAGGTGAGTTCCATATTTGGTCAGCTACACACGTTGACGAAGTGGTTCCTCTACTTCTTAATAAACCGTTCAAGAGTGAAGACGAAGATAGCGTTATTGGAAAGATAGCCGAACGTATTGAAAATTTTGAAAAACTTGAACTGCCGGAAACTTTGTTAGAAAGGGTTAAAAACTGGTTTGTCTAGTCGTGGTCGGACTTGTCTAGCGTACACCTGTTCACTAAGATGCTCATACCAAAATTTGGAGTAATTTAATAATGCAAAACAGACGTGAATCTTATAGCCGTGAAGATCTTCTAGCCTCTAGCCGTGGTGAATTATTTGGCGAAGGCTACCCTCAGTTACCAGCACCAAACATGCTGATGATGGATCGTGTAACTAAAATGTCAGAAACCGAGGGTGACTTTGGTAAAGGTTTAATTGTTGCAGAATTAGATATCACCCCTGACCTATGGTTCTTTGATTGTCACTTTATTGGTGACCCAGTCATGCCAGGTTGTCTTGGTCTAGATGCAATGTGGCAGCTAGTTGGCTTCTACCTTGGTTGGATTGGTGGCGAAGGCAAAGGTCGTGCTCTTGGTGTAGGTGAACTAAAATTCACTGGTCAAATCCTCCCTACTGCGAAAAAAGTAACGTATGAGCTACACATGAAGCGCGTAGTAAATCGCAAGCTTGTTATGGGTATCGCTGACGGACGTGTTTTAGTAGATGGTAAAGAAATCTATGTTGCTAAAGACCTAAAAGTCGGCCTCTTTAAAGACACATCAACTTTCTAAATCGAAACTTTCAATAAACGACTCTCCGGAGTCGTTTATTTTACTCACACATATTTAGTTATAGTGCATTAGAAGTAACAACTACAAAAAAGACCTCAAGATGAGGCCTTAAAAAACTTCAATTTTGCTCCCGACTTACTTGAAGAGTCCTGAATGTTTGTCATCTCGGGCATCACGCCAACCGCCTAGCCAATAAGACTTAGCATCCATTTGTTGATAGGGACAGGTTTCCATCGATCGACCATTCAATCCAGCTTTATAACCCTGTGATTGAGCTCGCTCTAGACGATCACGTTTTTGTCTCTTCATAGTACGGTCCTCATTATACAAAGCCAGTCTCCCAGCTTTCTACCATTAAAGATTTGTGGAGCTTTTGTTACTCCTCTTTAATAATTGCGCATTATTCCGCTGATCACAAGGCACAAAAAATCCCAGATTCAGAAGTGTGAACCTGGGATTTTTGTCACTTGTGACTATTTGTTACGGCGTAACCCTAAGAACCCTAGGAAAATCATCGCCATCCAACCGAGACTACCACCCTTACGCTCTACGGGTGCAGCTTCTAATGCGCGGGTCTGGATATCAGCAGATGTTGCATTTGCGATCGGGATCAACTTAACTGCTACTACTTTCTCACGTTTTTGACCACTGCCGCAGTATGAGTTGTGACCAGTAGTATCATAGCCGCCTTCACATTTTAGCGCTGTCGCTATAATTACACCGTCATCATTAATATCAACTGCATCAACAATTCGGAACTGATTATTGTTAGTAGACTCACTACCACCATTAGTTAAGTCATCTAGCAACCATGGTCGATTTTGGAAAATAGCACGTCTATCTATCATTTCCTGATCGCTAGAGTCAGCAACATTATACGGGTAGATAAAACCACGTTGACGACGTTTCTTACCAAAATACTCTGTAGACTGTTCGGCATCAACAGCACCAACAATTTCGTTAAAGTTGTTAATCGCCCCCGTCTCACCGCCAACACCACGGAAGAAGATCCCACTATTACCGTTAAGCTCATCAAAGTACTGCGCAGAACCAACGTTACCGCTAGAGTCGATCGATGTTAAGAACATTCGGTTAGGTGCAGCGCCATTTTCACGTTTATCGCCTCGACGTTTTGCTTCGCCGATTACAACAAGGTTTTTGTTGATATCAGTAGCTACTGAGTTGCTGTAAACAAAATCATCACCATCTTTAATAGTCGCTCTTGATATAATTGATGGCTCCCATGAGTCACCGTTCATTATATTAGCGTTAGTTACCGATGAACTCTTAAAAACTGTGGCTTGCATGAATACGTTGTTACCATCTTGGTAACTGTTAAAGCCTACCAGTACAGGTTTACCTTGAAGTATACCTGCTTGATTACTGATAACAGCTCCTCTAACACTTCCTTGCATAGCTCTTTTATTGTCAACATTCGGAGTAGCAACGTTGCCATTGTTACCCGAGTTTCTCCAAGGTGAAACAGGCACCGCTTGCAACGAACCCGCACCATCTACTTTCCAAATAGCAGCTTTAGTGGCATAGCCAAAATTCTGACAATTAAATTGAGATGCAGGGTCAGAGTATCCTCCGGTCACACAGTTTTCTAAACTCTCTCCTCCATAAGACTTGTCGCCGTCAGTATAAGCGAATGGCGTAACGGCAGCACTACCTACAACATACTTAGTGCCAGTGCCCGAATTGGTATCATCATATTCAAATGAGTCAAATGCCATGGTCATTCCCATGCGTCGGACTACTGCCAACTCATTTGCCGTATTTTCAGCCTTGTAAGGAATAATGAAACTATCTTGCATTGGCTCTAAAACAGATATACCACTAGCGTCACCAACAAATCCACGATTCAAATATGTCCTTGCGGCATTCGTGCCGTTGGTAAAATGTCCGCTACTCGTATTACCAATAGCCTTGACATCCGCTCCATCCTCACTAATTTGGTTGATCACAGTATTGGCAGAAGCTGATATCGGACTATTAAAGCCGTCAGGGTTGTTCGTTTCCGGTAACGTATTGGCTAATAGTAAACCACCATCTATAAACGACTGGGCGGTCGATTTGTAATTGTTATTCTTCCACGCCTCTTTTTGCCTTTGTAAACCACCGTGATCACTATAGCTAAACCACAATTTATCAGCCCAGCCTGGATCACACGTTTGATAGCCTAATTCATTGCGGCAATAATCTCTATTTCGCGTCCAGTCTCTATAATAAAAACTTGTGTCGTAGTTGAACGCGACTTCTTGTTTAAACGAATGCCCTTCAGAGCCAGTTCTTGACTCACTCAAAAGTGTATATGCGACAGAGTTACAGCTTTGCCCAAAACAACCGAGGCTACCTGTTGTTTTACGTTCTTTTCCTATAGCAGAACCATAAAACTCTGTGACATCAACCCCATTTGCAACTCCTTTTTCGTACGAGGAGTCCGTGGGTGCGACTTCCACAACCTTATACAACGCTGCCTGACTTGAAGTTGCAGCCATAACACCGGCTGCAATTAATGAAATTTTGAAATTAATACGACTCATGAAGACTAACTTTCCTGTTGCATTGCTTCGAGCTCTTCCCATCGCTCAAAGGCAATTTCCAGTTCCTGCTCTTTGGCAGACAAACTATCTAAAATTGGTTGTGTTTCAGTGACAGGTTTAGTGAAAAACTCAGGGGTATTCACGGTTTCCTGCAACTGTTCTAATTCTTGCTCTAGCTGCTCAAGTAACGCAGGTAGTGCCTCTAATTCCCTTTGCAGCTTATACGACAGCTTTTTAGGTTTAGAGTTCACAGCAGTTGCTTTCTTTTCTGGTTCAACTGCTTGCTTTTTAGTCTCTTTCACAGGTTCGTAAGCTTTTCTTGCTTCGATGACCTGTATTCGTTGTTGTTGGGCATCATGATAACCACCAACAAACTCTTCTATAACCCCTTCACCTTCAAAAATCCAGCTCGTAGTCACAGTATTATCAACAAATTGACGATCGTGACTCACTAAGAGCAGCGTGCCCTGATAGTTAGCAAGTAATTCCTCGAGTAACTCTAACGTTTCGATATCTAGATCGTTGGTTGGTTCGTCAAGCACCAATAAGTTGTTCGACTTAAGGAAGATACGCGCCAATAATAAGCGGTTTTTCTCGCCGCCAGATAATGCCTTAACCGGAGTTCTGGCACGTTTTGGGGCGAATAAAAAGTCTTGAAGATAGCTCAACGCGTGTCGTTCTCGACCGCCTACCATGACTTCTTGCTTACCGTCAGCAAGGTTATCAATCACCGTCTTCTCTGGGTCAAGAGCTTCACGATATTGATCGAAATAAGCCACTTCTAGCTTAGTACCACATTTCAACTTTCCAGATGTCGGCTGTAACTCGTCGAGGAGAAGCTTGATTAGAGTACTCTTGCCGCAACCATTAGGACCAATAAGCGCAATTCTGTCACCACGCTGGATGTTAAAGGAAAAGTTCTTAACTATGGTTTTGCCTTCAATCTGATAATTGAGGTCATTAGCTTCGAAAACGATTTTCCCGCTACGAGCGCTATCATCCAGTTTAAGATTCACTTTACCCTGAACTTCGCGACGACCTTGGCGTTCCTCACGCAGTTTTTTAAGCGCTCTCACACGTCCTTCATTACGCGTTCTACGCGCTTTAATGCCTTGACGGATCCATACTTCTTCTTGCGCAAGCTTTTTATCAAATTCAGCATTTTGCATTTCTTCAACACGTAATGCTTCCTCTTTCTCAACCAAATAGGTTTCATAACTACCTGGATAAGAAACTAATTGACCACGGTCTAGGTCGACAATGCGAGTTGCCATCGAGCGAATAAAGGCACGGTCGTGCGAGATAAAGATAATTGAGCCACGAAAATCTTTTAGGAAAGTTTCCAGCCACTCGATTGTGGTTACATCTAGATGGTTGGTAGGCTCATCGAGTAGTAAAACATCAGGATCACAAACAAGAGCACGAGCTAACGCAGCTTTACGCTGCCATCCACCAGATAAGTCAGTTAACAGTGTGTTGCCATCTAACTTCAAAGCCCCAAGAATATTCTTAATACGGTCTTCAAAGCGCCATGCTCCGGCAACTTCTAAGCTCTCTTGAGTTTTCGCCAATCGATTTATGTTTCGCTCAGACGGGTCTTGTGCAACCAAATCCAGTTGAGCATGATAAGTTTTTAATAACTCACCGACTTCTGCCAGTCCTTCGGCGACGTAATCAGCTACCGTACCGGCCTGATCACGCGGAGGATCCTGTTCAAGCCGTGATACCACGACATCTTGAGTGATCTGCAGTTTGCCATCGTCCATGACGATTTCTCCCGCAAGCACTTTCATTAATGTTGATTTGCCCGCACCATTGCGGCCAACCAAACACACACGTTCGTTTTCTTGAAGTGCGAAATCAGATTTGTCTAGCAGTGGATGATCACCAAATGCTAGTTGCCCATTATGAATGGTAAGTAATGCCATTAGCTGTTAACCATTGTTTCAGTTGAGAAAGGTCAAAAGGCCAGTTAATTTCAGATTGTTCGCTTTTTACAACTGGTATAGTGACGCCGTAACGAGAAAATAGCTCATCATCAAAAGCAATATCGATCACTTGTAACTGCTCAGTTAATCCAACCTGAGATATGAGCTCAAATGCCATCTCACAGAGATGGCATCCTTCAGTACTGTATAGAATAAGTTCCTTTTCCATAATCCTTTACTTTTGGTGAGTAATAACCCAACAGTTATGAATATGTTTGTTACGAGCAAAATCAAGTGGCAGAGTTTTATCTGAAATGTTCTCAGCTTTAAGGCCAAGTTCTTCCAGCGCTTTCAAGTCCATCTTGAAGTGTCGTTTGTTGTTCGAAAATACTATCGTACCTTCTTCGCGCAGTAGTCGTTTCAAGTTCGTCATTAGCGTTACGTGGTCACGCTGAACATCAAATGATTGTTCCATTCGCTTAGAGTTCGAAAAAGTCGGTGGATCAATAAAGATAAGGTCGTAACTACCGTTGGCTTTTTCTAACCATTGTAAGCAGTCTGCTTGAATATATTGATGCTGACGGCCAACTTGGCCATTGAGTTTCATGTTCTCTTTCGCCCACTCTAAGTAGGTATTTGACATATCAACTGTTGTCGTTGATTTAGCGCTACCCAATGCTGCGTGGACAGTTGCAGATCCTGTATAAGCAAATAGGTTTAAAAAATCTTTGTTGCTCGCCATTTCACCAAGCTTACGGCGAGTGATTTTATGGTCAAGGAACAGGCCAGTGTCTAAGTAGTCGTAAAGATTGACGATTAGCTGAGCCCCGTATTCATTTACGTGAAGCTTTGATGACTTAGCCGCCAGTTTGTTGTACTGCGATGAACCTTTTTTCTTTTCACGTACTTTAAGAACCACGTTGTTGGTATCAACACCGGTTACCTTGATACTGGCACGAATAACATCCGTTAATCGACGCTTTGCTGTCTCTTCAGGAATGCTTTTGGGAGCTGCGTATTCTTGAATCACCAGATAGTCTTGATAAACGTCAACAGCAACATTGTAGTCAGGTAGATCAGCATCATATATGCGATAGCAATCTAAGCCTTCCTTTTTAGCCCACTTTCCAATCTTTCCAATGTTCTTCTTGAGACGGTTAGAAAAGTCCGGAGCTACAACTTGTGCGTCCTTATTGCCGACTAACTCGTCTTCGGAGCGTTGAGAAATTGAATAGTTTTTTTGGTGACACTGTAACGCACCATTGTTCAGTTTAAATTGTTTTTCTGCTCGCATACGTAAGCAACTTAACAAATCGTCTGAACTAGAGAAGATAGAGGCTTGGCAACCGCCAAATTGAGTTTTTAGTTGGTTGCCAAATTCGGTATAAAGTGCGATAAGCCCTGGTTCCGTGCCCAAGCGCTCGCCGTATGGAGGGTTACACACCACAACACCTTCTCCGAACTCGGCAGGTTTAGTCACTTGGCTCGCATCGCCAAGCTCAAAGTTAATCAACTCTTCAACGCCTGCACGTTTGGCATTTTCTTTAGCGGTTCTCAACACTTTAGGGTCGTTATCGAATCCCCAAAATCTGCTGTCAGTCTTTTTGACACCGCGTCGAGCTTGGACATTAGCTTCTGATTTAACCTCTGCCCATACCTCCGGTTCAAAATCTTCAAGTGCTTCAAAACACCATGTTTGACGCTTAACACCAGGAGCCATATTTGCAGCAAGCATGGCCGCTTCTATCAGCAGCGTACCAGAACCGCACATAGGATCGAGCATGTTTTGCCCTTCTTTCCAGCCGCTACGAGCAACAATGGCAGCGGCCAATGTTTCTCTTAAAGGCGCTCGGCCTGCTTCTGTTCTATAGCCACGTTGGTGTAAGCCTGAGCCAACCATATCTAAGCCAATAAGCGCTTTATCTCTATGTAGGCGCACATGAACACGCACATCCGCGCGGTCTTTACTGATATTTGGGCGAGGCAAATTCTTCTTATTAAAGCAATCTACTACGGCGTCTTTGACTTTCATCGCGCCATACTGGCTATTGCGAATCTCACGGTTGGTACCGTTAAAGTCTACGATAAATTTCTTTGAGCTATGGAAGTGATTAATCCAGTTAATGGAAGACGCAGCCAGATATAAGTCCATATCATCTTGGCAAGTAAACTCCGAAAGCACTTTAACAAAGCGAGAAGCATATCTGCTCCATAAACAAGCTCGATAAATCTGCTCATTTGACGCTTTAAACTTCACTCCCGCTTGTACAGGTTTTACTGAAGTTAAACCCAATTGCTCAAGCTCTTGAGCCAGCAGGTTTTCGAGTCCATTAGAAGTAACGGCAAGATATTGGTTCATAGTGTTCATCTGACTGTGAAAAATGGTGTTGATTATACCTGACAAACGGCCTTCTCACTAAACAAACCTACTCTAATCCCTTAGTTATTCGTTTGTTCGAACAAGCTTTAACCGAATGAAACTCATAAACACCGTCACCATCATTATATTAGCCATTAATGATATACCAGTCGTATTTATTGACCAAGGGACGAAGTGAATACTTATTTACATCAATTTTGGTCTATACCAAGGAGCATTTTGATGCGTAATTTTATTACATTTTTAGCTAAAGGAGGAATTTATAGCGATAAAACACCCTGTTTTAAGCAGAAAAAGAGTCACTATTTAGATAAAAAAATATGCGAAATATCACCAGATAGGATTCAAAGGTATAGGTTTCTTAAAAACAAGATAGGAAGATGGTGGCAAATACGAGGTGTATCCTCTAGGATTGAGGCAAAAAAAATCGGCCATGAAGGCCGATAAATTTCTACGAGGAACGTTTTTGGAATCGTTGTGTACTACTAAAAGCTGCCACTGCTTTTTCTATTTGGCGCATTTTGCGCTCGAATTACCCTACTAAGCTCTTAACCGACAAGAGCAATGGGCTGGTTAATTCTCATAAATTGATGTGCACAAGCCATTCTGTCATGCATGACTTTAATGCTCTGGCCAAACTGAACACCTTTACTTGGAGTCAAACTGAATGACTCTAAATCTACTAAGGCACATAAGCTAGCACTCTCACCGACTTCTAGGACGATAAAGAAGCCCTCCGAATGTTGGTTTACTAATCGGACTAAATCGCCTTCTTGAGGTTGATAGCTGCCATTTTGATGGTCAAAGAACCAACTCTTTGGCTGAACGGGCTTATGGAAGCGCTTGGCTGCAACACAATAGAGTGTGAGTTCAGCTTGGCGAGGCTCAGATAGCCCTAATATGCTTATTTGGTCTTTAAAGGTTTGGAACGCGGATGCGTCATCTACGGTAAAGTTGTTCTGACCCATCGCGCAGTCGACAAGGAGCTTTCGGGAAAGATTGGTTTTAAAAACCATCTCATCTCCCAAATCCAGCATGAGAGAACCTTCGTCCTCATCCATATACCAGATCCATGTATCGCTGGGTTTAAGCATCGTTCCGTCTCTTATATTTAAAGAATAATCAGACTGTTAGGTAAAACGCTTAATTACCTTTTTTGTCAGTTGAATATAATTCTACAAACGATTACGCAAAAAAAAAGGGGAAAACAATTTTCCCCTTCTCTTATGTTAGACCCAGTAACTTTTCAGTAATTACAGGTTTTTAACGATGTCTTTAACAAGTTTTGGACCATGGTAAATGAATCCGGAGTAAACTTGGACGAGTGTTGCACCTGCCATCAACTTCTCTTTCGCAGAAACATAGGAATCAATGCCGCCAACACCGATAATTGGCAACTTACCTTGCAAATTCTCAGCAAGTAGACGCACTACTTCGGTACTACGTGATTGAACTGGACGACCACTTAAGCCACCAGCTTCATTCGCATGCTGCATTCCTTCTACGATAGAACGATCCAACGTAGTATTCGTTGCGATCACGCCATCAATTTTATTTTTGATCAACGATTCACAGATTTGGCCAATCTCGTCGTCACTAAGATCCGGAGCGATCTTCAATGCCAAAGGTACATATTTATTATGTTTTTCAGCAAGTTCCGCTTGTTTCGTTTTCAGTTCTTCTAACAGCTCATCAAGTGCTTCACCATATTGAAGGCTGCGCAGTCCCGGAGTATTTGGAGAGGAAATGTTTACGGCAATATAACCAGCGTGCTCGTATACCTTTTCCATGCAGATAATATAGTCTTCAGCACCCTTTTCGATCGGAGTGTCTTTGTTCTTGCCGATATTAATACCTAGAATACCGTCAAATTTTGCTTTCTTTACGTTCTCTACAAGGTTATCGACACCTAGGTTATTGAAACCCATTCGATTAATAATCCCTTCAGCTTCAACTAAACGGAAAAGACGAGGTTTGTCGTTACCTGGTTGAGGACGAGGTGTCACAGTCCCTACTTCCACAAAACCAAAGCCCATAGCACCAAACGCTTCGATGCATTCGCCATTCTTATCAAGACCTGCAGCAAGACCTACAGGGTTCTTAAAAGTCAGCCCCATACATTCAACAGGACGATTAGGAAGTTGTTGACGATATGCTAGATCAAGAGGAGTGCCAGTAAAACGTTTGAAGTTCTGAATAGCGAGATCATGAGCCTTTTCGGCATCAAGTTGGAAAAAGCCAGTTCTGGCAAGACGGTAAAGCATTGTGCCTCCGATAGAAAACCCGTGTAAACGGGGTGGTATTATTTACTTATTTGTTTGAACATGCAATGAAGTTTTTAGTTTTCTCGCGAAAACGCAAACGATTAGGCGAATAAAGACACAAATTATGTGACATTGTCACTCATTATTCTCTCGACAATAAAAAAGCGCCTATAAAAGGCGCTTATCACTTAATAAAACCGGTTAGCAGTATCTATTTATTGTGTGTTTGCACAATTTAAATTTAACAAGCTCAATTCTCGGAGTGCTACAGAGAACTTAGCAAACTCATGAACATTACCTACTTTGAACTCGTTGAGTATATTTTCCCAACGAAGCAAACTACTCGCATTAGTTTCCATCCAATTATTAAGTGACAGGATAACGTCTTCGTTATCGCCACCACAGCCACATTTAAGGACTTGCGCTGTCAACAAACGTTGCTGCCAGTCTAGATCTTCGCGGAATGCTGCCCTAGCAAGAGCTTGCCAATTATTGTCAACGCCTTGACTGTTTATTTGGTTTAAGAACCAATGCAATGATAGACGATCACCGAGATGGAAATAGAGTTTAGAGGCTTGCTCAACACTAAAGTTAGCTTCTGCAGCGATTTCCGAAATATCAACAGCGGATAGTAAGCTAGATAAACGAGCTACATAATTGGCCAGCTCTTTTCCTACTCCTTGCTCCACCCAGTTTTCAGCTTGTAGACGATGTTCCGCTACTTCTTCAGCTACAAGGCAAGTTTCAAGTGTTTCCTCTACTTTCATAACGTCATCACGGTAGCGAGCAACGAGTTGCTCAACCGACTGTTTGCCAGGTCGATTTCTCAAGATCCAACGAGCAAGTCTGCGTAATGTGCGGCGTACAATAAACAGCAGCTCATATTGCGCTTCTGAACTGGCAATATTATCAAGTTTACGTATTTGCTCGAAAGTATATGCAAAACCATAGATTTCTCTAGATGCTGCGTATGCGTTGGCAATATCAACTACTGTGGCACCCGTCTCTTCTTGTAGACGAGTCACGAAATTACATCCCATTTCGTTAACCATCTGATTTGCAAGCATTGTAGAGATGATTTCAGCCTTCAGAGGATGCGTTGACATACTTTCTATGTAGTTACGGCGTAACTCAGATGGGAAGTATTGTGTCAGTTGCTGCTGATGATACGCATCGGTCGCGATCTCATCAGTCACCAGTTCTTCTTTCAATACCATCTTACCGTAAGCCACCAGCACTGAGAGCTCAGGTCTTGTCATTCCAATGCCTTGTTTCTCGCGCTCAATCAGCTCTTCATCAGATGGAATATATTCCAAACCACGATCCAAATGACCTGCTTTTTCTAGCGTATGTATGAAACGAATCTGTTCTTTGACTAGCGATACGCCTTGGAATTCTGTTACTGAGATAGACTCTGACTGGCAATAGGCATCATCTAGAACAATTTCGCCAACCTCATCTTCCATAGACTCAAGGATTTCATTGCGTTGTTTGACTGTCAGATCACCGTTAGACACAAGACCATTCAAGAAGATCTTAATATTAACTTCGTTATCGGAGCAATCTACACCACCTACATTGTCAACAAAGTCAGTATTAACACGACCACCAGTTAAAGCGTACTCAATACGCCCCAGTTGAGTCATACCTAAGTTACCGCCCTCACCAACTACCTTGGCTTTCAATTCGTTGCCGTTGATGCGTAGTACGTCATTAGCGCGATCACCTACATCAGTATGCGTTTCAGCGCTAGACTTGACGTAGGTACCGATACCGCCGTTCCAAAGTAGATCGACTTCCATGGAGAGAATCATCTTAATAAGATCATTTGGTGCCATGGATGCTTTCTTGGTCCCAAGCATTTTTTGGATCTCAGGAGTTAACGTGATCGATTTTGCCTTGCGAGCAAAAACACCACCGCCCTTTGAGATCAATTTCGGATCATAGTCTTCCCAACTCGAGCGTGGGAGATCAAATAATCGTTTACGCTCTTCCCAACTTTTCGCTGAAGATTGTGGGTTTGGATCAATGAAGATATGCATGTGGTTAAACGCAGCTTGAAGTTTGATGTGCTTCGATAACAACATACCGTTACCAAATACATCCCCTGCCATGTCACCAACACCAATAGCAGTAAAGTCTTCGTTCTGACAATCAATGCCCATTTCACGGAAGTGACGTTTAACTGACTCCCAACCACCCTTAGCGGTAATGCCCATTGCTTTATGGTCGTATCCGTTAGAACCACCGGAAGCAAACGCATCACCCAACCAGAAGTTATATTCATCTGATACCGAGTTGGCCAAGTCAGAGAACGTCGCAGTCCCCTTATCCGCAGCTACTACTAAATACGGATCGTCTTCATCATGTCGAACAACACTCTTCGGTGGAATAATTTCACCTTCGATAATGTTGTCGGATACATCTAATAACGCTCTGATGAACTGTTTATAGCAGCGTTGACCTTCAGCAAATATCTCATCACGTGATGATAGTTGAGGTTGACGTTTACAAACAAAACCACCTTTTGCCCCTACAGGTACGATCACCGTGTTCTTAACTTGCTGCGCTTTCACCAACCCAAGTATTTCAGTACGGAAATCTTCTTGGCGATCCGACCAACGCAAACCACCACGAGCAACTTTACCACCACGTAGGTGTACACCCTCAATGTCCGGCGCATAAACGAAAATTTCAAACGCAGGTACTGGAGCTGGAATTTCTGGAATGTTCTTTGGCTCAAGCTTTAAAGATAACCAAGGCTTGTTAACACCATTGTTATCTTTCTGATAGTAGTTTGTACGCAGCGTAGCCGAAATCATTTCGACATAGCGACGGATAATACGGTCATCATCCAAGCTTTCTACTTTATCTAACTGTTTGTGGATCTTATCAATAACACGTTGTTGCCCTTTCTTGCTTCCTTTTAGAGAAGGCATAAAGCGCTGTGCAAATAACTCAACTAGGTCTTTTGCTAGATCTGGGTAATGATTCAGAGTGTCTTCAATATAGTGTTGGCTGAATGGGAAGCCGACTTGACGCATATAACGCGCATACGCCCTTAAGATTGACACTTCACGACCAGTTAAACCGGAACCTAGTACCAGACGGTTGAAACCATCACTTTCCAAACCACCAGACCAAATTGCAGCGAATGCTTGTTGGAATCGATCGCGAGCTTCTCGAAGATCGACAACCGCATCACTCTTATGTAGCATCGCAAAATCTAGGATCCAGTATGTTCCGCCGTCTGACTTAACAATCTCATACGGTGATTCACCGATCACTCGCAGACCAAGATTTTCGAGCATTGGCATTACATCGGATAAGTGTATTGGTTCATCACGATGATATAGTTTCAGTTTAACTTCTTTGGAATCCGCCGCCGCTTCTTGTGGTCGGTAGAACAGCATGCCCAACTTATTATCTTCATCAAGGGATTCAAGTCGCTCAATATCCGCCACAGCAGAGGTCGGCATCATGTCTTCTTTATATGAACGAGGGAATGCTCTTGAATACACTTTCGATAACGGTAGTCCTTTGCTCTCACCAAAATTGGCAACAATAGCTTCCGAAAGACGATCATCCCAAGACGCTGATACTTCCATTAGGTTTCTTTCTATCGCCTTCACATCCATATCCATATTATTGTTATCAACCCTTACGATGTAATGGGTTCTAGCCAGAGGGCTTTCGGAGAAATAAGTCGTAAACTCAACCTCTTGCTCACAACCAAAGTAGTTTTGAAGGATCCGTTGTGTATCTTTTCGAAGCTGAGTGTTATAACGATCTTTGCTAACATACACCATGCAGCTAAAGAAACGACCAAACGGATCTTTACGAACAAACAAGCGGATCAAGTCACGATCCTGCATTTGAACCACACCCATACCTATCTCAAGCAATTCTTCTTCTTTTGCTTGAAGTAGTTCATCGCGCGGATAGTTTTCTAATATATTACGAAGCGCTTTATATGAATAAGATCCATTTCGGTATCCACTAGCATCCAAGATACGATCAACTTTTTCGCGAATTAGTGGAATGGTGGATACACTTTGGTTGTACACGGCTGATGTATACAGGCCAGTAAATCGATGTTCTCCCACAACCTTTCCATTTGCATCGAATTTCTTGATTCCGATGTAATCTGTATACGCGGGTCTGTGGATACGACTTGCTTTATTACCTTTGGTAAGAATAAGTAGGAAAGGCTTTTTCGCTTCTAGGCGTGCCGAGTCGGAAAACTCAGAAATTTTTACCGAACGGACACGTTCTTCACTGGCGAACAGGCCTAAGCCTTTATCTTCGGTAGGTTTGAGTATGGAGTCACCCTCTTCATTGATGAGATCAAACTCTTTGTAGCCCATAAAGGTAAAATTGTGGTTACCAACCCAATCTAAAAACGCGATGGTTTCATCAAAACGATCGGCTTCCATTGGAAGTTTCTTTTTGTTCTTAACCAGATCTTTTGTGATTTGCTTAAGCTTATCCGACATCGCCTCCCACTCGTTAACGACCAAACTAGTGTCTTCGAATATAGAAACCAACTCATCCTTAAGCGCTGACATTTCAGCTTTGTCACTTAAACGGTCGATTTCGATATGGAAAATCGATTGTAAGTGCCCTTTCCCTTCATTAACTGATGTTATCTGCCCTTGTTCATCGCGTTCAAATTGAGTCGGACCATGAAGCATGATGTGACAAGTCAAATCTACTCGATTAAGAGCCATCTTGACTGAGTCAACTAAGAACGGAGAATCTGGAACGGCGATTTCTAAAATAGTGTGAGTTGATTGCCACCCATGACGACTAACCGCCGGGTTGAATACCCGAACCGACACTTCATCGTATTTTTTCTCATTGAGATGATGCCATAAACTAACAACAGCACCGTAAAGATCTGATTCATTTCTTTGTAGCAAATCATCGGGGGAAACATTGCTAAAAATATGTTTGGCGAGTTTAGTTACTAAAGGCTGATTGCTCCCTTCAACTTTGGATTCAATCAACTTGTATACTTTCTCCAGTAGAACCGGAACAACTGGTTCGCGCGTGGTCATAGAAACGCTCCACTTTTTGTTTTTATGAGGGATGTAGGCTTGTTCTATATTGTAAAAGTTTTATTGAGAAAGAGTTAATAAAAAATGGAAGAAGTTTCAGGGAAATGTTTGATAGTGTGACTAATGCACTTATTCATATCACTATAATTTGGAGCGGTTACAGTGATTCTAACCGTATAAACTTATTGTTCTGGTCAGTTATCAATCTAAAGCGACCTTTAATGCCTAATTGTGTCAAAAACGGTCGAAAGCGACTTGCGGGAAGTTGCAGTTTTAAACGCTCATCGGTCACCACCATTATACTGGATGCATGACCAGTATAATGGGCAAGGTAATTCTGATACGAAATATTGAGATTGAAGCAGTACTGTTTCATATTGTTTAAATATTGCGCAATTTAAGTAATTTTCCTTAGGTTTATTTAAGAAAAAGCCAATACTGTTCATATATACAGTATTGGCTTTTTATCGATTATGACTCTAGTGCTTTTGTGACTTTCTCAAATAAATCTTTAGCTAAGTTGTCCAAACTGCGTAACTTATTCAATTCGACTTTGATAAGTTCCTGACGTTTTTCGTCGTACTTCTTCAGCTTGAGCAACGGATCAATTAACCGTGACGCTACTTGCGGATTTGATTCATTTAACTGAGTCAATATCTCACCAGCAAACTGATAGCCCTCACCCGAGATATCATGGAAGCGACGTGGGTTCATGTTCAAGAAAGAACCTATCAAACTGCGAGTACGATTTGGATTGCTTAAACTAAACGCTTTGTGTGACATACAATGTTTAACATTCTCTAGAGCGTTGATTGATGGATTGGCCCCTTGTAAGGCAAACCATTTATCCATAACCAGTCCATCATGACTCCATTTCTCACTATAATCATCCATCAATAGCTGACGACACGAAAGTGAAGCACTATTTGCGGCAGTCATTGCGGCGATAGTGTCCGTCATATTGTTGGCATCACGATATTGTTGCTCGGCCAAGTATTGGTACTCATCAACGTTCACCAAGTACTGTAGACAAAGGTTTCTTAACGAGCGTTTACCAATTGCGTCATGCTCAATCGAATAATCGGCTTGAGTTAACGTGTGGTATAACGCAGACAATTCATCTTGTAACGCATCTGCTAGCAGTGACTTAATCTCTTTCAACACATCGCAAACTGCATCGACATCTACAGTTTTATACCAGCCGGCTACTTCATTAAAGCTTGGCAAAGATAATGCTTCAGCAATGAACGCCTCTTCTAAATCTTTATTAAGTAGTACGCCTCGAAATGCATCAATCACCAAGCTCGGTAGTTCTACACTAATGCCACTTTGAACAGAATTAACATTCGATTTAATGTACTTTGCCAACAACATTTGCCCAGCATCCCACTTAGCAAAATCGTTTTTCGCATTGATCATTAAAAAGGCTAATTGCTCATCGCTGTAATCGAATTCGAGACGAACCGGAGCTGAAAACTCGCGAAGCATTGAAGGCACAGGTTTCGAAGATATGTTCTCAAAGACAAATTCTTGTTCATTCTGAGTTACATTTAACACGTTATTTAACTCGACTCCGTTACAACGTAACTCTAGAGAATTTCCTTTTTCATCATACAGTTCTACGTCAAACGGAATGTGTAACGCTTGCTTTTCGGCTTGATCTTGAGTTGGCTGAGTTTGTTGAGAAACGTTAAGCGTATAAGTCTTCGCAGATTCATCGTAACTATCGGTAACCGTTAATGTTGGCGTACCCGATTGACTATACCAAAGACGGAATTGCTTCAGATCGATTCCCGATGCATCTTCCATTGCGGAAACAAAATCTTCACACGTAGCAGCAGTACCATCATGCCTTTCAAAGTACAATCTCATACCTGCTTGGAATTTGTCTTCACCTAGCAACGTATGCATCATTCGAATAACTTCACTTCCCTTTTCGTAAACCGTCAAAGTGTAGAAGTTATTCATTTCAATGACTTTATCAGGTCTTATCGGATGTGACATTGGGCTAGCATCTTCAGCAAACTGAGGGCCACGAATAATACGAACATTATTAATGCGGTTAACAGAGCGAGAGCCTAAATCCGAAGAAAATTCTTGGTCACGGAATACCGTTAAACCTTCTTTTAAACTCAACTGGAACCAATCGCGACAAGTCACTCGGTTACCTGTCCAGTTATGAAAATATTCATGACCAATAACAGCTTCGATTCCCAAGTAGTCAGTATCTGTAGCGGTTTGGTCGTTAGCCAAAACAAACTTAGAGTTAAAGACATTGAGGCCTTTATTCTCCATTGCACCCATATTGAAGAAATCGACCGCAACGATCATATAAATGTCTAAGTCATACTCAAGACCAAACCGTTCTTCATCCCACTTCATCGAATTAATTAGTGAAACCATCGCATGATTAGCACGATCGAGATTGCCTTTGTCCACAAATATTTCCAGTGCGACATCTCTGCCTGAACGTGTTTTAAATATATCTCGCAATACATCAAAATCACCGGCGACAAGAGCAAAGAGATAGGAAGGCTTTGGATGTGGATCTTCCCAGGTAACAAAATGTTTACCACTTTCTAACTCACCTTCTTCGATTTTGTTGCCGTTACTTAGGAGGTATGGGAAATCTGCCTTGTCTGCGATGACTTTCGTTGTGTATTTAGCAAGAACGTCTGGTCGATCTAAAAAATAAGTAATACGTCGGAAACCTTCGGCTTCACATTGAGTGCAGTAAGCACCATCAGAAATATATAAACCTTCAAGAGCAGTATTCGTTGACGGAGAAATGTGGTTTTCAATCACCAATTCGAATTCTTTTGGCAGATTAAAAATCTCCAAACCGGAATCATTAGTAATGAAATCACTCCAAGCTTCTCCATTCACTCTGACTTGAATAAGTTCGATATTTTCTCCATCAAGTACCAAGGTTGTTGCCTCACCAAGTTGCTTAACTTGGGAAACAGCGGTCACTTTAGTTTGGGTTTCATGAAGGTCGAAAGTAAGATTTACATCTGTGATAGTATGCGACGGTGTTTGATAGTCGCTACGGTATTTGGCTTTAGGTGCTGACTCGGTCATCCTTTGTCCTTATATTATTATCGTTAGCATAGTTAGCTTAATCCTCGACGATTATATACCTTAGAACTGTTACTGTGCAGAATTGGATACAAAAAAAGCGTCAAACTAAGTTGACGCTTTTGAGTAACTGCCTGTGTTGCTAGCGAATACGGTTGAGGACAGCAAACATATCACCGTCTTCTACCTCTAAAGTCAGTTCATCCTGATTTAATGTATAAGTTGCATCGTGTTCACCGTCTTTATAAAGCAACACGATGTGATCATTTTCGGTGTAGTAGACGCCACTATGAATCGCTTCATCCCCATCGCTTGAACTTACACGAAACGTAAACACAAAATCTGGCTGAAGGATTAAATCCATTCTCGCAATTTCTTGAGCGTGCTTGTCATCACCACTCACACTAACTGAAGACCAGATACCAGCGAGTGCATTGGGCAACGCTTTAGTAAAGACGACTCCATTAAGATTAAGCATATTATGGTTACCACTATAGTTATAGACCTGTGGTTCATCACTGTTTAGACCGAGAATGATCGTATCATCATTGGCGGTAAACAACCCTTCCCAATGTTCAATACTGTAATCTTGTTTTTGAATGTCTATCGAAAAAGTGTAGTTGGAACCCAGCGATAACTTGATTGCTAAAAAGGTGTCCGGGCCTTCTTCTGGACTCGGGTTTACTAAATACCAATCTCCCAACAGAAACGGTTGGTCAAACTGAGTTAAGTCATTGTTATCTTTACGTGTATCAGACAGCACCCCAAACGACAAAACACATAAAAGTAGTGTAATCCATCTCATATGTATCCCCCTCACAGTTATAATAAGCTTAGGTGGATTAATACGAGATTGCGAAATTTTTTGATCTAAATCACGATTTTTAATTTTAAGTATCAAATCTGAGGCAAGCGAGGACAAGCATTAAAAAAGCGAGCACTAGGCTCGCTTTTGTTTAGTTTGAACAGGTTAAGATTTGGCGTTTACCATGTCGACCATAATAGCCACGGCTTCATCTAAGTAAGCGTCTGGAACTTCATAATCTTTCGGGATGTCATCCAAAGTTTTGTATGGCTCTTCTCCCGCCGCTTTTTGACGCAAGTTGACACGCTCTAATCTAAGCTCATCATTGTTATCGCTTTCCGCTTTACGTGCAGCTTCATTCAAAGATAACGTTTTGTCGTCTTTTTCAGCTTTGTACTTAGCGATGTCTTCTGCGATAAATCCAAATTCCATATCCGATTTAATGCGTTCTTCATGCTTAGTCGTAAGCGATGCGATCATTTCATCGTTACGTTGTAACTCACTGTATTTCGCTTTATCTATGCTATCCCATGGTAGTGCGTTATCTTCAACACTCTCACCAGTTTCAGCAGGATCGATTGGCGTTGGGAAGGCGATATCTGGCACTACGCCTTTGTTCTGCGTACTACCACCATTAATTCTGTAGAATTTCTGGATAGTATATTGTACGTAACCTAACTCTTTATCGAATAGATCATAGATATGGTTTAGTGAGCGGTGTTGCTGAACTGTACCTTTACCGAATGAGTTTTCGCCTAATACAATTGCACGACCATAGTCTTGCATTGCAGCTGCGAAAATTTCTGAGGCAGATGCGCTATAACGATTAACGAGTACAGTCAATGGGCCTTGATAGCTGATTTTACCGTCAGTATCACTGTTTACATTGACTCGACCATAGCTGTCTCGTACTTGTACAACCGGGCCACTTTCAATAAAAAGCCCCGACATTGCAGTGGCTTCCGTCAAGGCACCACCACCATTGTTGCGTAAATCAACAATGATGCCGTCGACACCTTTTTCTTTCAGCTCGGTAATTAGTTTGTCTGTGTCTTTAGATAAACCAACGTAGAAACTGGGTACCTCTAGAACACCAATTTTCTTACCGTCTTTCTCGATAACTTCAGACTTAACGGCTCTGTCTTCTAAACGAATCTTGTCACGAACGATTTCAACAACTGTCGCCTTAGCATCTTTGCCATCAGGTAAAATCTGTAATTTAACCTTGGTGCCTTTTGGACCTTTGATAAGCTGTACTACATCATCAAGTCGCCATCCGATGACATCTACGATTTCTTCACCATCTTGACCAACACCGATGATCTTATCGCCTTCGCCTAATTGCTTACTCTTAGATGCCGGACCACCTGCTACTAGAGAACGAATAACAGTATAGTCATCAGTGAGTTGGAGAACGGCACCAATACCTTCCAGAGACAGATTCATCTCTGACTGGAACTGTTCTGCAGAACGAGGAGATAAATAACTAGTATGAGGATCAACTTCTCTTGCAAACGCATTCATATAAATTTGGAATGCATCTTCGTTGTGTGATTGAGTTAGGCGTTTGATTGCGTTGTTGTAACGTTTACCAAGCGTTTCTTTTATCTCATCCCAATTCTTGCCAGCCAACTTCAGATTCAACGCATCATACTTAACGCGTTTACGCCAAAGCTCATTAAGCTCCGCTTCATCCTTTGGCCAAGCGGCCTCTGAACGATCTAACGTAATGCTTTCATCGACATCGAATTTCATCTCTTTGTCTAACAGAGATAACGCGTATGCAAATCTGTCATAACGTTTCTGCATCGAAAGGTTATACACATCAAATGCAATTTGGTTATTACCAGCTTTGAGTTGATCATCAAGCTGAGTCGACCAAGAGTTGAACTTGTCTATGTCGGCTTGTGTGAAGATATTTCGGTTGTAGTCGAGCATTTCCAAATAACGTGCAAAAATCGCTTTTGAAAATTCGTCGTCTAGAGTGAAGTGTTTGTAGTGAGAACGAGTAAAACGAGAAGTTACGCGTTTACTGGCTGTTTCATGTTGTACTTCGGGAGCCAAGGTAGGAATATCTGATTTTTCAAATTTCGCTTCCAAAGCGTGAGCTGATGAAGCTGCTAGCCAAAGGCTAGCAGCAACTATCGATAATTTTGAACGGCACTTCATGCGTAGGAATTTCTCCTTTATGCGCGCAGGTGCTCCGCTTTAACAACCATTTGTAGGCCATTTACTAGCTGAACGCGCACATCTTCCTTATTGATTTCAACAATGGTCGCAGCCATGTTCCCTTTGCCCATGTTTACGTTTACTTGCTTACCGATGATCATTTCATCTGCATTCAAAGCGCGCGTTTCAACTGGCGTATTTACTTTCGCTGGTTTCTTAGTATTGTTTTGTGGCTTACGTGCTTGAGGCTTTTTAGCTTTAGGTTTTGCCTTGCCTTCTTCACGAGCTTTCTGAGCTTGTTCTTTACGACGAGCTGCAACTTTAGCTTTACTTTCAGCCAGTGTAGCTTGCGCGTGTTCAACATGCTCAGCTTCTAGCTCACCACATTCATTGCCATCTAGGTCAACACGCACTGCACCCGGTTTTACACCGTGTAGATAACGCCAAGAAGAAGTGTATTGTCTTAACGCTGCACGTAGCTGAGTCTTGCTGACTTTCTCGTCATCTTTTAAACGTTCAGCAAGATCTTGAAAGATACCAATTTTAAGTGGTTTTGCTTCACCTTCTACAGTAAAGCATTTAGGGAAACATTCAGCAATATACGCGATAATTTCTTTGCTGTTCTTCAACTTCTCAGTGTTTTCCATGTGGGTTCCTGGTTAATGCGGTTATCCGCGAAGCATTAAGAAAAATATTCTTGGTATTATAGTGACCTGCACTAGAAAAACCACAGGCAAATTTCATTTTAAGCCGCGTTTGTATGTGAATTGAGCACCTTTTCTACCGAATTCATGAAGTTTTTTAGTCCCTCTTCGTCGATTTCACTGAATCGACCAATTGTTGGGCTATCAATATCTAAGACGCCGACTACTTCACCACCGATAGAAAATGGAATCACAATCTCTGAATTGCTTGCAGCATCACATGCAATGTGACCTTCAAACGCGTGTACATCGTATACACGTTGTATGGTGTTGGTTTCTGCCGCAGTGCCACAGACACCACGGCCGACTGGAATGCGGACGCACGCTGGTTTTCCTTGGAAAGGTCCTAACACTAACTCGCCCTGTTTCATTAAATAAAAGCCGGCCCAGTTAAGATCATCTAACTCCATAAAAAGAAGTGCACTAATATTAGATAGGTTAGCAATAAAATCCGTTTCGGATTCAATGAGTGCTGTGGCCTGTTTCGCCAAGCGTTCATAGTTTTCTAGATTCATGATATGTCCATCAATAACACTTTCAATATCTTACAATACCAGTACAATGCCTCAAAATCGTAATAGGAACTATTCTCAAAAGCATGACAAGTACGAAAGACACTATTAGCCGTTCCTGGTTAATAACTCAAGTAAAAAATCATAAGTCTCGGCTTATTGCGGCGAATATTATCGCTCTTATTGCTACACTCATTAGCGTCCCTATCCCACTATTGATGCCACTGATGGTCGACGAAGTTCTGCTTAACCAACCTTCCACTGGTTTGCAGTATATGAATATGATCATGTTAGATAGTTGGCAGACACCTATCGGCTACATCGCTCTTACCTTAGTACTCGTCGTTCTTATGCGTACTGTCAGCCAAGGTCTAAATATTCTGCAAGGTCGCCAGTTTACGCTGGTTTCTAAAACCATTACCTATAAAATCCGATGCAAGATGATAGATAAGCTCGGTCGTATCAGCATCAAACAATATGAGACTCGCGGTAGTGGCGGCATTAATGCGCATTTAATTACTGATATTGAAACCATTGACCAATTTATTGGCTCAACGTTAAGCAAATTTATTATTAGTTTCCTAACCGTTTTAGGCACCGCTATCGTCTTGCTATGGTTAGAGTGGCGACTAGGCCTGTTTATCCTATTGGTCAACCCAATCGTCGTCTATTTCTCCCGAAAATTGGGCGGAATGGTTAAGCATCTAAAAAAACAAGAAAACCAAGCGTTCGAAAAGTTTCAAAATCGCCTAGTTGAAACACTTGATGGTATTTATCAACTTAGAGCTGCTAATCGAGAGCGAGATTTCTTACAACAGCTCAAAGTACAAGCCGATGAAGTTCGCAGTAACGCCGATAAATACGCGTGGCAGTCTGAAGCCGCAGGTAGATTGTCGTTTCTTCTTTTCTTAATTGGATTTGAGCTTTTCAGAGCCATCGCAATGGTTATGGTGTTATTCAGCGATCTCACCATTGGGCAAATCTTCGCGGTCTTCGGCTATTTGTGGTTCATGTTAGGTCCTGTTCAGGAATTATTAGGTATTCAGTTCTCTTGGTATAGCGCAAAAGCCGCACTAATAAGAATCAACAGTTTACTCGAATTGGAAGAAGAGCCGCGCGCCATTAGTAAAGTCAATCCATTCAAAGCTGATCGCGAGGTAGATGTTGCTGTTGAAAACGTCTCTTTCTCTTATGATCAAGACAAAGACGTACTCAATAAACTGGACTTGCATATCCCAGCGGGTAAGAAGGTCGCACTGGTGGGAGCAAGTGGTGGGGGCAAGTCAACGCTCATTCAGTTACTTATCGGTGTTTATAAACAACGCAGTGGCATCATTCGCTTCAATGGTGTTAACACTGACGACATAGGTTTCGACATAATTCGAGATAAAATTGCTGTTGTTTTACAGCAACCTATACTTTTTAATGACAGCTTGAGGCATAATCTGACACTTGGCAGAGAGTATGACGACTTCTCCATTTGGAATGCGCTCAAAGTTGCTCAGCTACAAGACGTCACTGACAAGTTAGTCGACGGTCTAGAAACACAAATTGGTCGCAATGGTATTCGGTTGTCCGGAGGACAACGTCAACGACTCGCTATTGCTAGAATGATATTAAGCGATCCGCAGTTCGTCATCCTTGATGAAGCGACGTCTGCACTCGATACTGCTACCGAAGCGGCTTTACACACCGCATTGACTGAGTTTTTGAAAGGCCGCACCACATTGATCGTCGCTCACCGACTTTCAGCAGTAAAACAGGCCGATCTCATCTATGTTCTGGAAGATGGACAAGTCACTCAATCAGGAACGCACGTCGAATTGGTCGAAGCAGAAGGACTGTATCAGACACTTTATGGCTCAGTGCAATCAGCAAGTTAACTCCACAGCAACACACTCATCTTTGATAGGTCATGAAAGATGAGTGCCTGTTCTCACGCGCGAACACCTACCCAAGTTCGTTTATGCCAATGCTGTGAATTGCCTGTTGACATCGTCGACCTAAAAAAAGGCTACAGTGCTGATTGCCCTCGTTGCGGTACCCAACTCTATCGCAGCGAAAGTTACTCAATTGGTGGCAACCTTGCGCTAGCAATAACCTGCCTACTCCTGTTTATACCTTCTCATTATTTCGACTTTATAACTATCCGACTTGTAGGAATGATGATTGAAGGCACCTTAATGGAAGGGGTTTATGCCCTCATTAAGGAAGGCTACCCAGGGCTTGCTTTGTTAACCCTGTTTTGTCACACCATTGCCCCACTCGCTATGTGTGCCACAGTGATAACTGCTCATGTCGCACTGAAGTATCGTTGGTTCAATACGCTTAAAATATCGCTCAGCATTCTCTCACACAGTAAGCACTGGGTAATGTTAGATGTCTTCCTGATCAGTGTCGCTATTTCATGCTTTAAGCTCCAAGATTATTCGGATATCTACGTTGGTAATGCACTATATAGCTTGGTGATTCTACAAGTACTTACTATTGTTCTAGTGAACCGAGTAAGCACAAGACGTTATTGGGAAAGTTGGCAAGCAGAAAGCTCATTGCCAGTAGAAGCGAAAGAAATCCACTGCCACACATGCCATTTATCGCAACCCGAAGCTGAATTTTGCGTTCGTTGCCACAATCCACTGCACCATCGCAAGCCCAACTCCATGCAGAAAACATGGGCGCTGCTTATTGCCGCTACCGTTGCAATATTCCCAGCCAACCTTGTGCCTATTTCAATTTTAATTACCAATGGACAACGCCTAGAAGACACCATTTTTTCTGGGGTCGCATCGCTTATTAATAATGACATGCTGGGCATTGCCATTATTATCTTTGTGGCGAGTATCGTAGTACCCGTAGCTAAGATTATTGGCCTCAGCTATCTGATGTTTTGCATTCAATTCGACAAGGTTAAAAATCACAAAGTCGAAATGAGTATTTACCGAGCGATTAAATGGATCGGCAAATGGTCGATGACTGATTTGTTCGTCATTTCAATCATGCTTACCTTAGTAGACCGTGGCCAGATTTTGAACTTCACCCCAGGGTTTGGTGCCGTTGCCTTCGGTATAGTGGTTGTATTAACCATGTTTGCGGCCGAAACATTGGACCCACGATTACTGTGGGACAGACATAATTCGAAACCTTCCTTGCAACCTGAAACCAAAGTTGAGTAGTAGCTTTAATGAGTAACGAGAATCAACAGCAACCATCCTATAGCCCAGAGATTAAGAAAGATCGACGCATATCTCCTCTCTGGATCTTGCCTGTTTTGACCATCGCCTTGGCGGGTTGGTTATTAGCAAAAGCCGTTCATGATGCCGGTCAACGAGTGCAAATCTACTTCTCTGATGCTCAAGGATTAATCGCAGGTAGAACGACTATTCGCTATCAAGGTTTAGAGGTGGGTATGGTGCGAGACATCAATCTGTCAGAAGACCTGAGTAACATCTATGTCGATGCTGATATATATCCTGAAGCAACCAAATTACTGGGTGAAGACACGAAATTTTGGTTGGTAAAACCTTCCGCGTCGCTATCTGGCATTTCTGGATTAGATGCTCTGGTATCCGGTAACTACATATCGATTTTCCCTGCTACCGAATCCGATAGCGCGAAATCCAAATATGTGGCTCTTGAGTCAGTACCAACAGAACTCGCCGTCAACGACGGGTTAACTGTTACTTTAAAGGCAAGAGACTTAGGGGGCATTTCAGTAGGCTCAAAAATTGTCTACAAGAAAATTCCAATAGGTGAAGTCTATAGCTTCAAACTTGATAATGATGCTGAAACCGTAATTATAAAAGCATCTATTCAAGACGAGTTTCGTCACATCATCACTGACAAGAGCCGCTTTTGGAATGTGAGTGGCATCGGAGCTAATGTTGGTTTTCAAGGTGTCGACATTCGTCTTGAAAGCTTGAGTGCTATTCTCGCAGGTGCCATTGCCGTAGACTCTCCAGACGGTGGTGAACCGGTAAAAGCTGGGACAGATTTTAGACTGTACAAAGATCTTAAAACCGCTGGTCGAGGTATTCCAATTCGCATCGCCCTACCCGATAACAGTAACCTGAAGGCCAATGGCTCACCGATTATGTATCGCGGCCTTGAGATCGGCCGTATAAACAATTTGGCACTAAGCGGCGAACGAGACTCTATCATTGCTTCAGCATCTATCGAGCCAGCCTTTAGTGATATGCTCAATCAGGGCACACTGTTCTTATTGGAAGAAGCCAAAGTGTCACTGTCTGGGGTTGAAAACCTATCAAATCTAATTACTGGAAACTTTTTGACGCTCGTTCCTGGAAGTGGCGAACAAGCCCGTGACTTTGTAGCAGTTAAACAAGACGAACTCGACCGCGTTCAAGCGAAATCTATCGCTATACGTCTACTTTCTGAGAACTCATTTGGTCTTGAGCCTGGCAGCAGCGTCCTTTATAGAGGTATTCCTGTCGGTACGCTAAATAGCGTGGAACTGGTGGACGACCAAGTGGCAATGGATATCTCCATCGATATTGAGTACAAAGATCTGATTCGCTCGCAAAACCGTTTTTTCGTAACAGGCAGTGCTACCGCTGAGTTAACTAAAGCGGGACTCAACGTTACTGTCCCACCTGCAAAACAACTTCTCACAGGCTCTATCAGTTTTGTCAGTGAAGGTGCGAAAACAGACCGCGCAGAATTTGCCTTGTTCCAAACCAAATCGTTGGCTGAGTTAGCAAAACATGACCAAACTGGTTCAATGCGCCTGACACTATTCGCTAATGAGCTTCCTCCAATCCAAGAAGGTAGTCCTGTTCTATATCGAAATATGCAGGTAGGTAGCGTATCAAACTACTCATTGACCGATGGCGGAGTCTATATTCAAACGAGCATCGATAACAAATACAAGCACCTCGTTACACCGCAAACGGTATTTTGGAACCGCTCTGGTGTTGAAGTTGAAGCCTCTTTATCTGGGATCAATGTTAAAGCTGCGCCACTCAAAACACTTATCGACGGCGGTATCGCATTTGATAGCATGCCGGGTATCGACAACAAAACTGGCAAGAACTGGAAACTATATCAGGACTTCAACTCAGCTCGTAAATTTGGTCAGTCTATTACTCTCTATACCACGACATCAGACCAACAAGTCAGTAAAGGTATGCCGCTAAAATACCAAGGGGTAAAAGTTGGTGAAGTGATGCTTACCGTTCCAGATTTCGATAAAGAGCGTGTTGAAGTAATCGCAAGAATTCTGCCGGAGTATGTCAATCAATTAACTACATCAGGCACCTATTATTGGATGGTGAAACCGCAAATCGGTCTTAACGGTGTGAAGAACCTAGGCGCTATTGTTAGTCAATATATAGCCGTAGAGCCGGGTAAAGGAAAAGCCTCTAAGGTTTTCGATCTTAACGATTTTCCTAAAGTAGAAAACGGCGTTGAGTTTACGCTACAAAGTGAAACTCGTGGCTCAATTAAGCCAGGAACACCAATCCTCTATCGAGACATTGAAGTGGGTCGTGTCACTGACGTCGAGCTTGGCACATTCGCTGACCGTGTCATCTCCACCATTCAAATTGATCCGCACTATGCGTATTTAGTCCGTTCTAATAGCGTGTTTTGGAATGTGTCTGGTTTAGATGTGCAAATTGGCCTCTCGGGCGCTAACATCAAGGCTGGTACTGTTGATAGCCTGATTCGAGGAGGGATTACGTTCTCTACTCCAGAAGGGAAACAGCTTCAACCTCAAGCAGAGGCTGGACAGTCGTTTTATTTAAACACCTCTGCAGAAGAAAGCTGGAAAAAATGGCGCACGCCAATCCCTACTCCTTAATCGAACAAAAGACGCCTTTCCTAAGCCCGCAATAGCGGGCTTTTATTTGCTTTGATTACCGCTGGGTATATAATTCGCTGCTAAATAAACACAGCTATCGAAAGGCATCATTTTGCACGCCAATGTTTACCTCCCAGAAGACTTCTTAAGACATGTTGAAACGTTCCTCCCTAGCACTCTCAACATGGAAGACTTCATCGCCGCTTGTCAAAGACCCTTAAGAAAGAGTATTCGCGTTAATACCCTTAAGATTTCAATTGATGACTTTTTAAACAAAGCACTGGCAAATGGGTGGGAATTAACGACCATCCCTTGGTGTGAAGAGGGATTTTGGATTGATGCACACGAAAGCACCGTACCCCTTGGCAACACCGCAGAGCATATGGCCGGATTATTCTATATTCAAGAAGCCAGTTCTATGCTGCCGCCTAGCGCTTTATTTTGTGGTGATGACAAATTTGAAGCCGTCTTGGACATGGCCGCCGCTCCCGGCTCAAAAACGACTCAGATTGCCGCATTAATGAATAACGAAGGGGTTTTGGTAGCGAATGAGTTTGCCGCTAGCCGCGTTAAAGTATTGCACGCCAATATCGAACGCTGCGGAGTCAGTAATGTTGCAATGAGTAACTACGATGCTCGCGTGTTTGGCGGATGGTTGCCCGAACAGTTTGATGCCATTCTCTTAGATGCACCATGCTCAGGGGAAGGAACCGTTCGTAAAGATGCCGATGCGATGAAAAACTGGAGCCTAGCGTCTACCAAAGATATTGCACAAACCCAGAAAGACCTTATTGAAAGTGCATTTCACGCCCTAAAAGTAGGTGGGTCCTTGGTCTATTCTACTTGTGCTTTAAGTCCAGAAGAAAACCAACAGGTTGCTCTTCATCTCACACAAACTTTTGGAAATGCTGTTGAAATCACGTCATTGCAACAGCTGTTCCCTGATGCAGAGAAAGCGACAACACAAGAAGGGTTTCTGCACGTTTTCCCGCAAACTTACGACAGTGAAGGCTTCTTTATTGCCAAGTTTAAGAAAACAGCAGCTTACCCTGCTCCAACAGTAAAGAAGCGACTAGGTAAGTTTCCTTTTCAACCATTAACTCGAAAAGAATCAAGTGACGTTGTCACTCAACTACAGCAAACTATGGGAACCTCTCTTCCACAACACAGCACGTTATGGAAGCGTGACAATGACATTTGGTTATTCCCAGAAGCGTTAGAACCAATGTTGGGAGAGTTTCGTTTCTCGCGCATGGGTATCAAAATCGCAGAACAACATAAAAAAGGTTATCGCTGGCAACATCAAGTCGCTACTGCTCTGACTAATACTGAAACAGCCGCTGTTCCCCTATCTAAAGAGGACGCAAGAGAGTGGTTTATGGGTCGAGACGTAAGGCCTGAGGGCTTATCTGGCAAAGGCGAAGTGTTCGTTAGTTATAACGGTTTTATTATTGGTTTGGGTAAATGGGTTGGAAATAGAGTAAAGAATGGCCTTCCAAGAGAGTTGGTGCGCGACAAAAACCTGTTTTAAGCCAAATACATAGCGGTTTTAGCTAGCTAAAACCGCTTGTCACATCGCTTTTTTCCTGTTCTGTACTACACTTTAAAGGTTATCAACACATAGGCAATTAAACGCAATAGCCGTTTAAAGTAAAGATTCTAAGCACTGACATAAAGAAGCATAGCGACGCATTATTGAATGCAGGTTTGTTTAAAACAGTTAGCGTAGGCTCTCCATGAGCCATTCCCCTAGGCCCAAATCAGGATCAGTTTTGGGCCTCTTTTTGGTCTGAAGTTTTATCGTTAGTTTTGATTAGTCTTGAATCAGACGAATACCATCTTTATCAATACTGATCTTACCTTGCTTATATAGACCACCGATACTCTTCTTATATGTACCTTTACTGGTTTTGAAGGTGGCAAAAATCGCTTCAGGCGTAGATTTGTCGCTCAATGGTAAGAAGCCACCTTTCTTCTCTAGTAGACTTAGGATTTTTTCACTTAAATCATCCATTTTTGCAACGCCCACTTTTTGAAGCGTCAAGTCTATCTTACCATCAGAACGAACTTGTTTGATAAAGCCCTTCAACTGCTTACCGATAAACAACTTACCAAATACATCCGAAGGGAAAATCATTCCCCAGTGTTCACCATTAATGATCGCTTTGTAGCCCAAGTCACTGCGTTCAGCGATGAGCAAATCAACTTGCTGGTTCTTTGTATATTGTGCAGGTGTATTGTCTAAAATCTTGTTGAATTTCGTGGTACCAACGATACGGCCGGATGCTTTGTCGGTGTACACGTAAACCAGAATCGTTTGTCCTGCTGACAGGCGACCACGCTGTTCGCTAAAAGGAATAAGTAAGTCTTTCTCTTTAATTCCCCAACTGGCAAATGCGCCGATGCTATTTACGCCTTCAACTTTCATCAGGCCCCACTCGCCAACTTGTGCAACTGGTTTTTCTGTGGTTGCAGCAATTTGGTTGTCCGCATCAAAATAGAGAAAAACATCAACAACATCACCAACCGCTACACCCTCAGGAGCGTGCTTCTTGGTTAATAAAATCGAACCGTAATCTTTTCCGTCTAAAAACCAACCAAAATCCGCTTCTTTTGTTACTTCTAGCTGGTTGATACGACCTACGTTAATCATTGTGTTTATCTCTATTGGGGTAATTGGCGCGATTATACCTGACTCGCTTTAAGATGCTAGTTTACCTTGGTTCTGATATGCTTAACGTTATCAAAGCACACGGAGAAGTTGTTTGATCACCGTCGACAAGCAAGACGCCATTACACTCAAAATTGCACACGTGATGGCAAATTCAAAAAGATTAGATTTAGATGTTTACTTATTCGTCCCGAACGAACTAGGGATGAAGTCACATCTAGTATCCGAAACAGATTTCTACTACGATTCAATTTCGCAAAAGCGAGCCTACTACAGTAATGAAACACTTCTGCCACTTGTTCACTCGCGATTAGCAAAGCGAGGACGTCTTTCTAATACTCAATACCGCGTCAGTTTGAGTCTATTCGCCTACCAATATGTTATTGCCCTCGATAAAGCAGTTGCAACCTTAAAAGAAACGGCCAAGGAAGATGTCACCGCAGATGAAATAGATGAAGTCATCGAGCTCGCTCTCGATATTCTTAAGAAGATGCGCCGTTCGATTCCTTATGAAGAAAGCCTTAAACGTCACTATGCCAACATTGATAACTATTTATCTTGGTATACCGGGCAGAAGTTTCTCGAACTCGTCGTCTATATCCCTAACGGTAAGGCATATACCCCTTTAAAAGATCGGCTTATTACCATTGTCGAAAAAGAACAGGCACATCGAAATCTTAACAACTACAACTCTGAAAAAGTTCGTAAAGACCCTACTCGTCTTAGCAACAAGATGAGATTATTGCGCCGCTTGATTGAACACCCTGTAGTACTGCAAGAAAAGTCAACGTCCGTCGGCAGTAATACTAAACGAGTTATCAAAGGTACTGCGACTGGACTGGTGATGTTATTCGTAACGTCCGCGGTCATATTGGCACGCGATTATCTGGGCGAGATTACCGCTTCATTTATTCTTGTACTATCTGTTATCTACGCATTGCGTGAAGTATTTAAAGATGACCTACGCGATATTATGTGGCGCTGGATACAAAGAGGAAAACCTAAGTGGCGCAGACGTTATAACGATGCAACTACAAAGAAAGATGTGGGCAGGAAAATTGAGTGGTTGGACTACACAACGTTCGAAAAGATGCCAGATAGAATTAAGTCTATTCGCAAGAAGCGTGTGGTTCAAAGAGAAGAAGAAATCTTGCACTATCGCTCACTAACCGACATGGCGACCTCTAAATTTACCAGTGGTTATGATCAGACTCGTGAAGTCATTAATATTAACTTCCGAGCGCTGACGCGATTGATGGATAAATCCAACAACCGCTTTTATAAGCTTCAAGACGGTCAAGTAGTGAAAGAATCGTTAGAAAAACGTCACTTGCTCAATCTGATTGTGAAGGAGCACAACCATGGTAACGAACCCATTTACTATCGTTGGAAAATTGTGCTCAGCCGTTCGAAAATTGTCGATATAGAACAAATCCCACTGTAGTACTAAAAGTTTGAGTACACAGTTTGGTTTGCTAGGTTACGCTGCCTTAGCTTTTAATGACAAGACCAAAGAAAACTCCGCCATTGGTTCGTCACCATGTAGTGATGGACAGATGGCGGTAATCTTTACCGGTCTGTTCACACGCTCTCCCGTTCTTATCGTCTCGTCCAACATTTCATCAATAAGCCTTCCGTCAGAGCAAACAAATTGAACATCAGCTTCTGGCCGTTTTAGAAATTTGCCTTCGACCTCTTTGAATGCCAACGACACTTTATTACCGCGTTTTTGCGCTTTGTTCATCGCCATAAATCCGCCGGCAACATCAGCACCAACCGCAAGCACGCCAAAATACATACTGTTTAAGTGGTTCTTCGTACGTCGCCTTAATGGAATATTAATTACGACCTTTTCTTCGTTCAGTTCCAGTAATTTTGGACGGCATAACCAAATTAACGGCACCTTCATAAACCCAAACGCGTTAAGGTAAAAATTAGCCTTTTGTAACGGCGATAACATACGACTTCCCTCATTCATACTTGTCTGACCAGTAAACTAGAAAGCTACGAAGATGTCAAAATTTTGTTAATAAAAAGCTCCTAACTTCGTAAGAAGACAGGAGCTTTCACTGTAGCGCCGCCGTAATTAAGCTGCAGTGGAATATACGTCGATTCTACCCAGTTCAGAAATGAAGTCTTTAAGGGCTGGATAATCGTCGAGTGATCCAATTGTCAGTAGAGCCGGTTTTCGCGCTTCTTTTGAGGCGGCAACCGCTTCTTTAATTAGCTTTAGTACCGCTTCGTTTTGGGGGTCGTATAGATGAACTAGTTCTTCTTGATTGATGTCAACACCTAAAGTCAATTGAGTCAAGCTCTCAACTTTAATTACCAATCCATCGAAATACTGAAGCAAACGCTCAGACAGCAGCACTGCAGAAGGAGTGTCACAAGCAAACAATACTTTTAAACCATTAAGGCCTCGTGGCAAACCCTGCTCAGCGAGTCGATCAATGATTTTTGCGGCATCACTCAAGGCACGTACGCAAGGCACAACGATTTCGACATTAATACCGTCAGCTCTCAAACGCTTTATCACTTCGCATTCAAGCGCAAAGCACGCTTTATAAGCGTCAGAAGCAAATCGAGAGACACCACGAAGTCCCAGACAAGGGTTCACCTCATCAGGTTCCGCGCCTCCACCTAGTAGAGCACTCATCTCGTAGCTATTTGCATCATTGAGTTCAAGACGTACGGTGTCGTAAGAAGCAATATTCGCCGCTTTAATTGCATTCACCAACGTCTCAACAAAAAACTCTGAAGCACTTTGCTCACCTAAGATAGCATTTATTGCCTCGAGCTCTACGGTATCGAGAGAGTCAACCATTGAGGCATAGTTGGGGTGAAAGAATATCTTTTCCATAATGAGCTCAGAAATAGATACATAAAGATGGGTAGCAGGTTGCTGCTGCTCGCCAAAACTAGGCAGTACATTTCCAAGGTTCAGGTTGGTTGTTGATTCGGCTTCTTCTTGGCCAGTTTGGATAGTGTCGTACCCCATTGCTGCTCCGTGCTGTTGTTATTTGCTTTAAAGGAAAAATACCGACTCCCGCCAATGAATACAAGGGATTCCTTTTAATTAAATGTGACCACTATTTTTGTAGCACGAGGATAAAGCCAAACTTTGATTCTAATTTAACCAATGTGTGTTTTATGAAGGGCGAATCAATGCAAATGATACGGTTATCTCCGGATTAGAGGTTTATTCTAACTGTCATTTCGTTTATCTTTACCGCTTCGTAATAAATTTGCAGGCTGCACCATGCCATTAAAGACAGATGAACTAAGAACACAGGCATTAGGTCCAATGCCGACTCCGTCAGAATTGAGTACGAATCACCCAATCACGGATGACGTTGCAGAGCGCATTGCTAATTCTCGCCGTCAAATTGAAAGTATTTTAAGCGGAGAAGACCATCGTCTTCTTTGCATAGTAGGACCTTGTTCAGTCCACGATACTGAAGCTGCACTAGACTACGCTAAGCGTTTAAGTGCAATTCAAGACAAGTATAAAGACGAACTATTTATCGTCATGCGTACCTACTTTGAAAAACCACGCACTGTTGTTGGCTGGAAAGGCTTAATTACTGATCCCAATCTTGATGGTTCTTATGCTCTTGAGACTGGCTTAAACAAAGCTCGTGGTTTGCTTCTAGACATCAACAAACTTGGTTTGGCTACGGCAACTGAGTTTTTAGATATGATTACGGGCCAATACATCGCCGACCTTATCACTTGGGGCGCAATTGGCGCACGTACTACTGAGTCGCAAATTCACCGAGAAATGGCCTCAGCTTTGTCTTGTCCTGTTGGTTTCAAAAACGGTACCAACGGCAGCATCAAAATTGCAATTGATGCGATTCGCGCCGCGAGAGCACAGCACTATTTCTACTCACCAGATAAACATGGCCGTATGACAGTATACCGCACCAGTGGTAACCCATATGGCCACGTGATTCTACGTGGTGGAGACACAGGACCAAACTTCGATCAAGCGTCTATCGAGAAAGCATGCGAGCAGTTAGCATCATTTGACTTGCCAGCTCGCCTAGTTGTTGACTTCAGTCATGCAAACTGCCAAAAACAACATCGTAAGCAACTCGACGTTGCGAAAGACATCGCTGGTCAAATCATCTCTGGTTCCAACAAGATTTCAGGCATCATGGCTGAGAGCTTCATAGAAGAAGGTAACCAGAGCATGGAAGATCTCCATAACCTTACTTATGGACAATCAATCACAGATCCTTGCCTTAGTTGGAATGATACCGTTCAAATGCTAGACATTCTTGCTGATGCTGTAAAACAACGTAACGAGAAGGAAGGTTAACATGCCGTCATTTGATATTGTTTCAGAAATCGACACAGTAGAACTGCGTAATGCTGTAGACAATGCAAACCGTGAACTGGCGACGCGTTTTGATTTTAGGAACGTCGAAGCATCGTTCTCTCAAAACGATGAATCCGTAAAACTTTCATGTGAAGGCGATTTCCAGCTTAAGCAAATGCGCGATATTTTGCGTGGTAACTTGACTAAGCGCGGCGTTGATGTAAACGCGATGGAATCGCAAACGGCTGAACAATCAGGTAAACAATGGCACCAAACCGTATTGTTCAAGCAAGGTATCGAAACCAACGTTGCAAAGAAAATCGTGAAACTGGTAAAAGACTCGAAAATTAAAGTTCAAGTCGCGATTCAAGGTGACAAAGTCCGCGTAACAGGTAAGAAACGCGATGACCTGCAAGCAACTATGCAGTTAGTTAAGACTGGCGAACTAGGTCAACCATTCCAGTTTAATAACTTCCGCGACTAACTCGAGTTAGTCGTTTTGATTAAAAGGGCGTTAACGCCCTTTTATTTTATCTGCGCCAAGCCAATTTCCTCATCGCCCTCTTTTAGAAGCCTATGTGATGAAGATTGCGGGTCTACAAACACTACTATACGTTCTTTGTTTGCTTTGCGTTTCTGAATGTCTTGAGAGACTTGTGCGATATCTTGAAACTCGATGCGCTCTGCGTCCCGTCGAACTAAATCTACAAATCCGAATGGACAACTCTTGTCAAAGAACACCACTTCAGCCTCTTGCATAATCCTTAGTGCTTTAATAGGCAGGAGTTCAGGGTCAACACCAAACTTGATCCACGTACAGGCATTGGAAAACTCTGCGTCACTGTTTATGAGCTGTTGATAGGCGAGCTCAAGTTCATGATTATTCTTACATTCCACTACCCTAGGTTCGTTGAAAAACAACTCCCAGAACTTGCGTCGCTCATCAACGGTAGCGAAATGCTGTTTAATATCACCACGTTTGCTTGCGGCAAAATCCGCCAGCTGAGCCGTATTCATGGGAAGTATGGACTCAAGCTTTTCTCGAATACCTCTAATTAAAACTGGCGAGGCACCACCACTTGATATGGCAATTTGAACGCGGCCGCGATTGATTATCGATGGAGTAATGAAGTCGCAATACGGGGTATCATCAACGACATTTACCAAAATACCCATTTTTTTAGCATCTTTATGCACCTGATGGTTAAGTTCTGGGTTATCAGTTGTCGCCCAAACTTGCACAAAGTCCTGATGCATTAACTCAGCTTCGTAGAAACGCTTTACCCATAAACATTTACCTTGCTCGACTAAATCATCAAGGTAAGGCTCTAGTTGAGGTGATACTATCGTTACGCGAGCCCCTGCTCTCGTTAAAGTATCCACTTTTCGGCACGCGACCTCTCCGCCCCCTACGACCAAAACTGGTCGATCTAGTAAATCCATAAACAGTGGAAAGTAACGCATAAATTTCCTTTTCTAAACGAAATAACTATTCATTCATATTCACCATTACGGTGCATATTTGTCACCGAGACATTGGTCACAAAACAATTTTTCACTGAATTTTTAATGTTTATTAGTCAAAAATTTGAACCAAAATCAATAAAACGACTGATTATGTTAATTTAACACAAATATAACATACCACTCTCTGAAGCACCCTTTTGGTGCCAAGCTGCACTATTTACAAAATCATCACATTTCGTCATTCTAACTACTGTTTAGACGTATGTGGCAACTCAAAACACTATTTAAATTAATAATTTGAGAAATCACAAATCATTATCTACGCTTTAAACGGTCGTTACAAATTGCACCAAATCAGTTCAATTTTAACGACTTATGATGCAACACAACAATAACTAGCACATTGTATTCAGGCTGGACCTGATTTACACGGAAATAACAGGAAGGATACACAATGGCAAAGAAACTCACTCTTATTGCTTCTTTAGTAGCGGCATCTGCTGCAATGATGAGTACATCAGCATCTGCTGCTGACGGCACTCTCGACAAAGTCACTAAAGCTGGCGTTTTAACCTGTGGCGTTAGTACTGGTCTTCCAGGCTTCTCTAACCCTAACTCAAAAGGTGAGTGGGAAGGTATTGACGTAGAATACTGCCAAGCTCTTGCTGCTGCGGTATTGGGTGACAAATCCAAAGTTAAATACGTTCCATTGACTGCGAAAGAACGTTTTACTGCACTTCAATCTGGTGAGATTGATGTACTATCACGTAACACTACATGGACTCTACACCGTGACTCTGCACTAGGTCTAAACTTCGTTGGTGTTAACTACTACGATGGTCAAGGCTTTATGGTTAAGAAAGATCTAGGTCTTTCTAGCGCTAAAGAACTTGACGGCGCGTCTGTTTGTGTTCAATCAGGTACCACTACTGAGCTGAACCTAGCTGATTACTTCCGTAACAATGGTATGGAATACAAGCCAGTAGTATTCGATACTGCAGCTCAAACGTCAAAAGGTTTCGACTCAGGTCGTTGTGATGTGTTAACAACTGACCAATCAGGTCTGTATGCACTTCGTCTAAACCTTCAAGATCCAAGTTCAGCGGTCGTTCTTCCAGAAATCATTTCTAAAGAGCCTCTTGGCCCAGTAGTACGTCAAGGCGACGACCAATGGTTCAACATCGCTAAGTGGACACTAGCAGCAATGGTGAACGCTGAAGAATATGGCATCACGTCAAAGAACGCAGATGAAATGCTGAAGTCTAAAGATCCAAACATCAAGCGCATTCTTGGTGTTGATGGTCCTAAAGGTAAAGGCCTAGGTATCCGTGATGATTGGGGCTACCAAATCATTAAACAAGTAGGTAACTACGGCGAGAGTTTTGAGCGTACAGTTGGTGAAGGTTCACCACTTCAAATCTCACGTGGCGTAAACGCACTATGGAATGCTGGCGGCTTCATGTACGCGCCACCAATCCGCTAATAACTATTAAGTGCTCAAATAAGGGCGGTTCATCCGCCCTTTTTTTAAAAGGATTTGAGGTTATAGCTGTATGAAACCTACTACGACTCAAGTCGCACCGCAGAACAAACCTGCGAAAAGCGCAAATCTACTATACAACCCCACCTTCCGCTCTATTGTTTTCCAAGTTATCGCCGTTCTCGCTTTAGGACTCTTTTTCTATACGATCGTTAACAATGCGTTAAACAATCTAGCTGCTCGAGGTATCGCAACGGGTTTTGATTTCTTAAACCAAGAAGCAGGCTTTGGAATTGGTCTTACTCTTATCGAGTATGACGAAACCTTTTCTTATGGCCGAACCTTTTTTGTGGGGCTTTTAAACACGGCGCTAGTCTCTGTGCTAGGCATTGTGTTAGCTACTGTTCTCGGATTTGTCATCGGTATTGCTCGACTTTCTTCTAACTGGCTAGTTAGTCGATTTGCTGCAGTGTATATCGAGATTTTCCGAAACATTCCTTTATTGTTACAGATCTTCTTCTGGTACTTTGCGGTCCTTCAAGCCTTACCTTCCGCTCGTCAAAGTATGAGCCTAGGTGAAGCTATTTTCTTAAATGTTCGTGGCCTTTACTTCCCTGCTCCAGTGTTTGGAGAAGGCAGTAGCGTGGTGATCGGCGCTTTTATACTCGGTATTATTGCGACCATCATTATTAATATTTGGGCTAAGAACAAACAAAAGCTTACTGGTCAACAAACACCAATGTTTCGCATTGGTTTGGGTTTAATCGTTGTCCTTCCTGTTGTTGTATTTTTTGTTATGGGCATGCCTATCACGGCAGAGTACCCCGTTCTTAAAGGCTTCAACTTTAAAGGTGGTATCAGTATTATTCCTGAGCTTGCGGCTTTGACTCTTGCTTTAAGTATCTATACCGCTTCCTTCATTGCTGAAATCGTTCGCTCAGGCATTAATGCTGTAAACCACGGTCAAACCGAGGCAGCAATGTCTCTTGGATTACCTAAATCTCGCACATTAAAACTGGTCGTTATTCCTCAGGCAATGAGGATCATCATTCCACCACTCACCAGTCAATACCTTAACCTGACAAAGAACTCTTCTTTAGCTATGGCGATAGGTTACCCAGATTTAGTATCTGTGTTCGCTGGTACTACGTTAAACCAAGTTGGACAAGCCATTGAAATCATCGCAATGACTATGGCCGTTTACCTAACCTTGAGTTTGGTGACGTCTGCATTGATGAACTTGTACAACAAGAAAGTTGCATTGGTGGAGAGGTAATATGTCACAGCATCAATTTCAACCGGACCTTCCGCCGCCAGCCAATACTGTTGGTGTGGTAGGTTGGTTACGAAAGAATCTATTTAATGGCCCTGTTAACTCTCTACTAACGATTGTTTTAGGCTACTTTGCTCTCTCTCTACTTTGGTATGTGTTCGATTGGGCTATTCTCAAAGCAGATTGGGTTGGTACCACTCGCGACGCTTGTTCTAGAGAAGGCGCGTGCTGGGTGTTTATCAGCGTTCGCTGGGAACAGTTCATGTATGGATTCTACCCTCAAGCTGAGTTATGGCGCCCTCGCCTGTTCTACGCAACACTGGCAATTTTCGTTGCTTTGCTTGCTTATGAGCGAACGCCTAAACGTTTATGGATTTGGTTGTTCTTCGTCAACATCTATCCTTTCATCGCCGCTGGCCTCTTATACGGTGGTGTGTTTGGGCTTGAAGTCGTAGAAACACACAAATGGGGTGGTCTACTTGTCACACTGATCATTGCTCTTGTGGGTATTATCGTCTCTCTACCTATTGGTGTAGCGTTAGCATTAGGTCGACGTTCAGAGATGCCGATTATTCGCAGTATCTGTACTGTTTATATCGAAGTATGGCGTGGCGTTCCGCTTATCACTGTTCTGTTTATGGCGTCGGTAATGCTGCCGTTATTTTTCTCAGAAGGTGTAGAAACTGACAAGCTGATTAGAGCATTGATTGGTGTTGTCATGTTCAGTGCGGCTTATATGGCGGAAGTTATTCGTGGTGGTCTACAGGCTATTCCAAAAGGCCAATATGAAGCAGCAGACGCTTTAGGTCTTACTTATTGGAAAAAAATGGGGCTTATTGTGCTACCGCAGGCACTTAAGATTACCATTCCTTCAATCGTAAACACCTTCATCGGTTTATTTAAAGATACCAGTCTAGTACTCATCATTGGTATGTTTGATGTACTGGGTATTGGTCAAGCCGCAAACACCGACCCCGAGTGGCTTGGTTTTGCTACGGAAAGTTATGTATTTGTCGCGTTAGTGTTCTGGGTGTTCTGTTTTGGCATGTCGAGATACTCGATTTGGCTAGAGAACAAGCTGCATACCGGTCACAAACGATAAACGGAAATTCGAGGACGTATTATGACGCAACAAGAAGATTACATGATCCAATTAAAGGACATGAACAAGTGGTACGGCGAGTTTCACGTACTGAAAAATATCAACCTTGACGTTAAAAAGGGTGAAAAAATCGTAATTTGTGGCCCTTCCGGTTCAGGTAAGTCAACGATGATTCGTTGTATTAACCGATTAGAAGAGCATCAAGCAGGACACATTTTTGTCTCTGGTAACGAATTGACTGAAGACCTGAAAAACATCGAAGCGGTGAGACGTGAAGTGGGCATGTGCTTCCAACACTTTAACTTGTTCCCTCACCTCACGGTGCTGGAGAACTGCACGCTTGCTCCTATTTGGGTCAAAAAGATGCCAAAAGAAGAAGCGGAAGCCATTGCGATGAAATATCTTGAGCGCGTTAAAATCCCAGATCAAGCTGACAAATATCCAGGTCAGCTATCTGGTGGACAGCAGCAACGCGTAGCTATCGCTCGCTCATTGTGTATGAACCCGCAGGTTATGTTGTTCGACGAGCCAACGTCAGCTCTCGACCCAGAAATGGTTAGAGAAGTACTGGACGTAATGGTAGAACTCGCAGAGGAAGGAATGACCATGCTGTGTGTAACGCACGAAATGGGTTTTGCAAAAGAGGTTGCCGACCGAGTGATATTTATGGATGCCGGGGAGATAATCGAAGAGAACAATCCTGTTGATTTCTTTGAAAATCCGCAATCAGATCGAACGCAAAACTTCCTAAGTCAGATACTTCATCACTGATTGCTCTGGATGAGAAATGGCGACTTTTTTAAGTCGCCATTTTTACATTGTTTTGCCATTTGCAACGTAGAAATATCGTGTTACAACTTACTACACACTTAACCAATTATTTTTATTATGATTTTGTTCAATGACTTGTATTTGTGGACTTGATTTTTCGAACAAACAGCCCCATAAATAGTCATATAAGTAAAGACAATCATCTATGAGGAAGATTATGAACGATCCTATGGTATCTCGCAGTTCATCTCAAGCGAGTGTACTGCAAACTAACAAAGTATTGCGAAATACTTACGCGCTGCTATCTATGACGCTACTTTGGTCTGCGGTCGTTGCAGCATTTTCTATGGCTATGAACCTGCCTCGCCCAGGTTTGATTATTATGCTGGTTGGCTTCTACGGTTTGCTTTTCCTTACTGAAAAGAACCGCAACAACAGCATGGGCTTGGTATTTACGTTCCTATTTACTGGCTTCCTAGGTTACACAATCGGTCCTATCCTTAACGCTTATGTTGGCGCTGGTATGGGCGATGTTATTGTGACCGCTTTAGGTGGTACTGCTCTAGCGTTCTTAAGCGCGTCGGCTTACGCACTAACAACCAAACGTGACCTATCGTTCCTTAACGGTATGCTTCTAGCTGGTTTCGTTGTGCTGTTGGTAGGTATGGTTGCAAACATCTTCCTACAAATGCCAATGCTATACCTAGCGATGAGCGGAATGTTTATCCTGTTCTCAACAGGCGTTATCTTGCTTACAACTCAGCAAATTGTTCGCGGCGGTGAGACTAACTACATCTCTGCAACTGTAAGCTTGTATGTCTCTATCTACAACATCTTCATCAGCCTACTATCTATCCTAGGTATTATGAACGACGACTAATCAAGTCGCTGGATGTTAAGGAAAGCCCAAGACACGTTCTTGGGCTTTTTTGTATCTAAATACTGATTAAAACCACCCTACCACTCTTGAAAAAAAGCGTGTAACTAAGCTAACCTTGCCACGTGTTTCAATTACAAGATCAAAAACATGTTTGAATTTAACGGTAAAACCATCGAAACTGACGCCGAAGGGTATTTGCTCAATCATCAAGATTGGGAGCCTGCGATGATCGAAACTCTAGCACAAGAGGAAGGTATTGAACTGACCGATGCACATCTAGAGGTTGTAATGTTTGTTCGCGACTTTTATGTGGAGTTTAACACCTCACCAGCGGTACGAATGCTGGTAAAAGCAATGGAAAAGGCACATGGTCCGGAAAAAGGAAACAGTAAATATCTTTTCAAGCTGTTCAAAAAAGGCCCGGCAAAGCAAGCTACAAAACTTGCAGGTTTACCAAAGCCTGCAAAGTGCTTATAAGTACTCAGAGAATTTTAAAACCACTGTAAACAATACTTTGTTCACAAGGCTCTTTGGTCACCGAATCAACCGTTGCGGTCCTTGGGCCTTGCATTAGCCATTCACACAAAGCTTCAACTTTAGTTTGATCACCACATGCAACCACCTCAACCGAGCCATCATATAAGTTTTTAGCATACCCAGTCAGTCCCAATTTTAACCCTTCATGACAAGTGTGGTAACGAAACCCTACTCCTTGAACCATGCCTTTCACAACAACCTTCTGACAAATTTGAGTCATATCTTCTCTCCTGCATGAACAGCGTGCTAAGCTGATTTTAGTTCATCTATACAGTTTCTAAATCAGGTTAACGGAACTCTATTTGCATTTGTTTGAATCTTCACACAAAATAGCCAACCTTTTCTCTGTTTCAACTTCGTAAGGCATCCTATGGCTCCAGCTATTCATCTTGTTAAAGGTCGCGACAAATCACTTCGACGCAAACATCCTTGGATTTTCTCTAGAGGTATTTCTCATGTTGACGGCCAGCCGTCACTTGGCGAAACAGTCGACGTGTTCGCTAGCAATGGCGAGTGGTTAGCTAAGGCTGCATACTCCCCTAACTCTCAGATTCGAGCACGTGTATGGAGCTTTGAAAAGCAAGATATTGACGTTAGCTTTTTTGTCAGCCGTATCAAGCAAGCTCAGTTACTAAGGGAAGACATTATTGAACGAGATGGCTTGACCGGATATCGCTTGATAGCTGCAGAGTCTGATGGTTTACCGGGTATTACCATCGACCGCTATGAAAACTTCCTAGTTTGCCAATTGCTCAGTGCTGGAGCAGAATTCCAAAAGGATGCCCTTGTAGAAGCACTTACGCAGTGCTTCCCAGAATGCTCTATTTACGAGCGTTCTGATGTATCGGTTCGTAAAAAAGAGGGATTAAGAGAACGCACGGGTGTATTGCATGGGGAAACACCATCAAAGCCAGTCGTCATCGAAGAAAATGGCGTAAAAATTAGCGTCGATATCATTAACGGACACAAAACGGGGTTCTACTTGGATCAGCGCGATAGCCGTTATCAAGCACAGAAGTATGTAAAAGATAAAGAAGTACTAAACTGCTTCAGTTATACCGGTGGATTTGGACTTTATGCATTAAAGGGCGGTGCCAAGCGTGTCATTAACGCCGATGTTTCTCAACTGGCTCTTGATACCGCGAAACACAATGCCGAGCTGAATGGTTTCACTGAGAAGAAAAAAGCGGTGTTCCTCAATGCAGATGTCTTCAAGTTATTGCGTGAATACCGAGATCAAGGAACCAAGTTTGATGTAGTTATCATGGATCCGCCAAAGTTTGCCGAATCGAAAGCTCAACTCAATGGCGCTTGTCGCGGCTACAAGGATATCAATATGCTAGCAATGCAGATCTTGAAGCCCGGTGGTACCCTTTTGACTTACTCTTGCTCAGGATTAATGGACGGCGCATTATTCCAAAAAATAATCGCAGACGCCGCTGTAGATGCTAACCGTTCTGTTAAGTTTGTAGAACGATTTGAACAAGCCGCAGACCACCCAACAGATACCGCTTACCCGGAAGGCTTCTACTTGAAAGGGTTTGCTTGTAAAGTCCTCTAGACCTAAAGCACTTTAGAGTCAAGACTCTACATCATTTTCTAAGCCATTCTTTTTTCGAAAAGAATGGCTTTTTTGATTGAGCTGTCTCAAAAATAAGACATTTTTTCATTTCCTTAATTGAATTAACGAATTTCTCTACTATTTTCAATAGTATGTGGCAATGTATAACAAAGCCAACATCTAGCCTGTACCTACCCCTCTTTAGGTTCAAGGTGTGATCGAGCTAGGTTGAAAGAACAAGGTTGTGCGCTATAGTAATTCTATAGCGTGTTACCTAAGTTTATGACTTAACTCGAATAAATAGTAGTGAGTAGAAGTGATGAATTTGCAAGCTCAAAACCAAAAATCAGCAATTCGTCTAGCCAAGGATTAAGGAGAATAACATTGAACAGGTTCACTCTAACAGCAGCCGCTTGTTTTGTAGCCCTTAGCCTTCCGGTTAGCAGTCAAACATTAGAGCAAGCAGTGGCAAACACACTTGCTACTAACCCTGATATTAAAGCCGCTTATAATGAATACGTTAGTAAACGATATGACGCAGAAGCTTCTGTGGGGGCGTATCGACCTAAAGTCGACTTGGACGGTGGTATCGGCTACGAAAGAACGGATTATGACCGTGAAAACTCTTTAAATAGTCGAAACGAGAACTTAACTCGAAAGGAAGTTGGTATTAGTCTTACTCAATTGATTTGGGATGGTAACGAGACATTAAACGATATGGATCGAACTGCTGCGGAAGCAGAGTCTGTGAGATACCAATTACTTGCGGATGCCTCAGACATTGCGCTTGAAGTTGCTCAGATTTATCTCGACGCGACCAAAGCCTACGAGATATTGGCTCTCTCTGAAGCTAATCTAGAAGTACACAAGAAAATATATAAAGACATTAAAAAGCGTGTTGACTCAGGTATTGGTTCAACCGCTGACCTTTCACAAGTCGAAGCTCGTATTGCAAAAGCTCATGGTAACTTACTCGCCGCGCAGAACAACCTTTTCGATACACATACGCAGTTTAAACGCCTAGTAGGGCAAGCCCCTTTGGGCCTCAAATATCCTAGAGCTGATGAAGTCGCTATTCCACCAACCGTAGATGACGCACTAAAAATCGCCATGGAACATCACCCTGTAATCAAAGTCTCTCAGGTGGATGTAGACTCTGCTCGTTTTCAATACCAACAAACTAAAGGGGTTAACTACCCTACCTTCTATATCGATGCGGGCCATAACTGGCGTGACGATGCCGGTGGTAATATCGGTACCGATAATGAAACTCGCGCTATGCTTCGAATGCGTTACAACTTATATAATGGCGGCTCAGATTCCGATCGTACTGAAGCTGCAGCGTACCAACTCAATAAAGCCAAAGACTTCCGTGACAGAACCTACCGCATGGTTGAAGAAGGATTAAAACTCTCTTGGACAGGTTTAGAGTTCACCATTCAACAACGTGAATTTTTGTCCGATCACGTAGACTCTGCTTCTGACACTGTTGTTGCTTACCAAAAACAATACAAGATAGGCAAACGTACTCTTCTTGATGTTCTTAACACCGAAAACGAACTGTTCGAGGCTCGTAAAGGATATTTAGACGCTAAATACGCTGAGCAATTTGCTCGCTATCGAGTGATGAATGCTACTGGCGATTTACTTGCAGCATTACGAGTTGACACTCCAAAAGAGTGGAACGAGAAGGTGGAGTATTAATATGAAACTACAGACCAAATTACTACTATGTGGCCTTGTTTCTCTGCCGCTTTTTGCATCAGCAACAACGCCTGAAAATGATAAATACGACTACATCGCAACTCCTCTTGCCGATCAAAAAGCCGATTTAATCGACGATGATGGTGATGGCGTTATTAATGCCCGTGACTTGTGTATTGCAACTCCGGAGGGCGCTGCGTTAGATAACGATGGTTGTGAACAATATGTCGACGTGTCGAATACGATGGCGTTGAGAATTTTGTTTGATAACGCGTCAACATATATCAAACCAGTATTCCAAACACAAATCAGCCAAATGGCAGACTTCTTAAAGGAGTACCCAGATACCACTATTGAAATTCAAGGCTATGCGAGTGTAGTTGGTAACCCAGAGAAGAACTTGGTACTTTCGAAGAATCGCGCTGAGGTTGTTCGTGAAGCGATCATCAACAACGGTATTGCCCCAGAACGCCTAACTATTGTGGGCTATGGCGATACCCAGCCAGAAGAGCTTGGTGATACCGAGTTTGCACATGCGATGAACAGAAAAGTGGTTGCTTCCGTTGTTGGTTATAAAGGTGAAGTAGAAAAAGAATGGACTATCTTTACTACTATCGGTAAATAGTTCACTCTTCACTCAGTTAAACTAAGAGCGCTATGTATTAGCGCTCTTTTTGTTTTATTTCATTTAGATATTCGGTATCTCATGCTAACCTTGTAGCAATTCTTATTAAGAGTATAAAGTGATGAGTAAATTAACTTCAGATATCGAACAAAACCTTAACCTGTTTATTGAGGAAACCACCCAAAACCAGCTTGTTTGGGGCCTGCGTAATGAAGATGGTTGGTTAGCGTGCGATTCTACTGAGTTCGAAAACACAGAAGTTATGCCGTTTTGGTCGTCTGAGGAAGACGCAAAAACACACAACGTTGAAGAGTGGGCTGATTTTGAAGTGTTACACATCCCACTTGATATCTTTGTAGAAGATTGGCTACTAACTCTCGATGAAGATGGTGTGCTAATCGGTACCAACTGGAACAGTCAGCTAGACGGTAAGGAAATGGAACCATCAGCTATCGCTAAGTTGTACTTAAACGCTAAGTAAACGAAAAAAATAGAGGCTTTCAGCCTCTTTTTTTTATTCTGACTTCTCGTTCAGAGAAGCCATCACTTCAGACTTATTCTCTAAATAATGATTCAGTCCGTTCGCTCGAAGATCACAAGATGGACAATCTCCACAACCGTCGCCAATAACGCCGTTATAGCAGGTTAACGTTTCTTCTCGGATTAACGATAGCGCATTAAACTTATCAGCCAGCGCCCAAGTCTCTGCCTTATCTAACCACATAAGTGGCGTAACAATATCAAACTCTCTGTCCATCCCTTGCACCAAAGCGCTATTCATAGCTTTGATAAAGTCATTTCGACAGTCAGGGTAGCCAGAAAAGTCCGTTTCACATACACCGGTAATGACAGCTTGCGCGCCGATTTGATAGGCGTAAATACCCGCCAGTGTCAGAAACAGTATATTGCGACCCGGCACGAATGAATTCGGCAGACCATTTTCTTGAAGCTCGTGCGAGACAGGAATATCGTCACGAGTTAATGAGCTAATCGCAAGCTCGTTGAGCAAGCTAACGTCCATAACTTTGTGTGCTTTCACGTTGAGCTTGTTTGCCAATGCTTCCGCTACTTCAATCTCTAGCTTATGGCGTTGGCCATAATCAAACGTAATTGCATGTACTTCATCGTACTGCTCAAGTGCTTGGACCAAGCAAGTTGTTGAATCTTGTCCACCACTAAAAACGACTACTGCCTTTTTCATCAATATCTCCTCGCCCTTTAAGCAATACTTAAATATTTATGTGTTTGAACTGATAAACGCCAATTTCTCTGAATACAAGTTTCAATACACAACTCAGTTGCACGTGGCTTCTGGCTGATTGGCTGAAGCGCAATAACCACATCACTCTTTAACTCTACACCCTGTAAAAGCTCATCTAATTGGTCGACGTTTTTTTGCGTCGCAACTGGATGCTTGATTTCATCAGCACGTTCTAACGACGAGGAAAGTACAGGAAGTTTTCCCTTCATTGCCACTTTTGGTGACACCGTAACCCAGGTTACTGGCGTGACTCTTATTTCTGAAGTACCGCTGGTTTCGATTTGGCAACGACATCCAATGGCTTCAAAGGCTTCACATAACGCGGTTAGATCATACTCACAAGGCTCGCCTCCAGTAATCACAATGTGCTTTGCGTTAAACTGCTGCGATTGATACATAGCCACAATTTCCGCTGCGTCGACATCGCTCCACGTGGGGCTGTCACCTTGTTTAGTTATGATTTCTCCAAACGAACGTTGGTCTTCATTATTCGCATCCCATGTCTGCTTCGTATCACACCACGAACAGCCTACGTTACAAATTTGAAGTCGGATAAATACCGCCGGGACGCCGGTAAACATGCCCTCACCTTGGATGGTTTCAAACATCTCGTTGATTTTAAATCGAGTATTACTCATCAAATCATGCCAATTATATAAGATGAGCAGACCTTAAAGGATGCGACCAAGAAATTCAATACAAAGTGTCATACTAAATCTCTGGTAGTGTAACGCGCTTTTTCATATCCTAGAGGCGTTTGATTTATTTCTTTTTTAGGTAAGTAACGTGTATAAACTCATTGCCATCGATATGGATGGAACCCTACTAACATCTGATAAAAAAATCTCTCCGCGTACTAAACAAGCTATCCAATCTGCCAAACAACAAGGCGTCCAAGTGGTGCTTGCATCTGGTCGCCCTCTCAACGGTATGTTAGATGCCCTTAATGAGCTTGGTTTGAACGGTGAAGAAGATTATGTCATCCATTTCAATGGTACCTTTGTACAGAAGGTAGTATCAGGTGACATACTTCATCAACAAATCATCGATGGTCGTCGCGCTAAAGAAGTAGCGAACCTAGCGAAACAGCTCGGCCTGCATTGCCATGCCTTTAGCCGCGAATTGGGTTTGATTGCTACAGAAGCGAATCCTTACACCGACCACGAAGCTGAGATCAATAAGCTAGATATCACCATCTATGATTTTAATAAGCTAGAGGATGATCACGAGATCATCAAAGCGATGATTGTTGGTGAGCCAGCTCAACTAACTGAGGGCATCGGTAAAATCCCAGCGCGCTACCACGACGACTATACCATTGTACAAAGCGCCCCATTCTTCCTTGAGTTTTTGAACCCTTTAAGCAACAAAGGTGAAGGTGTTAAAGTTATTGCCGATCACTTAAATATCCCGTACGAACAAACCATGTGTTTTGGTGATGCAGAAAATGACCATCATATGATCAAATTCGCTGGTAAAGGTGTTGCGATGGCGAACGCCATGCCAGAAACTAAATCCATTGCCGACTATATTACTGACAGTAATGACGATGACGGTGTAGCTAAAGCCATTGAAAAGTTTGTGCTATAGTTTTCATTGTGTTGACTAGATAACATACTGTTTTAAGGAAGAAATATGACTTATCGCCTCCTACTTAACGGAAAGAAAGCTGCTCAAGATGATATTAGAGAAGCCATCTATCAACTCCGTGGTGAAGGTTACCCTATAGAAGTCCGTGTGACTTGGGAAGGAGGCGATATTGAAAGATTAGTACAAGAAGCGGCGGATCAAGGCGTCTCTAGGCTCATTGCTGGAGGTGGCGACGGAACCATAAACGAAGTAGTTGATGCACTTTTAAAAAACAATATCACCACAATGGAAGTTGCGGTTTTGCCACTTGGAACCGCTAACGACTTTGCGACCGCCTGCTCCATCCCAACCAATTCTGCTTACGATGCCTTGCTATTAGCTGTTTCGGGAACGTCTAAGCCAGTTGATGCAGCGAGAGCGAATGACCGTCACTTTGTGAATATCGCTACCGCTGGGTTTGGTGCGCAAGTTACAGCAAACACACCTATTGCCCTAAAAAACTTCCTTGGCGGAGGAGCCTACACGCTCGCAGGCCTCGTTCAAGCCATCAACTTCCAACCTTTTAAAGGCACGGTGAAGTTTGATGGTCAAACTGTCACAAGCAATGTGGTTGTCGGCGCTATTTGCAATGGGAGAATGGCCGGTGGTGGCCAAGCGCTCTCTCCAACCTCCTTTATCAACGACGGCTATTTAGATGTGGTGTCGCTTGAGGAATTCACCCCCAGCGATATCCCTGCCGTAATTGAGGAGTTGATGCAAGATGATGGTTATAGTGGAATGTTCGTTAAACGTAATCAGGTAAAAACCATTGAATGGATTTCCGATGGTATCATGCCTGTAAATTTAGATGGTGAACCTATCGAAGCTACCAATATCGAGTTTTGTGTGCTGCCGAACACAATCCAATTGGTTTTACCAGAGCACTGCCCAATGCTAGTTAGTCACTGATTTTCAGCTTAATGCAAGTAACAAAAAAGCGACCATTTCTGGTCGCTTTTTTTCAATCCAATCAACACTACTTGATGTTAAGGAATGCAGCACCACGAACACCACCAGAATCTCCGTGCTTCGCTTTGACGATTTTCGGACACTTCGCCACAGACATTAGATATTTAGGAATACGCTTAGGCATTTCTTCATAAATAAGGTCGTAGTTAGATAGACCACCGCCTAATGTAACCACATGCGGATCGTTGCCCGTGAAGATGTTAGCGAAACAAATAGCCAACAGCTCCATGAACATATCAACGAACTCAATAGCATCGGCGTCACCAGCTTCACGTGCTTTAATTATGTCGATAGCTTTCTTCTTTTCGCCGTAATAATTTGCATAAAGTAGCTCGAATCCACGTCCAGATAGGTAGTTATCTAAGCACCCTTTCTTACCACAGCCACAATCAAGAAGCGGCGCTTTTTCACCAAGGTGGAACCAAGCATCAATAGGCAGTCGCATATGACCTAGTTCACCGGCTACGTGGTTACGACCAGAGAACACTTTGCCTTCGTAGATCAACCCACCACCAAAGCCAGTTCCAAGAATTAGACCCATTACAGATGGAGCATCTTTCAGTTCGTCATCCCATGCTTCAGACAATGCAAAGCAGTTTGCATCATTCTCAAGTTTCACTTCGCGCCCAATCTTCGCTTCTAAGTCACTACGCAGAGGTTTGCCTTTCGCACATGCAATGTTTACGGTGAGTACAGTTCCGTCGTCAGCGTCTTCCATACCAGGCAGACCAAGACCTACTTTACCTTCGGTTCCAAGTTCTGCATCGTACTTAGCCACTAAACCTGCTAGGGTCTCTACTAGTAGCGGATAATCATCGCCTGGTGTAGGTACACGTTCTGTCGCAACGCGTTCAAGTTTTTCATTAAATGCACCAAATTCAATTTTAGTGCCACCGACATCAAAGCCGTAATACATGCAACTCTCCTTGCTAACCTCAACTTGAGGTAAAAAATAGATAACTGTTGGCATTATCCATATCCCTACCCCCTCAAACCGTGACGCAGAGCGGATTTATGCCCTTGTTCGAACTGCTTGTTCAACAAGCCATCACATTAGAACTGGAACTTTAGAGCGAGTTCTCGTTTTTTATTAGACCTATGAAATTATTCAGTGCTGGTCGCGACAAATCTGGAGAGAGACGCGTTTTGCTCAACATGTAACTTTCGCGGAAAACAGCGAACCATTCTCTCAATATCATCGAATGACGTAATGACCCGAATTGCTCAAAGACAATACTCGCAACTTCTGCGGTAGCAAGATGATCTTCGTTCTCTGACTTTCGCATCATATAGTTAGACAAAGCATCAGGCTTAATCGAACACACAGGGAACTGATTGAGATATGGTGACTTTCTAAACATACGTCTAGCCTCACGCCAACTGCCATCCAAAAGGATAAACAAGAGTTTCTTAGTTCCCTCTACTTCGAACTGGTTTTGGTCGATTAAACGCTTTTTATCATCAACATAATCTTCTGGAAAGATTATGACGGGTTGATAGGTCTCATCTTTTAGCAGTGCAAGGAGTTCTGGTTGAGTTTCAGTTCGATGCCAAGGAAACGCATAACCTTCTTCGACCGTATCAAGTATCAGGCGGCCTGTATTACTTGGCTTCAGAATTTCCGCATCAGAAACCAACAGCAATACTGCAAAGTCATTGCTCGGTTTTGGCTGGTACTCACAAATACAATACTGTTGCGCAATTTGGCAGCTTTTACAACGTATGACTTTCGCTCCACGAGCATTAAATGGTTTAGTTGCCGCGGCTAGGCGCTCATCGTACATTTTATGGAAGGCGTGACGTCTCATTTTCATGGTATTCTAGCGAAAGGTGGCGGGATTCTACTCTGGTACACTTTGTAAGTAAAAGGAAACCCTATTCAATGGAACACAGTGACTCTATTCGATTGTCGATCTTTCTCTCTGTACTCATAATTTGTGCGGTGTGGGAATGGTGTGTACCTAGAAAACAACGTACAAGGACACGACGTTTGCGTTGGATTAACAATCTCAGCCTAGTTGGCCTTAACTCTCTAATTCTCGCCTTAGTCATGCCACTTCTTGCCATAGAAGCTGCACTCTTTGCTCAGAAACATAGTATTGGGCTTTTTAACCAGTTCGAAGTGAGCTCATGGTTAATTGCCCCACTTTGCGTAGTGCTGTTGGATGCAGCAATCTACTTTCAACATATAGTCTTTCATCGCGTTCCAATCCTTTGGCGATTGCATAGAATGCATCACGCTGATCGGGATATCGACGTCACCACAGGTTCTCGATTCCACCCTATTGAAATCATCCTCTCCATGTGGATAAAAATAGTGATCGTGATTGCCTTAGGCGTACCTCCAATCGCAGTGCTTATTTTTGAAATTGTACTCAATGCCAGTGCGATGTTTAACCATAGCAACGGCAAGTTGCCTTTGAAGTTTGATGCCTTGCTGAGAAAAGTTATCGTGACACCGGATTTTCACCGTGTTCATCACTCGGAAATCGTCAAAGAAACTCATTCCAACTTTGGCTTCTTTCTATCCATCTGGGACATCTGGTTTGGAACTTATCGTGCTCAACCTAAGTTGGGGCATGATGGCGTGGTAATCGGTATTCCAGCCTTTGTCGAGCCAAAAGAACAAAGGTTGGACAAACTGCTTACCCAACCTTTTAGGAACGATGAGAACGACGCTAGCCATTCTCAGTAGAACTAAGCTTGGTTCAATTGATATTTATGTAACATCGATTGCTGGTGGCCCGCAATTTCCGCTACTTGCTCAGCACTTTCTACCATGGACTCCAACTGCATGCTCGAATGTTCACCTTGCTCAGTAACCTGAACGATTGAGCGGCCCACGTCTGCCGTGGCACGCTCTTGTTGTTCAGTAGCCACAGAAACTTGCTCTACCCTGTTACGTATCTGATTCACTGAATGGGCGATGTCAGTAAAAGACGTTTTTACTCGCTCGCTGGATTCCAAAGCAAAAGACATTTCTTTGCGTGACTCGACAACCGATTGACGTGAGTCTTGGGCTGCTTGGATGAGCTCCGACATCATTTGTCGAATGTTTGTGGTTTGTGCAGAAGTATCACTGGCGAGTTTACGAACTTCGTCCGCCACAACAGCAAAGCCTCTGCCCTTCTCGCCAGCCCTTGCAGCTTCAATAGCCGCATTTAATGCTAATAGATTAGTGTTATCTGCAATCCCACTGATCATATCCACCATCTCTTGTATCTGCTTCACTTTGCCATCTAGCTCAGTCATTGACGCTTCATTGTTGCCTAACGTCGTATCCAACATATGAAGTCGTTCTTGGTTGTCAGATACCGCTTCCAAACCAAGGTTGGCATAACTATCCGCTTGTTGAGAATCGTTAAACGACGCAGTCGTCACTTGAGCTATCTCCTTAATCGATGCTTCCAGTTCTGTAACCGTTGTCACCATGCTATCTAGGGAGGCGTTTTGTGAACGCAAACTCAGACGAGTTTCCTCTGCCGCACCGTGACTTATCTCCGCCGTTTGATAGAGTGTTTCGCAGTTTCTCGTTACCACCTCAATCGAATCATGAGTCGAGTCGATAACTTGGTTCAACTTTCTGGCGATATCTTGCATTTCAGCAGGCCCCGCTAGCATCACTTTGCCCGTTAGTTCGTATTCTGTGAGCCCTTTCAATTGAGAGATGATGTTCTTTAAAGGTCGATTTATCCATCGACGCAGAGAGAAGAAGATTACGACAATTGTTGCAATTAGAAATGTTGTAGCAGCAATTAACCATTGTGAGGTTGTATCAAGGGTATGATTCACTACGGATTGACTATCTTTTATTAGTGTCGAGGCAGTATCAGAGATTTGCTGTAGGAGTTGTACCGTGTCATCGGCTATCACAACAGCACGTTCCAACTCCACTTTTTGCTTTTCAACCACTTCTAGCCTGTCGAGTATTTGACTTAGTACACCACTTTGTTTAAATCCGTCCTGAACCATTTCATATGGTGCAATAAGACTGGCAAACTCTTTGACTTCAGGGTGCCAATCAGAGAAGTCTGCAAATGCTAGGTTGATTCCAGCGATTCGATTACGCATTTCACGATATTCACTTTTCGCTTTACTCAGTTCTTCTTGCATCATCATGACTAAGAACGTGCTCTCCATTGAGCTAGCACTCGCAATAAATCGACTCGCCGCATCTGAAGACAATGGATTGTCTTGAGACAGAATTAGGCTAATACGATTCATTTCAGGGCCAATAGAACTTAACCCATAACGGAATCCCGTCACTTGCTTATCTATACGACCTTTCATTGCAATGAGTTGAGACTGAAACGCCAATACGGACTCAGTAACGGATTGCAATTCAGCTATTTTTTCCCTGAGTTGAGCTCTTTGATCTTGAGTCACGGCACTATCTATCTTTTTTGCAATCTCGAACAGACTATTGACCCGGGTTTCACTAAGGCTAGTCAGCAGCGCGATACGTTCCTGGATAGCATTTAACTCTGCCTCAGAAGATAACTGGCTTCCATAGTTCAGTAACTTTACTTGTTCCAACGTATCTTGTGTTAAGGCTGCATTATTCATTGCCAGAGGAAGTACGCGATCCGATAAATTATCGAATTGATGTTTTACTTGTGTTAATCCACTTGAACTTAGCCAACTTAGAGCAATAAAGAAGATACAGATTAAAACGAATATTGCGCTGAGTGAGTGAATTATTGAGGTTGGACGTTTTCGTTGTGTTGACGATGTCATAGCGATTCCGTTGCATCAATCGTAAAATTGCGACCAAATTTTGCGGATAAATAGTACAAACCGTTAATTTGGTATAAAATTATTCGGAAATGGTAGAGGCCGTTAATGACATATTTATTACACATAAATGTAAGCAGTGTGACAGATGAAAATTGTTAAATTATTGATTCCATACGGTATAGTGGCATTATTGACGGCTTGTTCAAGCCAACCAAGCCAAGCACCACACACACAAGTTAATTATAGAAGTGCTGAAAATGCACCATTTTTAGCTGAATACAAGAAATGGCAAGGCGTTCCTTATCGACTTGGTGGCACCAATTATTCTGGAGTCGATTGCTCGGCATTTGTACAGGCTGTCTATCAAGATGCTTATGCTGTTAGCTTACCCAGAACCACTGCGCAGCAAGTTAAAATAGGTCACAAAGTAGCTTACAATAATGCTCAAAGCGGAGATTTAGTGTTTTTTAAAACGGGAAGAAAAACTAGACACGTAGGTATTTATTTAGGTGGGAATACATTTATGCATGCCTCAACATCTAAAGGTGTGGTCCTTTCTCGACTCGACAATCCTTATTGGGCATCAACATTTTGGCATTTTAGAAATATTCAGTAATAGAATGCCTCCCTCTCAAAGAAATAAAATATCCTGAGAGGGAACGATCCTTTTTTAATTTCTTTAATCATATATTGCGACAGCAGTATCAAATAGATTTTTGACTAGCGCTATATACTCTTCAAGAAATGCAACCTGCTCATTGGTGGCCGGCTTGTTCCAAACTCCAGCCAATACTTCTTCTAAGTCTTGAATCACTAAATCTACTTCTTTTAGCAACTTAAATCGCACACTTGAATGAAGTTCTGGGTTTTGTTCAAACAACACCATAATGTTGGACGCGACCATGTCCGTGGACACATCTTCTATTGTTTCTTCGCCCGTATCTCCAGAAGTTGAAGTGAATACATCAAGATTCATGGCGAGATGTTCGATTAATGCCTGATAGCCGTCAGTATCTACAACCACGACTGAACTCCTAGCAATTGTTTAAATGACAAGAACTTAAACATAGCAAACCTAGTTCACGTTTGTAAGAACTAGTACGAAAAATCGCGCTGCACGTCAATGATTCTGTGCGCTGGCAGTATGTTATGTAGTCAATATTGTTCTACACTAGCCATAGATTGGCAGACGGGAGTAACTTATGTGGCAAGCGATTTCAGATCAGCTATCCGATGCACTCATGTTCAACTTTTCTATCAAAGAACGTGTCAAAATGAGCGGTGGCGATATTAACCAATGCTATATGATTAGCGATGGTGATCAGCGTTACTTCGTGAAAACCAATCACAAAGACTTCCTTGCTAAATTTGAGATTGAGGCGGATAACCTCAAAGCGCTCCGTGACACTAATACGGTTCATGTACCCGAGGTGGTGTTAATTAGCAAAACTAAAGAATGCGCGTTCATCATTCTTAATTACATCCCTGTCAAACCTTTAGACGTGAGTACTGCCAGTCATCAGTTTGGAATTGAGTTAGCAAAACTGCACAAATGGGGTGAACAAGCAGAATTTGGCTTTGATCATGACAACTATATTGGTGCTACGTTACAACCCAATCAGTGGCATAAAAAATGGTCCCGCTTTTTCTCTGAACAACGTATAGGCTGGCAACTACAGCTACTTAAAGAGAAACAAATCAGCTTTACCGATATCGACCAGTTTGTCTCCCTTATCAACGAGCAGCTCTCTGGCCATAACCCTAAACCTTCTTTGCTGCATGGCGACCTTTGGAACGGCAATGTGGCTAACTCAGCCTTTGGGCCTATTTGTTATGATCCCGCCAGTTATTGGGGAGATCGAGAGTGCGATCTTGCTATGACAGAACTCTTTGGTGGTTTCAGGCAGGAATTTTATGACGGTTATGAAAGCGTACTGCCCATTGAGCCTATGTTCGAGTATAGAAAGCACATCTATAATCTCTATCATGTGCTCAATCACTGCAACCTTTTTGGGGGCAGCTACCTCGACCAAGCTGAAGAGCTAATCTCAACGATTCAAGCCTCTTAGAGGTTTACTCGACCTTCACCTCTTTATCTAATATCTCAAGCAACGAGGCGAAGCCAACATCATACGGGTCGGACACACCACTCGAATTAAGCCAGTTGGTGACTAAGCCAACGGATTTAGCGGGTGCTATGTCCTTGTCCCTTTGATCGCCGGTCATCGTCAACTTGTTTGCCGGGATACCTAACTTGCCTGCGATGAGCCGATAGAATTCTGGGTGATTTTTAGAAACACCAAGATTGTTAAAACAGAAGTAGCCTGTGATGTATTGAGCTAAACCACCACGTTCAAATGCCTGTTTTATATCGATTTCATTAGAATCTTGTGCATTGGTCGCAACATAAATAGGATACTGCTTAGAAAGCGCTGACAACAACTCTACGGCACCAGAAACTACTTCAACATTTGACCAATCACACATTTTTCCAGTTTGTGTAGGGTCATCGACCATTAGAGTGTCACCCCAGTCAAACAAGTACACTCGGTCTCGACTCAACCAACGCTTGTAGAGCTCTTGCCACTCTTCACGCAAGACACCGTACTTTATCGAATCAAAGTACTCACCTAGGTAATAGCGAACTTTGCGCAGCCTTGCCTCTTGCGTCATTCCAAGCTTCTCGGCACATCGCATCATTCCAGGGTTTCCAGACCAAGTAGTAAAGCCTACTCGCTCGATCTCCAATGTTGCAAAAAGATGCTCCACCCATGGAATCAGCGCTTTCAACCCGATGCCCCTACCCCAAAGTGATGAGTCGTAAATGGCCACACCAGCTTCAAGCCAACGCGTGTTTTCATCTTCCCAATAGTAGCTAACACTGCCTATTGCTCGCCCCAAATAATCTATAACCAAGCCTGTGTTACCATCTAGGAACTTTTGGAACTGTTGCTGCTTAAATTCGGATAGTGTTGGCCGAACATAACCGAAGTAAGGGCCGTTGTATTTCGTCCACTCTTCGTCAGCCGTCATAAGTTGATAAAGCGGTTCTAGATCTTCGGCTGACGTCTTGCGTAAGGTAATATCCTGAAACCTTAGTTTGGTATTATTCATCGAAATCCTTATCTAATCATTAAGATACTTCCAACTATCTGCACCATCAAAATAGCGAATGTGTATGGTACTTATCTTTTCTGGGGTCACCATTTTGAAATTGATAGCAACTTTCTGGGTTGGCGATTTATCCGTTGAAGTGTAATGCGTCACGCATCCGCATTCTGGACAGTGGTGAAAGTCGATAAAACCATCACCCCATTGATACGCCGTTGTAGGTTGACGTAAAACTGAAACTGTCACCGAATCAGGCTCATAATAGCCCCATAATGTCCCATAACGACGACATACAGAGCAGTTGCAACTTGTTAAATTCGCCGGCCAGTTTGCAAAACTGAGAGTTATATTTCCGCAATGACATTGCGCGTTATGGTGAGACATTATTTCTTCCCTATTTAAACTAACGATATCTAGCTAGGTTACAAAACCAAGCTAAGGGCGATGGATAACATAATAGCACCAACAAAGAGCTCCAATACTTTCCATGATATTGGTTTATGAAAGATAGGCGTTAGCAGTCGAGCACCATACCCCAAGGAGAAAAAGAACACGAAGGAAGCCATCACGGCACCGAGCCCGAAAGAGAACTGATTCGGAGCATATTGGGTAGAAATAGAGCCTAGCAAAACAACGGTATCTAGATAGACATGTGGGTTTAGCCAAGTTAGCGCTAAACAAATCAGAATGGTTTTTAGCAAACTTGCACTTGAATCCCCTTCAGGGTCGAGTTGATGTTTGCTGTTGAAAGCAGAACGCAAGCTTTGGATCCCGTATACAGTAAGAAAAGCAGCCCCCGCATAACGAGCTACTATTTCGATTTGCGGAAACCGCTCAATAATGACACCGAAGCCGCCGACACCCGCAGAAATGAGAATGGCATCAGAAACTGCACATACAGAACACACGGCAAATACATAGTGTTTCTTTAGCCCTTGTTTTAGAACAAACGCATTTTGAGCACCAATTGCAAGTATCAACGACAGACCCAAGGAAAAGCCTGTCAAAAAAGTCGTTACATCCAAGTAAACCTCACAATCCTTTATCGAGGAGAGGTTATCTTGTAACGCGTAATTAATTGAATTTCAAGCTATGTTTCGTTCTCGTGTCTTACTGTTACAAACACATCATCACTGTCTAATGTGACCTCAAACAAGATTGGTCGACAACATACATAACAGTCTTCAATATACTCTTGCTCATCAACGGAACAGTCGATTGATGTTTCAAAAGCCTCTCCACAATACGGGCAGTTTACTCGCCACTCTTTTAATGCTTCCATCGATTACACCCATGGTAGGTTTTATCACAGTGTAGAATCGCCAAAAGAGATACTCAAATATGGCAGTCAAAGATATTTGTCGCTAAGGTGTTCAATACTAACGCAGTGCTGCTACTCATATCATGGCGTTGATAAAACTAACGACGCCTTTTTGTATGCCACGCCTTTTTTGTAAAAGATGTGCCCTTCAATAACCATTCCAAATCTTTTATAGAAATCCAGCGCAGACTCCCTCGCATCGCACCAAAACACCTCAATATTTTGTCTTTCAAGCATGTTCAAGACAAACTCGATGACCTGTGAGCCAATACCCTGACCTTGGTAATCTGGAAGCGTTGCAAATTTACGTAACCTACCTTGATTACCATCGATAAATATCGAAGCAACACAGACCAACTTATCATCCACAAATGCACCGATATGTATCGCTCGGTTATCTCCTTCTACCAGCGAGCTCTCTATTGGTAAATCGGGCCACAGAACTTGCTGACGAATAGGTAGGACCTGTTCGAGTTCAACTAAAGATATTTTCACCACGTTATTATTACCTACTTTTTAATTTAACCAAGCGAGAGTTGCGGAAATTAGCAGAGGGAAAACGCCTGCAACAAATAAAGAAAAACCAAAAGAGTAGTTTTGTCGATAGTGCTTATGTTTTTCAGCTTCAAGATTATGCTCTTTAACCATTGCTCTCATCTTTTGTGATACAACATCGACGTCATAGGTTCGGCTTATTCTTCCGCCATCCCAAGACAAACCAGCCACGCCCCATAACACGATAGCGACGTAAAATGAGAAATCAGAAAGTTCGGATGTTTTCAACATGGGGAAAATGAAGCCAGCTATGCAGACCACAATCCCTGAACTTATATTCGCTATGAAAACGAAGCGAAATAGAGAGCCCATATTCAAAAGGCTTCTTTCAATCCGATCATGCTCATCTTGTCAGCGATTTCGTCATAAACACGCTATTAGGGTCAAGCGAGTAGCTAGCAAATGGTTCACACTCTACAAAGCCATCTCTTTGATATAGGTTTCTTGCTGGTTCGAAAAATGCTTCGGTTCCTGTCTCTAAACTCAGTCGCGTCAAGCCGTTTTCTGAGGCCTTACTGGTTAGATGAGCAAGCAGTTTTCTTGCTACTCCCTTGCCACGAGCACTCTCTGTCGTGCGCATCGATTTTATTTCACCATGTCCCGACTCAATGGTTTTTAAGGCTATACATCCTGCCAAATCATCTTCAAACCATGCAGTCCAGAACGTAATCTCTGGCTGACGAAGAGCATCAATATCAAGAGCATGAACACTTTCTGGAGGAGAAGTCGCGTACATGTCATCCAAATGAGCTTGTAAAAGGGCTTTTATTTCTGGACCTGTCAAATCATCCTTAATTATTTTCACTTTCTTTCCTTAACTAGATTTACAATATTGGCTTTCCACGTAGGGACTTCTTCTGCCCTTGCTTCTTCTTATTATCCACGCGTCTTATTTGCGATGAACGAGTTGGCTTTGTTGCACGACGTTTCTTTTGCACGACCATCACTGACCGAATCAAATCAGCTAGCCTCGCAAGTGCGTCTTCCCGGTTTTTCTCTTGAGTACGATGTGATTGCGCTTTAATCACAATGACACCTTCCTTAGAGATTCTAGAGTCGTTGCTTGCAAGCAAACGTTCTTTATATATAGCGGGTAGTGTCGAGCGTCTAATATCAAAACGTAGATGGATAGCAGAGGAAACCTTGTTAACATTCTGACCACCGCTCCCCATCGAACGAATTGCATTTAGCTCGATTTCCCAATCTGCCAACGTTACCGTATTAGAAACCTGTAACATGCTGAATTTAAACTGAGTAATCGAATACGATAATGTCGTCTAAAATCGGTCTGAACACCGATTTTAGAGCATCATGTTCGGGGTGAGGCAGATAGTTCTGTCGACCATTTTCATCCTTGAATGTCATCATTACGCTGTGCGTATAGGATTTATTTTTACCTTCTGGGCTATCGTTCACACCCCACTCTACCGCTTCCACTCCTGCTATTTTTTTGGGCATAGCCTCAAACAAAGCCATAAGTTCGTTAATGCTTTGCTCTGTTGCTTTTTCGTTGAATCGAATCAACAAGATATGTCTAATCATTACTAAAGTTCTACTTAGCGAATCAATCACTCGATACTACAGAAATTCAACCACAGTGACTAGACAAGGACATTTTAGTAGTGCCCCATTCCGCCATGAAAGCCGCTAAAAATGCCACCAAATATCATACCAAAGAGGCTAAATATCAACCCAAGGATGATCATAGCTGGTATTGATGCGATGGCGAACTTGACCATAAATATCACCATAGATAGAAATGGCATTTTGATGTCTACGACTGTCACTTCGCTATTCTTTGTATTTTCTTCCGTCATAATCGTACCTCTGAGCTTTTATATTCAACTTATTTAATAACTAATATTACAGATAATAAAAAGGCTCTAATTTATGAAATTAGAGCCCTATCAATGAATAATTGTGTTGATACTAAGCGTTAGACTCAGACTTCAATTTATCCACCATATGTAAATGCACGTCTTGTTGAGGGAAAGGTATAGAAATGCCCTCTTTATCAAAGCGTAATTTAACCTCTTTAGTCACATCCCAATACACATCCCAGTAATCATCTGTTTTTACCCATGGTCGAACGATGAAGTCTACTGATGAGGTATTCAGTGTATGAACTCGAATGTTAGGCTCTGGTGATTTAAGAACCGCAGGGTGAGCCTCGATAATCTCATGTAAAACAGATTCAGCTTTGAGCAAGTCATCTCCATAACCAATACCAAACACCATATCTACTCGACGAGTACGCTCGTGAGTAACGTTTTTGATAACGTCTCCCCAGATCTTACTGTTAGGAACAATGATAATTTGGTTATCAAAGGTGCGAATCGTGGTATTGACCAAACTCATATGACTTACCTTACCATCTACACCACCAGCAAAAACAAAATCACCAACATCAAATGGGCGGTAGATAAGAAGCATCATACCCGCTGCGAAGTTAGATAATGTATCTTGTAGCGCAAAACCAATAATCACACCTGCGATACCGAAACCCGTCAAGATAGGCGCTAAATTCAGCCCTATCTGTGACAGCCCAACCATGATACCGATAATCCAAACAATATTTCCCGACATAGACACAAAGAAGTTCTGCATCAAGTGAGAGAGCTTCAAGTTCTTGTTATGAACTGCTTTTGTCACAATCTTGCGTACCAGTTTTACAACGGCGCGTGTAACAAAAAGAATAAGAATGAAAATAAACACTTGGAATAGTTGCTGTGGTGCGTTATCGCCTAGCCAATCAACGGCGGCACTCCACCAATAACTCAACAGCGAAATCAACACTTTTGAATCTAAAATGTCTTGAGTGATATTCCCAGTTACAGAGAATACTTGTCTTTTATATTCAGACGTTTCTAAACCAACGTCATCACCTAGAACGATCAAATTACGAAGACTTTCTGTTTCAATGCCAATACGCTGCTTAAGCACTAACTGACTAGTTTGAAGTGCAGCTTTGTCTCCTTCTGGCGCCGATGCCAACTGAGAATTGATCGCCTCCACCTGTTGGTTGAAATATTCAATCGACGCTGACGTTAACCTCAGGTTTTTCGCGACTAGTACTTCAAACTGCGCTTCACCACTCTCATCCTGAACTCCAAGTTTGTTCAGCCACATCAGGTTTTGCCATGCCGCATTAAAGGTGGCGTTCAAATAGTCTTGAACTTCACTATAAGTATTTAAAATGGACAATTTATTCTCAGCTTTAGCGCTATTGAACTGCTCTCCAACCGTTTTTAACTTATCTTCTAGATAAGTTTTCGCGCCTTCTGTATATTTTTGCTGGAACCGTACCTGTTCAATGAGCATATCTTTTGGTAAATCATTAGATTCAACCGCGCTACCGATGACATCTCTTAGCTCATTGTTTTTATTGAAGAGGCGGAATTGAATAGCGTCTTTTTGATCTCCACTAGAAGCTTTGAGTGATTCCGAAAGATCTCTTATCTCCGCGTTAATTTTGTCTAAAGCTACTTGAGCCTTTGGAGGCGGTACCCTAGTAGGAGTATCATCTTGAGCTAAGGCAATGCCACTCATCATCGACATTACGAATACAACAAATACTGCAATAGCATTAGTCTTTAAAAATTGAGGGAAACAAACACTCATTCACAACTCCCTGAAGGTGTTAAGTTTAGATTAATTGCTTTAATGATAGGTCATAAAACCATTTGTACACGCATCTCTAGATAGAGATTGATGACATGATCACCCTTACCATAGTCTTCGGTGTCATCTGTATGAAAACTATCGACTATGCTTAGGTAGATTCTGACAACACGCCTATGTGATTCGAGGTCAATGCGCTTTATCCTTCTCATATTATAAAATGCCATGATTTTACCTGACGGCCATTGTTATCACCTAGTGTTCTACCCTATTATGCGTGCCACAGATTAGTTCGATTCAATTCATCACATTTAGATGAGGATGTAACATGAAGTTTCGCCGATTATTATTCCTAGCTATTATTCTCATCGCCAGTGGATGTTCGTCATTGAGTGAACAGCAAAAATTAGCCGAGCGGAATGAACTCGACACTATGGCGCAAACCACCATATCGGAGTTACTAAAAAAAGAACCACACTTGCAAGCTCAAATGAATGAAGCATTAGCGTACGGTGTTGCAAACATGAAAGTGACCAAAGTCCCTGTTGTGGGTGTCGGCGGCGGCGAAGGTGTTATGGTAATAAAAGGTGCTGAGCCACATATCTACTTTACGGTTAAACGACTTGATTTCGGTGCTGGCTGGGGTGCACGTTCATACAAAGTATTGATTCTTCTAAACACACAAGAGTTGGTCGATGATTGGAAAGACGGTGAATGGAAATTTGAAATTGGAGCGGAAGCCTCTGCAGGCAGCGCCGCAGCACAAGGTTCTTCTGGTGATATGAACCCCGAGTTCACTCTGCATGTGTTGTCTGACGGCGGAGCGTCAGCAACTGTCACAGCCAGAGTTATTCGCGCTAAAGTTAACCAGTCACTTACTGACTAGACAAGCCTATCGAATGCCACGAGTAATCTCATCATAGTTGCGTAGCAGATAATCAATATCGTTGAGGTAGCTGCGCCTATGACCTTCCTCTATGCATTGCTGCATACCTTGATCCCCCTCATTGGCCTTGTCTTCCATAAAGCTGGCGAGATACCTTAAACGAGACACCATCGTTTCAACCAATTTAAACCGGCTTACTGTATCTATTTCATACGCATCCAGATATGCTTTTGCCCGACGTACTTGTTGAACGATATCACCGAGTTTATCTACCGAGTTGGTTTTGAAAGGTGCCCAGCAATAGACAGAATACGATAAATCCCACAACCTTGAGCCTGGATGAACGGTATCAAAATCAAATACCCCGACGACATTATTCGCCTCTAATGCCACGTTGTAGGGTGCAAAGTCCCCATGACACATAACTTCAGATTCGGTGTCTGAGCTCAGCATCCAATCTAAACGTGCGACATCATACTGCTCAATAAATCCAACACTCGCGTCATGAAGCCGCCTTTGCAGTCTCGCCGCTGTTTCCAGTGCCTGTAGACTGGCTATTTCCTCAAGTAACGGATAGTTAAATGTTTTGCCTTTTACCAATGAAAGTGTCTCATTATCGTTATCCAGAGCGAGTACTTTAGGAACGTAATGGATGCCTTGCTGCTCTAAAAACTTAAGGAAAATATGTACAGAACGAGACCATGGACTTGCAGGCCTGATAACCGTGTCGGTCTTTACTACAATGGGGCTCATTGGTTTCACTCATTAAGGTTAAAATTAAATATCGACGTTTGCAGAGGCATTGAATGAATACATTTTGACTTCTTTTCGCACTTCCCACCCCATAGAACGATAAAACTCTTGTGCTGCCTCGTTGTCAGCTTTAACAAATAAGTGCGTTTTCTCGATACCAATTTGAGCAAAAGAGTCCGTTACTTTCTCCACCAATGTTTTACCTATTCGTTTTCCACGATGCTGGGATGCAACCGCCAAATGCTGCAGGTAGCCACGCCTCCCATCTGTTCCTGCTAACACAGCACCCACTACTTCTCCATGTAGGATGGCCACAAAACTCATATTCGGATTTTTATCTAGATAAGCAATGATGTTATCGCGGTTATCCGCCTCTCGAATCACCATATGATCAGTTTGCCGCCACAAAGTCATCACGTTATCGTAGTCGGCGATTTGCATCTCGCGGAAAGTTACGCTCACTTGAGTTACTCCTTTTTACTCAGGTCATTCTTTTTGTCTAGAGCCTGCTTTCAGGTACAAGGATATTTAGACTCCATTTCTGCTACTGCTTTTACAAGCAGTAACTCTAAAGCTTTCAGGTCGATTTTTGATAGGTTATTTATGTAAAGACATGACTTTGCCGTTCTGAACTGGCCAAGTTTCTCCAGTTCGGATTGGAGATTGTCAAAGCCTTGCATGATATAAAGGGTCAAGTTCTGTTTCCGTGGCGAAAAGCCCGTCATCATCCAAGAATACGTTCCACGAGTGTTAGTGTAACGGTATTCGCCAAAGCCGATAATGCTTTCTCCCCACATAACAGGTTGTCGCCCAGTCACTTTGGTAAACATTGTGAGCAAAGTCTCAGCATCTCTCCTTCTTTGCTCATTCTTAACTGATTCAATAAAAGCACTGGGGTCTTCTGTTGTGGGACGAGTTTTTAGCGTGGTCATCGTTATTCCTTATCAGATGGTCCCGCGTGTTCTCACATTGCGCGAACTACATGAATTTATGCTTGTGGTCATAAAAATTCATAATGTGTTTCAATGCCCAATCTCGATAGCGATCCGCTTCAATGAGCACATCGTGCCTTGCGTGAGGTATGGTCAATAGTCGAGAGCTCGTACACTTTTCATTAAACGAATCTTGTGCCGATAGGGAAACGACATTGTCACCTTCTGGTTGAATAATTAAGATTGGCGTTTTGATGTTTTTCGCTTGGGAAATACATGTTTTACCCGCAGCCATCGCTTCCGTAATCCACTTGGGGCTCACTCCACCAAGTCTTAGTTTGGGGTGATTATTCAATAGATCACTGTATGCTTTAAAACGCGTTGGACTACTTGTATGATCATTTCCTTCAAACGTTTTGGTTACAAACGCAGTTTGCTTGGGTGCAAAGTGCGGCGTTTTCTGCAGCTGACTGATCATCTTAATCGTTGCGGTTTGTATGCCACCTACCACCTTAGGTAGCTTGATTCCAAACATTGGACTCGTCAACGCACACGCTTTAATCGTGTCAGGGTATTTTGCAATAAATTGCGTCGCAATCGCTCCGCCCATTGAGTGCGCCAACATCATCACTTCATCGCTGTCTTTGTTGCGAACCACATTCTCGACAAACTGCGCTAAATCATCCACATAATGGACAAACTGATCAATATGACCCAACTCGCTATTTTCAACCAATCGTTCTGACTCACCTTGCCCTCGATGATCAAAAGAGTAAACACTAAAATGCTGGCTGAGTTCATACATTAACTCTTTATATTTCCAACACGACTCATTGCGGCCTTGTACTAAAACCAACGCTCGATTCAGGTTTTGTGGGTTGACATTCACCCAAGCAATATCGCAATCCATCGCGCCTTTAAAATGACCGCGAGTTCGATTCTCCCAAACCTCATCGATTTTTTGGTGATAAGCATCATCATTGGCAAATTCTGATGTCACGATTTTATGCCGTTTATATGGTGTATAGGGAATATCGAGTTTTCTGCCAACACTTTCCACAAATAAGCGTCCTAAACGCACACCATGCATATAATCCGCATCAAGTTGTTTTTTAGTACTGCCAATAACTGAAGACTTAAGATTTATTGCCGGCGAGATTTCGTAAATGTTAACGTCATCAGGTGGTGATGCGAGAAAACGCTGTGTTTTACGATAGCTTTCCTCATGCTTGATAAGAATTGCTGATAGTTCACTCATCGTTTTAGTTGGCGCTCGTTTTAAAATCGCTTCCAACAGCGGATGATGGTCGTCAAAATCGATAGGCATAGTACGAACGACCACAATATGTTTGTAGCCTCGACGATAAGCCTCCTCTACCGGGATTGGAGCTGAAACACCACCATCCAGCCACCGTGCATCATCAAACACAACGGGGTTTTTATGCAATGCTGGAATAGCACATGACGCCCTTAGCACATTTTTCCAGTTATCAACCGTGACATCAAAGCACTCTGAGGTCAGCTTTTGAGCATGTGTGGCGACCGCTATAACCTGTTTAGTCTTCAACAGGTCCGAGCCTTTATCCCAATTCAGTGGAATATTGACTTCCGCACTATCGACCAAAAAGTCTAAATCCAACCCCTCGCCGCTTAAGAGGTATTTAGTGAGCTTGAAAAACTCGGGATGGCGAGTTGCTTCAGCTATGACTTTATAGGCATGACCTTGGTGTCCACAGATATAGGAAGCGAGATTCAACGAACCAGCGGACGTACCAATAAGCAAATCAAATGGATTGAAGTCGGCACGTAAAAAAGCGTCAAGAACACCTGCGGTAAAGATTCCTCGTTGCCCTCCACCTTCGGTCACCAAGGCTATTTTATCTACATGTTGTTGGCGCAACATAAAGTTGTCGTGATGTTTGCTGCTTATGATGTATCGCTTGCCCATGATGATTCCAAAATCTATTAAACGCTAAAATCACTCAGTTCAGAATGTGTTGCCTAAAAAAAGTGTGAACTAAGGATAATATGGGGACAGTACCAAAATAAATTCAAGAAAACTTATAGGGCGTTAATCAATCTAAAACCTTTTGCCAATAGCCCACATCCAACCACTGCTCAAACTTAAATCCGATTTGCTTAAAATGACCGACCTGCTGCATTCCCATCTTGTCATGAAACTTTACGCTGGCGTCATTTGGTAAGGTGATAACGCTCATAATATTCTTAACACCACGTGTCTGTAAGTCGTTAAACAGTGCATCGTATAATCTGGAACCTACACCTTTTATTGGTGTTTCATGGTCAACATACACAGAGGACTCAACTGTAAATCGGTAAGCACTGCGTGCATTCCATCTTTTTGCATAACAATAGCCAACCACTTGTCCTTGATGCTCATACACCAACCAAGGTAGGGCGGAATCAACAACAACGCGAATACGCTCAGCCATGTCTGCATCGGTTACAGGGTGTTCCTCAAACGTACATGTCGAATGAGCAATATAATGATTGTAGATCCTAGCAATAGCTATACTGTCTGTCTCTTGAACATTTCTTATCACTTTACTCTCCTCTCTTCGTGACATTTCGCTGATAAATAATATCGTCGAACGTTTTTCCTCCGATAACATACGCCTCTTTCTCTATCGCTTTAATGTGGAATCCACATTTCTCTAGCACTCGTTCGGAGCCATGATTACCTTGCGTTACGACAGCATTAAACTTTGAGACGTCGAGTTGCGATATTCCCCAATCTAGAACGCATTTTAGCGACTCTGTAGCAATACCCATCCCTTGAAATTCGGTGAGCATGAGGTAACCGACTTCTGCAACGCGATTTGATACCTTGAACCCTGTAACACCGACTTTAGCTTGATTACTTTTTAACACAATTGTCATGCATAACCACTGATCGCTACCTGGCTGCCAAACCGGTAGTCGCTCTTCGAATCGTTGTTTAATTTCGTCCATCGAAGGGGCATCAAAACACAAACGGATAATCTCTGGATCTTGGTGTAATAGCCGGAAAAGCTCGAAGTCACTACGACCAATTTGTCTCAGCTGCAATCGAGGTGTCTCTAAAGTAAGCATGGTTAATTACCTCGGAAACACTTTTTCAAAACGCTCAAGCACCAAGTCATCATACTCACTAAATGTGATGTTCAGTTCGTTCGCGTACCATTCAAAGAAACGTAGATGCGCTTGCTTCCACCATTGATAGGTCCTGTCTCCTTCGCCTTCCGCATAAGCAAACGTTTCAGATACCTGATTAAACGGACAAACCTCAACCGATGTCAATTTGATGATACATATAGGATTTTGGTCCCAGTCCAAAACAACAGACAACCGCCCAACTTGAGGCAATGGTTCTTGCTCAATCTCATACCCCGCTTTTAGGCTACATGAAGCGGTTTTAATACCTTCATTAATTAGCTTCGCGCATTGGTTGGCATTGTATTCATCGCCACAAAAATGCTCGGCAATCACATCTTTTATGCTTGCTCGCTCTGAGGTAGTTAACTGTTCTAAGTACTGGTTTAGAAATGTTTGCTGTTTAGGCGTCACTGCTTAACTCCTTTGCCATGACGATGACTTCAACACCCTTATTATTGAGTTGATGCAGTTTCTCCCACCCTAGTTTGGCGTAGAGCCCACCTGTCAGGTTCTCTGTTTGAAGGTAGAGTGTCTCGATACCGAGCTGTTTGGCTTCTGCTATCATTTGCTTCACTAACTGCGAGGCTACCCCTGACGCTCGACGCGATGGATGCACATAAACGCCACCCAACCAAAACTCGTAATTCTCGAAACTTGGAATTTCATTTAGTCTCAAGTGTGCGGTCGCAACCAATTCACCATCTTGCACACCGACGACACTAACAGGGATGCCGCCATTCGCGAGTAAATCATCAAGCTTGGTCGTATAGCTTTCAAGTGAATTGTTAGGATCTCTTTTCCCCCACTGATGATAATACCAATCAACAATGGTAGCCTTAAACTCAGGGTGTTCAGAGATAGTGTCGAACGTGACAGCAGATTTAGTCATATATCGCAGGATTCCATTTTTGCATTAAGATTTGCGGGTTACTAACCTCTTGATAACCAAACTGCCGATACAATCCATGAGCGTCGCTTGTCGCGAGCATGATACGTCTTAACCCTTGCAGCTCTGGGTGTTCGTCAATGGCTTTAATGAGTTGCTTACCCAACCCCTCTCCTTTTGCTTTTTCAACTACAAATACATCACTTAAATAAGCAAACGTCGCTCTATCAGTTATCATTCGAGCGAAGCCAACTTGCTCGTTAGAAGCGGTATACACACCAAAACAAAGAGAATGTTCGATGGATTTTTCGACCACGTCGAGAGGAATGCCTTTAGCCCAATAGCTGTTAGCTAACTCTCTATGGATGAGAGGAATATCTAATAAACGTTTGTCCGAGGAAATGAAATATGACATGTACAACCGTCCCTACTTGTACCAATAGGGTTAAAGGAATATACAATTACCGTTGAAAGATCAACTAGATATTATTGAGACTTTCGTTTTACATTAACAAAGATAACCACGACAAGCCCCAGTGCAAACACGATAGGCGCTCCCCATAGCAACGCATTGTGACGACTCATGGATGGTCGATAAAGAACATGTTCACCGTAACGAGCAACCATAAAGTCCTTCACTTCTTGGTTTGTTTTCCCTTGTTTGATTAATTCGAACACTTTTAGACGAATGTCTTTCGCGACCGGAGAATTTGACTCAATTAAGTTCTGATTTTGACACATCGGGCAACGTAGTGTTTTAGCCAGTTCTATCGCTTGTTTTTGCTGCTTGGGTGAATCAAATTCAAACAGTTCCACGAATTGGCTCTCCGAGCTATGAACAACTGGCGCTAGGATTGAACATAATAAGAGGAAGCCAGTGATTACGATATTCCTAAACAACATTAGTGTCTCCTACACTATTTTCACATTGCACACGCTTAATAGAGAATAACTGAGACAAGAGCATCCAAACTCCAGATAAACAAACCAACAACGCCCCAAACCATATCCATCGCACAAAAGCTTTAAACTGGATGCGAACCGCGTAGTGCTCAGCATCCACTTTATCACCCAATGATATGTATATATCGCCATCCCATTTTGGCGTCATAGAAGGCTCTGTCATGTTCATCACGCGTACGGGATAGTGCCTCTTCTCAGGATAAGCACGTTGTATTTTTGAAGGATTCGATAGTGGAGTAATTTCAATCTCGGCTTGTTCTGAACTGAACGAGCGAGCAACATAGAGGTGGGTATCAAGATAGCGCACGTTAAAATCACCAAACTCTACACTAGAACCCGGTCCTAGCTTTCTTGTCATTTCATACGAATACTCAGCATTCATCGCAGAGCCAAATGCGGCCACCGCAATTCCAACATGTGCCAATATTACTGCATACAGGCCACGATTCATCTTATGACTGTGCAATAGCCGCAGATGAGACAGCATCACCCACACACTGCCCCAGACCGTCATAAATGCCCAAAACGACCACTCTGCACCAACATGTGCGTTATGTTGTGAGTAATACAATACGACGGCAAATGCGGCGATTAAACTGGCAACAAACAAGACCGCCATGAGTGGGGTAAGCACTCGTTTCTCATCAGATTTCCACCGACAAAACGGTACAAAACCCATGACAAATAAAGCAAAAATTGAGAGTGGACCAAACAACAAATTGAAATATGGCGCACCCACAGAAATATTGCCTAAGCCCAAAAGTTCATACACCATAGGATAAAACGTACCAAATACCACAACCATAGTCGCCAACGTAAAGAGGTTTGCAGCAATAAGTATCAGAAAAGGTTTGGTTCGAATGTCAGTGATAGCCTTAGAATGAAGGCTATCCGAACGTAATATCAAAGAAACAAAAGCCAGAACAAAGATGATGGTTAAGATCGCCAACAAACTGAAACCTTTGGTTGGGTCGACCGCAAATGCATGAACAGAAGTCAATACGCCTGAGCGAACAATAAAGGTGCCTAGGATACTCAAGCAGAACGTAATGAATGCAAGAGAATAGGTCCAGAACACCAACTGACGGTGTTTAGCAAGCATCATAGTGTGTATTAGCGCGCAACTGGTTAACCAAGGTAGCAATGAGGCATTCTCCACAGGATCCCAGAACCACCAGCCTCCCCAACCGAGTTCGTAATACGCCCACCAAGAGCCGACAGCGATACCCGCAGTCAAAAATAGCCACGCAACTACGGCGCACACTCTTGCGCTTACCACCCACTGGGTTGAACTGGCCGAAGTTCCCAAAGACGAAGTAAACAGTGAACCCAAGGCTAGCGCTAATACCGATGCAAACCCGACATAGCCGACGTACAACAATGGCGGGTGAATGATAAGACCAATGTCTTGAAGCATGGGGTTTAAGTCTCTGCCTTGAGTTGGTATTACGGCATTTAATTCAAATGGATTAGACGCAAGCAATGTAAACCAAGCAAATATGGCGACGATAAGCTGCATTAACCACATAGCATGTCGCCTGACAGAGTCTTGAACGAAAGAAAGAGCCGCACCCCAAAGTGACAGCGTCACCACCCAGAATAGCATCGATCCCTGATGGCCACCCCAGGTAGCAGCAATCTTGTAACCAAGATGAAGTTGACTGTTTGAATTGTCTGAAACGTATTTTATTGAGTAATCATCAACAGCGAAGGCGACAGCAAGTACCACGATAGCAGCAACCGCAAATAGCATGCTTAGTAATGTCAGTAACTGCACTACTTTATCTAGGTGCAGTCTGTGTTGCAGCAGCAGTCGATAGGAGACGACTCCGCTCATGCTCGCTAAACTACTCGTGACAGCAACGACTATCAAAGTGAATAATCCAATGTACCCGATCATGTAACCTCTATGTTGTTGCCAAGAGTGAAAACGACTCTATTACTCTTCTAAAACACACTCGATATAGATTTGTGCAGAGAGTGCTTTAGAAGATCCCCGCTTTCACGGGGATAGTATATTTAGACTACCGTCATTTGGCCTGCATAAAGCACAAACGTACGTAGCATCAAAACACCGATTAAGCTAAGGCTTGTGACGACTAGGATAAAGCCGTGGTTGTGCTTTGCCTTTTCAGAACTAAAGAAGTTCATTGCCAAAGGTAACAACATACCCATACCGATAACGCCATACCAGAACCAGTTAGACCAGAATCCACCGCCGATAGCATTCCAAGCGGCCGCTTCGTTTTGACCACCACTAAAGATAAGACCGGTAAAGAAGGTAACGATGACAAACAGTTCGAACAAAACGACAGGACGTTCAAAGCTGTGTACCCATTTGACACTTGGGCTATGCGCATCTTCTTTAAACACCAAAATCCCAAATAATAGACTTGCAGCGGCACCCGACGACAGACTTGAGAACAAGAACAAAATCGGAAGCACGGGGTTGTTAAGCATAGGATAGGTTTTCAATGCCGATAATAAGAAGCCAGTATAAGCCGCTAATACGATAGCTAAGAAACCTAAAAACAACTCCAAACCATTCTCAATTTTCTCGAACTTAATCAGAATGTTCTCTACAAAATCGAACTTGCTTCCCAAAACATCCATAATTGGCTTTCTGAAAATCATGCCAATCCACACAAACAAGACAACCATGTAGACTTGGAATAAGATCACACCCATCGACATCACTGACGTTGGGTTGAAGTAAATCATAATTTTCCAAAACTCGAGTGGCTTGGTTAAGTGGAATACCAAGATCAACAGACCAACAATAATGCCAAATGGCGCCAACCAGGCCATAGCCTTCAGGATGCCATTTTGCGCTGGATCGCCTTCTATGACTTTTCGCTTAAGATAAATCGCTATCAGTGCAGAACCCGCGGACATGCCAGCCAAAAATAGATAGATCGCAATAATCCAATCCCACACAAGAGAGTCGAAATGAAAGGCAGTTTCCCAAGTACTCATACTATACCTCCCCCTTATGGAACGGAACTTTGAACAGTTTAGGCTTAGTCCCTAATTGTTCTTTATCACGGTATATCACCTTGATACTCTTCATCTTATTAATATCGCTGTTTGGATCATTCAAATCACCAAACACCAAAGCGTTAGTTGGACAACTTTCCACACACGCCGGTAACTTGCCTTCGGCTAAATTGGTGTCACGACAGAAGTTACATTTATCTGCAGAGCGAGTTTCCGGATTGAAGAAGCGCACTTGGTAAGGACATGCTGCTAAGCAATAACCACAACCTACGCATTTTTCATTGTGTACATCGATGATGCCTGTTTCTTCATCTTTATAAGCTGCACCTGTTGGGCACACATAAACACAAGGAGGGTTTTCACAATGTTGGCAGGAATCACGAGTAAATCGATACTCCACATCTGGAAACTCACCAATAGGCTCTGAGCGGTGAATTTCCAAGCGGGAAACACCTTCCGGTACTTTGTTGACTTCACGACAAGCGTCTGTACAAGCGGTACAACCAATGCAGGCATTTTCATCATGCAACATGCCATAGCGCACCGCTTTTTTGGTGTCATCACTCGCTACCGACTGTCGAGAAGTTAACACTGAAGTTGTTGCCACCCCCGTGGTAAAGATGACAGCGCCTGTGCCAGCGAGAAAATTTCGTCTTGAACAACTCATATTACTTGCCCTCCTCTTCACGTTTTTCGTTGAAGTCTTTGTGGCAATCGACACACATCTTAATAGTTGCTTTGTGGTCGTAAGAAAGTACTTTCGCTTTCTCGGCATGCACTGAGTGGCAATTGGTGCAGGTTAGGTTTTTCGCATGCACATCATGAGTCCAGCTATCTTCGCGCAAATATTGCGGCTGATGACATTCGGTGCATCGGCTGTTTGCTTTGAGGATAGCTTCAGGGTCTAACCATGTTTTATCGGAACCCGGCTGAGACTGCGCAGGATGATATTTAATGACCGTAGAACCACCGTCACGGTGATCTGGACCGATATTACTGTGGCATTGAGTACAATTAACTTCGCTGCCAATGATTTCGATTGCGTCCTCTCCGTGAGAGCCAGCAAGTGTCTGTTTAGAGTCTTTGTGACACTGAACGCATTTATAGTCCTTGTCACGAATCAACTCCACCTTATGCCGTTGAGATACCCCTTCTTTTTCGAGGGCTGCTTCATCAGCTAAGGCATTGAGTGAATAACCATAGAGAGTAAATGCTAGGAGGGCCTGAAGCATTATCACCATGGTCAATTTAACATTGCCCATTGTATCCTTTCCTTAAACCCAATATTGAAGGTAAAACCTACAAAGTCAGATTAATAATTAATAACTTTCCTCTAGTAATTACTTGAATTAAGTCATTACCAACGAAATGTAATCAATTCTTATTTAGGATGAGCCACAACGCTTCACATGACGATCATAGTTTCCGATGTGTTATTTGCCTATCACTTTAGAGGTAATTAGTGAGCAATATCACTAATGTTTGTGTGTGAATTTTTACATAACTTCCATTTTAAAATGATAATTAATATCATCACAAATAAGGACGCATACCCCTTTAGGGTTAGTTGAAAATAGATGTGAACTCAATCACTTAGATAAATTGATCTAAAACAGTAAACGCCCCGACATGTAATTAAGTATTAATGGATATGAGCTAATATTAACAGGTCTTAATAAGATAAGACGTCTCCAAATCTTATTTAGGGAAATAGCCCCACAACGCATTTCAAAAATTAGAATATGGAGATAACACTGTGAAAAAGCACTGGATTCTAAGTTCCGTTGCTGCAATAGCTCTATTAGGCGCCGCGAGTGTGCCAGCTTATGCAGCATCAGAAGAAGGGTTGATTGACCCTCGAAATCAAGCATACGAAAAAGATCATCCCGATCAATATAAAACGTGGAAAGAAACAAGTGAAAGTGAAGAAATAGAAGATGCATTAGCGCATGACCCTAATATGGTCATCCTATGGGCAGGCTATGGCTTTGCTAAAGACTATAATAAGGCGCGCGGTCACTTTTATGCGTTAGACGATGTAAGACAAACACTGAGAACAGGCGGTCCAACAGATCCTAAATCAGGCCCTATGCCGATGGCATGTTGGAGCTGTAAAAGCCCAGATGTTGGTCGTGTGATCGATGAACGTGGCGAAGATGGCTACTTTGAAGGCAAATGGGCAAGACTAGGTCCAGAAATCTCTAACCCTATAGGCTGCGCTGACTGTCACGATACTCGGAGTGACGCGTTTAAAAACGGCGAGCCTGCATTGGCAATCGCAAAGCCGTATGTAGAACGTGCATTCGAAGCTATTGGCAAGAAGTTTGACGAACAATCTCGCTTAGACCAGCAAGCATCTGTCTGTGCTCAGTGTCACGTAGAGTACTACTTCACTGGCCCAACGAAAGCGGTTAAGTTCCCGTGGGATATGGGAACAACTGTTGGTGAAATGGAAGAGTACTACGATGCATTGAACTTCAAAGATTGGCAACATGCAGTTTCTAAAGCGCCAATGCTAAAAGCTCAACACCCAGGATACGAAACTTGGCGTGATGGTATCCACGGTAAGAACGGTGTAGTTTGTGTTGACTGTCATATGCCTAAAGTGACCAAAGAAGATGGTACGGTCTTTACTGACCACAAAGTTGGTAACCCATTTGATCGCTTCGAAGATACTTGTGCTAATTGTCACACTCAAACGAAAGAGCAATTACAAGGCATCGTTTCAACGCGCAAAGCTCAGGTTCTTAATATGAAGCTTACCGCTGAAAAGCAAATCGTTGCCGCTCACTTTGAAGCTGGTGCTGCATGGGATGCAGGTGCGACAGAAGAAGAGATGAAACCTATCTTGATGGATATTCGTCATGCACAATGGCGCTGGGACTATGCCATCGCTTCTCATGGTGTGCATATGCACGCTCCAGAAGTGGCACTTGAGGTGCTTGGTACATCAGTGGACAAAGCAGCAGATGCACGTGCGAAACTTATCCGACTGCTTGCTAAGAAAGGCATCACTGATCCGGTAGAAATCCCTGATATCTCAACTAAAGAGAAAGCTCAAGCAGCATTAGGTATGGATATGGATAAGATGAACGCTGAGAAACAGCACTTCTTAGAAACCGTCGTACCTGAGTGGGACAAAGAAGCAGAAGCAAGAGAAGCGAAGTACTAATATTTCACTAATATGATTCTGTGATCTATTCGATTATTAGTTAAAGCCCCAACCACTTAGTTGGGGCTTTTTGCTACCATTAAGTCTATGACTATCAGACACCTAAATTGGCGCTCTATGAAAAAGCATCTCGCACTTGTTCTCTGCGTAGTAAGCTCTCCCCTACTTGCAGGCACTTACAACAGCGTTTCTGTCGGCACAACTAGTGACGGTGGTTTTGGCGTAGGTCTTTATCACGATCGTAATTTAAGCTTCGGCTTTTACAGCAACTTGGCTGGTGGAACGGGCCCTAACAATGATGATTTCGCTCTTAATGTGGGTCTAGTAAAATCTTTGAGTGAGAATTTTGTCGGTTATGTTGGTGCCGGAATTGCCAACCGAAGCGAAGAGCAGTTCAATGGTTCTCCAATCAAAACTTATGACTCATCACTCCGTTTTAATGGCAATATTGGATTGTTGTTTAAAACTGGCGTCACCGGTTTCACCGCTGATGTAGGTTATAACACCGGTCTTGAGGCTGCTTACTTTGGTGTAGGCTACACCTATTAGTGGCTACCAGTAATTTTCACTCGCAAAATTACCCGGCTTACGACGCAGATGTTTAGTAAGTCCTAGCTCTAGCAGTGTCTCACTTGTATCTTTGACCATTGCAGGGTTTCCACAAATATATACAAAGCTGTCTGGCGCACTCAGCGCTAAGCCCACCTGTTTCTGAACCTCCCTATTAAGTAGTAACTCGGGAATTCGACCTCTAAGACTAGTGGGATGCGCTTCTCTTGACACCACAGAAACGAAATGAAACTTGTCGCCCAACGCGTTTTTCGCGCATTCGATAGAGTCTGAGTATACTAATTCACTTTGGGTTCGGACGGCGTGGACAAGAACGATGCTATCAAAGCGTTTGGCAATCGAGTCATCTTCTAAAATAGAGAGAAAGGGACCAATCGCCGTACCGGTAGAGAGCATCCAAAGCGCTTTGGCATAATCCGGTATTTCTTCTAGAGTCATAAAACCCGAAGGCTGTTTACCGACAAACAGTTTGTCTCCCACCTCTAGGTCGTTTAATTTCGGCGACAGTTGACCGTTGTCATCGGCAATGATGAGAAACTCCAGATGATCTTTGCCATAAGGATGTTTCGGGTGATTCACCATAGAATAAGCTCGACGAACCCATTCGCCGTCTGAGTTCAGTAAACCCAATTTAGTAAACTGACCAGCGACATAAGTCTCTATCGATGCTGCCACTTCAAGGCTGAAGAGCTTTTCTGTCCACTGCTTCTTAGCGAGTACACGCCCTTCAACCAAACCGTTAGGAACCAACACATTATCTATGTTCGCCATACTTTACCTCCGATGAAGAAAACATAAGCTTCTGTTCATCATAGAGCTAAATCCGACAAAATTTAAACTACAGTTTATGAGGGAATTAGGACTTTCGAACCATTTCATCATAGATTTAAATAACAGATGAAAGAAATTCTCAACTTTCCGGTCTAACTATATTGTGTGTCGTAAAAAGGATGTGTTAGTGACCATGAAACCTTGTTTTCCAGCTGTGCCACTAGATGTGCCTAGCGAAAGTCCAGTTCGCTACTGGTTGCACGAATACCAACATCGACTACTTGAATTTACCGACATGGAACGCAAGGCACTTTCACGCCTTTTGCCATTGCTAGTATGTGGTGAACAATCTTCTCAATGGGTGTTTTACAACGAATCAGTGAGGCAAAAAGAAAGTCCCTTAGCAATTGCCGCCAACGATTTTGAGCGTATCGTTGCCGATGAGAAATACCATGAAGAGGCTCTAGAGTGGGTTCGTCATCAAATTGAAGAACCTGCAGATATACTTGCAATAAAAAGACGCAGCCAGCGCTTCTTTGCCTCATTGGGAGCAAGAAAAACATTCGAAGAGCACTTTGCTCAAATCGCTTGTTTGGATGCCCTAGTGTGTAAGTTGATGCTGTTTATTGAGAAAGGCTCTTTGGGACCACATCATCCTTTTACTCTCCTTTGCCGCGCCATCAAACAGGATGAGGCCAGGCATGTCTCTGTATCGAAGCTTCACGCCATAGAACTTGGATACGATAAATCTCGATGGCGTGAGCTGAACACCAACATCTCAGACAAGCTATATGAGCTACTCAATACCGAACGTGACGCGTTTGAAGTACTTGGAGTAAATCTAGACATGATTTTCGAGACTAAAGAGGGATAATTTATGACTGCAACTTTTCTACCCGGGCGCGTTTCACTGCTTGCCGCCAGCCATCAATTTCCCGAGCAACACTTATCAAATGAGCAACTACTCGACGCACTTGAGCAACTTTCCGGAAAGCGCTTTGCCAGAGTGGCAGCAAGGATAGTTCCTTTTCTTGGCATTGAAGGTCGTCATTTTTCACGCAGCATTCACTCTCATACTAGCGAGCCAAATCCGAGCAACTCTGATCTTGCAGTTCATACCATTAAAAATTTGCTCGCAAACTCTCAACATACTCTCTCTGATATTGATTATCTTATTGGTCATACGACAACGCCAGACACTCAGCTTCCTCCCAGCATCGCATGGGTAGCCGAAAAGCTTAGATACCAAGGTCCGTTTATGGAACTGCGACAAGCTTGTACAGGATTCGCAAGTGCTTTACAAATCGCCATTCCGCGCCTTGCTATGCTCAACAAGCCCATCGCCATCGTAGGTAGTGAAACAGGATCTGTGTATTTCGATTACGACAAAGGTTTTCTCGACCAGTCTCAGTTGGTGAATTACATGCAAATGGGAGACGGTGCTGGAGGGGTCATTATTGGACCTGAGACAAGCGAAGGAATAGGTACGATATCGCACTGTTTCACTGGTCAAATTGGTATAGATAAGTCACCGGGTTTATCTCTCGACGGCGGCTCTGCATCTGTTTACACTCAAGCGGGAAAGGCGCGCTTTCATCATAGCGCAACCGATGTCCGTAAAAGTGGCGAAGCCTTGTTTCAAGCGAGTATTCTCGCGCTGAGAGAGCAAGGTTTTGAGTTGGACGATTTTGACTACATCATCCCCCACCAAGCAAGTGGGCGAATCGATAGTATGCTGGCTGAAGCTTTGGATATAGACCCGAATAAGATCATCAATGATGCTAAACATTGGGGAAATCTAGGCTCTGCTGCGATTTGGTGTAGTTTTTCAAATCTAGTTCATAGCCATAAGCTTACGGTGGGAAGTAAGGTCGTTATTCTTGGCGCAGAAGCCACCAAATACATGTATGGCGGCTTTATCTATACGCACAAAAGTTGAGGCTCTAAAGATTACCAGTAAGCATTTAATTGCCGCTCATGCGTTTCGCTTGATTAATTTTCTCAATAATAGCCGCTCTATCAATCCCTGGTCGATTGGAATCAAGGATTTTCGTCCAAATTTCAATCGCTTTGTTGTGTTCTGAATGTAGAAAATAGTCAGACGCAACAAGTAGCAATGCGGTGTCGTTGTACTCATCCATTTCGAGTGCTTTATCAAGAAACTGCTGCACTTCAGGGGTAATCGTTTGCGACTCATCAAAGTACTTCGCCGTCGCTATTGCCGCATACTGACCAGCGTAAGGGGTCTCAGACAGTCGAATTGAGTAGTCAAAACAAGTAATCGCCGCATCAAACTCAGAGCTTTGCATATAAAGCTGCCCTAACCTAAACCAATCTTTCGCATCATTAGGGTTCTGTTTTAGTGCTTGCTGCAGTTCTTGCATCATGGATTCACCATTTTTAAATGGTGCAGCAAGTTCGAGCTCAGGGAGTGTATTGCGCATTTGTGACCAAATACCCAAAGAAATACCACAGACGAGGACGCTAGCGGCAGCAGAAAACAAAAAACGTTGTTTACGGCTACCTAGGCTTTTTAGACTCAGCAACGCGATAATGAAAACGACAATGCCGCAAAGTAAAGCGAATAGATAGATATTGAAGGACAATGCTTGTTACTCAAGATAAAAAAGAACCGACATTATATCGGTTCCCGTTAAGATTCACTGTGAGTTCGTGGTCGTTTTCTAGAACACTCGGCGTTTTAACCCGGCTCTTTCGAGGATTCTGGTTGAAATTTCTTCAACGGATAATGAGGACGTATTGATGTACGGAATTGCTTCTCGTCTAAATAAAGACTCCACACTTGCCAGCTCTTGAAGACACTGCTCAGTACTTGCGTAATCACTACCTGCCAATCGATTTTCTCGTATTTCAGTTAAACGCTCAGGATCAATGGTTAAACCAAACAGTTTGTGACGATGAATTTCAAATTCAGGCATCAATCGAAGACGCTTAATATCGTCATCGATAAACGGATAATTCACCACACGCAAACCAAATTGCATGGCTAGATAAAGACTTGTTGGTGTTTTGCCGCTACGAGAGACACCGAGCAGTATTATATCAGCTTGATCAAGGTTCTTGAGTGAAATCCCATCGTCGTGAGCAAGGGTATATTCAATTGCTGCAATACGATCAAAGTACTTATCCGTATCCTTCCCCACGCTGTGAGAACGTTGCAATTTAGGTTTCGGTTCTAGCTGCAAATCGTCCTTCACTTGCGCCACTATACTTTCCAACACATCGTAGCAATACGCAGAAGACTGCATAAGACCTGCGCGAATTTCAGGTACAACAATGGAGAAAAACACTAACGGTTTTACACCGTTGCGTTCATAAGATTGATTAATTTCCCTAATGAGTTCATCAAGCTTATGTGCGCTTTCGACAAATGGAAACGTTTTCTCATTCGCAGTGAACGGAAACTGTCCTAAAACCACGTGTCCCAATGTCTCGCAAGTAATCGCTGTTCCGTCAGAAACGTAGAACACGTCACGACTTTGACCATTATTTTTCATTTTTTATTTAATTTTTCAAAAAAATTTAAGTAGGATGCATTACATAATATCGATAACAAACCCTAGCATTCAATAACGTTCCCCCACAGTTTTGAAAAATAGTTAACTATTTTTTTACTGAATACGTAATCGATTGCTATATCCTACAGCTGCAATGTTTCTGGAGATAGACATGCAACAAAACAACACCCTTTGGTTCAATGGCCTGTCCATGGACGATGTCGATAAGGTCGGCGGTAAGAATGCTTCACTGGGCGAGATGGTTTCCAATCTTGCTAATGCGGGAGTGTCAGTACCGAATGGCTTTGCGACGACGTCTTATGCCTTCAACCAGTTCCTCGATTTCGAAGGATTGGATGAGCGCATTCATGGCCTACTAGACGAACTTGATGTTGATGATGTTGACGCACTGCGTAAGACAGGCGCGACCATCCGTCAATGGGTATTAGAAGCCCCATTCCCTGCTGACCTAGAGCAGGACATTAGAGACAATTACCAAGAACTCATTGAAGGTAACACAGAGCTATCTGTAGCAGTTCGCTCTTCTGCGACTGCGGAAGACTTACCAGATGCCTCATTTGCTGGCCAGCAAGAAACATTCTTAAATGTAAAAGGCATCGAGGCCGTTCTTGAAGCCACTAAACACGTATACGCTTCGCTATTTAATGACCGTGCGATTTCGTATCGTGTCCATCAAGGTTTTGACCACCGCGGTATCTCACTATCGGCTGGTATTCAGCGTATGGTGCGTTCTGATCAAGCATCATCCGGCGTGATGTTCACCTTAGATACTGAATCTGGCTTTGACCAAGTCGTGTTCATTACATCGGCTTGGGGTCTAGGTGAGATGGTCGTTCAAGGCGCCGTTAACCCAGATGAGTTTTACGTCCACAAACCGCTTCTTGAACAAGGACAAGCGCCGATTGTTAAAAAGACCTTCGGCTCCAAACTCATTAAAATGGTGTACTCCAACAATCAAGAAATTGGTAAACAGGTCGACATCATTGACACGTCTGATGCAGAGCGTAACCAGTTCTCGCTAACTGATGAAGAAATCAAAGAACTTGCTAAACAAGCGATGATCATCGAAAAGCACTACCAGCGTCCAATGGACATTGAATGGGCAAAAGATGGCATTGATGGCAAGCTCTACATCGTTCAGGCACGCCCAGAAACAGTATGCTCTCAAAGTGAACAAAATGTCATCGAACGTTTCCAACTGAACAACAAAGCAGACGTGTTAGTCGAAGGCCGTGCTATTGGCCAACGCATCGGTACAGGTCCAGTTAGATTGGTCGATTCACTTGACCAGATGTCACTGGTTCAAGAAGGAGACGTGCTAGTGACTGACATGACCGACCCTGACTGGGAACCTGTCATGAAAAAGGCCTCTGCAATTGTCACCAACCGAGGCGGCCGTACTTGCCACGCTGCAATCATCGCTCGTGAACTAGGTATCCCAGCTATCGTTGGTTGTGGTAACGCAACAGATAGCCTTGCCGATGGCGCGACCGTAACTGTTTCTTGTTCAGAAGGCGAAACGGGCTACGTTTATCAGGGAGAGCTTGAGTTTGAAGTACGACGCTCAGCCGTTGACGAATTGCCTCTTCTACCGACTAAAGTAATGATGAACGTTGGTAACCCAGATCGTGCCTTTGACTTCGCTCAAATCCCTAATGAGGGCGTAGGTCTAGCACGTCTTGAGTTTATCATTAACAAAATGATAGGGATTCACCCGAAAGCCCTACTTAACTTCGACCAGCAATCTCCAGAGCTACAAGCTGAAATTACTCAGCGCATTCGCGGCTACGATGACCCGATCGATTTTTATGTGAGCAAACTCACTGAAGGTATTGCTACGATTGCCGCTGCTTTCTGGCCTAAACGTGTGATTGTTCGTATGTCTGACTTTAAGTCGAATGAATACAGCAACCTCGTCGGTGGTAAAGCATTTGAACCACACGAAGAAAACCCTATGCTTGGCTTCCGGGGTGCGTCTCGCTACATTTCACCGGTATTCGAAGATTGCTTTGAGTTAGAAACTCGCGCATTAAAACGTGTACGCAATGAAATGGGTCTGAAGAACGTTGAAATCATGATTCCATTCGTGCGAACACCAAGCGAAGCTGCCCAAGTTATCGACTTACTGGCTAAGTTTGAACTGCGCCGTGGAGAACAAGGTCTTAAGGTCATTATGATGTGTGAACTGCCTTCAAACGCAGTTTTAGCTGACGAATTCCTTAAGTATTTTGACGGCTTCTCCATCGGTTCAAACGATATGACACAATTAACACTTGGCTTAGACCGAGATTCTGGAGACGTGGCACATCTGTTTGACGAACGTAACCCAGCAGTCAAAGCGATGTTGAAAATGGCTATCGATGCAGCAACACAAGCTGGCAAATATGTCGGCATCTGTGGTCAAGGTCCTTCCGACCATGACGATTTAGCAGAATGGCTAATGGAACAAGGCATCAGCTCAGTATCCCTGAACCCAGATACTGTTATTGATACCTGGTTGAAATTGGGTAATGTTGCTAAGCAATAAATAGCTGCACGTTATGACTAAGCCAGAGCCGTTTGCTCTGGCTTTTTTGTTAGCAGAATGCCTGTTTTGGTTAGTTTTGAGCACGTTAGTCACGTGTTTTAACCAAAGGTTCCGTTTTATTTTTGCAATAATACTTGTCGACTTTTTCACTTTTTAATTGCGCTATCTCAAGCCTATTCTGGATAGGCAGACCAAAGCTCTACATATGAGGTAACGCTATGAGAAAATCCATTGCAATTGTTGCGGGTGTACTTACCTGTGTATCTGTTGGTGCTTATGCCACCGAGTCAACTGCCCAAGATACTGAAAATTCCGTTGACTACGTTCAAGTTAGAAACGGTATCGCTTACCAAGTAAACGAAACCACACCTTTCACCGGTGAACTTACACGCAAATATAACTCCGGGCAAAACGCACTTCATGTCCGATTTGCTAACGGTAAAGCCGTAGGTGCAGAAACCACTTACTATCCAAATGGTCAGGTCTCTTCTACCATCAATTACAAGGACGGTCTCGCAGACGGAGATTGGAAACAGTGGTATGAAAATGGACAGTTGAAAGTCGATGCTGAATATAAAGGAGGCGTATTAAATGGCGCTTTCGATGAGTGGTCCTATAATGGTCAAAAACTTGTCTCAGCGAAGTATGATGATGGCGAACTGCAAGGTAAGTTATCTTCTTGGTATGAGAATGGCCAACCACGATCAGTTGAAAACTATGATTCAGGCAAGAAAGACGGTCTAGCCATTAGCTACTATCCAAATGGAAACAAAGCTTACGAAGCAACTTACGATCAAGGTGACATCAATGATGGCATCGTGACCAAATACGCACCTGATGGACAGAAACAATATGAAGTAACCGTCAAAGATAACAAGATGGTCTCTGAACAGCATTGGTTTGATAATAAATCCTAGTCCATCAGTTTAGCCTTTCGGAGGAGATGCTTATGTTTACTACCCTACCATCACCACGCCCAGACATACTGGTCATTGAATTTGATGACAACGTCGATTTAGTGCAAGAAAAACACATTATCGCTGAGGTAGACAAGCTATTGGCAGAACATGAAAGAATTAGTGTGATGGCAATACTTGATGAAAGTGCTAACTGGTCGCTTGCGGCAGGATTTAAGGACATTGTCTGGACACTGACAAATCTAAAACGAATCGAAAAAGTAGCAATCGTTGCTGACAGCAAGGTTATTACTTGGTTGGTGAATGCGGATGCTATTATCGCTCGAATGTTTGATATTCAAGAAAAAGCATTCGCCTCAGCCGACTTTGAACAAGCTTGGAATTGGATTCAAGCTCCCAAGTAGTCGCATTCAACGTAAGATCATTGAAAGTCCACAGACAGTAAATATCAAAGCCAGATCCTTAGGGTCTGGCTTTCTTGGTCAGGCTAAACTGCTTGCACTCATTAATCTAGGTGCTCAATAAGCCAAACCTCTTCAGCAAATCGAGTTAAGCCTTGTTTTATGCGACGATGATTATCGTCTGCCTCATCCCGTTCCAACAACGTTAAACGGTATTCTTCACCAAAATATGCCTTTACTTCACTCGACGGAACACTAAACGGGGGCCCGGACATTTCAGCTTGGACATAATCAAGTGTAATCAATAGGATTCGACCACTCGGCATTAGAGAGCGCTTCAAGTTCTCGACGTATAAGGCTCTTAGTTCTTCCGGCATCGCGATGAGTGCAGCACGGTCATAGATAAGCTCTACAGGTCGTATAGGAGCTGTGAAATAGTCACCTACGTAAATATCTAACTCGTCAAACTGATACAACTCAAATTGGCCATTAATTGGAGTGACCATTGGCGTATAGAAATGCTCGGCAAAAAAGGCACGTACAGCGATCTGACTGAGCTCTACACCTTGAACGCTATCGTGGCGTTGTGCTAGCCAAACAAGGTCCTCAGATTTACCACAAAGCGGCACAAACACACCATCAGTGCGGTTTGGTTTTACTTGGTTCCAGTATTTGATAAGCAACGGGTTCACATCTTCCAGATGAAAGCCAATTTTATTCGATGCCCATTTATCATGCCACAATTCAAAATCGTTCATTTATCGTTCATATTCGGTGTGGATAATCATTAACGTAGAGTTTACAGAATGAGGACAAAAAGTCATGCCTCTGAAGGTAACTTTATTGCGAGACTTAGGTCACACATCAGACACTGTTTCGTGTTTTTAGGTTGGGTTCGGTAAGTTAGTCCCCATACTATAGGTAGTGCAACTCCTGAACGTTATCGTCCTTTTTGCATACCGTTTTCGTAACGTAACTAGGAGAGAGAATGAGCATGTTTCTTCGTACCGCAGCACTAATGCTATTGGTACTCAGCCGCGCACCTGCATTTGCGGCAACGCTTAATCAATCCGATTCAACTACTTCAAAAGGAAACCAAGAACAGAACGAAGTTTGTCCATCTGTATTCAAACATAGCCTAAGTGGCTTATATGGCATCGATGCTGTTAACAGCAACGCACTTCAACCGCATTCTGACTTTGATATCTTGTATAGCAAAGCCCACCAAGCTCAGCACGAATTAGAGTCGCTGTGTAAAACTACCGCCCTACTTACTGGTACCGACGCTTATTTCGCAGGCGTGAAATCTTATGACCGTGCACAGGAAAAAATCCGTACTGAACTTAATGGTGAAGTAAATCAAATCACCGACTTAGCTCGTGGCACAATCGTAGCTGATGATGTTGAAGGTCTTGTAGGTGCTTATGAAACTCTCAATCGCGAAGCCAAAGTCGTTCGTGTTAAAAACCGCTTCAAGAGTCCTGCGCCTTCTGGCTACCGTGACTTGAATATTTTGGTTCAACTTCCTAAGACCGGAATCATTGCAGAAGTTCAGCTTCACTTGAAAGCCATTGCCGACGTGAAAAGCGGTCCAGAGCATGATCTTTATGAGATAATTCAAGGCATCGAGCGCAACGCAGCCTCACAAGATCGTAGCTTAAACGATATTGAAACTGCGCAAATCACCAGCTTAAGAAGACAATCTCTAGAGCTTTATCAAAATGCGTGGCAGCCATACATTACTACCAATATTAAAGCGGCATAGTGTCGCTTTAGTCTTGACTCTTTAACGAGTAAATTCATCGACAAAAAAACAAAAAGACCACATATTGTGGTCTTTTTGTTTTCTAAAGTAAGAACTTAATCTACTTTGATGTTCTCGACTCGTGCCTTCAGTTTTTGGCCGGGACGGAATGTAACTACGCGTCGAGCAGAAATTGGAATATCTTCACCAGTCTTAGGATTTCGACCAGGACGTTCATTCTTGTCTCTCAAGTCAAAATTACCAAAACCCGACAGTTTTACCTGTTCGCCACTTTCGAGTGATTTTCTGATTTCTTCAAAAAATACTTCTACCGTTTCCTTGGCATCCCTTTTACTGAATCCGAGTTTCTCAAATAGGTTCTCAGCCAGATCGGCTTTTGTGAGCGCCATAAAACTCCCCTCAAAGCTAATTTAAACCTTACTATCACAGCGATAGCGCTAAACATTTCGTTTGACCAATCAACAACATAACGGTCTAACTTTGAAAAGTGTAAGCCAACCTTCTGATTTTCGCCAACTTTTTTATATCATGGAAATGTCAGGATATTTTCTTATCTATTAGCAAGTTACCGTTTTAATAGCACAAAACAAAAGTTTCAACAGCACACAGAGCCCAACCACAGTCATATATTTCAATTATCTTCGATATATCAGATATAAATAAAATAACAACAAATTACAAAATACCTAACGCAGACCACAGTTTTACAGCATTTATCTTATAAAAACAGTAAGTTGCAGATGCCAGTCAATATGAAACACGTTTAACCCGCTCGACAGAAAGTTATACAATCTAGTGTATAAAGAGCTATATTTTTAGGTTGCATCAGTTCTATGTGATTAAACAAAAAAAAGCGAGCCAATTAAATTGACTCGCTTTTCGAACACTTAGCTAAGTGAATAACTAATAATTAGTCACGCAGTGAAGCACCAAACTTCTCAGATACGTGAGCAACGATTGTATCCACCGCACCAGCGATATCTGCGTCTTCTAGAGTACGTTCAACTGATTGCAACGTTAGTGCGATGGCAAGACTCTTCTTGCCTTCTTCAACACCTTTACCAACGTATACATCGAACAGTTTCGCGTCTTTCAAGAACTCACCACCCTGTTCTAGACACGCAGCAACGATGTCACCTGAAGCTACAGCTTCATCAACAACAACTGCAATATCACGACGGTTTGAAGGGAACTTAGAAAGCTGTACCGCTTCTGGAATCACTTTAGAGTTAATTGCAGACCATTCAATTTCGAACACGATAGTACGGCCATTAAGACCAAACTTACGCTCAAGCTCTGGGTGAACAGTACCAATTACACCAACTTCTTTGCCATCTACGACGATTGCCGCAGACTGACCTGGGTGAAGCGCTGGGTGTTTCGCTGCAGCAAATGAATATGCTTTCTCGTTTGCTGACAGTTCTAGGATCGCTTCTAGGTCGCCTTTAAGGTCAAAGAAGTCAACCGTGTTAGTTTCAATGTCCCAATGCTCTTCGCTGCGTGTACCAGCAATAACACCAGCAAGCATTGGCTCTTGGCGCATACCGTTTTCTGCAGTTTCACAAGGGATGAAACGTAAACCGTACTCAAATAGGCGAACACGTGGCTGCTGACGCTTCTGGTTGTGAACAACCGTGTTAAGTAGGCCCTGAATCAGCCCAAGACGCATTGCTGACATTTCCGCAGAAATTGGGAATGGCAAGACGAGTGGCTCAACGTCAGGAACGATTAGCTTTTGCTGCTCTGGTTCAACGAAGCTATAAGTGATGGCTTCTTGATAACCGCGGTCAACAAGCAGGTTACGAACACGCTTGAGAGGCAGATCCGCTTCAACATGGTTGTGCATCTTAAGTGCTGCTGCTGGGTGCTGGTTTGGAATATTGTCGTAGCCGTAGATACGACCAACTTCTTCAATCAGGTCCTGCTCGATAGCGATATCGAAACGCCATGTTGGTGCTGTTGCCGTCCAACCAGACTCTGATGCCTCAACAGTCAAGCCTAAGCGCTCAAGGATTTCAACGACGTCCGCATCTTCAATGTGATGGCCAAGTAGCGCATCTAGCTTAGTGCGACGCAGTGCTACTGTGTTTGCTTTTGGCAGGTCAGCTTCTGACTCTACACCAACAACTGGTGCTACTTCACCGCCACAGATTTCAACAAGAAGTTCTGTTGCACGCTCCATTGCACCTGTCTGAAGTGCGAAATCCACACCACGTTCAAAACGCATTGAAGAATCGGTGTGAAGACCGTAGCTACGAGCACGACCACGGATGTGGTCAGGTGCGAAGAATGCACATTCTAGCAGAACGTCTTTAGTCTCAGTGGTAACACCAGACTCTTCACCACCAAAGATACCAGCAATTGCCAGTGCTTTATTGTGATCAGCAACAACTAGAGTATCTGCGTTAAGCTCTGCTTCAGTACCGTCTAAAAGTGTTAGCTTCTCACCTTGTTCCGCCATACGTACCACGATGCCACCTTCGATCTTCGCTAGATCGAATGCATGCATTGGTTGGCCTTGCTCTAGTAGAACGTAGTTAGTGATGTCAACGACTGGATCGATTGAACGAATACCACAACGGCGCAGTTTTTCTTGCATCCACAGTGGCGTTTCAGCTTGAACGTTCACGTTCTTAACGATACGACCTAGGTAGCGAGGACACGCTGCTGGCGCTTTCACTTCGATAGAAGCAACATCTGCAATAGACGCTTCAACCGCGTTTACTGCTGGCTCTGTCACATCAGCACGATTTAGAACACCTACTTCACGAGCTAAACCACGAATGCTGAAGCAGTCTGCACGGTTAGCTGTTAGGTCTACGTCTACCGTTACGTCATCAAGACCTAGGAAGTCGCGGAAATCAGTACCGATAACAGCGTCTTCTGCAAGTTCCATGATACCGTCAGACTCAACGTCGATACCCAACTCAGTGAATGAGCAAAGCATGCCGTGTGAAGGCTGACCACGTAATTTCGCTTTCTTGATTTTAAAATCGCCTGGAAGGACAGCACCAACGGTTGCTACTGCTACTTTAAGACCTTCACGACAGTTAGGAGCGCCACAAACGATGTCTAGCAGTTCTTCTGCGCCAACATCAACTTTTGTTACACGTAGTTTATCTGCGTCTGGGTGTTGACCACACTCAACCACTTTACCTACTTTAACGCCAGTGAAAGAGCCAGCTACTGGTAGTACGTCGTCTACCTCAAGACCAGCCATTGTAATTTGGTGCGTAAGCTCGTCAGTCGTAACCGAAGGACTTACCCACTCACGAAGCCATGATTCGCTGAATTTCATTGTGATGAACCCTCTGGATTACTTGAACTGTTTTAGGAAACGAAGGTCGTTCTCGAAGAACGCACGCAGGTCATTTACGCCGTAACGTAACATTGTCAGACGCTCTACGCCCATACCAAACGCGAAGCCAGAGTATTTCTCAGGGTCAATGCCAACAGCACGAAGTACGTTCGGGTGAACCATGCCGCAGCCAAGAACTTCAAGCCACTTGCCATTCTTGCCTTTTACGTCTACTTCAGCAGAAGGCTCGGTGAATGGGAAATAAGATGGACGGAAACGAACTTCAACTTCCTCTTCGAAGAAGTTGCATAGGAAGTCATGCAGAATGCCCTTTAGCTGAGCGAAGTTTACATTCTCGTCAACTAGCATCCCTTCCACTTGGTGGAACATTGGTGTATGAGTTTGGTCATAGTCGTTACGATAAACACGACCAGGTGCGATGAAGCGGAATGGTGGTTTACCATTTTCCATCGTACGAATTTGAACGCCTGACGTGTGAGTACGTAGCATCAAATCTGGGTTGAAGAAGAAAGTATCGTGGTCAGTACGAGCTGGGTGGTCTTCTGCGATGTTTAGTGCATCGAAGTTGTGGAATGCATCTTCGATTTCTGGACCAGACTCAGTGTTAAAGCCTAGCTCACCAAAGAACTGTTCAATACGCTCAACAGTACGAGTAACTGGGTGTAGACCACCGTTCTCGATACGACGACCTGGTAGTGTAACGTCGATTGTCTCTGCTGCAAGTTTTGCTTCAAGTTCAGCACGTTGTAGTGCATCTTTACGAGCAGCGATCGTTTGTTGAACTACGCCTTTTGCTTTGTTGATCTCTTGACCAGCACTGCGGCGTTCTTCTGGTGGTAGTTTACCTAGGCTTTGAAGTTGAGCGGTTAGCTCACCTTTCTTACCTAGATACTGAACACGCACTTCGTCAAGTGCGACTAGCGAGTCTGCAGCTTCAATCGCTGCGCTCGCGTTAGCAATGATCTCTTCTAGATGTTGCATCGTTTCCTCGTCTACCGTCCGGTAGTATCCATAAGGGTGTTTTTTGATAGCTGTACATACTAATAAAACCCGCCGCTAATGCCAAATTGATTTGTAATTTGAACGGGTTATTGGGCAAAAAAAACTCGTTTTTTGCCCTTTTAGCAGAAATCACACCGGAAACGATGACCATTTGCCGATATTCGGCAATGGTTAATTCGCGTTTGCGCGAATAAAAATGAAGTTTGGACGACGCGAAAGTTTATCAAATGTCTCAGGTGATACTTCTTTCATCGCGGGATCAGGTTGACCTTCGGAAAACTTGTCGAGAGTAAAACCACTTTCAGCTAAGCTATCAAACAAGTTAGTAAACGAACGTCTAAAGAATGAAACCTCTACGGGTTCGCCAACGGTATTCCAATCTTCGGTGATACGCTCTACTGCAAAATAGTTGTTAAAAGCGTTATCTTCAAAATCAACAAGTGGGTGATGGGTAGAGAAAATGAACTGTCCACCTTGTTTGAGTACACGATGTACCTCTTTAAAAAGAGGTACCAAATCTTCAAGGTAGTGCACCATTAAAGGGCAAACAACAAAATCATAACTATCGTCGGCTTCTTTAGGAAGTCCATCAGATAGATCTTGCGCATAGCATGTTACAGCGTCACCTAGTTTTTGTTTAGTAATTTGAACCATTTGTTCCGAGAGATCGACAGCGGTTACTTTCGCCCCCTGATTAACAAAGTGCTGCGCATAAACACCAGGACCACACCCTAGGTCCAATACCGCTTTGTTGTTTACCTCACCCACCAAAGCTAGTGTTGAAGGACGCTCATAAAGGCCGTTATACGCGTTATTTTCAATCGCATCTGCGTACTTTTCTGCATGTTTTGTATACATTTCACCCATATAAATACCTCCAACTATCAAACCATTAATTCCACATTCGGGTCGCGCAATCTACCGTTACTATAACTACTCGTCAATCTCTTCTGCTCGCCAAACTAGGCGTAACATGTCTTTGTGTTGAATACCGTGTTCGAAGATCGGTTCATCATAATTATCGAGAAAGAAGTCTTTAATCACTCTCTCTACTCGAAAGCCATGCTTTTGATAAAACGAGAGTTGATAACCAAATGTACCTGTTCCTAATTCGACAATTCTAATACCTCGGCTCGCTAACTTCGCTAATGTTTCATCAAGTAGAACTCCGCCAAATCCTTTGCCATGGTACTCTGGGTAGGTTGCGATATTGAACAGTTCAGCTTTACCATTAACCTTATCCACTTCAATTAACGTTGCCCCAATCAACCTATCTTGCATAAACACAGCAAAAGCATGACATCGGCCTCGATAAACGTTAATTGCGGCTTCCTCTGGGTCAGCCAATAACAAAATATCCAACGGTAACTGTTCTTGAGCAATCTCTTTCACTTCAAACATAGAGTTATTCATCTTTTAATACTCTTTCCATCAGATAGTTATCTAACACGACGCCACGAATGTCAGCTTGGTTTGGTCGCACTACGTTAAAGCCAAAATGAAGGAAAAACGGCTTTGCTGTAATGCTCACATAGGAATACAGCCTACAAATATCAGCTTCTCGCGCTTTATTGATAATGGTCTGCATCAACACACTCCCTACCCCTTGCCTTTGTGCTTGGTGGTGACAATAGAAATGTTCTATTAATCCATCGGCTTGTAAATCACTATAACCCAGTATCTGAGTTTGGTTTGTCACCACAAAAGGCTTACATCGAGCAATATACGCTTCAAAAGCGGATGTCTCTAACTCATCACGAGCCCATGCTCTAATCTGCATCTCATTGTAATCATTGCGATTTACAGTGCGAATTGTTTGCCGATATAATTCCAATAACTCATTTGCATCGTCTTGCGTCGCTGCTCTAACCGACAATCGCATATCTAGACTCCTTTATGTGACCGTTAATTCTCGCAATTAATAGTAGCAAGCTAAAGATGTTTAACGGGGTTCAATGTTAAGGTTACTAGACGGTAACCAATTGAAAAATATCTTTTTGTGTACTAGATATTAAAACTCATAGATGAAGCTATCCGGAAGCCATTATGCCCGAAAAAAATAACAAAGTGCTGGTGCTGTACGCACATCCATCTCAGAGACGTTCAGAGGTCAATGCTCCCATGTATAGAGATGCCCAATCCATTAAAGGAGTCACCGCGGTCGATCTGTATTATGAGTACCCAACTTACAACATTAATATCGATAGAGAGCAACAACGATTAATTGATCACGATATTGTTATTTTTCAATTCCCTCTCTATTGGTACTCAACGCCTTCTATCCTTAAAGAATGGCAAGACTTGGTATTAGAGTATGGGTTTGCTTATGGGCAAGATGGCACAGCACTGCATGGTAAGACTTTTTTATGTGCAATCTCTGCTGGCGGTAAGGCAGATGCTTATCAAACAGAAGGCTACAACCATTTCACTATTAGAGAACTACTCCAACCATTAGAACAGACTGCTAGTTTGACGGGCATGACCTATTTACCGCCTTTCTGCCTTTTTGGTTCACGTACAGCTCAAGAAGAGCGACGTATACCGGAGCATAGAGAGCGTTGGAAAACGCTTTTAAACCTGCTTGTTACCAGCGAGTTCGATATCGAACGAGCAAAACCTCTCGAAAAACTTAACCATTATTGGCCACAAGAACAGGCTATCGAATCAGATAAGGACGCATCATGACCGGTTACTTTCTCCAGGCTTTCGTTTATCTTATAGCCGCCGTCATCGCAGTACCTATTGCTAAGCGCTTAGGTTTGGGATCTGTACTTGGTTACCTCATTGCTGGGGTGGTTATTGGACCTATTATTGGCCTCGTGGGCGAAGAAACTACTACCATTCAACATTTCGCTGAGTTTGGTGTCGTTATGATGCTGTTCTTAGTTGGCCTAGAACTAGAACCTAAGATGCTTTGGGGCATGCGTCATAAACTTATCGGTCTTGGTGGCATTCAAGTTGGTGGCACAGCAGCAGCGGTTATGGGAATAGCACTGATACTCGGACAAAGCTGGAGCGTTGCGCTGACTATTGGCCTTATTTTTGCTCTTTCTTCGACTGCAATTGTTCTGCAAACCTTTAATGAAAAAGGACTGTCGAAAACAGAAGGTGGCCAGAGTGCATTTTCAGTCTTGCTATTTCAAGACATTGCCGTAATTCCAATGTTGGCGTTCATTCCCTTACTCGCCTTGCCAGAACTAGTTGAACAAGCGCAAAATGCCGCGGCGCAAGCGGCTGAGCATCATGACGAATTAAGCTTGGTAGCTGGGCTTCCAGGGTGGGCTTATGGATTAGTCATTACTGCGTCAATTGCGGTGGTCGTCGTTGGTGGTCATTATCTTAGTAGACCTTTGTTTAGGTTCGTCGCATCATCTGGATTAAGAGAAATCTTTACAGCTACTGCGCTTATGCTTGTTATTGGTATTGCAGCCTTAATGAGTTTGGTCGGTCTATCTCCTGCCCTTGGTACATTTCTGGCAGGTGTCGTATTGGCAAACAGTGAGTTTAGACATGAGCTGGAGTCAAATATTGATCCTTTTAAAGGGCTTCTCCTAGGCTTGTTCTTTATTACCGTTGGCGCAGGTATTAACTTCGGTATCCTATTTGACGATTTCTTTGTCATTATCGGTTTAACTTTGGGTGTAATGCTCCTAAAGGCAGCAGTACTGTACGTACTCGCGATGATTTTCAAAATCAAAGATAGTGCCCGATGGTTATTTACCTTGAGTCTTGCTCAGGCCGGTGAGTTTGGTTTTGTTCTGTTAAGCTTCTCGGTTCAGAATCATGTATTGCCTACCGATATCGCCCAAACACTATCACTGGTTGTTGCTTTATCTATGTTCTTAACTCCTGGTCTGTTTATTCTGTTTGATAAAGTCATCTTGCCTAAATTTGAGAAAGACAGTAATGACCGTGAGGCCGACACAGTTGAAGAGCGAGGCACTGTCTTGATTGCGGGTATTGGCCGCTTTGGGCAAATCGTCAATCGTCTTTTGGTCGCCAATGATGTGAAGACGGTGGTACTAGACGTACGTGCTGAACAAGTCGATAACATGCGCCAAATTGGCACCAAAGCTTATTTTGGTGACGCGTCCAAGCCAGATATCCTGCATACTGCTGGAATCGAAGATGTGAAACTGCTTGTTATTGCTATTGATAATCAAGAAACCAATGTTGAACTTGTAAAATACGTTAAACATACGTACCCTCACGTCAAAATTCTTACTCGAGCATTCGACAGAGGGCACGGTTACCAACTAAGGCAAGCCGGCGCAGATTATATAGAGTCTGAAACCTACCATTCAGCTTTAGAGCTTGGTGCTAAAACCATGAAATGTCTTGGCTTTCACCCATTCTTTATTGAACAGCAGAAATCCATCTATAAGACGATTGAAGACAAACAATCCGACCGTCTATATAAAGCTTGGGCAGACGGTGCTGATGGTGAAGAACGCTACGATAACAACTACCGTGACTTATTCATTGAATTGGAAGGCTTCATAAAGGATGCCATGCAAGTCGATCGAAATGACAAACATTCTCGCGAGCGTGGATGGACACCACCTCCAAAAGGTTATGCGGATAAGTTCGAGGAATAAAACGTAAGTAACATTAATCTTTGCTTTGTTTAGCCCCCTGTAACTAATGGGCTCATAAGCTATGATGTTAACAGAGACGGGCATTTAGTCCGTCTCTCCTTTTTCGCAAGTACACAATGATAAGTAAATAGGCACAAATAAAGAGAACAACGTGGATAAAGATTCAAAACAGTTAGCCAAACAATTGTTCAACATGACCCTTCCTATGGTGCTGGGTGTGTTATCCCTTATGAGCTTTCAATTAGTCGATAGTGCCTTTATCGGACAACTAGGCGTATTACCTCTCGCTGCTCAAGGTTTTACACTGCCGATGCAAATGGTCATTATTGGTATCCAAGTAGGCCTTGGTATCGCTACAACGGCAATCATTTCTCGTGCTTTGGGGGCCAATGACGAGTCTTACGCAAAACAATTAGGGGGGTTGATCCTAGTTTTCGGTAGCTTAGGCGTTGCGGCAATTGGCGTACTCATTTGGCTAATCCGACACCCAATCCTCGCCTTGTTAAGTGCACCCGAATCTGTCTATCCAGTAATTGACAGCTATTGGCCTTATTGGCTTCTAAGCTCTTGGGTTGGTGCGGTGCTGTACTTCTACTACAGCGTCTGTCGCGCTAATGGGAATACGGTTCTACCAGGAATGATGATGGTCGCCACGAGTATCATTAACTTAATTCTCGATCCACTGTTTATCTTTACCTTTGATTTGGGTATCAATGGCGCGGCAATCGCGACTATCGTCGCTTTTGGTATTGGTATCGCTTTTGTCGCACCGAAAGTGGTCAATAAGAATTGGGCATCGTTTGATTGGCAAGATGTCAATGTAGTAAACAGTTTGAAGTCGATATGGAAAATTATGGCACCCGCGATGGTCAGTCAATTACTTCCCCCGCTTTCCTCGATGTTGGCCACTAAACTACTCGCAACATTTGGTACTGCTGCAGTAGCTGCATGGGCACTGGGCTCTCGTTACGAGTTTTTTGCCATTGTAACCGTATTAGCTTTGACCATGTCTATGCCGCCTATGGTCGGTAAGCTATTGGGGGCTAAAAACCTTACAGATATCAAAAAACTCGTCAACCTTGCCGTAAGTTATATTCTTGCGTTCCAACTCTTAGTCGCCATTATCACTTACTTGTTTGCAGGTCACTTATCAATACTGATGACCAGCGAAGACAATGTACAACAGATCCTCAATTATCATCTTATTTTAGTCCCTTTCAGCCTTGGGCCTTTGGGCATCTGTATGTTAATGGTGTCTATATCCAATGCGCTTGGCAAAGCAAAAACCGCTTTGACCATTTCAGCGCTTCGTTTATTTGCCTTCTTCTTGCCTTGCTTGTGGTTAGGGTCACAGTTTGGAGGAATCGAAGGACTCTTTTGGGGCGCTTTGGTCGGAAATGTCCTTGCGGGTCTAAGCGCTTGGTTCACATACAGTTATTCTTTAACGCAATTAGAAAAGTCCCTTTCTAAATAAGGCTCAATTTCTATTCCATTTGTACTAACTATTTTTGTCAAAATAGCCCTCCTTTGCTACGTTTAAAAGACGTAGTGAAAGGAGAGGTACAATTAATGAAAATAAACGTTCAGACCCACCACGTTTCAATTGGCGAAGAGTCTCGTCAAGAGATTGAAAACAAATTTGACAAAGTATCAGCTCACTTTCCTCAGTTGATCAGCTGTGACATCATTATCAAGAAAGAGCATGGCCAACACGAAGTGGAAATTTTCACCAATTATGAGGGTGTGAGAGTATCAGCTAAAGCCACCCACGATATTATGTACCCAGCCATTTCCGCAGCGTTGAAGAAGCTTGAAGCAGGTTTGCGAAACCGAAAAGGACAACTAAAAACTGACTTGCACGCCAAACCGACGAGCACCAAACCAGAGATCGCGTCAGACATCATTCAAGAAATGAAACTCACTTAGCCTACCCTTTAAATACAACCTAAAAAGCCGGCTCTTAGCCGGCTTTAACTCAAAAACTTATTGCAGTTCAATAACTTATCCATTCCCATTCATAAATTCTTACACTGACTTTTCTATTCTAAATATCTGCTTTATTGCCAACAATATCGAACCCAGCTCAGCATTTCTCTAAAGTTCGCTCCTTTCTGACCACAATGGCGCAAAATGACAAATTCAATAATGCGTTGTCATTACTATGTGCTTAACGCTTTAGGAGGCACGATATGACATATAGAGAATTTCAACACACTGACACTTACAAACTGATGGTTGGCACAGGGGAGTTAATCTCATCTATTGCTTCCTTTCTTTTTACGCTAATCACAGCGATCGCCAAAGCCGGAGTATGGCTTGCTAAAAAAACCTACTCATGGATCGCTAAGCGATAATCCAACATCAACTCAACCAGAGACAGCGAATGAAAAGCAAATTAACTCTTGTTTTAGCATTGGCAATTGGATGTGCCTCTCCTGTTACGCTAGCCGAAAATAGCCATGCCACATCTGTAGGTACTGCAAGCCCACTCTTCGAGCAAATGGATGCACTTCAACAGGACATAAATACATTACAAAAGCAGGCTGAACTTAACCGTTTTGAAGAGAGTATCATCGACAGAAAAAACGACGCGTTGAGACAATCACTTGCGGAACAGTTGCAACATACAAACCAAGTAGATGAGAACAAGCAGCTTGTTACACAACAAATTCACCTCTTACAAACATTACTCGCGGCAAACGACCAAGACCTTAAACGACTTTCCGACGCATCCAAAATTGCGAGCGACACTGAAAAAGATGCCGTTCAGTTTGCAATGCAAAAACGTATTACCGCGATGGATGAGTATTATGCTGATCTGTCCACCACGTTATCTTGGGCCGCTGAATTAGGGGTAGACATTTCAAAAGCGGAAACTCAATTAGAGCAAGACTTACAGAAACGTGCTGACTTTTTATATAACTCTGTTCTTTTCTTAGATAGCCAACTAAGTGACATTAATGACCGACTTGCTTACGTACCAGAAGACGGTAAAGCAGGATTGCAAGAAGATGGGATCCGAATTTCTGGTCAGATTAATTTACTTATTCTTAGCTTAGAGTCCAGTATTACCCTGTTGGAAAACTACGGTGTTGACACTACAGAGTATAAACAGCTGTTATTCACTGTAACGGGGGATATTAGCACGGACGTTCTCGATTTCAGCGTAATTGTCGGGCTCATGAAAGAGTGGTTAGGCGCATTTAAAGATTGGGCGATGGAGCATACTCCGTCACTAATTGTGAAGATATTCGTCTTTGGCGTCATACTCTGGTTGTCACGTTCGTTCGCTAAAATTGTTGGTAAGGCGGTTAGGAAGAGCGTTAGCCATTCAACAATGAAATTCAGTGTTTTGATGCAAGATTTCTTTGTTTCAATGGCACAAAAAGGAGTAACGGCTCTAGGGCTGCTTATAGCCTTATCACAGCTTGGTATAGAGTTAGGACCGCTATTGACTGGTTTTGGAGTGGCGGGTGTAATTATTGGTTTTGCACTACAAGATACCTTGTCTAACTTTGCGTCTGGCATGATGATACTCATCTATCGTCCTTTTGATGTAGGAGATCTGGTCAAGGTTGCCGGCATATCAGGAACAGTGAGCCATATGAGCTTAGTATCAACGACCATACGGACTGTTGATAATCAAAGATTAGTCATTCCGAATAATAAGATTTGGGGCGATACTATCAATAATATTACCGCAGAGAAAACTCGACGTGTTGATATGACCTTTGGTATTGGCTACGGCGACGATATAGATCATGCGAAACAGGTCTTTTCTGACATCTTGCAGCAGCACCCGAAAGTACTTAAATCTCCAGAGCCGATGATCTATGTACATACACTTAATGAAAGCTCTGTCGATTTTATTGTTCGACCGTGGGTACGAACAGAAGACTATTGGGATGTATATTGGGAAGTGACCGAAGAGGTGAAGAAACAACTGGACCGCAATGGGATCAGTATTCCTTTCCCACAAAGAGACGTTCACGTATATCAACATGACCTCGCTCAAAACACAACACTAGACCTGGTCACTCAAGTCGCAAGCAAATAACCACCAATGCGAACTTCAACCGAAGTTCGCATTAGTTTTAGTTATGGAAAATCAAAATATTTATCGTGATTGTCATCACACTTTTCTATTGATTGATTCTATTTCAAACTCTAATATCTGCGCCCTACCGCCCACAGTGGCGAATTTGAACAACAAAAAGCACGAACCACGCAGAGACGAGACAAAAACGAAATGGCATCCAAATACCCATTAGCTAGGCTGACCTTTTTAATCGCAATTTTGACTGCCGTTGGCCAAATGACCCAGACAATGTACGTACCGTCAATTGGGCAAATGGCGCAAGAGTTCCGCGTTAATCCAGCGATGCTGCAGGCAGTAATGGCGTGTTACTTAATTCCCTATGGTTTGTCCCAGTTCATCTATGGTCCACTGTCGGATCGATTAGGTCGCAAGCCAATAATTATCGTTGGTCTTGTTATCTATCTAATTGGAGCGCTCGTAAGCTTATTTGCACATTCTTTTGAACTCTTTCTACTAGGCAGCTTCATTCAAGGAGCGGGAATTGGTAGTGGCGGCGCAATGTCACGAACTCTTTCTCGTGACTGCTTTTCAGGCGAAGAATTACACAGAGCCAACAGCCTCATTAGTATGTGCGTGATCTTTTCACCGCTGCTCGCCCCCGTTCTTGGTGGCGTGTTAACTGAAACTATGGGTTGGCGCTCTAGCTACCTTTTTCTGACTCTGTTTGCTGTTGCAGTAGTCATAGTCATGGCTTCCAAACTGGTCGAAACTCTACCAGTTGAGAGACGTAGCCAAAGTTCGGCGATGGATAACTACCGATTTGTGCTTTCTGACAAGCGTTTTCAGGGCTATGTCATTTGCTTAGTTGCTACCTTTGCAGGCGTTGCCGTGTTTGAAGCCGCTGCTGGTGTGTTGTTTGGTGGTGTTTTAAAGCTTTCGGCACTGACGGTAAGCATCCTGTTTGTATTACCAATTCCAGGTTATTTACTTGGTGCTGGGTTCTCTTCCATTATCGCAAAACGGTATGGTAACAACGCAGCATTTAAGTTTGGTTTGGTTTCGATACTTGTAGGCTCAGCGGTCGTCCTTGTGCCTGGATTACAAGGCTCGACCGACGCTTGGACACTTACCATCGGCTCTACCGTTTACTTCCTTGGCGCAGGTGTTTTGTTCCCTGCTGCAACTACAGGTGCCTTAACCCCTTTCCCAAACCACGCGGGAACAGGTGGAGCTGTGTTAGGGGGTATGCAAAATCTCGGTGCTGGTTTAGCAACCTTAGGCGCATCTGTTATACCCGCTACTAGCCAGCTACCACTGGGCGTAATCATGTTGATCATGGCGTTGTTAGCTATGTGGGGTTTGCATATCGCCAAGCGCGACAATGGTCCAGATAACGCCGACGATGCGGTAATGGTTTAAATTAGAAAAGAAACAAAGGCTACCTCAGTCTTAGGTAGCCTTTTTAAGATCCTTCGTCCGTCGCTTTGCCCCTCATAAGAACACTTACTCAAACTTCAACTTTCTTATAATCATGCGCTATTCACTCAAGGAGCAACACGCCCTTCTCAGTTTTCGAAAATAAACCAGCTTTTATTTTTAATTCAGCCAGTTAACGTTGTATTCTTCATATCTATTATTAAACTATGTCTGTACCTCTGATTCACCCCAAGGAAGGAGTTATTGGAGTTGAAACTTAAATGTGTGCTCACTCTTAAAACCATGCTCGCTCGCATGGTTGTTTTGATCGTATTACTAGGAGCCACGCACGTTACTCTAGCTCAGTCTGATACCTATATTGTCGCGGCTCATGAACGTGACTTTATCGCCCGTTTTATTTTTTCTACCATTGAAAAACAATCCAATATCTCTTTTCAGTACGCAGACTATCCTGTATTTGGTGAGCGATTAGATGCTGTTGAAGACGGTAAAATAGACTTTGTCGCTAATATTACCTATACCAAGAGTCGAGCTTCACGATTCATCTTCTCTGAGCCAATCAACATTGAGCCAACCTATTTATTTAACAAAGGTGGCGAGTCGTTTGATGAAATGCATGTCATTGGAACAACAATGGGAACAGCGTTTAACGACATAATTCAGAGATACTATCCAGACAAACGTGTATTGGGGTTCAATGACAATGACGTTGCATTTGAGAGCTTATTGGCTGGTAATATAGATGGCTATATTGGCACTTTCCTACAATTAGAGAGCTTTTTATCTGCGGGGTTTAAAGCAACCTCGATCAACGACCAAGTCTCCATTCCACCTGTATCCATTATTACCAACAAACAACAGAACAAACCACTATTGGCGGCTTTTAGCGACATTATTGCAAAAGACTCTGTCCAGAAAGAAATTCGTCGTTACATCGACAGTTACATTACCGAAATTGCCATTAAACAACTGAGACACAAAGTTAACTCCAGTGGGTTAGACCTAGACTCTATTATTGAGATCTATCTTAACCCTCGCCCACCTTATGTGTTTTCAGGAGCGAATGGACAACCTGAGGGTATTTCTGTTGAGTTTGCAAAGCAAATTTGCAAACTCAATCAACTAAAATGCCGAATGGTCTACGATCCTACAGAATCGTGGTCAGCATCTTTGCAAAAGCTCACTTTGGGTGAACGTGACGTGACGACTCCTATTGCTGACATAAAACACCGTCAACGTATACTAAACTTCAGTCGTCCCTACGCTTCTATTCATGGTGCCATCGCCAAGCGTGTTGGTTACAAAGAAGAAGTCTACCGACATATTTCCGAACTGTTCGCGGAAAAAGTCGGTGTAGTGGAAAACGATGTGTTTGCCTCCATCACTCGACGTTCATTGCCCAACAAAACTCTGGTTTACTATAGCAATACTGAAAAGCTCATTAACGCGCTCACTACTGGAGAGGTCGATTACGCCATTACCAGTCAAGTTACGTTAGACACATTATTGTACGAACACAATATAACCAACGTGACACAAGACCGTTACTTTCGCCCTTTTTATCAATCTGAGTTGAGTTTTGGGTTTCCTAAAACTGAGCGTGGCGAGATTCTCGCTCAGTTGTTTAATAGAACCTTAGACTTTATCGACGCCAACTCAATCAACCGCCGTTATCAGCCACCAGCAAACTGGCGTGAACTGAATGAAAAAGAGAGTGACAAACGTCGATTAAATATCATCAATACACTGTTAGCGCTGCTAGTGCTAGTGACCTTTTTCTTCGGTTACATAACTAATCATCGCGCCAATCATGATGCACTGACTAAACTTAAAAATCGTCATGCTTTAAACCGTATCCGTAAACAGGCTCTAGAAAAAGGCCACGGACTAATTTACATCGACCTTAATCGCTTTAAACACATTAACGACACTTATGGTCATACGGTCGGTGACCAAGTATTACGTTGCTACGCCAAACGTTTGAAAGAAACCATTGATGGTCAAATTTACCGGATCGGTGGTGACGAGTTCGTTGCCATCACTGAATTCGACCCTAATGAACTCAGAACAATATTAGACCAACTAGAAAGCTATCCGTTTATAGTGCGCGGTTCCGGGGTTGTATTGACGCTGTATGCCTCTGTTGGAGTCTTCTTACCAGACACTAGTGAGTTAAGTATCAAGCAGTTGCTTATCTATACAGACTTCGCTATGTACGAAGCTAAGCGTAATGACAAGATCCGAAGTGTCATTATTGATGAGGCTAAACTCAGAGATCTTGCTATCGTTCATGACCCCAAAAAACGCTCACATCGTGATGTTCCCAAAGGATAAGTAAAACTGCTTAACCTTTATTCCAACATGCTTCTTAGAAAAGACTCCCCCCTCAAAAAAACACAATTGCTAACAGAAAACCTCTCTCATAACTCCCTGATTTGAAGCAATTTATGACACCTAGCAAGAGATTGCGAATATAATAGTTTTAGTGAAATAAACAAAAACAGGAGACTTTATGACTGCAAAACAAAATGCTAGCCAATTCGTGTCCATTATCTCAACCATACTTGTTATCGGACTCGCTATCTATCTTGGTACTCTAGTGAAGTCTGTTGATACGATAGAAGAGAAGCTTAGCCATCAGGCACAACAAATAGAAAGAACTTCTCTAAAAGCAACAAATGGTAGTCTTGGTGATACCGCTCGCTCTTATGTTCCTGTCTATTCACATATTTATACCGATGGTGGTAAACCCGTATTGCTGGAAAGCACCTTAGTTGTACGTAACACTGACCCTAACTCAAGTATTAATATCCATAGCATCAATTACTATGACACCAACGGCCAACTTGTTCGTCAGTTTGTCTCCGAAGGTTACAAACTTGAGGCAATGTCCAGTTCTGAATACTTGGTTGAAAAGCGTGAAGTCAGTGGAGGCGCAGGGGCTAATTTCTTAATCGAATGGTCGAACCCAAACCAAGCGTCAGCCCCTATTTTTGAAGCGGTCATGATTGGCTCTGGCCATGGAAAGGATATTTCATTCACTAGTCGAGCTCCTCTATAAAAAAACACCCCGCATAATGCGGGGTGTTTTTTCAATATAACCACTGTAACTAGTTGGCCTGTTCGTTTAGATAAGCTTGAAGTGAGATGTTCGTCCATTCACGCATCTTCACTAGATAATTGGCTTGTGAATCAAGAATCTCTTTCGCCAATTTATCGTTAGCCGCCTGCTGCTGAAGTAGTTCCTCATTTGCTGCTTTTAGGGCATTGATTACTTCTGGCGGGAAAGAACGGACTTTAATATTCGGATACTCTGAACTCATCTTAGACCAACTGTTCGCGTTCTCATGCAAAGCTTGGGTGTACATATCAAACGCGGCAACGCGGAACGAAGTTTCTAAAATGATTTGGAGATCTGCTGGCAGAGATTCCCACACTTTCTTGTTGACCAAGAACTGAGTTTCAGAGCCTGGTTCATGCCATGCTGTGTAGTAATAAGGTGCGATTTTTTGAAAACCCATTCGTAAATCAAAGGCAGGCCCCACCCACTCTAATGCGTCAATTGTTCCTCGCTCTAATGAGGTATACAGTTCGCCCGGCGCGATGTTGGTTGGTTTCGCGCCAACTTTCGCTAACACCTCACCTGCAAAGCCAGGGATACGCATCTTCAAACCTTGCAGATCCTCAACGGTGTTGATCTCTTTTTTAAACCAACCACCCATCTGTATATCTGAGTTGCCGCCAGGAAACGACAACAAATTATGCGGTGAATAGACTTGCTGCATGAGTTCTAGACCCCCACCATGATAGAACCACGAATACTGCTCCATCGTTGTCATACCAAATGGCATCGATGAGAAATACAGAGTATTAGGGACCTTACCTTTCCAATAGTATGAACTTGAATGACCAAGGTCATATTGACCAGACTTAACCATATCAAACACACCTAAAGGAGCTTTGTGTTTGTTAGCAGAGTCGATTCGAATAATTAAACGTCCATTCGACATTTCTTTGGCTAACTTTGCCATATTCTTACTCGCGTCACCCAGAATTGGTGTATTAGGCCCCCAGGTTTCTGCCAGTTTTAAACGGTAAACTTTATCGTCAGCTTGCACTTGAAAGGTTGCCACAGCAGTGAGGGATGCAATGACGATAGTACTCAGTCGACGAATGGTTTTTGTGAATTCCATTTCTTAGATTCCTATGTACGTTATTGGATAGCTCAACAACAATGGATGTAAACACTATGTATGTCAAAGTGTTACCGTTTGGGTGTATTTTTCTTAAGCAGTCATTACGCCTAATATTTAACCGTTTATCCCTATTTTATACTTCACATCGTCTAACGACTCTATTTAACTCCAACCTTTCACTAGCCAAAAATATTCCATTCTGTTTAACAAATTGATAGTTCTGTCACGAAATCTCTGTTATTAATAGCTAAATTGTTAAATATTCTAATAAGCATCATTATGGACTGGGCAACACTCTCAATATTCATCCCCACATTTTTCTTTGTTTCTATCACCCCAGGAATGTGCATGACACTGGCGCTTACAATGGGCATGAGTATTGGCTACCGACGTACGTTGTGGATGATGGTCGGTGAATTGCTCGGTGTTGCCGCCGTTTCTCTTGCTGCTATCTTAGGTATTGCTGCCGTCATGTTGAAATACCCAGAAGTATTCACTGTCTTTAAGGCCGTCGGCGCAACTTATCTGTTCTATCTTGGCATCCAAATGTGGCGCTCACGTGGTAAACTAGCCATCACCTCTGACGTTGAACAACAAACCGAACACAAAGATTGGGATCTAGTCGTTCAAGGCTTTGTTACCGCTATTGCCAATCCCAAAGGTTGGGCATTTATGATTTCGCTTCTTCCCCCATTTATCGACCAGTCAAAGCCAATGTTTGGACAAGTATCGATCATGCTCGGAATTATTTTGGTCAGTGAGTTTGTTTGTATGACTATCTACGCGACTGGCGGAAAAGGATTGAAACGAACATTGGGTAATGCAAACAACGTACGGACCATGAACCGCATTGCGGGAACACTCATGTGTGGTGTTGGGGTTTGGTTGTTTATTGGGTAAAAATGGGCTCCGATTTGGAGCCCATTTATTTTATTGTGTTACACCTGCAATCACTGAAGGCTCTCCCGTCACTTCAGGCATACTACCGATATCGGCACTACCCGTGACAGAAGTTGGTACCGCAACGGCAGGGTCTTGCAAGGTTAATGCGTCGCACTCAGACGTTGCCAAAGGTTTCATCAACTCTTCAATTTCACGAGCTTTTATAACGTATTGACTGCTTCCTCCCATAACTACACCATCGCCGATTGAAAAGGCAGCACGATAATGGTCGTCCTCGTCATTTTTGATACTTGGAATGCCCCATAGATCACCATTCCCTCCGTAGTTAAGCATAAAGGTCTGGTTCGCATAGTCACCAGCATCACCATTTCGATCATTGTTAGTGGTATGAACATAGCTAAACTGAATTGGACGGTCGAAGCTCACGATATCCCCCGATTCACTGCGAACTGTAGTCAATCGATTCCACTCATTGACCCCTGTTTCCCACACATAAAATTCTTGCACAACATTAGGATCGTAAATTTCCCATGGATCAGAAATAGACTGCGACGATAGAACCATTGGTCCTGTTCTCAATCCCCAATGGTGAGGTGTAGATTCAAGGCTTGATGAGGTAACAGACGAATCGAAATGAACCGCTTCGCCACTGGTTACGCTAACGAGCGTCAGTGCGTTAACACCATCAATCGAGAACGTAAATTGATAAGCAGTGCCATGCACAGTTTCAAATGGGCTATTCTCTCCCCAATACTGGGCGATATGCTGGTCATCAATGGTACCGATCGGACAATTATCGTAACAAGTTAGTGTAATGGTGCCGTTGTTAGGAAGTGCAGCATCACCGTTTTGTGACCCATCAATAAAGGTTTGGACATAATAAGTTATGCTATCCTCTCCGTTAAGATACTTCACCTCTCCGCCGAGCTGCTCAGAATACATATATAGACTGTCGTAATCGCTAAGCGATATTACGATTGGAGTTTCTAGCTGAGTCACACTAGGACCATTATCCGTCCAAGACAGCTTACCAACTTTAATGAACTGTTGATTGCTATAGTTCACGACCCACTGATCGAAAGAGTTGTCTTGATAGACATCATCATCCCAATAGTTAAAGTCTATCCCTGCTAATTCAGTGAGCGCTAACGTATTCACTGTGTTCTTGATTAAACGGCCCGGCGCTGTCACGATAGTCAAAGTTTCCTGTTGTTCGTTGTTATCCTTCACTACGGTGTCACCATTACTGAACTGATGACCGCTTTCGGTCCAAAGCCCCCAATAACCTATAAAGCCGTAGTTATCGTTCTTGCCATTGCCCGTAGAGTCATAACGAATAGGAAAGCCACTATTGAGTTCGACAGCAGCCCCTGTCGATATATCAAATAAATCATATCGATGAACGTGCGATGTAAATTCTGTCCGACTCAAACATTGAGAGCCAGTTGCAAAGTCTCCTGACTTGTAAGGCAAATCATCAAAACCGCCATTGGTACTCTGAACTAATACACGATTCTCATTGAATGCTAGTGCAAACGTCTGTCCTCCACTACCATATTGACCAGAGTATTCCATGCCCGTTAACGCAACGCCTGTAGTTCTATCTTCAGACATCACAACACTGGCACATTGTTTGTAGCTTTGGTTACCGCCGTGGCTTCCCTGCTCATATAATGTGAAACCAATTTGTCCATCAAGATCAGAGATCGTTTTGACTTCACCTCCTCCTGATTGATTGTTTTGGTCAAAATTATCAAAGAAGTCAAAGTTAAAGGTGAAGTCGCCAAATGGATTGGCATCAGTAGCGCCATTACGAATTTCCGCTTTGAACTTAATCGCTTGTTCCCCCTCATCACTTTGTCCCATATCTGGAAGCCATACACTAACGCGTAAAGGGTCGGAATCAGACTCTCGAACAACCGTACTTACCGCTTTCATCAACTGGGTTTGATTACTCGCGCCTGATGATTGCCCGCTATCACCTGATTTATCTTCATCAAAACACACCGACTCATCAGCTAACACTAAGTAAGGCCCTTGGTTAGCAAACTCGACGCTGTTGAATTGCGCCGTAAAGCACAGAATGCTGTTCACGAGTTCAATAGGTTCTAAAGCTTCGTTCCAGACATGTGTCCGCTGCTCTGCGAGCGTATAGTCTGTGCCCTCGTCATTGTATGCGGCTTGAATAGTGAAAGGGGCTAGCGCCAAGACAAGTGGAATTAGTTTAGTCGTTTTCATTGGTCACTACCTCCAATTGTTCAGGCAGCGAAAGCTGAGATGTCGGAATGGTTTGAGTCTGATTACCTGAGCTGGAGTCTCCTCCACTTCCATTACAACCGAAGAGTATTCCTAGGACAAAGGTAGCGATTACTGCTTGGATATGAAGTCGTTTCATATCTCCTCCTTGTAATTCAACTTACGAACGTAATTCGCGCCAACTAACCTTATTTATAATGTGGTTATAAATACCCTAGGATAATGGATACATAAGTTTATAGAACAAAATCCCATATACATATGGCATTTGCTTATAAACCATACAATTTACATGGTTTATGTAGGTAAATTACAATATATGTAAAAACAGCACTATTGTATGACAAATATATCTATGCTAATCTGCGTTCACTCTTATGGCAAAACGATTGCTATGCTTTTCCCCTATAAATAGCTTCTTCTACTATTAACTTGTTGATTAGTTAATCACCCAATCTACCCCTTTAGAGTAGTTTAAAAGTGTAATTGATTTACATCATGTTTTAATTTTCTTTCACATTTAACAATGCGCGAAGATTCGAAGAACTAACACTTAGGTATTAATATGAGCAAGATGAAGCTTGTCGTGATAGGAAACGGCATGGTTGGTCATCGTTATCTCGAGGACTTAGTCGAGAAAACCGATATGGCTAACTATGACGTCACCGTTTTCTGCGAAGAACCACGCGTCGCGTATGACCGTGTCCACCTCTCCTCTTACTTTTCACACCACACTGCAGACGAACTTTCCCTAGTTAAAGAAGGTTTCTACGAAAAGCACGGCATCAATGTCCTTATTGGTGAACGCGCAATCAACGTTAACCGCGAAAACAAAATCGTTTATTCAAGTACTGGTCGTGAAATTAAGTACGACAAGCTTATTCTCGCAACAGGCTCCTACCCATTTGTACCACCTATTAAAGGTAACGAGAGCAAAGACTGTTTTGTTTATCGTACTATCGAAGACCTAAAAGCTATTGAAGCAACGGCGAAAAAGAGTAAACGCGGCGTTGTTGTTGGTGGCGGTCTACTTGGTTTAGAAGCAGCCGGAGCACTTAAAGCACTGGGCGTCGAGACACACGTTGTGGAATTCGCTCCAGTATTAATGGCGGAACAGTTAGACCTTCAAGGTGGTTTGCAACTTCGCAACAAGATTGAACGTATGGGCGTTCAGGTTCACACAAGCAAAAATACACTTGAAATCAAAGCCGAAGGTAATGAAGCCCGCAACACTATGGTGTTTGCTGACGGTACTGATCTTGAAGTAGATTTCATCGTGTTCTCTGCGGGTATCCGCCCACAAGACAAACTTGCTCGTCAGATGGGCTTAGGTGTTGCACCTCGTGGCGGTATCGAAATTAACAACTTCGCTCAAACTACTGACCAAGATATTTATGCCATTGGTGAGTGCGCTTCGTGGAACCGTACTTTCTACGGGTTAGTTGCTCCTGGTTATAAAATGGCGACAGTTGCTGTTGACCACTTGGTAGGTAACGACAGTCAGTTTGAAGGCGCAGATATGAGCGCTAAGTTAAAGCTACTTGGCGTAAAAGTGGGCTCTATTGGCGATGCAAATGGCCGTACTCCTGGTTGTAAGAGCTTCGTATACCAAAACGAAGAACAAGAAGTTTACAAGCGTTTGATTGTTTCTGAAGATGGCAAGAAGTTGCTTGGTGCAGTAATGGTTGGCGATACTTCTGATTACGGCGATCTACTTCAGCTTAAGCTCAATGAAATCGAACTTCCAGAGCACCCTGATACTTTGATTCTACCTGCGCATGCTGGTGCTGAAAAGCCGACACTAGGTGCAGATTCTCTACCTGAATCAGCCGTTATCTGTTCTTGTTTTGATGTCACTAAAGGCAAGATTGCACAAGCTGTTGCTGACGGTCACCACACGATTGGCGATATTAAAGCAGTGACGGGCGCAGGTACGGGCTGTGGCGGTTGTATCCCTCTTGTTACCTCGGTCCTTAATGCTGAACTAGCAAAATCAGGCATCGAAGTTAAAAACGACGTTTGTGAACACTTTGCTTACTCTCGCCAAGAGCTGTTCCACTTAATTCGTATCGAAGAAATCAAGACGTTCGAAGAACTACTTGAGAAACACGGTAAAGGTTACGGCTGTGAAGTGTGTAAACCTCTTGCAGGCTCTATTTTAGCGTCTTGCTGGGGCGAGCATATTCTTAAGCCTGAGCTTGTGAAACTGCACGATACCAACGACAACTTCCTAGGTAACATTCAAAAAGACGGTACTTACTCTGTCATTCCTCGTATGGCGGGTGGTGAAGTTACTCCTGAAGCACTGAAAGTGCTTGCTGAAGTGGCAGCAGAGTACAGCTTATATACGAAAGTCACGGGTGCTCAACGTATTGGTCTATTTGGTGCACAAAAAGACGACCTTCCTGCTATCTGGAAAAAACTGATTGCGGCTGGCTACGAGACTGGTCAAGCGTATGCCAAAGCACTTCGCATGGCGAAGACTTGCGTGGGTTCAACATGGTGTCGTTATGGTGTTCAAGATTCTGTTGGTCTGGGGTCACGCATCGAGAACCGTTACAAAGGTATTCGTACTCCTCATAAGATGAAGTTTGGCGTTTCTGGCTGTACTCGTGAGTGTGCTGAGGCTCAAGGTAAAGACCTGGGCATTATCGCGACGGATGCTGGCTGGAACATGTATGTATGTGGTAACGGTGGTATGAAGCCACGTCACGCTGACCTACTTGCTTCTGACTTAGACGAAGCAACGCTAATTCAATATATCGACCGTTTCATGATGTTCTATATCCGTACTGCTGCTCCGCTACAACGTACTTCAGTTTGGATGGAAAACATGGAAGGCGGCGTCGACTATCTACGTGAGGTGATCGTTGATAACAAACTTGGTATCAACGAACAGTTAGAAGCCGATGTACAACGTCTAGTGGGTGATTACAGTTGCGAATGGAAGAACACAATTGAAGATGAGTCTCAGCTTAAACGCTTCTCTCACTTTATCAACAGCGATCTTCGCGATGACAATGTGGTCTTCGTTCAAGAGCGTGAGCAACACCGTCCAGCGACATTTACAGAGAAACACCCAGAAGCTAAGGGTGACATCCTACACGTTGAGTTGGAGAAGTAATCATGGCATTTCAAAAAGTATGTGATATCCAAGACATCATCCCTGGTACTGGCGTATGTGCATTGGTGGATGGCCAACAGGTTGCTATTTTTCGCCCAACGGCCGCTGAAGAAGTGATGGCGATCAGCAACATGGACCCGTTCTACCAATCTAACGTGCTATCACGTGGATTAATTGTTGAGCACCAAGGCAAGCTTTGGGTAGCAAGCCCTCTTAAGAAACAACGCTTTAACCTAGCAACAGGTACTTGTATGGAAGATGAGCGCTTTAGCGTGAAAGCATACAAAACTCGTATTACCAAAGGTGCAGTAGAAGTTTCGGCGTAAGCCAAGAGACTGAATAGCCTATAGGGGTTGGAAGCTCTAGCCCCTATCACTATTCAATCTTAACTTTTTAACTTTAACTTTTAATAGGTACAATTCTATGTCTGCTGATTTTAAACCTGCGCAGTTTGTGCAAACCATGATCGACGTTGGCGAAGCGAAAACAAAAACAAGCACTCGCGACCTCCTCCTTCGTGGCACAATGGCCGGTATCATCCTGTCTTTAGCGGTAGTTGTTGCAATCACAACAATCGTCCAAACGGGTATCGGTATCGTAGGCGCACTCGTCTTCCCTGTTGGCTTCGTTATTCTAAGTGTAATGGGCTATGACCTTGTAACGGGTGTATTCGGTCTTGCGCCACTGGCTAAATTTGCTAACCGTCCGGGTATTACTTGGAACCGTATTTTCCGCTGTTGGGGACTCGTAGGTTTGGGCAACCTAATTGGTTCTCTTATCGTTGCTTACCTTGTAGCAGTTTCACTAACTGGTAACTTCTCTCTGGAACTTAATGCGGTTGCTAAAAAGTTTGTAGCGGTATCGACAGCTCGTAGCCTTGGTTTTGAGAACATGGGCATGGACGGATGGATCACCTGTTTCGTACGCGGTATCTTCTGTAACCTTATGGTATGCCTTGGCGTTATCGGCAACATGACAGCACGTTCTGTATCAGGTCGTGTGGCGATGATGTGGTTCCCTATCTTCATCTTCTTCGCACTAGTATTTGAGCATACTGTGGTAAACATGTTCCTATTCCCACTAGGTATGATTCTTGGTGCCGATTTTGGTATTGCAACTTGGTTGAACTTCAACCTAATCCCTACCATTCTTGGTAACATCGTTGGCGGTCTTATCATGACTTGTCTCCCGCTTTACCTAACTCACGCTAAAACTGCACCATCTCTAGATGCACAAGCAGACGCAGAAGTGTCAGTGAACGCTGAACCAGCACTGAGCAAATAAGCTTATTGGGCCTCGTACTATGTGCGAGGCCTTGTTGATAGCTTCTTTGGCTATAAACAGTATTAACTTTGCCATTATCTGAGTTTTACTTTTTATATCCAAAATTTGAAATTGATAGGCATAACTATGACCACTCATCAAACATCTTTAAACACTGGCTTCGTTTCTCTAGTCGGTGCAGGGCCGGGAGACCCTGATTTGTTGACAGTGAAAGGATATCGCGTAATTCAATCGGCTGATGTTGTCGTTTTTGACCGTTTAGTCTCTAAAGAAATTCTTGCACTTGCCAAACCAGATGCTGAGATGATTTATGTGGGCAAAAAGCTCGATTACCACTGTGTGCCTCAAGATCAAATCAACCAGATCTTAGTTGAACAAGCACAGTTAGGACTCAAAGTGGTGCGCCTCAAAGGCGGCGACTCCTTCATATTTGGTCGTGGCGGCGAGGAGCTAGAAACACTGGCAGAAAATGGCATTAGTTTTGAAGTGGTTCCAGGAATTACCGCAGCGGCTGGTGCCACAGCCTATGCTGGCATCCCCCTCACCCACCGCGACCACGCTCAAAGCGTACAGTTTATTACCGGACATGTTCAAAAGGACGGCCGAGAAATTGAGTGGAGTTCACTGGCTCAATCAAACAATACACTTGTGTTCTACATGGGTCTGAAGCAAAGCGGCCGTATCACTGATAAACTAATTACCCATGGTCTTGACGAAAATACGCCATGCGCAGTGATTGAAAACGGTACACGCAAAGAACAGCGCGTTTTCCAAGGGCCACTTAACACGCTGCCTACAATGGCAAGTGAGGCTGAAAGTCCTGCATTGATCGTGGTTGGAAGTGTTACGCAACTGCATGATAAGTTGAAATGGTTCTGATATAAAAAAGCCCAGCTATCTCGCTGGGCTTTATTTATTGATTATCTACTTTCGAGTCCAACGGTATATAAACATCAGAACGTCGATTTTGAGATCGCCCATCCGCTGTTTTATTCGAAGCTAATGGCTCAGATTCACCAAATGTTTTTAACGTTGTATTCTCTTTCCTCACCCCGTTACTGGCTAGTTCATTAGCCGTTGCCGTTGCACGTCTCATCCCCAATGCTTGGTTGTACTCATCAGAACCTACCCAGTCTGTATGCCCTTCTACAGTCACCTCAAAATTGTTAGCCGCTAACTGCTTGGCGACTCCAGTTAAGGTTTTGTGAGCCAAAGGCGTGAGATTGTATTTATCAAAGGCAAAATGTACCCGCGCAACCAAGTATCCCTTTTCAGTCGGTTCACCAAACTTAGCAATGCCCAAATTCGATATGTAAGTCAAACATTCCTCGGGATTGGTAATGAGTGCAGACATCTTAAGTAACTGCCATTTAAGCTCATCATCCGTGCTGGTTTCCGTTACCTGCATATAACCTTGTCGATGTGTTCCCACACCTTCGATATCACCAATGGTTATATTATGTGAATACTCATAGTGCTTAGCTCCACAATACTCTGTAATGTGAGCACTTTCTTCATTAGCGACGGCATTGAAACTGCTAACGACTGCGATTGCTAGTATAGCTTGTAATTTCGACATCCTAATCACCCATATAAACGTGTCTCGCCTGTTCCTTGTGAGCCTTTTTGAATTAGCTCTTCGATTTTTTCTATAAACTCTTCGGTATCCGTTACATCTGTGATGTCTTCATCCGGATTTAACACACAATCTTGGAATCCACTTTGCTCCGACGCCGCAAAGTCGATGCCGATCACCGCAATATACAACCCTGGTATTTCTTCTCGAGCTTTGTCACACATACCTGCATCAACAAGCCCTTTTAGAATACCGTTGTTTGGACTTTCTACCCCATCGCTAAGCACCAAAACCATTTTGATTTTGTCATTGTACTCAGCCAACTCGTCTTCATCCGAAGTATCAGGTTTACCGGCAAGCATATGTTGAAAACCGCGTAGCATACCTTGAAATGAGGCAGTACTCCCATCAGCCCACATATCATCTATGACATCAATTTCTGTTCGATCGCTGGTAAGGTCAATAGAATAAAACTGATTCTCGTTAGAACTTCCATAACCTCTATAAAGCTCTAAACTGTCTAGACGATACTCGGTACGCGCATCTGGAAATTTGTTGATGAACATTTCAGCCACACTCAAATCAAAGTCAACATAGTCATAAACTTCAACATGATACGACCGGTCATTATCATCTTCATCAATATCAAAAACACTAACTAGCCTTTGTGCTTGTCGCCTTTCACCATTCCGGCCATTGGGACAATCATCTCGATCCTGAGAGCAATCGTATACTTCGCCAGATGTATACTCTCGCCATTTGTTCCAGTTAACGTCTTCATACGTCCGAGGAGAATCGTCTTCATCGACATCGTCTCGGTAGCGCAATTGAGTCACAGTAAACACATTGCTACCATTAGACTCTCTAGTTCTAATATTAAACGGCACAACCGCTACACGATTATCCAACTTACTTGTGAGTTCAGGCTGGTCATCGTCAGCGCAATAGTCTTCGTTAGTTGCTGGATCAGTTTGTATGTCACTACAGAGCAACTTATCAGCAATCTCTTTAACCGCGACTTTTAAGTCAGCGATCTTGCAGTTCGTCGCGGTACACGGGTCACTTGAATTCCCACCCCATTGCCAACTCATAGAGCCTGAAAAGTCTGAAACAAAAACGATATCTATATTCTTATCGCCTAGGTTGAACGGGTATTTTTTGGCAACAGCGACCCCTTTTAGATCTTGGGTTTCTCCAAACACTGGTATCAGGTTGCTAGCAAACCAAGAATTATGATTAGTCGTTGCTTCAACCGTATATTGGATAAACTCATCCACATCATTTTCTGGGTCAGGGGCTTGATAAAAACGCGTAGCTACTACTGTTTCACTGTTAATGTCTCTGACGTAATCTCGGATATAGTCTTTTGCCATTTCATTCGCGTTAGCAGATTGGTCCTCTATTGTTACTGCTGAAGCAGCGGCTTGTGCTGCATCTCGTAAGCGATTCGTTTCTTGGATGTATCGCGTACCTTCGACAGCAAAAAACGTCATTCCAAGTACTGGAATAAGTGTAAATGCCATCCAAACGGCTGCAATGCCTCGTTGTCGCCGTGCACACTGTCTACATATACTACTCATGCTACCTCCCCGCCACGACTGAGCTAGATGTGATGGTTAAAGTAGGCGATCCAGTGTTTCCCCAAAACCGCGCGAACCAAGAGTCTCTTTGCTCACACAGTGATACTTGATATAAGGAATAAACCGTTTCATCCTCGGTGGGAACAAGGTCCGACTTTTGGTCAATCGATGTAGTTTCACAGCCCATCGCTCCATATTGGACACTGGTGTAACTATCCACCGTCGCGGTGTTATGCAACGCTTCTATCTTTATCGCTATGTCTGCTTCTGCCGTATCAAGCATCCTAGATGCTAAGGCATGCATGTCATCTCTATCACCGTCACTAAGAACCAGGCGATCATTATAGAAACGAGCGCGCTCTTTAAGGATGTTAGCAAGAGCAAAACTCGCCCTATCTAACTGAGCTCTTACTAAAAGTTTATGACTGATATCCGTCGTAAAAAGGAAAATTCCAATTAAAACAATAACAACTAAAGTAAGCTCAATAATGAACGTGCCTCGTTGGTTTTTATGAGAGTACTTCATTATTCTCCCTCCCACCCCTCGTGCTCTAGTGTCAACACAGTTGTTCTGGAAATAGTTTTTTCAGATGCACCGAGGACATTGAGTATTGGGGTGTATTGATAATCCAAGGTTATCTCCGCCAAAGCGTAGCCCTCTTGAAAACCATCATCGTCTTCCGAAAAGCCTACATCATCGACAAAGTCCCTATATGAATTGAAATATTTCCCTGTAATTTGAAAATTCTCCTGTGGCGCTAGATAACTCCATAGCTTGCCATCAGATGTAATCAGTTCATCAAGCCTATTTTTATAATTGTCATGGACACTAGAACCTTCATAGACCTTAGCATTTCTTACTGTTTCTCGAAGCGAATACTCCACCAAATTGGTTACGTATATTTGATAGCTTGCTTCAATAATCAACAACGTCGTTAATATCAGCGCAACCGCTCCTACAGCAAACTCAACAGTTGAAGTTCCTTTTTGACGAGAAATCCGAATAAACATAACTACTACCCATCAGATTTGTAGAGCTGTCGTGATATCTTCGACACTTGGCTGTCGCTATACTCATCGTTTAACAGCTCTCTGGCTTGATCAATTCTTCCCAGTTTAAAGAACGCTATAGCCAAGTTTGCTTTCACCACTTGATTGCTTGGATTTTCTTTAAATACCGGTGTGAGTAACTGAGTTACTCTGAAGTAATCACCTTTTGCTAAATACACTACTGCTAAATTGTTTTTTATTATTAGATCATTATGACCTTTCAGTCTTGCTGTATTAAATTCTTGCTCGGCTTGATTAAACTTGTCCTGCTTACTATAAGTAATACCTAAAAGTACGTGAATATCACTCGATGTATTACCCAACTTCAGTGATTGCTTGTAACGAGTTTCAGCATAGCTGTTCTCACCCATCTTATCGTGGATCTGGCCACGCAGTTGGGCAAGCTGCCAATTCTGCACTCCGTCATTTAATAAATGATCTGTATAGAATTGTGCCGACTCAATATCACCTTTATCAAAATACACTTTCGCAAGTTCTTGGGTAATTTGATTATCTTCAGGTTTATTTTGCAAATGCCCCTTATAGTGCTGAATAAGTCCGTCATGATTGTCAACACGCTCCATGCTGTTAACAATGTCTTGATTACTAGGCGTTGAGCTTGACACACAACCGAATAGAAAAATGGTTACTATACAAACCAAGATACCTCGAATATCCATATCATTTCCTTAGGTCCGTGAAGTCTAGTTGCATCACTCCAGGTGCAAGAATTAAAATTACGATTGGAAACATAATGAGAAGTATTAAAGGAACGCTCATTTTGGCAGAGAGTTTCCCAACCTTCTCTTCAACTTTTAACAATTGAATCCGACGCATATCTTCAGCTAAATCACTCAAAATATTGGCAACCGATGTACCGTATTGAAGGTTTTGAATTATGGTTAAAACAAAGCTCTGGACCTCTGGCGCCGGCAAGCGATTGTTTAGGTCATTAAGTGCTTTTTCAATGCCATGGATTTTTCCTGCATCTGATGTTTTCTTGATTTGATAGCTAAGATCACTATCAAATGCCGCCAATTCTTTATGCAAGTAATCAAAAGAAGCTTCGATTGTCATACCCGTTTGAACGCATACAGACATGATATCTAATACGTACGGTAAGTTTCGTGAAATCTTTCTGACCATTAACTTCTTTTTGATATCGAGAATTATATCTGGAAGAATTATTACCGTTATCATAACAACGACAACTGCAACTACTTTATAAAGCACTGCTATATTTAAGAATAATATTGCTAACGATATACATACTGCGACAGCAAATTTAGTGGGTAGATAGTACTTTGCCAGATTTTTGTTGTAATAACCTGCATCAAGTAACTTCTGCTCTAGTTCCTTTCGCTGTTCTTTCGCAAAGCCAATAATTATACGATTACTCTTTACTGGGCTTAGTGTTTGTGACTTAGAAATAAATGACTTGATTTTTTTCTGTCTGCCATTGACCTTTACCATTTCAAAAACTAAAAAGGTAATGGTTAAAGTAATCACTAATAAGCTCATCAAAATGATCATAATCTTACCGCCTTAACCAATAACCAAACGATAAACAGGCCAACAAGCTCACTACCTACAACGTAATACAATACCCAAACACCTTTGGGATCATGGAGGATGTAGTTAATGTTATCGGGATTCACGTTATAGAGTATGACTGCAAAAATAACAGGAATCGCTGCGACAACTTTGGCAGAGATCCTTGCCTCAGAGGTCATCGCCATTTTCTTAGTCTCCATTGTTCTCGCGTCGACTAAGACTCGAATCAGGCGCGCTAAGACCCCTCTCAACTGACCTCCTCGGCTCATATTCGCTCTGATAGCAATAGTAAAGAAGATAAACTCAGGATAAGGAAAACGCTTAGCGGCACGCTGCAACACTTGGTCTGGCGACTCACCGAGCTTGAGCCGATCCCCCATATTTTTGAATTCCCTACCTACCTCATTATCAAGATTCTGACCGACAAAACTGACGGCTTGCATTAGGCTTTCACCCGCGGTCACCGCACTCATTAACACATTAAGTGCATCCGGAAACGTTTGTTGAAACTGAACTCGACGACGATTTGATAGCCATTGGTATCCTAGAAACCAAAACACTAACAGTGCGACGACAAAGACAACAATCTGATTAGCACTCAGTACTTCAAACGCAATGTACCAAGCAGCAACCACACTAGCCACAACGAACAGCCCGACCATGATGTTGGCACGTGGTCCCAATGTTTGAACTGAGAATTTAAATGACTCTTGAGCTTGCTTGATCCCTTTTTTAGGCACTAATGTACCTAAGTTAATCGCAGAGGTTAGTTCTTCTTGCGTGCCTGTGTCAGGGAAATACTGCGCGACCTTGTCCTTCTTGCCCATGGCCAAAAGCATTGCTACGACACCGAGTAATATGAACGAGATCCAAATAAGCATTATCTTACTCCATTAAAAGACATCATCAGCTCTTCGTATAAACCGTAGAACTGTGACTTTTTCACCAACTCAGAACGCTGCATAATCCCTTGAGTAAGAAACGATCCTTTGACATTTTCACCATAGCCTGACTCTTCATACTTAAAGCGATAGATTTCTTCCATCACCACATTCTCGCCCTCTAGGCCAACAACTTCTGAAATGCTAGTGACTTTTCGAGAACCGTCTCTCAATCGATTTACTTGCACAATAAGTTGGACTGCGCTGACAATAGAACGCCTTATGGCATCTAAAGGTTGGTTGAGGTTAGCCATCATTATCATAGATTCAACACGACTAATGGCATCTCGAGGAGAGTTAGCATGAAGCGTCGACATTGAGCCATCATGGCCTGTATTCATGGCCTGCAACATCTCAAACGCTTCAGGGCCACGACACTCCCCAAGTATGATCCGATCCGGTCTCATCCGCAGCGCATTTATCACCAAATCCCGCTGCGTCACTACGCCCGTTTCCTCAATACTGGCTGAGCGAGTTTCTAGTCTCACCAAATTAGGCTGTTGTAATCGTAGCTCCGCTGCATCTTCTATCGTTACGATGCGTTCATCGTCTTCGACATAATGCGATAAGGCGTTAAGTAACGTCGTTTTCCCAGAACCCGTACCACCTGAAATGAGAATATTCATCCGACAACGTGAGGCTATAGATAGTACTCTCGCCATGTCTAATGACATCGAACCTATCTCGACAAGCTCTTCGACGCCAAAGTTCTGTTCTCTGAATTTTCGAATGGAGATAGAAGTGCCATCAAGGGCAATAGGAGGAATAACAATGTTTACACGGCTCCCATCTTCCAGTCGAGCATCGACGGTTGGAGAGAGCTCATCAACGCGTCGACCAACCCTAGCAGCAATAAGTTTCGCAATGGCTAAAACCTGTTCTTCACTCACAAATGAAATATCAGAGCGGTGTAGTTTGCCGTTTTTCTCGAAAAACACATCTGTTGCACTGTTGACCAATATATCGGTTACGGTTGGGTCATCAACTAACGATTGAATGGGCCCAAGTCCAAACAACTCGTCCATCATGCTTTTAACGAGGCCACTTTTCATCATCGCTGTAATCGGACGTTCGAAGTTGTTCGCAAGCACATCCACAGCATTGCGAATTTGATTCTCAACCTCTTTTTGACTTAGCGTTTGTATTGCTTCAGGATCCAATGCTTCAAAGATTTGCGACCGAAACGCTACGTAGACTTCCTTGTTTGAACTCATCTCCATCCCAACCTTTGTAAAATGCCCCTATTAGTGTTAATTGGTTGGCCGTTAACTAAACGCGCCAGCTGGTCAATGGATCGATTCACAGAACGATCATGCTTGTACACACGCTTGCCATCGATTTGAAGATGAGCAAGTTGTTTACAGTATTCGACGTCCAAATCGACGCTTGCGCCCAGAAATTTTGTGACATCATCATGTGCGATTGGGAAGTTATTATTAGGTCGGTGATGATTTACCACAGTAACAATTCGAGTCCGTTTCTTGGTTAGGTCTCGCGAGGTATCAATATCTGAAATAAGTGCTTTAGCTTTTCTAACTGCGGTAACTGTCGGCTCGATGACAATGGCGATAACATCGTAATTTCTTACTAACATGTCGCAATCGAGTGGGAAATCAACGCTGCCCGAATAATCCTCTACAATGAAGTTAGTGTTATGAACTAAAAGTTCACAAAGTGTTTGGTTGTAATTCAACAAATCCTTTTGGTCTGCACTTCCTTGAAGCGACAACAACCGAAGCTCAGGAGATACCGAAGTTAGGTAGCTTAACGCTCCTTCCAAATCAAGCTCGTGGAGAGGGACAGATAGCTCATCGACCTGTCTCGCAGAAAACTCTGTAAGACCTAATAAGACATCGGTTCCACTTCCATTGTACTGATGGTCAACTAATATAGTGTCTACGCCTTCGCCAGCCAGTTTGTTCCCAAGCTCCGTAGCAATAAACGACGTACCTACTCCACCCTTGCTACCTACAACCGCTACTCGCTTCGCTCTCCTTTCTTTACTCACCCCTTTTTGAGCTTTCAAGTCATTGTTAACATGCATTACAAACTCAGCGAACTCATACTTGTTAATAGGCCAAAAAAGATAGTAGAAGCCCATCTCTTTCAAGCTTCTCAGCGTCGAGATGGCATCTTCTTTACCTATAACGATCACGCCTTTATGGGTTGGAAGTTTGGCCGCTACCGCTTGCGCATCCGAGACAACATTCGATGATTCATTTAGCTCCAAGAGAATTAAGTTACTCTCTTGTTTCGAATAGAACTCGCTGTCTGCTTTATGTTGTTGTATACCAGTGGGGCAATCCCACCCTTCAAACTCAAACAGCTCTTCCACCAAATTTCGACATTCATCCGTTTGATAAACTAACGAGCAAGTAATATTGGAACTCGACGTTCCAACTTGCGGTTTGTTTGACTCCGGAAGTTTTTTAGTGATATCGAACATTAGATTCCCTCCACCAGACGTTCTTTATGAGCCACCTGCTGAACTCTTGCCGCTTCTGAAAAACAATTCCTGCTGCTATTCTGAGTTTCGATTTCAATCGGTTTGCATTTGGCTTTAGCTAAATTATGAAATGTCACTATCACCTTGATATCTGAGCTGAGAGCACCGTTCTTGGTCATTGAAAACGCGTCCGCTCGATAAGGTAGATATTTGAGGTCTTTCATCGAATCCTTCAAGATCGACTTTGCAGTATTATTTTTGTATTCAATGACATAAGTTGGACCAGTATCAATGTCGTCGATCGTGTCAAAGATTTGAGCCAGTTTTTTCGTTGCTTCAACCTTGTCTCTAGCCGTAAACTCGTACACATGGGTCTCTGGATAAACAAGATACTCCGCCCCTTTTCCGTTGTAGTAACGTTCACTGCATCCCAGAAGTAGCAACAAAGGCAGTAACCAAACTGAGGTATTTATTGAAATATTCATTGGATAAACCCTCCTTTGGATAAGAGCTCAATCGTAGGGCTTGACCCTTCATTCGTTTCTTCAGGCTCAGAGATATTCAACCAACGGCGTAAAGTATTGGTTTTGGTGATGTACGGAAGTTGGATGTCTTTTCTTTTCATTGGCTTAACTAAGTTCACCGTTGCGACAATGATCAGTTCTGTTCGACGTCTGTCTGTGGAAGACTTTCTAAACGCCGCACCAAGTACTGGTATATCGCCAATGAGGGGAGTTTTTTGAATCTCTTCAAAGTCTGCACTACTCATAAGACCACCGAGCACAAAGCTATCACCATCACCTAGCTCTATGGTGGTCATAGCTCTGCGTGTCGCTAATTGAGGCACCTCAATACCCGCGGCTCTGATATAACGCTCAATTTCACTTACTTCTGGAAAAAGCTGCATTCGTATCTTTTCTTCAGTTAGCACTTTTGCGGTAAGGTCGAGTTTGATACCAAACTCTTTAAAGGTGATATTTACGTTGTTATTGGTAGAGACAATCACCGGGACTTCCCCACCTACGAGGAAACTTGCTGATTCGCCTGAGATAACAGTTAGATTGGGCTCAGCAAGTACTTGTGCGACGTTTTCATTGCCAAGCGCAGTAATGAGAGTTGTTAAGTCTGCAGCTTCAAATTGCTGGAACAAGAACTGGCCAACGTTGGCACCAAACGAAGACCAATCGACACCTACCGTCTCAGCGAAACGCTCAGTCACTTGGGCTACGGATATTTTTACATTGACTTGTTGCACGGTCGCCACTTCAAGTCGTTCTATTATCCCATCCCACGTCATGTTCCTCTCAAAGATCATACTCTCTGGTTCTTCGATCGAAATATTGTCGTTCTGGAACTTTAGCTTCTGGACTTTATCCCATTTTTCTAGTTTTTCTCGACCGAGTAAAGTTGCAACAAGTCGATAAATATCGTCTCTTTCTCTTTCAGAGTTTACGATACCACTCACTGCAACTTGGTTACCTACGGACTCAATTTTCACACTAGTATCGGGGAACAATAGCGCGACTTGGCGACGCACTTGACTCAGGTCTATGTCAGCTATGATGCGTTCGGAATAGAGCAATTTTTCTGATTCGCCATAAATCATCAACCTTGCCTGACCGACAGCTTTTGAGAATATTACGATGGAGTTTTCATTAATAACGTTGTAGTCCACAATATCGGGATCACTTACAAAAACTTTAGTGATTCTCTCACTAAGCTCTATATTTTTAGCATCATTTACAGTTATGTAAGTTTCACCCGAGTAAGCTATTGATGATAAGAAGAAACTCAGTAAAATTACGGTAAGACGATATCCATACCTCATTATTTTGTAGTCCATTACAAATCCCCTCCAAAACGGTCGTTTCCTGAGGGCGAGCCCCTTAGCTCCTCTACGCCAATATAGTTATCCATAACATTTCTGACATCCGCATACACAGGCTCTTGATATTCACGGCTTCGATAAACTTCGAGATGCATCGTTCGTTGCGCAAGAGCTAACCGAGCCACTTCCTCTGGTGGAATTTCAATAATAATGGTAGTGAAACCATCCTCTTTGTTTTCTGATACCGGTTTAACACTTTGCTCTTCTTCCGAACCGCCCATGTTTAACACTTTGATATTTTGCAAAAATAGGGTTGCCGTGACACCTCTAAATTTAATTGGTTTCTCACGCTTTCCTGATAAGTTATCTTTAGGAGAGCTTACTGTAAGAATATCAATATGTTCTCCAGGGCGAATAAAGTCGCTGATAAGGTTTTTACTGCTCACCACTAGTGGGTAAAGTGTCATGCCTTCGGTAACAAGAAGATCAATATACCCTGGGGCATCTTTTTTAGTGAGCATCTCGGGCAGAATAAGTTGACCCGATGAAATGGGGGTATTGAATAATGTTGTAGGGTCAAAATCCAATTCAACATCAGATCGGATACCTTCATCAAGAGCAGAAGTGAGTAATAATTGCTCTCGCTTGACCTTGGATGAATTAATTGGCTCGCCTCTAGAAATAGATTCGGTAGACCGCCAAACGGTCACATATTCTGCCTTAGGTTCGATGGTAGGAGTCGCTGCTTGTTTTTCTTCTACCACTGGCTGTTGTAGGGGCTTATTCATGCTTGAATAAACGCCAAGAACCCCAATTAATATTGCTAGAAATGCGACAGCAAATATTATCTTCGACTTCATAATGTTTACCTATATATAAATATATATCAGTGGTAAGCAGAAACCCATAGATATTGCAACTCCATAGGGTAATCCGCGTTGATCTTTCTTCGCTGAAATTAGGCTAAAGCGGTATTGCGATAATCGAACGACGGCTAATACACCACCAAATATCATCGTTAACCAAAGTGCTACTACTGTTATAACACTAGGTAATGCCAACGCTAATATTGCTATTAACTTAACGTCGCCACCACCCATCCAGCCAAAATAGAAAGTCGTTAGCAGAATGGTAATTAGAAGAAAGTAATTGAAAAGATATTCTGGTGAATAATACTGAAACCCAAGTGATAGTGACAATACTGCTAGCATCGCGATGTAAGAGTTTGGTATTGTTCTTTTCCTAATATCAGAGACTGAAATCAGTACCAATAGAACAACGATTGATGCTAGCAGAATGCTATTAAACACTAGATCACCACTGTGCAACTAAGGGGCGGTTAAACCAGTAGTGGTGTTAATGTCGCCTGATATTGCAGCAAACGCTTGTTGAAGCTCTCCGAGCATATTACCTTCACCAAACACCAAAACTGCAGACAAGAGTACAGCCATAGCCACCGCTATCAACCCATACTCAATTGCGGTAACACCGCGTTCATCATTCTTAAGCGTGGTCAAAAATGACAAAGCTTTTACGTATAATGTCATCAACATAATCCTATTCCTTTTATGACTGTTTGCCCTTGGCATTAGTAAAGGTAGGCATTGGATCACCGTCTCAAAAGTGAACGCTATCGGAATTACCGATAGCGTTTGAGAAACATAAATAAACTATTTTTAGTAATTTATAATTAGGAATAACTAAACCTTCGCAATTTTCAATATCTTACTTTTCAATTTCTTAATTCTCATTAAAAATTAAAATCTCAAATCGCCCATCTATAGTGTGACACAAATCACACTATTCTCAATATGACATTCTATTTGCAAATAGACTGTTACGCTTAAATCGTTACTTTACCTTATCGTAGAGCGTATGTATGAAGCTACCTTTCGACAATTTGCTATCGTTTCACTCCGTTGTTACTAATGGTTCATTTAGCAAGGCCGCCAGAAAACTTGCTAAATCTCAGTCAACTATTAGTGGCGCCGTCAAAAACCTAGAGAATGAGCTTGGTTATGACTTATTAGAGAGAAAAAACAACTCTATTGAATTGACTTCTCGAGGAAAGAAAATCTTTCAATTAGCAACACCGATTGTGTCAAAATATATGGAGCTTATTAATGTTGCAGAAGCACTGAGCTTTAAAGATGAAAGTAAATTAAGGATAGGTATCGACCCACTCGTGTTTGACCATAATGTCAAGCACACACTAATGGAATTTTCTGAAATCTATCCTGATACGGAACTTACAGTTGTCACAAAACCGAGCTATATCCTTGGGCAATATATTAACAACCATCAAATAGATATCGCCATAGGAAACCCTTACCATAAGACAGAGTTTGACTTCAACGTCGATGAGTTATTCTTGGTTAATTGTCATTGGATTGCACATAAGGATTTCTCTGAAACCAATAGCTATATATCCGCAAGGCTTTTGCTCATCGACGGTAGCGAAGACATCATTGATATCTCCAGTATTGCTCGGCACAATATTTGGGTTCTGGATGATACATCTACAATTCTAGAGCTATGTTTAGCAAAAAAAGGAATAGCGTTTCTTCCTCAGCACCTTGTTGAAAATCATATAAAAAGAGATTCAATTATGATGATTAACGATCAAACATTACTATTTGGCCGACAGATATATGCATCACTAATTTGGTCTCAACATGGTGATTACAGCATTCACCATCAATGGCTACATGATCGATTAAGGAAGAAATAACATGTTTCCTTAATAGTATCAAAACCAATACACTCCATTTTTCAAAAGAACGCTAAGCTTAAATTTTAGGTTTCTTGCTTGCTATTCTCTTATGCTAATAATTTCACGTAGTATCCTATACTTATTGTTAACGGTAGTTTTTCTACTATATCAAAATAATGTGTATGGAAAGCAATACATAGAGGTTGTCTCGGACAACAGTTCTTCTTCAGAGAAACTCAAGAGTCAAAGCTCGGCTAAATCAAGATTGACTACAATTAATCCATCTCAGTCTAATCATAATATTATCCAACTTCGTGGAGGCAGGAGTCAAAATCAACCTCTCCCCTCGCCCAATATCACAGCGGGTGGTGTTAAGAGCACTTTGTATCAACCAATTATCCGCGCTTCTTCAGAAAAATGGAACGTTGATGCCAGTTTGATTTATGCTGTAATCCATGTCGAAAGTTATTTTAATCCTACAGCACAAAGCCCTGCTTATGCGTACGGACTAATGCAGATAACAGAAGATGGAGCGGCGCAAGAAGTCGCAAAAAGATACAGAGGGGGTGTGAGCTATTCCATTCAACAAATCTTTGACCCTATAACTAACATCGATATCGGAACTGCTTACCTTAGTATTCTTGATACCGTGTACCTTCGCAATATAAGAGATCGAAACTCTAGAAAGCTACTCGTCATAGCAGCTTACAACTGCGGCCTTAGCAATCTGATGAAATATGGATTCGATACCCAATCTTTATCACACCTTACTTTTAGAGTCAGTCAACTCACTACTGAGCAACTTTATGTTAAGCTGACTAAAGAGTTTCCAATAAAAGAAACGCGCAACTATGTTGCGCGTGTCGTAGAAATGCAAAGTCGATATCTAAACCGATAAGGTTAGTTCATACTTACCATGCAAATAAACCTATTAGTATCAAAAGCTTTATCTAGTTCTTCATGTTTTTCCGAAGAATACACCTTACCTTTTTGAGTCCAATAATCTCCAGGTGCAAGGTCCGTATATAGCTCTAAATACTGATAAGCGGCTTGCGTTGGTAGTTTAGAAGACAAACGTTGCTCACAATATTGAATAGCGTCTTCACGATTTAGGAATAGATCATGAGACTTTTTGTTCCCCTGAAATCTCGGTGATAAATAGGTAAATGCCTGATCTTTATAAATTACCTTATTAGTATAATGCGTTTCATTTTTTGAACTAGCTGATGTCGCTTCCTTAATCTTGCTTGGATTTAGAACGCTTTTAGTAAACTTTGTTTTATGACTGCTGGGTATGGTACGACTGATCGCATTGCTCGTTTCCTTTAAAACAAGCTTGTCCGAGCTTGTTTTGCTAGCAAATGGGAAGAAATAATCTCCACCATTCTTTAAGTTGAGTTTTAGCGACTGTGCTTTTCCATTATTTACAGCACGCACGCTGTAGACTCCAACATAATTACCAGTTACATCAACACGTTCACCAGAACCGACCTTCTGGTCGTTAATATAAAAACTTGTTTTAGAGGAGTTAGATCGAAACACAAAACGCACATTATCCAAGTTTAGTGCTTTCCTAAGCTCAACTTCAGTGTTAGTGCTGTAACTGTGTTTATAACTCGCATCAGCAATGAAGCTTAAATCACCATTTAACCTTTGTGTTGCATCGACCACTCTGAATCCAGTGAGTTTAATACGAGATAAACCACCTTTGCTAATTACAAATGCATTTTTTATCGACGGTAGATTTCGGTTTACACAAGTCGATAGGCTCTCCGCCACATTACATTGCAAACTACCCTCATATGTATCTTTAACTACTTGCTTAGCTTCATTCATATGACGGCTTTTTATTTGCTCATATAGAGCGAGAATTGCATCATTCTTAACCCTTTCAACCTGAGCGGCTTGTTGCTGGCCATGAGACAGTTCTTTTTTAGTTTCAGCAAGTTGCTTTCCTGCAGTCTCTATCTGATGCTTCATTGAGTTGACTTTCGCTGATAAGTTACGAAGAGTCAGAATCAACGATTCGTCGTAGACGCCTTCCACCAGTTTATCCTTAAGCCTAGACGTCTCTGATTTTATCATTTCTATATTGTTGTCGAGCTTGATCTTGGTTGATTCAATGTCTGCATTCAACTTATTAAATCGAGCTATATTCTCATCGATTCTCAACTCACTGTATTGCTGCTCATACGAAGAGTTAATGTTGTTTAACTTGTCTCGTTCTTCAAAATCAATAAGCTCCGACGCTGCAACGACACCACTCCAAGTCATCACAACCATAATGGCGATCATTCTTTTGTATCTATCCACTGCCACTCTATTGCTATCCACCATGACTCCATTCAGTTTGATGTGGCAACTTCCCTAAACAGCAAGATGACCACTTAGTTATTGAATCACTTGTTCACTGATTTAACCGTGCTATCGGAAGAAACCCATATCTCCGAACGTCGGTTTTGCGCTCGCCCTTCTGTCGTCGAGTTGGTCGCAATCGGCTTGGTTTCGCCAAAGGAACGCACAACAATATGATTCTTATCCACGCCTTTTGAGATTAGGCCATCTGAGGTTGTTAACGCTCTTTTCAGCCCAAGTGCTTGGTTATACCCTTCGGGTCCAGTACTGTCGGTGTGCCCGTCTATAGTGATATTACTAGCCTGTTTCCCTAGCGTATCTGCTAAACGATTTAATGCTTCATCGCCCATGGGAGTGAGATTGGCTTGGTCAAAACCAAAATGAAGACGTGCCACTAAGCCTCCTTGTTTAGCCTTTCCGTGCTCATCACCTATCCAAGTGGTGCAGCCTGACTGACTTAAAGCAAGACTAGATTTCCCGGCCAACAGCTTTTTTAAGTCACTGTCATCTGACTTTTGTTCTATTTGCAAAAAGCCTTTTCGATGCTGCGCAATACCCGTGATATTCCCTACTGTCACACTGTGCTGAAATTCATTAAAAGTGTTATCGCAATAAATGCTTTGCCCCTCTCCTGCACTCGCGGCCAAACTGTATGGCAACATCGACATGACAAGTGCACCAATCACTAACTTCTTCATATTTTCCTCTAGTACAACTTAGTTATTCCGCTTGTTTTAGAGCCCTTGCGGATGAGTTCTTCTATCTTCTTAATCAATTCATCGAGGTTGGATACGTCGATAATGTCTTCGTTGGGGTCAACTACACAGTCTTGAAAACCACTTTGTTGAGACGCTTGAAAGTTAATACCTATCACGCCTATGTATAAACCGGGTATTTGCTGTCTTGCTTTATTACACATACCAGCATTCACCAGTCCCCTCAAAATGCCGTTGTTAGGGCTCTCTTGACCATCACTTAATATGAGCAGCATTTTTATTTTTTGGTTGTATGCTTGCTGTTCTTTCAGATCAGTACTGTTCGGGTTACCGTCAGCTAGTATCTGAGCTCCTCTTAATATTCCTTGAAACGCCGCGGTACTCCCACTGGCCCGCATAGAGCTTAGTGGCGCAAGATTATCGATATTGTTAGTCAAGGATATATTGTGAAACTGATTAAATGAGCTATCACCAAATCCCCAGTACAGATTGTTGCGGTCAACACGATAATACGTGGAAACTGTAGGAAAATGATTGGTCATCATTTGTGACACTGTGGCAGAGAAATCTACATATTTATAAGAATCAACGTAATAGCGCTGGTTAGAATAAGGCTTAATGCTAAGGGCTCGAACGACTCGATTAGCTTCATTGCGTTCATCATCAGTACGACTCGGACAGTAATAACTATCAACCGAGCAGTTGTAAACTTGTCTACCAGTGTATCTACGCCACTTATTCCAATTAACGGATTCAAAGGTTCGTTCGGGGTACAACACATCAACACCCGTTTTGTATCTTAACTGGCTAACAGAGGACACGGTTCCATTAGCGTGTTTTTCCCGCGTACGAATGTTGTAAGGTACAATACCAATCCTGTTTTTAACCTTATCGGCCAGTTCACCATTATTCTCATCGCAGGTACTCGCTTCATTTCCATTATGGGCATCAGAGTCTCTGGGGTTGCAAAGAATTTTGTCCGCAATTTCATTGATTGCGCGCTTGAGATCATCGATCTTTCGACTTCTGTTTTGCCCCCATGTCCATTCCATAGAACCAGAAAAGTCGGAAACAAACACGATATCGATATTATTATCCCCCAAATAGACTGGGTATTTTCTCGCCAAGGAGCGTCCTGCTAGATCTTGCTGGTCACCGAATGATGGAATAAAGCTACTCGCAAACCAAGAATCATGTGTCGTTTTAGCGTTAACTGTATATTGGATATACTCCAGAACACCTGCATTTTGGTTCTCTGCCTGATGAAATCGCTGCGCGGTCAGTGCCGTTGACTTGATATCGCGCACGTAGTTTTCAATATATTTAGTCGCAAGATTGTTAGCGAGCGTTGGTTGATCTTCAATGGTTACCGCTAAAGCAGCAGCTTCAGAAGCGTCCCTTAGACGGCTGGTTTCCTGAACATAACGCGTCCCTTCGACTGCCCAAAATGTAAATCCCATTATGGGTACAAGCATCAATCCCATCCAAATTGCGGCGACTCCTTTCTGGCGACGGAGACTTCGATGCTGATAACGCTGCATTCTCATTACACTATCTCCCGGGCAGTATTGAGGATGAAACAATTTTGACGGTGGTACTGGTACCGCCATTTATAAAGGGTTCAAACCAAGAGTGTTGTTGCTGACATATGCTCACTCGATACAGCGGATAGATAACCCCTTTTTCCACCGGAGCTAAATCAGCGTGATCTTGGAGTGGGTCAGTCTGACAATTTAAGCTATTAAATTTGTTACTAGTAAACCCAACCACGGTCGTTTTATTGGTCAGCGATTCAATTTTAAGTGCTACGTTTCCAGGTGCTGTATTTAGCATTCGACTAGCAACTTGAGTAAGGTTGACTAGATCAGAGCTGGTTACTGCTAGATTCTTTCCGGCAGCAACATCAGCATCGAAATAGCGAGTACGTTCTTTGATCACGTTGGCGAGCGCGAAGCTCGAGCGATCCAACTTAGCTCGAACTAGAAGCTGATGACTCAAATCTGTCGAAAAGAGGTAGATAGCACACAAAGCCATCATGACGAACGCTAATTCGATCGCGAAGGACCCTTTTTGGCGATGTTTGGAACGAACACCGTGGTTATGGAGCGTCATCTTTCCACCCCTCATGTTCTAAATTGAGCACCATAGTACGAGAGATGGTGCTATCAGACGTTCCCCAAAACTTGAGCATTGGAGAGTAATGATAAGTAACTGTGATTTCTGCCAAGTCATAATTGAAATTCAACCCTTGGCTCGAATGCCCTCGGTTAGCAATGAAATCGTCATAGGTTTTGAAGTACTTGCCATCTATAGAAAATCTCGAGCTATCGATTAAGAAGTGCCATAAGTTTTTATCGTCTTCGATAAGCGTCTTAAACTTTGCTTCGTATTGCTGATTGATGCCCTTTCCTTCATAGATTTTGGTGTTCCTAATCGTTTCCCTCAGCGAATACTCGGTCATATTGACGACGTAGATTTGGTAACTCGATTCGAAAATAGCAAATGTAGCGAAGATGAGTACGATGGCTCCCAAAGCAAACTCAACCGTTGTAACTCCTTTCTGTTTGTACAGGCGATTCATTGTTAACTCCGGTACTGAGTGAGTTCGGCGCTAATATCACGCAATTCTTGGTCAGAAAACTCACCTTTTAGCAGTTTTCTCGCGGCATCCACCTGCTGCACTTTCATAAGTGCAATGGCTAAGTTTGCTTTTACGGTCTTATTACTCGGGTTTTCTTTGAGGATAGGAGTAAGCATTTCTACCGCCTTTTGGTAATCACCATTTGCCATATGAATCATCGCTAGATTGTTCTTAATGACAACGTCGTCATAACCTCGTAATCTTGCTTCATTCAACTGCTTGTAGGCTTCTTTGTAGCTCCCAGCCTTGGTATACGATACGCCCAACAAGACATGAACTTGACCGGATTGATTACCCGATTTAATAGAGTCTAAATAAGCATTAATCGCATTATCAGTGTCGTCTTTAGCGTCAAAAACCTGCCCCTCTAACTGGTACAAACTTGGATTTTTGACACCTTCTTTCTGTAAGTGCTGGACGTAAAAATCGGCAGATTCTAGGTCACCTTTATGAAAGTAGGCCCAAGCCAACTTTTCTTTGACTTGAGGATCTTTCGATCCTTTTTCTAACTCAGACTTGTAGTAACTAATCAAACCATCATAGTTTTTTACCTTTTCCATACTGGCAATTTCGTCCTGTTGCTCACGCTCTGGAGATGGAGCTGACTGACATCCGACTAGCGAAATCAGTAAAACTAAGACGATATAGAACGGTTTTCTAATCACTCGTTACCCTCCTATATTTATGGACATTTGCATAATTCCCGGTGCGAGAATAAGAATCACGATGGGAAACATAATGAACAAAATCAATGGGATACTCATTTTTGCGGACAATTTTCCCACTTTTTCTTCCACAGTTAGAATTTGTACTTTTCGCATATCTTCTGCCAAATCACTCAGTACCTGCGCCACGGAAGTACCGTATTGCAGATTTTGAATAATAGTCAGTACAAAACTTCGCACTGCAGGCGTAGGTATGCGATCACTGAGGTCATTCAGTGCTTTTTCTAAACCATGTATTTTGGCAGAATCAGAAGTGCGCTTAACCTGATAGCAAAGATCAGAATCAAACTCTGCAAGCTCTTTACCTAAATAGATCAATGCTGCTTCGATGGTCATACCGGTTTGTACACACACCGACATCATGTCCAGTAGATAAGGAAGTTGAGCGGACGTTTTTCCAATGAGTATCTTGCGTCGCATCTGCAACAGCATGTCAGGCACGACAATCACCGCAACAAGAGACAACACCACGGCTAACAACTTGTTACTGGCCGTCATATCCGTCACTAAAACTAAAACCGATAATACGACAAGTACCACTAACTTAGCTGGGAAGTAAAATCTTGCCCATTCAGTGTTGTAATAGCCTGCTTCGATTAGCTTCTGCTCGAGCTCGTGTCGGTGTTCTTTACCAAATCGAACAAAAAAGCGATTAACACGAGAAGAAGAGTTTAAAGTCTGCCCACCAATATAGTCCTCTACCTTCTTACGCCTCTGCTCTGCTCGCAAAGATTCAAAAATCAGAAATAACAGGGAAACAAACAGGACGATAAGCGCCGTCAATAACATCATGCGCGCACCCCCCTTACCAGTAGCCAAACAATAGACAAGCCGATGAGTTCGCTACCAAGGACGTAAAACAAGACGTACTGACCTTGTGGATCATTTAAAACAAAGTCGACATTCGCTGGATTTACGTAATTTAGAATAACGGTAAAGATAAGCGGAATAGCCGCGACGATTTTCGCAGAAATCCTCGCCTCTGAAGTCATGGCCATTTTCTTTTTCTCTAGCGTCCTAGAATCAACCAATACTCTTATAAGGCGAGCTAATACTCCTTTGAGCTGTCCTCCACGAGCAATGTTTGCCCTAATAGTCACTGTGAAAAATAAAAACTCAGGATAAGGGTAATTTTTGCAAGAACGCTGCAAGACGACTTCCGGTGATTCGCCCAACTTCAACCGATCGCCCATTAACTTAAATTCACGGCCTATCGGATTGTTCATTGCTTCACCGACATAACTAATTGCTTGCATCAAGCTATCACCCGCCGTTACTGCGCTCATCAGAATATTCAGAGCATCAGGAAAGGTGTTTTCAAAATCACGTCGCCGTCTTCCCACCAAAAAGCGATAACCGAAAACAGTGAAAATGAGAGAAAGACTGAGCACTAACCAAGAATTGGTCATGGATAATAATTCAATAACGATATACCACGACGCGATAATGCTGCCTGTAATATAAAGAGCTATATAAAGCGAAGAACGCGGCCCCAAGATGGTAAGCGTCGGTGAAATCGACTCCTTAAATTTCTGCCAGTTCTGCTTTCTCACCAACGATTTAACGTTAATAGCATTTAAGTTTTCCGCTTCAGCTTCTTCTATGTTGAAAAACTGATCGACTTTTTTGACTTTAGAGTCTCTCAAAAGAATGATGACCAAGGCAAAGAGGACTAACGACAACCAAAGCATGTTATAGCCCCTTAAACGATGCCATTAAGTCATCATATAAGCCGAAAAACTGTGCTTTTTTCACCAGTTCCGAGCGCTGCATGATACCGTTAGTGACGAAATCACCCTTCACTGCCTCGCCGTAATGCGCATCGTCATAGCGAAAGCGGTAGATTTCCTCCATCACCACGCTGTCGCCTTCAAGCCCGACAATCTCTGAAATGCTGGTAACTTTACGGGAACCGTCACGTAAACGGTTAACCTGTACCACCATTTGAACCGCACTGACTATGGTTCTCCTAATAGCATCCAAAGGCTGATTTAAGTTCGCCATCATGACCATGGATTCAACACGAGCAATAGCATCGCGTGGTGTGTTGGCGTGCAACGTTGACATCGAACCGTCGTGTCCCGTGTTCATCGCTTGTAGCATTTCAAACGCTTCCGAGCCACGACACTCACCGAGAATAATACGATCTGGTCTCATACGAAGTGCGTTGATCACCAAGTCACGTTGCGTGACGGCTCCGGTTTGCTCAATACTCGAAGTTCTTGTTTCCAATCGAACTAAGTTAGGCTGTTGAAGGCGCAGTTCAGCGGCATCTTCTATGGTTATAATGCGTTCATCTTCGGCAATGTACTGAGACAAGGCATTGAGTAAGGTAGTTTTGCCTGAGCCCGTACCACCAGAAATCAACACATTGATTCGACAACGAGAAGCAATCATCAACACCCGCGCCATGTCTAAAGACATAGAGCCAAAACCAATCAAATCCTCAAAACCAATGTTCTGCTCGCGGAATTTACGTATTGAAATAGACGTGCCGTCTAGTGCAATCGGAGGAATAACAATGTTTACACGACTGCCATCTTCTAGCCTGGCATCGACCGTAGGAGAAAGTTCATCAACGCGACGCCCGACACGCGATGCAATACGTTTTGCAATTGCCAACACCTGCTCTTCGTTGACAAACGTCACCTCAGACTTTTGCACTTTGCCGTGTCTTTCAAAAAAGATGTTATTAGGACCGTTCACCATAATGTCGGTAATCGACTGATCCTCTACCAAAGGTTGCAAAGGACCTAGGCCAAACAACTCATCCATTAAGCTCTTTACTAAGCCTGACTTCATCATGGATGTGATAGGCCTTTGATAGCTATTAGCAAGAAGATCCACAGCACTTTGTATCTGAGACTCTAGGTCTCGACGACTCATTTTCTGAACCGCTTCTGCGTCCAAGGCTTCAAAAATCTGACCACGAAATGCGAGATATAAGTCTTTGTTAGAACTCATTTAGCGCGCACCTTCTTTAACCAAGAGCCCATGCTTTTAGTATCCACTGGCTGACCATTAATTAGTTTCACCAGTTGTTCTATCGAACGACTGATGTGGCGGTCGTGTTTGTGTCCACGTTTGCCGTCAATAATGATGTGAGACAATGACTTACAGTAGGCCACTTCCAAGTCGATATCCGCTCCTAAATATTTCTTAAGATCTGGCCTTTGCAACACATATGCATTTTCAGGTCGATGATAGTTCACCACCGTAATAACGCGCGTACGCGAAGATAGCGTGAGTTGTAAGTTAGCGACTTTCTCAAACAGTCGCTTTGCACTACGGACCGATGATACCGAGGCGTCTAGTACCAATACGACGACGTCAAAGTTTTCAACAAGCAACTGAGGTTCCACTTTAAAATCGACGCTTCCGGAGAAGTCTTCGATAATAAAGTTGGTATTTCGTGCTAGTAACTCACAAAGCGTCTGGTTGTAGGTGAGAATATCGTTTTGATTCATATCACCATCAATGGCCAACAAGCGCAGGTTTTTTCTAGCACTAAACAGATAACTTAGCGCCCCCTCTTCATCCATCTCATGCAAAGGTGCGGTAAACTCGTCAATCGCTCGAGGCTTAAAATCCTTGAGAGCGAGCAAAACATCTATATTGGTACCGGAGTATTGGTGGTCCACAAGGATGGTGTCGGTCCCATGCGTAGAAAGTAGAGAACTCAGTTCTGTCGCCAAAAATGATGCGCCTACACCACCTTTGGAGCCGACTACAGCCACGCGCTTAGCTTTTCGCTTTTGGCTAACCCCAGAAAAGGTTTTGAGGTTCTTGCTCACGTGAGTTAAAAAATCAGCAAATTCTTGCTTGTTCACTGGCCAAAAAACGTAGTAAAAGCCCATGTCTTTAAGTGAACGTAAAGTAGAGATAGCATCTTCTTTACCAATAACTATCACACCTTTATGAGTAGGCAGCTTGCTAGCAAACGCTCTAGCATCTTCGACGACATTATTCGATTCATTAAGCTCAAGAATAACGATGTGGCTACTTTGCTGCTCAGTTAATTTCGTCAGTCCCGCCGTGGTTTTCACACATGCTGGATCATTCCAGCCTTCAAATCGGAACACTTCCTGTACAAGACTCAAACACTCCTGCGATTGATAAAACAATGTACAACCCGCGACCCCTGTTGATGTTTTCGGAACCGGCTTTGCCTTTGTGGTTAGTGCTTTAGTAAGGTCAAACATTTTATTCTCCTACCAATCGAGACTTGTAGGACACTTGCTTCAAACGCATTGACTCAACAAAACAGTCAGGCTGTCCAATCTGGTGTTGTATCTGCGCGGGTGCGCATTGTTGCGTTTTCAGTCGAGTTAACGTGACTTGAATATTGAGATCATTACGCATGGTGTGAACGTGTTTGAACTCCACTCGTTGCGGTGCGACTTTGTGAGACGGATACTGGTCAAAGATCTTCTCTAACATCTTTTTGCTGCGAGTGCTCTTATAGTCGATAACGTAAGTCGCCTCTTTATCGGTCGACTCAATGTCCTTTACCAATGCGCTAATTTGCTTAGCCGTTTCATCATAATTCTTAATTGCAAAGTCGAAGCTATGATGTTCTTGATAGGTAATAGCCTCTGCACCATTCCCACCAAAGTAGCGTTCGGAAGCACAGCCTAATAAAGTTGAAACAAGGAAAACAATTATGATTAGCTTCTTCATTGAATGAATCCTCCTTGCGATAACAGACGAATAGTGGCATCTGAGGACGCTACAGGTTTTCCATCTGAGTCAACATTTAGCCAACGCGACAAGGTAGAGGTTTTCTTAATGTATGGCAGTTGGATATCCTTTGGTTTCATAGGCTCTACCAAGTTCACGGTAGCAACAATGATAAGTTCGGTTCGTTTTCGTTGAGTGGTTGCTTTTCGAAACGCAGCACCGAGTACAGGCACATCACCGATAAATGGAATTTTCTGCATTTTTTCTAGGTCACTACTACTCATCAGCCCACCTAAAATGAAGCTATCACCGTCCGCTAACTCAACCGTAGTCATAGCACGTCTGGACGCTAATTGAGGTACCTTGACACCGGCCGCTTCAACATAACTTTCCACTTCACTAACTTCTGGAGAAAGCTGCATACGAATTTTGTCTTGGCTGAGCACCTTTGCGGTTAGATCTAGCTTGATACCAAACTCTTTAAACGTAATGTTCACGTTGTTGCTTGTTGACACTATTACGGGAACTTCTCCACCGACGAGAAAACTCGCAGACTCTCCAGACAATACGGTTAGATTCGGTTCTGCTAGCACTTCTGCAATGCTGTCATTACCTAATGCAGTGATGAGCGTACTAAGATTTGCGGCATCAAATTGGTCAAAGACGAACTCTCCCACACTTGAGCCTACTGAGCTCCAGTCTACACCGACCGTTTTACCAAACGACTCCGTTACCTGAGCAACAGATATTTTGACGTTAACCTGTTGAGTTGTGGCGACCTCAATACGTTCAAGAATCCCTTCCCAAGTCATATTGCGGGCAAAGACCATACTTTCTGGCTCTTTACGTTCCATATGTTCAGATTTAAATTCCAACTTTTCCGTTTTATCCCACTTCTTAATTTTTTCACGTCCAAGAAGCGTTGCCACTAGGCGGTAGATATCGTCTCGAGTTTGCTCCGAGTCCACAACACCACTCACCGCAACCTGCTCACCTACCGACTGAACCTTGACCTTCGCGTCGGGAAAGTGGAACTTAAGCTGACGGCGTACCTCGGTTAAATCGAGATCAACAATAATGCGGTCTGAAAGCAGAACATCATTGTTTGTCCCGTAGACAATAAGCCTTGATTGCCCGACACCATTGGCAAACACCACAAGCGTGTTGTCATTGATAATTTTGTAGTCTGCGATGGCAGGATTACTTATAAAAACCTTACCAATAGGCATCTTCAATTGAATATGCTGGCCATCGTTAAGAGTAATTGAGCGATCCGCTGCGTAAGCGTGTTTCACCCAAAGTAAGCCTATAAGCAAGGATGTAATGTAAATCCACAGTGCTTGCTTGAGTCGGTGTTGCATGATCATTACAAGGCCTCTCTCGGATTCGTTTCGTTACCACGTAACTCTTCAATCCCTGTATAGTTGTCAATAATGTTACGTACTTCAGCGTATTCCGGCTGCTTATAGATTTGACTTCGATAGATTTCGATATGCATGGTTCGTTGCGCTAGCGCAAGCTTTGCTAAATCGTCTGGCTTTACTTCGATCACCACGGTAGTAAGCCCATTTTCCTTAGTGGGAGACCGAGCGGTAACAGAGCTGTTATCACCTTTGTCATCACCCACGTTAAGTACTTTGACATGTTTGAGAAACATTGAGGCTTTCACTCCTCTGAAGCGTTTTGGCTTATCAACATTTCCAGCTAAGTTATCGTTAGGCGAACTCACGGTTAGAACATCAATGAACGAACCAGGGCGAATGTAATCATTGATAAGGTTTTTATCACTTACTTCGAGTGGATATAACGTCATTCCCTCAGTAACAAGCAAGTCGATATAACCCGATTGTCCTGGGGAAACTTGATATTCGGGCAGAACGATCGCCCCCGGTGTAAGACTTCGGTTTAATAGCACAGATGGTGAAAAACTAATTTTCGCGTCCTCTCGAACACCAAGGCTTAGTGCCTCACTTAAAGGTAGTTGCTTTTTAACCACCCCTTGAGCAGTGATTGCATGACCCTTTTCGTATGATTCTGTGGTCATCCAAACAGCAACATGCTCTTCATCTTTGTTTTCCGTCACTTCAGTGGCAGTAGTCGGTTGAGGTTTACTTTTGAATAAGTCGACAACGCCTAACGCCCCTACTACCAACGCTACAACAGCGACAAGTAATACCAGTCGAGATCTCATAATTTTCCCACTCTTCGAGATTTAAATATGCAGCGCACTTTGTGTAAAAATGACTAAATAAAATCCGACACTAATTGCTATCCCATAAGGGATACCTTCTTGGCTATGATATGAGTTGCTTAATAATTTTTGGCTTAACCAGTAGATTACCGCAATAATCCCCCCAACAAAGCCCGTAATAACATATGCCCAAGGTAGAAGATTAAGCGGAATCGTCAGTGACAAAATAGCAGCGTATTTAATATCACCTGCACCAATCCATATAAGAGCATAAATTAACAGCCCCATACTTAACACCAACAAAAAGGTCGTTATATGAATATCCGTCGGTGACAAAAAACACTGCACTAGGAGCAATACGATCAATATGGAGTTATGTATTGTTCTGTAACGAAAATCAGTAATAGTGATTACTAAACACATTATTGCCAATACCAATAAATACATTGTATTACTCGAGCTACTATTCTTTTTTATTTAGTGAGTTTTACATCAACCGATACACCCTAGATATACTTAATAACTCGCGCCAGACCAATGAAAATCATAGGTCTGGCGTAGATATCTAGAGATATTGTCTACAATAACCCACATAAGGTTAATGTAAGTATTTACGATTACTGAGTAGATGTTTCGATCGTGTCACCAATCTTAGTAAAGGCTTGTTTTAGTTCATTGATAAAACCGTCAGAGCCCGAAGTGCTTAGCGCAACGCTCAACGCAACAGCCATAGCTACACCAATAAGTCCATACTCAATTGCAGTTACACCGCGTTGGTCATTTTTAAATTGTGATAAAAACAAGCTTGTTTTTACATATAGTTTGGTAATCATTTTAACTTCCTTTAAGGTCGATTTACAAAAGCTTGCTCATTCTAATTAATACTTACATTCAACGAAAAATACCCCCTATCGATACAGTCGATAGGCTTAACAAACAATGTTCAAAATGAGAAATCAAACAACAACACAAAAATCATACAAACACTTATATAACATATACTTAAGAAGAAATGTTATACTTTTATTACACATTTAAGTACAGATAACATATTTCATACTGTGAGATATAGATCATTAATAGAGCCATTACTTTATTGTTAGCTATAATTATTCTTAGCACAAAAAGAGATAGATGCGATGATAATTTATGCAATATAGGAATATATCCACCCAGAAGTTAATATTATTAATTACTAATGCTTTATAAAACGAGTTGAAATACTAGTATCATCACGCTATTGTGTTGCAAATATACAATTTACATAATTATAATCTGCTTGCTTTATAAAGGTTGGTTGAATCATGAAACTACAATTCGAAAATATTGTTTCGTTCGTAGCTGTAGTTGACGAAGGTTCATTTAGCTCCGCTGCTCGTAAGCTTGGTAAATCCCAATCTACTGTTAGCACTGCTGTTCAGAATCTAGAGTCAGACTTAGGCTTCAATTTATTTAATAGACAACACTCTAAAGTCTGGTTAACTGAAAAAGGGAAACGCCTGTTCCATTTATCGACACCGGTTGTGTCGAAGTATCGTGAGTTGATCACAACTGCGAAGCAAATGAATATATCAGAGCAAATTGTCTACCGTGTGGGTATTGATCCTTTAGTGTTCAATAAAGAAGTGAAGAAAACACTGTTGGACTTCTCTGAAGCATTTCCCAACGTCGATTTGGTCGTTGTTACTAAACCAAGTTTCGTTTTAGGGAACTACATTAATGAGGGGAAAATAGATCTTGCGTTAGGGAACCCTTATCACAAGACTGATAATGACTTTAACATAGACGAACTATTTCACGTTAACTGTTGGTGGGTCGCTCATGAAGACTTAAAATCCGTTAAAAGTCATCCCTCCCAACGAGTGCTGTTAATGGATGGCATTGAGGAGTTACTCAATCTCTCAAATATAGCCTCATACAACCTATGGAGGCTAGATGACTTAGGAACTATTATCGATCTGTGCAAGGCTCAACGTGGCATTGCATTTTTGCCTGAGTTCCTTATCGACAAAAACATGAAAGACAGCAAACTAAAAGTAATTACCGACCACCCCGATTTCTTTGGCAAAAAAGTCGTTGCCTCCCTTTTCTGGCCGGTACATTCTGACTTCAGTTTGTTTAATCAATGGATCAAAGGAAAACTTCAAACTAGTGTAAGTAGAAAACAATCATTCATTGCAGATTTAGCCCAATAGGTCCTGCACTCAGTATACATCACACTCAAGTCAGCAGCGTAGCGTGCCCAGAGTGAGATAATTACGCTTTGTTCCCTCAAGCCTTAGAATCAGGCAAAGATAGAGCTTTAGGCATAAAAAAGCCGTCACCTAGCGATGACGGCAATATCTAGCAGTGGATGTCGGATTTACACAACAGCTGGGTAGGTTTTGTATTTCACGCCCATCATCTGTTCCATGCAATGTACAACTTGGCAACTGTAGCCAAATTCATTGTCGTACCAGATGTACAATACGCAGCGATTATCTTGTGCGATTGTCGCTTGGCCGTCTACGATACCTGGATGACGAGCACCAACTAAATCGGTCGAAACAATCTCTGTTGAATCGGTATAGTCTATTTGTGCCGATAGAGATGAGGTGAGAGAGATTTCACGCAAGTACGCATTAAGCTCATCTTTTGAGGTTTCTTTTTCAAGATTTAAGTTCGCCACCGCCATCGAGACATTTGGTGTAGGGACACGAATAGCGTTACCACTTAGTTTGCCTGCCAGCTCCGGAAGCGCTTTAGCAACGGCTTTTGCTGCACCCGTTGATGTTAAAACCATATTCAAAGAAGCAGAACGTCCGCGACGGTCACCTTTATGATAGTTATCAATAAGGTTTTGATCATTCGTGTATGAGTGAACCGTCTCAATGTGGCCTGAAATAATGCCATACTTATCATTGACCGCTTTTAAAGTCGGAGTAATCGCGTTGGTCGTACAGCTCGCTGCCGATACAATAGTATCGTCCTCCAGAATCGACTCATGGTTCACACCAAATACGATATTTTTAATGTCACCCTTACCCGGAGCAGTCAGTAACACTTTATTTGCGCCATTGCACGCTACGTGCTGACCTAAACCTTCAGCATCACGCCAAACGCCAGTATTATCAACAACCAGTGCATTGTTGATTCCGTATTCGGTATAGTCCACGTCAGCAGGGCTGTTGGCATAGATAATTTGAATATAATTACCGTTAACAATCAGCGCTTTATTCTCTTCATCAACTACTATGCTACCATTGAACTGGCCATGCACGGAGTCACGACGCAAAAGGCTAGCACGTTTTTGTAAGTCACCTTCACGACCTCCACGAACTACAATCGCTCTAAGAGTCAGTGGGTAACCTGGGCCACTTTTCTCGACCAAGATACGAGTTAGTAGACGACCAATACGACCAAAGCCATATAAGACAACATCACGAGACTCAAGTGCCCCATTGCTTTCTATACTCTCAACTAGCGCTGTCATTAAGAAATCATCGATGTTTTGTTCATTATCGTTATTCGCCCAATACTGTTGAGCTAGTTGGCCGATATCGATGCAGCATGGAGACAGGTTTAATTGAGACAGTTTTTCGATGAGAGGAGCAGTTTGAACAATGTTGATGGCTTGAGGAGAGTAGTGTCGTGATACGCGATGAGTTTTAATAATGTCGATGGTCGTTGCATTGACGAGAGTTTTGCCGAACAACAGTATTTCAACGCCCTTCTCTCTGTACAGTCGACCTAAGATAGGTAGCATGGACTCAGCGAGTGTTTGGTTTAGTTGCCACTGATTCTGGTGAATTTCAGTTTGCGAGATGTTGCTATTACTCATAGTAACTGGGGGACCTCTATAAGTTAAAGGCTCGTTACTCTTGAATGTAGGGTACAAGAAATAAGGAGCTGTTTGGGGGATGTAATTGTGTTGTTATTTTTTATGCGCGGAAGTGTAACAAACAGAGACTTAATCTGCTAGGAAAAATAATTGACAGAATATATAAGGAAAAGTGTGACTTAAGTAGAATTAATGCAGGACATGATACCAACCTTAGTCGTAAAAGAACCTGACTTAGGTCGAGCTTATTTTTCGCATTCAATCAAGAAAAGGAATGGCTAACTCAACACCATTCCTATCATTAACACGTCACTAGGGAATATGGTGGCTAGTTGGACTCAAACTCTTCGTGATCTTGCTTTTTAATCACTTTGTGACCATCTTCTGCCACCCCTCGCTTCCAATAGCTACTGATATAGATGTCTTGTCTTGGAATTTCTTTTTCGTTGCGGAAATAACGGCGAAGTGCTCTCATTTCATCAAACTCACAAGCACACCAAACGAAAGGTGAACCTGTTAACCAATCTAAGTCCTCTGATGTTTTAGACAGAGAGTCAGTCGTCCAAATCAGTCTGATGCCCTCTGGGACCTCCAATATTTGTTCATCCGCGCTGTCTTCTATTTGAATCACAGCATATCCTTTTGCATCGCTTGGGAGCATTTTTAACTTAACCGCCAACGCTGGTAAAGAAGTCATGTCTGCATTGAAGAAAAACCAGTCTTTACTAGTATCAACATCTTGAAGAGTTCCTGGTCCCATGATGGATATCATATCGCCCTCTTTCGCAGAACTTGCCCAGCGTGCACCAAATCCACACAACTTGTCTTCAGTAATATGAGTGACGAAATCGACATCCATTTCACCTGACTCGACATTAAGGCTTCTTATGGTATAGGTACGTAACTTGGGGCGATTATTTTCCGAAAGCCCGGTGATATCTGTACCACCATATTCATTAAACAAGAACTTAATATAGCCACCGACACTATCCGATGGAAAGGCCTTCAGTTCTTCTGAATAAAAAGAAATACGTAGCATGTTAGGAGAAAGTGGATGCACTTTAGTGACTTTGAGAGTCTTAGGACGTGGCTTTTTCATGATTTTCTCTTAATGATTATTGTTTTCATTTAAGTCTATCATAACAATTCCAATTGTTACGCTCTATTTTCGTTGCTTTACACTTTACGATCTTTAACTAATAAGTTTCATAGGCTCAAACACCTCCCAAGTTTCGCTGATAACATCATTTCATATGGAATGCCATAAAACACTGCTCATTATTTGACCAGCTTCAAATTTACTCCTATGTTTGATAAACCGCTCACGGCAAAGGAGGTAAAACATGAAGAAAATGAGCAAGGCATATCGCATGCAAATCATCAAGGAAGTAGCTGAGAAAAAACGCCGCGACCAGTTCGATGATCCTATGGCGGTCTACATCAACCATCTATTAGATGAAAGGCCACAAGCGGATAATGTCGTTGAATATAAACAAGAATTCAGTGGAAATTACTTTGATGAGAGCATAGGGGGATGGATCAGTAAAACTTGGCAGAGCAAATAACATATTCGCTTCACTCAACCACATGATTAATCTAATCTGAAAACTTGGGACTGAGCAGAAAAGCTCACTATGAGGCGCCATAATCTAGCGGCGCCCCCAGAACTTATTTCTTACATCACTAGCCTTTTCTAACCGCTATTACCTCGATCTCTACTTTTGCATCCATAGGAAGACGCGCGACTTCTACACAAGACCTTGCGGGGAAAGGAGCATTGTGAGCGTTAAAGAACGCTTCATAAGCAGCATTGACTAAAGCAAAATCGTTGAGGTCTTTGACAAACACTGTCGTTTTTACAATATTACTTGCTTCCAAGCCAGCTTCCTTGACGATCGCTAATGCATTGGTTAATGACTGAGTTGCCTGCTCCGCCACATCGTCAACCATTGCCTTAGTTTCGGGATCAATTGGCAACTGCCCTGAAGTAATAACCATATCACCAAATGTAACGCCTTGAACATAAGGGCCAATCGCAGCTGGTGCGTTATTTGTAGCTATTGCAGTCATAGTTGTCTCCTCTTGTTTTTATCTGGTTAAGCTAGCTCGTCTTTTGCAAGCACAAGCTAGCTGCGAATAGTTGTTTAAGGTTTAGCCAACAAATGTCGGCAACAGACCCATCATAGAAAGAATGTGGAACACCGCAGTCAGGACACCAAAAGTAATCACTAGAGTAATCATCACCTGACCACCAGGTGCTTTAAATCCATCAGCGCCTGCATGCACTTCGCGTGTTTTCTTCGCCAATAATGCCGGGATGATACATGCCCATACCGTTGCCGCAGCACCCGCGTAGCCAATAGCGATCACGAAACCAAATGGGAATAGTAGAGACATAACAAGTGGTGGTAGGAAGGTAACGAGCCATGTTTTGGTGCGACCTTGTTTTGTATCTTCGAACTTAAAGAAGTCTGCAAGGAAATCAAAAACACCCAGACCAACACCAATAAATGAAGACAAAATTGCTGCCATTGAGAAAGTATTGATTGCGTTCGCGACTTTATCTGACTCAATTACTGAGCCAAGAGCTTTTAGCAATGCATCTACATTACCACCCTGCTCGATAACTGGGCCGAAGTTTGCTCTAGGAAGATTGCCGAAAATACTAAATAGCCATAGGAAATAAAGACTAAGTGCGATAACAGTACCGCCTAGAATGGCGTATTTGGCTTTTGTCTCTTCACCATAATAAGCGCGCATTGAAGACACTGAATGATGGTATCCAAATGAGGTCAGTGCTACAGGCAACATTGCCATGGCGTATGGCGCATAAGCATTCTCTTCACTAATAGTATCGAAAAGTACCGCCATATTTACTTTCACAGCCAAGCCCGATACACCAAACACAAAGCTTAGAATCATGAAAGCAATTAGCACAACCGAAATTCGGTCTACCGCACGGGTTGAATGCCAAACAAACGCAGAAAAAATCAAGACAAAAAGAACGGATGCGATTTTAGCATTAAGACCGAGTACATCCTGTAATATAAGTCCTGAAGAAGTGATGTATGCGTAGAGTAAAATACCACCCACGAAATACACTGTAATGTTGTTAATAAGATTAATCTTATCGCCTAATAAGTCCTTTGTAACTGTGTCAAAAGACACTTTTAATTCGTAGTGTTTGAATGCTTCCAATAGCATCCAACCAGAAATTGTCATGACCACCATAGTTATTGCGATGGCCAACATCGACCAAATAGTCCAGGCGCCAGCACCTGCACTTGGTAGTCCCAACATACCAGCGCCTACACAGACACTCGCTATAATACAGGCACCACCTATCAGAGACGGATTCTTTTTCATCATTCTGTTCTCATCAAATTCACGTTATTAGATTAGGGAGACTCCCCCTACTTCTCTGCTTTTATTTTTTGTATTGCTAGAGAAAAAGAGCGCAGCCAAATGACTGCGCTCTGAAGTGGTTATGCTTCTTCGAGCACTTTCGCTTCTGCTGGATTAACTACGGGTTCAACTTCTTTTAATCGAGCAGTAAAGTGACGTAAAACTTCAGGCTCATAAGTGAAATCCAATCCTTTCACTTTATGCGCGTTCTCTTTCACTTTCTCAAATGCTTCAATAACGTAATCCATATGCGTTTGAGTATAAGTAGCACGTGGAATTGTTAAGCGAAGCAATTCAGCTGGACATGGATGCTGTTTGCCAGTTGCAGGATCACGACCTAGAAGTAGTGAACCGATTTCCACTGCACGAATGCCAGCTACTTTATAAAGCTCACAAGCAAGAGCGTGTGCAGGGAATTGGTCTGCTGGAATATGAGGTAGCAATTTACCTGCATCAACGAACGCAGCGTGGCCACCCGCTTGCTGACAGACGACGCCTATCGCTTCTAGGCCATCGACTAGGTATTGGATTTGGTTAATGCGGTACTCTAACCAGTCTTGACGCATACCGTCGTACAGACCTACTGCTAGACGCTCCATTGCGCCACCTTCTAGGCCACCGTATGTAGGGAAACCTTCTTGAACCACACATAGAGTACGACAGTCAGTATATACATCCATGAAAGATTCATCTTTGAAGCACAATAAGCCGCCCATTTGAACCATTGCGTCTTTCTTCGCAGACATTGCTAGGCCATCAGCATACTTGTAAGACTCACGAGTGATCTCTTCGATAGTCCAATCTTTATATCCAGGTTCACGCTGCTGGACAAAGTATGCGTTTTCAGCATAGCGAGCAGAGTCCATAATTACCGGAATATCGTATTTTTGTGCGATTTCATATACCGCTTTTAAGTTCGCGATAGAGACTGGTTGACCACCTGCAGAGTTACACGTGATTGTACTTACGATGTAAGGCACGTTAGCTGGGCCAGCTTCAATGATAGCTTCTTCTAGCTTCTCTAAGTCAAAGTTACCTTTAAAGTCTGCATTTACTGCTGTATCAAACGCGTCTTTTGTATAAACGTTCTTAGCTACGCAGCAGTTCACTTGAGTGTGACCTTGTGTAGTATCAAAGAAGTAGTTAGACAGTGCTACCATCTTTGAACGGTCCAAACCTTTCTCTTTTTCACGCTTTTTAATTAGTACTGGGATGTAGATCTGTTCAGCACCACGACCTTGGTGAGTCGGAATGGTCAGTTCATAACCAAAGATGTCTTTTACTGCGTTAGCTAAAGCGTAATAGCTGCGGCTACCACTGTATGCTTCATCACCGCGTAGCATTGCTGCTTGCATATCTTGAGTAATTGAACCTGTACCACTGTCTGTTAGTAGATCAATAAATACATCTTCACTATCTAGTAGGAATGGGTTCATACCCGCTTTAATAATTGCTTCTTCACGGTACTCACGCGTAGTACGTTTTACTGGCTCAACAACGCGAATACGGAACGGTTCTGGTAGATGTTTGAAGTTTTCCATTTTAATTTACCTAATATATTTATTTCTTATCTAATATTTAATTAGCGATCAAAAAGATAAGAAATATAATTAAAGAGAACCCTATCCAGAATATATATCCAGATACGATTTAGTTTTGTTTCTATATTTAATCTATGAACATACTTTAACCATTACGACAATAATGCACGTTCTTGCATATTGATTCATTAAGGATAGCTGCACATAGGCTATGCGCACTGGACAGTGCGAGAGACAGGGTTATCTCGAAGGGAAGAAGAAAGCGATTTTGTAATCTAGAGTAATCCAGATACTTGTGATGTTGAACTTTTCCATTTGTTTACCTACTTGAGATGTTCAATACCTTGCTGAGTGAGGTATATTCCAAAGTAACTAAGTTAATTATCTATAATTAACCGTATATGTCATCACTATAGAATATAATTTGAGAAGTCGCTAACAAAAAAGTTGATTATGCAGGATATACGGCTGTTTAATAAAGTTTATTTTTGACGACGATCAACACAGCGTACTAGTTAATAAAAACACTTCGAGCCATTAATAAAAATAAATCTATAAATATCACTATTTTTGAGCCATAAATTCGATAACTCGTGTCATCATAGGTTCAAAGTAAGGATTCCAACTCAATCTCGCGCTGATGGTATCTTCGTTAAACAATCCCCAAGCTGAGTAAGACAAAGTTGGCATCTTAGCGCAGTCGACCATATAGACCTCTCCTTCTTGAGAGCCACCGCATTGTCTCATCCACCCTCTACGTCCATACAAGATATTATCGTCGCGATACAAGACAGAAATGTGTGAACCACTCTGTATGTTAGAATCTGGCAGTTTCATACTAAATTGCACAAAGCGCGGATCTGAGTAGTTCTGTTCACCAAACCAAATAAGTGAACTATTCTCGTTACTAAAGCGGGTTTTAAAGAGATCGTATATAACTTTGGAGTTTATTAACTCATCTGTTTCCGTCACTAACAATAGTGCTGGCAATTCAAAAGGTTTCTCTTTTAGCGCGTCTTGAACATCAACCGCAGTTTGGTAGTACAGCGCCGCCCCATTCATTGCCAATGAATCATAGCGAGTAAAGTTCTGCTCCTTCTCGAGACTTACCCAATCGACAAAATGTCGCGCAAAACTCGCCATTGAAACTAGTGGGTCTTTTGGCGCAAACGCTGGCGAAAATAACACAAGCCCCTGAATTGCTTTCGGATGAGCTAAAGCGTATTCAGTCACCAAATTGGTGCCTGTTGAAAAACCGCCTAACCATATTTTGTCGACGTCATCACGCAGCAGGTTTACTTGATGTTCCACCGCCAAACGCCAGTCTTCATTGGTTGGGTTCATTAGGTCAGCTGGTCGAGAACCGTGACCCGGTAACAGCATAACATGAACTAAATAGCCATGCTCCGCTAAGTAAGGCGCAATATCGACAAAGGAGTAAGGCGAGTCCCCCAGTCCATGGACCAGTAATATACCTTCCCCATTCGGATTGTCAGGTAGCAGTCTGTAAGGGCTTACAACATCCATTTCGACTTGGTAACCGGCTCCGTGAAATACTCGAGTTTCATCAAGCCAAGTTCTAGTCTCATCGACATATTGTTCAAAACTGGATTGTGTATAAGGAGCGATAGAGCCCGAACTGGTATACATTTCGGGCTCTTGTTGGATAATTTGATTACTACAACCAACCATGACGAGTGTAATGATGAAAACGAAAAAACCTGTTACTTTACTCCTTTGCACTATACCGTCCTTGTTGTTAGCAGCAATACGAACTTAACTGCTGGTAGATTGATGATCTCTGAAGTAGCTTTCGGCATCCATAACTTTACCGTCTGGGAGCGCACATTTGCTCGAATCTTGCATATAGACGCCACCTGTAGATTCACAATATCTCGCCGCCTCGTTTGGCATTTCCTTGTGGTTTTCTCGGTAATAATCCCAGGCGTCCACCATCTCACCCGACTTTAACGTACATTGACCACTTTGAAGATCATAAGAACCATGCTCTTCACAATATACTGCGGCAGGATTAGCCATCCCGATAGGTTGCTCTTTGTTAGCCTGGTCGCTGTTTGAGCATCCAGCTAATGCCAGCGTAGATACTGCAATAAGACCAGCAAGGTATTTTAAGCTATTCTTTTTCATATTATTTCCTCTTACTTACCTTAGATAAAGTTAGATGAATCTAATCAAACTTCAACCTTTTCCGTATATTGTGTGGGTAATCTAAGTTCTAGTATCTTCAAAGAATATTTGAAACTGCATCAAATTCCACAGTGTTTTTACTTGCGGCTGGTTTCGCTATCCTCGGGCTAACACCCGTTAAGTAGAGACACGTTTATGAACATTGCTGACAACGCTAAAAACCGCTATTCAACCAAAGTATTCGACCCATCTTTTAAGCTATCTTCCCAGCAGGTAGATGCGATTAAAACACTCCTCCGATTTAGTCCATCCAGTGTGAACTCTCAACCATGGCATTTTATCATTGCCAGTACTGACGAGGCCAAACAGCGTGTTGCGACTGCCACACAAGGCCGCTACAGTTTCAATGCTCCCAAAGTGCTTAACGCTTCTCATGTCATCGTATTCTGTACAAGAACAGAAATTGATGACAACTACTTACAGTTGTTGCTAGAAAATGAAGAGAAGGACGGCCGTTTTGCTACTCCAGATGCAAAACTAGGACAACAGAATGGCCGACACTACTTCGTTGATATGCATCGCTCCGATTTGAAAGATGCTCAGCATTGGATGGAGAAGCAAGTGTACCTTAATGTAGGTACGCTCCTACTTGGCGCTTCGACTCTGGGTATTGATGCCGTACCTATCGAAGGGTTTGACAGCACTGTTCTTGATAAAGAATTCAACTTGGCAGCACAAGGATACCGTAGTTCGGTTATCGTACCGCTCGGAAAACATAGTGAGCAGGACTTCAATGCAAAACTGCCTAAGTCGAGACACAGCTCAGACTACCTATTCAGTGAATGTTAACTATTTAAATCAAGTAAACAATAACTAGCCTTATATGATTAGGGCTAGTTATTTAAAATGTCACTAACCTTGTCAAACTGACTTTGACACTTCTCTTTCAAGAACTTTTGGAATTCTCGAATAATTGGTCTTAACTGCCTTTTATCAGCACATACCATATAAAGCGGCACTGACTCACCTTGCCAGTCAGGCAGAACTTTTCTCAGCTTCCCCTCAATAATGTCCTGACTAGCGTCGATTAACGACTTATTGACGATTCCTCTGCCTTTTAACCCTAAACGCCTCACAACATCACCATCATTAGCTGATATCGCTCCTTTGGTCTCTATAACAACTTGCTGAGAATCGTAGGATAATGGCCAGTGGTTATGTACTGAGCCCGCCACCATAAAGCTGATGCAGTTATGTTGATTCAAATCGTTTGGGTGTAGCACTGGAGAGTGATGACGAATGTAGTCTGGGCTAGCACAAAGCACTCGAACATTCTGCGGACATAACGGTATTGCCACCATATTGGAATCTGGAAGTTCCCCATATCGAATAGCAACATCAATTGGTTTGCTATACATATCTACCAACTGATCAGATAACTCAAGACGAACCGTGACGTTTTCATGTAAGTCAGTGAACTCATTAATCCAATCAAGCAGTAAGTTTCGCCCAAAGTCAGACGGTGCAGACACATAAATGTTACCTGTTAGCGCGCCACGAGCATTTGCGATCTCCTCGACACCTTCATTCAAAGTTGCAAGAGCACAATTAACTTTGGCTAGGAATAGTTCTCCCTCTCCAGTTAAGCTCAATCTTCGTGTTGTTCGAACAAACAGCGGGAAGCCAACTTGCTCTTCTAAACGCTTTATTGATGCACTAACGGCTGCAGGCGTCATATCCATTTGATTCGCTACTTTAGAAAAACTACCTTGTTTGGCCGTTTCGGCAAACAAAGTCAGTTCGTTCAGTGCTTTCATGTTACTTTCACCATATTCACTACAATCTTTTCCATCATATACAAAAAATACCTCGACTCATAAAAGAAGAGGTATTTTTAACTAACATGCTGATTGTTTAATCAAAGTTGATGGCAAGTTTACCGATCATAGCGCCACTTTCCATCAATCGGTGCCCTTGCTTTAATGACTCTGCATTGAAGCCATTGATCTCTTTGGTCAAGGTTGATTGAATTCGTCCAGAGTCAATAAGATTAGCGACTTGTTTTAAGATATCACCTTGTTTGTACATATCCTGTGTTTTGTATATTGAGCGTGTGAACATAAGCTCCCAAACAAAACCGGCTGACTTACCTTGAAGCTTACTAAGATCAATACCGCTATCAAACTCAACGATTGAACCGATCATGCCTTGAGGTGCAATAAGTTCTGCCATCGCATCCCAATGACCAACCGTGTCAGCGACATTGAAAATATAATCTACCGTCTCAAACCCCAAGTCATGAACAGATTCAACTAAGTTTCTATGATTGGCCACATAGTCTGCACCCATCTCTTTTACCCAAGCTTCGGTCTCTGGGCGTGATGCTGTCGCTATAACCGTTAGGTTAGTGAGCTGTTTTGCAATTTGAGTAGTAATAGAGCCGACACCACCAGCACCACCGATAATTAATAGCGTTTTACGCTCTGACGGGTCTACACGAAGACGATCAAACAGAGCCTCCCATCCCGTTAATGCAGTCAACGGGACTACAGCCGCTTCTGCGTCAGTGAGCCCTTTTGGAGCTCTCGCGACAATTCTAGAATCAACAGCATGATATTGTGCGTTGGTGCCAGGGCGAGTGACATCACCAGCATAGTACACTCGTTCGCCCTCAGTGAAGTTGGTAACCTTACTGCCCACTGATACCACTTCTCCCACGGCATCAAAGCCCAGAACACGTGGACTTTCTAATGTTTTATTCACTGCTGAACGAACACGTATTTTTGCATCTGCAGGGTTAACGGAAATGGCCGCAACTTTTACAAGTAGGTCGAATTCGCCGATTTCAGGCATAGCCATTTCAAACTCATACAAGCTGTTTTCTTCATCGATAGTTTTTGATTCACTAAAACCGATTGCTTTCATCATTGTTGTCATAACGTGTTCCTCTATAGTGTCTAGCTGCAAGTGTTCTTGCTCAATGACTTAACTATAGGTTGAGAGAAGGAAGCTAAAAACCACCAAAGACTTGAAACACTTTCAAATAAAAACCGATGTATCTAACAAGCTCAAAACTCCAGATGATAAGTATTTTTATCTTTACTTAACTTTACACATATGCATCTAGAACAAAAAAAGAGCATAAGGAATAATTATCGCCATAAGCCCACAACAAAAATATGGACTAATATGCTCAACAACAAACTTAGTAAACCTACCATGGTGTTTCATTGGCTAACTGCTGTTTTCTTTATAGCGACGCTTGCCATAGGACTTTATCTCGGCGATATGGCCAATGGCCCAGACAAAAATGAGCTAAGGAATCTTCATAAATCACTTGGAGTACTTGTGATGTTTGCAGCTTCCATCAGGCTAGTTTGGCGCCTGAAAGAAGGCATGATCGGTTCCATCAAACAGCTACCTGCGTGGCAAGAGAAATCTGCCCACTTTGTTCACTGGTTTTTGCTTTTAGCTACAATAATGATGCCGCTATCTGGAATCACTATGAGTATCGGAGGAGGACGTTCGGTCGAGTTTTTTGGCATAAGTCTTATCTCAGCAGGAGAGAAAATCGAATGGCTACAACAAATTAGCTCTACCATTCACTTCTCATCGGTGAACATTGTAATCGCTATACTTGTATTGCACGTTCTGGCAGCCCTAAAACACCAACTCGTTGATAGAGATGGCACACTCTCACGTATGTTAGGCAGAAGCTAAAAACATAATTGCAAATGATGAAAGCACCACTTTTTGGTCTTTCATCATTTGATGTCATTAGAAGACGGGGCGTAATTATTCGATTGTGAGAAGGTAACGGGGAGTATGTTACTTGTTTCTCTGTCCAATTCCTTGAAAATTCATGAGTAAATTATTAATAGAGGTTCTCACTCATGAATGGCATTCGACTGTGGCATTTCGCACAAGCTTCTCTTGGTATTGTCCAATGGGTTGGTATTGCGATTCTTCTCAACCCAATCATCATTGAAAGAACATCTAGTGGCGCACTACTAGGCCAAGTCATGGCACTCATTGGAGGTGCGGGTTTATTAGCACCGTTGATTGGTGGGATGGCCGATCGTTATTGTTGTCATCGTCTACTACAACGAATGGCCTTGTTTATTCATTTTATTGCTCTGTTAATTCTTTACTTCGCTGAGACAACCGCAGCAATCTACTGGACAGTAGGTATTCTGATAGGCATTGGTAGTGTCGCATTGTTAGTACTGAATCCGACCTTTGTAATCGCGTCTAGCAAAAACCAAAATGATGAAGGCCGGGGTCTAGCCAGCTTATATCAATGTCAGTTCTTTGGTGTTGTTGTGACTGGTTTACTTATTTCAATTGCTGACTTCTACCATGTGCCAAGTGATGATCAGCTGCTTATACTTATGTCTTTGGTCATCATCGTGCTTTGTTTGGTTTCTGTTTGCCCTCCTCCATCCATTGAAACGGATAAATCCTACTTTGAGGGTGCTGAGAAGAAATTAGGTAATGAAACCACTTCACAACAAGGTGCAGCACCTTGGTTTCTCTTTTTGTTGGCAGTCTTCTTCTCAATGTTTCTCTCTTCTAACCTGATGGAACTTGGTCCTTTGCTAATCAAAGAAGTTTATCAAGTCAATATCGGCAACTCCGCACTTGGTATGGCTATCTCTGCCATTATCAGCATTTTTATGCTCGAATCGGCCGGAAGATGGATGCAAAGAAGCGGGCCATTTAAAGTTTGGTATGCCGCTCAAGTGATTTATTTAATAGTCGGCACTCTATTTTGGTTAACCGCTGGAAATGATGTTCAGGCTTTCGTGCCTATCGCACTGTTAGTGTTACTCATGCAAGCAATGTCTTGGAATGACATGATCATTCCATCCATCGCAGGTCGTTTGAGTCCCAATTCTCCAGCGTTAACTCAGGGTCTTTTGATGTTATGTATGGCAGGCGGTTTTGGTGTCGGCGCAATGCTTGCTGGCTTATCCATTGATAAATTCGGCTACGCATCAGTATTCACCTTGTCATTAATCGGGATTATCATTGCGCTCTTGTGTATAGGATTACTCACCCTGTCTACCCAGAAAAACCGACGTACCATTTCTGCCTCTTAAACCCTTTTCCGCTACACTCCCAAAGCACAGTAACTCGATACTGTGCTTTGATATTGCTCACATTCTTCCTTAACTGCCTATACTGTTTATTATCTAGTGCTAATCTTAGAATATTATCAAAGGCTTAGTTCAAGGAAGACAGAATGGCCGATCTATACTTGGCATCAACCAGTGAGTTCACTGCCAAAGATTATAAGAACAATGAGTACCTAGTAACTCATGCGACAATTCAAGAGCGGTTCTTTGAACCTTTTGAGATCAATCTACAACTGGTCGCAAAAGGGCTCTCTGCCTCTGATCAACTCGGTCAGACAATGACGCTTAATCGCTATACTTTTGAGTCAGGCTCACAAAGCCTAGTGCGTAGCTTTCATGGCTACATCGCAAAGATCGTTTGCACGGGTTTCGATGAAACTCAGCAATATGCGTTTTACAACATCACTTTACGGCCTTGGCTATGGTTACTTAACTTTTCTAAGAAAAGCCGTGTTTTCCAAAACCAATCAACCAAAGATATCGTTTCTTCTGTGTTTAGTGATGCCGGTTTCTCAAGCCTATTTACAGCCAAATCTCTACCAAGTACCAAACGTGAGTACTGCATACAGTTCAATGAAACGGATTATGACTTTGTCTGTCGGTTGCTTGCTCAAGAAGGAATTCAATTTCACTTTGAACACACATCAAGCAGCCATAAACTGATCTTACAAGACGCGGAGAAACCATACAGCAAAGCGGATATCAATAAGTTCGATATGGCTAACCTACCCTCTGGTAGCAACCCACTCATTCAATCTTGGCATTCTGACCTTCAGTTTCACGGAACGAGTTTGGAGCTCACTGATTACGACTACAGTCAATCTAAGTTGCTCTCCAGTAAAGCAAGTAAATCGAGCAATAAAATCGCCAATAACACTAAACTAGCCGCAACACATTTTTCTAACGATAGCGTTTCTGGAGACATGACCGATCTGTCCACTCTGGTCAAACGTCGTGTGGAAGCGATAGAAAGCCAGTACAGTACAATACAGGCATCCAGTGATGTAGACGCATTTTATGTGGGGCAATACTTTTCACTAGCCAGTCACACAGACAATACACAGTTGGGTGAATACTTAGTAGTCTCGCAAACCGTTCAATATGATGGCCAGTCAAGCGGTCAATCGAATTGCCAAACTCAAATCACTGTAGTGCCCAATTCCACTCCCTATTTGCCAACCGTCATTGACAAACCTTCAATTCAAGGCGTTCACAACGCCGTAGTTGCAGGAAAAACAAGTGGTGATATTAGTCAGGATGACCAGGGGAGAGTAAAAATCCAATTTTTGTGGGACAACGAAACGAGCGGCGATGATACCAGTTGCTATGTTCGCGTTGCTCAACTAATGGCGGGGAAAGGTTACGGGACACAGTTTATCCCACGAGTTGGCCAAGAAGTGCTTGTCACTTTCATTAATGGCGACGCGGATAAGCCAATTATTACTGGCTCGGTATACAATAGTCAGAATGCTCCTCCATATAAGACAGCAAACTCTACTCAAACTGGTATTAAAACCATGCTTAAAGGTCAGAGTAATGAGTGGTACTTCGATGATAAAAAAGATAACGAACTGTTTTATCAACATGCCGCTAAGGACTTTACCTTAGAAGTAGAAAACAACGTCACCACGACCATCAAAGGTGAAGTCGCCTATAAAGCGACCAAAGCTATTACCTATACCGCTGAGGATGCGATGACGATGAGCGTTGCTAAAGCGTTTAGCGGCAAAGCCAAGACCGTCAGCATTGAGGGCGAAGACTCTCTAGAGCTAAAAGTAGGCTCAAGCAAAATCACCATCAGCTCTTCCTCTATCAAGATTGAATCTAGTGCAATCGAAATTAAAGCCTCTAACGCACTAAAACTTCAGGGCATGACGTTGGATGCCAAAGGCTCAACGTCTGCCAAATTATCCGCTGCGTCTGTAACTGTAGACGCCTCAGGAAGTGGAACTATAAAAGGGGCGAGCTTGACATTAGACGCCCAGACGACTTTAACCGCTCAAGGAAAGCTCTCAGCCGATCTCAAGTCAAACCTGAAAGCATCCATTAACGGTGCTGTCATGTCTGAAGTCAAAGGCGCTATAGTGAAGGTAAATTAATGATGACTCAACAACTTCAGTATCGAAAGATACCCTACGTAAACCCTGAGCAAATCACGCCATTGTTTAGTGCTTCAGAGGATCTCACTGAGATACTAGCTCAGTCACAGAGCATTGAAGATTTTATAGCGACATTGCAAGAGAAAGAGCTCTATTTCGATCTGGTTCAATTTCTTGCACACGCTTTACCGGTAAGGGAAGCCATCCTTTGGGCTTACTTATGCCTTGAGATTCGGATGCCGGACTGGAACAAAACACAACAGACTTGCCTTGCAAGCTGCAAACAATGGGTATTTGAACCAAGTGAAGAGGGAAGGCGGCGCTGCGAACTCTATGCAACTCGATTAGAGTTAAAGTGCGCACCATCATGGTTAGCACAAGCTGTATTTTGGAACGGTGCTGGTAGTATTGTGTCACCTGAACTCCCCAGTGTACTCCCCGACCCCAAGCTATACGCTAAAGCCTGCGCTGGGGCCATTAACACCGCCGCTGCGATACCTGAATGGGACAAGCATGCCGACTATTATCAACAATCCATCGCAGTCGCTCTCAATATAGCTCATGGAGGCTTAGGAAAGTTATGACTTTGCCAGCAGCTCGTTCAACAGACATGCATGTCTGCCCAATGCAAACACCTGCAGTGCCCCCTATTCCGCACGTAGGAGGGCCTATTATTGGGCCAGGAGTACCAACCGTTTTAATCGGGAACATGCCTGCGTCAGTCATGGGAGACATGTGCACATGCGTAGGGCCACCGGACAGCATAATTAAGGGCAGTGCGACAGTGCTTATTTGCAATCGGCCAGCAGCGAGATTAGGTGACACAACAGCACACGGAGGTACCATTGTTGCGGGAATGCCCACAGTCCTAATAGGGGGATAAACCCCTAATTTTATTATAGTTAATTAGCGTTCGCGTGTGACGTCGTTCCAATATTCCTACCGAAAAGTAAAAAAATGACGAAATTTCACAAATTTCCGAGACTTTCTGAAAAACGCCTCTAATATTAAAGCAATGTAATCATGTTGTTAAGCTATTGACACTTTAAAAAGTAAATAGTTTTGTTAATTGCTTTGATATGCATAAATGAAATAAACCAAGGAATGGTATGTACAGTTTCGATGACCTATCAGGCGCTCTATCGGAAGACGCTCCCAGTGGACAATACTTAAAGCTTGATCGCGGCGAATATAGAGCGATCAGAAATGGATATAACACCGCCCTTTCATCCTTTAGACAAATGTTAGAAGCCCCAGATGCATTTGCTGACGAAGAAAAGTCTGAACTCAATGATCAAAACTGGCAGCAGTTTAGAGAACAGCTCAACGAAGCACTCGGTTCGAAAACAAAAGATACGGAACTTTGGAGCTGGTACATAACTAGCTTGTCATTTGACCGAGAACCTATACCGAAGCTGATTGAAGGTTTTAAGCTTCTTCAAAACTACATTGACAACTTCTGGGATACCTTGCATCCAACACTGCCTGACAACAAGGTCAAGGCGACGGATGAGTCTGGAAAACAAAAAGAACTGGTGGAGTTTCGCATCAAACCGTTATCGCAGTTCATCGGTGACGCACCCGAGGCCTCCGCGCTCTTTATGCCAACACAGTTCATTCCTCTTGTTGGCAACATCACTTATTCTCGCTATTTCCAAGCAGAACGCAGCGGCACATTGAGTGATCTGCAAAACGAAGCTAACGACGCTTTTAGCCTTGAATGTACCGACTTGATTCTCGGCTTAGGGCAATTGGTAGAGCAGGTAAATCAGGTAGAAACTGTACTTGCAGAACGTTGTCAAAGCCATGGCGTCCAAGCGCTCAGCTTTAAATTCGTCCGTGAAATCTTCGAAAGCCATTTAACGGCACTGCGAACATTAATCGGTAACCAATATAGTCAGTGGCCTTTAGACGATATGAACACTGAAGCAGCTTCTGGCGAGGCTCAATCTCAACCAGATAGCTCTGAGCAGTCAGAAGCTCACGATAATATAGACTCGGTCAGTTCTAATCCAGATACCGTTAGTATTCCCGATGCGACGCCTAATAAAGCACCAGAATCTACACCCCCTATTTCAGCGACAGTTTCAACTATCTCTACACAGCCTCTCACAAGAGACGCCGCTTATAATCAATTGAGAACTCTGGCGGACTTCTTTAAGCAAACTGAACCACATAACCCAACTAGTTACCTACTTGAACGGGCAATTGTTTGGGGACAACTACCCTTACCAGAACTGATGAAAATTCTGGTAGGAAATAATTCCAATGCACTTAATCAAATCGATTCACTGATTGGAATGAATGACGCCCCTATAAACATGGAAAACAGTTCACTATCAACTCAGTCTGGTGGTCACTCTAAGCAGTACACAGAGTCTCCTACTAGCAACTCGAATGATGCCGAATCCTCGGCCTCAAACCAATCCAACAACAATGAAGTAACTCAAGCTACCGCAAATTCAGACGTTTCTGATTTTGAATGGTAACGGTTTAACGCGATACGCGAAGGAGAAAACTGATGGCTTCTATTTTTATGAGAATTGACGGAACCAAACCTAAAGGTGCAGCAACCGTTGAGAAAATTGGTGGTAAAGATGGGTTCTTTGCCATTGATAATGTTTCTTGGAGCGCCGTTCGTGGCGTAGGTATTGATGTTGGTAATGCCAACAATGCTGACCAAGGTATGGTAGCTCTTGGGGAAATCACTATTGGCCGTGGCTGTGATGGTGCCTCACCTTACCTTACAACTTTCTTATATGCACCAGGTGCTGAAGGTAAAACCATTGAAGTGGTGATGACTAAACCAAATCGCGAAGGTTCTGGTGCTGATCCATACCTTATCTTAACGCTGAAAAACGCACGTATGTCTAACTACACAATGACAGGAACAAACGGTTCATTACCAAGTGAGAGCTTTGCGCTTACCTACACCGAGATTTCAAAAGCTTACTATATCGAGGGAGAAGGCGGAAAAATCGAGAAAGGCCCAGAAGTCGGCTTTGATGCAACTGAAGCGAAAGTCACTTCAACCGCTAGCTAATTAATCAAGGAGAGATGTTGTGGCACTAAATTCTCAGCACAAACGCGTAAGTAAGAACCGCGTTAGCATCACATATGATGTAGAAACCAATGGAGCAGTTGAAACAAAAGAGCTGCCTTTTGTTGTGGGTGTAATCGGTGATTATTCTGGTCATAAACAAGACAAAGAAGATGTTGAAGATCGCACATTCTATAACTTAGACAAAGATAACTTCGATCATGTTATGAAACGCGTTGGTCCTGAGTTATCCATGAAAGTAGACAATGTTCTTGCCGAAGATGATAGTCAATTTGAAGCAAGCCTTAAGTTTAATTCTATGAAGGACTTCGAGCCTGAAGCCATCATTGACCAAGTCGAGCCCTTAAAAAAGCTCGTAGAGACTCGCAATCAGTTGAAGGTACTACTTTCTAAGGCTGATCGCTCTCGTGATCTAGAGAAGTTATTGAAAGAAGTGTTGCAAAGTGCAGACACCATCAACGCCTTATCTCAAGAACTTGGTATTGAACAGAAAGGAGCAGAAGAATGAGCACTGAATCAGACGTACAAGGCCAACCGTCCGCTGAGGAAGGCTCACTGAGTTTCCTTGACAGAGCGATTGAAGCCACAACACAAACTCCTGCGGATACAACTAAAGAGCTGTTTTCAGTACTTGCTGAACAGGCACTTTCAGGCACCGTAACGTGGGATAAAAACTTAACTAAAACTATTGAAAGCGCCATCGGCGAAATCGACAAGAAGCTGTCAAAGCAGCTTTCTGCGGTGATGCAACAAGACGACTTTCAAAAGCTTGAAGGTTCTTGGCGTGGTCTACAAAAACTCGTCAAAGAGAGCGACACTGGGCGTTCATTGAAAATCAAAATGGTTGATTTCTCACAAGATGAATTGCTCGAACAATTTGAAGATGCACCAGCTATAGACCGCAGTCCTCTCTTCAACGCCCTGTATCAAGATGAATACGGTACAGCAGGTGGTGAGCCCTACGGCACATTCATCGGTGACTACGAGTTCAGCGCAAAAGATGAAGATGTAGCACTTCTTCGTTACATGGGCGAAGTAGCTGCAGCGTGCCACGCTCCATTCATTGCCGCAGCCAATGCGCAAATGTTTGAGTTCAATGACTTCTCTACATTTGAAGAAGGCAAACCTGTCGCAGCAGGCTTTGACTCTCCTGCATACGCTGCTTGGAACTCGTTTAGGGAAAGTGATGACGCGCGTTATGTCACTCTGACGCTTCCTCGTACTATGGCACGCTTACCATATGGACAAAAAGGGCTAAGCACAGACGTCTTCGCTTATGAAGAGCTGGATGTTGATATGGATGGTAATCCGAATCCGAAGAATAACGATGAACTTGTCTGGTCTAATGCGGCGTATGATCTAGGTCTTAAGATGACTCAAGCATTTACTGCATATGGCTGGTGTACTGCTATTCGAGGTCTTGATAACGGCGGTAAAGTAGAAAACCTGCCTAACCTAACGTACAAGACTGAGGCTGGCGATCTAGTCCAGCAATGTCCAACAGAAGTGAATCTCACCGACGAACGAGAGAAAGAACTCAGCGACCTTGGTTTCCTTCCTCTAGTTCATTACAAGAACACCAACTATGGCGTTTTTATCGGCGGGCAAACTACCCAAAAACCGAAAACCTATACCGATCCGGATGCTACGGCTAACGCTGCTATCTCCGCACGACTGCCATACATCATGGCAAGTGGTCGAATTGCCCATTATTTGAAAGTAATGGGACGTGATCGTTTGGGTTCAAACATTGAAGCACCCGATATTCAACGTGAACTTCAACTTTGGATCGACCAATACACCAACGCAGGTGCGATTGGTAACGATTCTCGAGCTCGTACGCCACTGGCAGAGTCTCGTATTGAAGTGGTTGAACAGCCGGGTAAACCTGGGGCTTACTCTGCGATTGCACACCTAAGACCATGGCTTCAACTCGAAGAACTTACCACCTCTGTTCGCATGGTTGCGAAGATTCCTGGTTAATTGTGATAAGCCGCAACCTTTGTGGTTGCGGCTAAATGCTGCGGTAGTTGATGTAGATGTTTAGTACAGACTGGCAAAAACAATTTAACGCGCTCGACCCCAAACAAGATTCATACTTGTTTGACGCACTCGCAATGATGGTCGAACTAGCAAAAAAAGAACACCAATACTCTACTTATTCAGCAGAGCGTATTATTGCGCAAATTACTCAACTCATTCTTGTCTTAGATGAGCGCCTTTCCAAACAAATGGATCTCATTCTGCACAATGACGACTTTCAAGCTCTAGAGGCTAGTTGGCGTCAAGCGCTTTACCTTGCAACACAACCAGTCAGCAGGCAAAGAACCAAACTCAAAATTCTTGATATGAGCTGGGAAGAGGTATCAAACGACCTCAATCAATCATATTCCATCAAACAAACTTTTTTGTTCAATACCATTGGCAATAAAGAACTTAATACGCTAGGTGGACAACCCTTTGGTTGTATCGCCTTCACACACCCTATTTCCATGGACCTAGACGTCAATAGCGAATTTGACGACATCTACACACTGGGTCTAATTGGTCAACTGGGTGAACAAACTTTATGTACCATGCTAGCTTCTCCTGATTCACTTTTTTTTGCCGACTCGGGCGCCGATTGGCTTTCCAATACACAAAGAATAGAAAAGGTCTTAAACGGCCCAGATTACACAGCTTGGCAAGCTCTGCGCAAGCAACCTAGTGCTCGTTTTCTTGGCTTAGCGATGCCACGTATCAAATTGCGTCAACCGTACAAAGATCATCGCTGTGGATTCCTTTATCAAGAAAAAGGCGACACGCTTTGGGGATATGCCAATATTGCTTTCCTATCTACGGTCATGAAGGAACACCATCGTATCGGTTGGTTTGGCTTCCTAAAAGCTCGTTGGAGTGATAAAGAACAAGGGGCTCTTCTGGCATGGAAACACAAAACATCTGAGCTTACTTACAGCGAATGTGACAGTTATTTATTTGGTAGAATCGCTAGCTTTTATTCCAATCAAGGTTTCATCTCTCTCGCAAGAAACGCACTAACAGGCAAGCTCTACTTCTCTGGTAACAATTCAGTGTGGGCACCATCAGATAGCGATAACGACAAAGTTTTGGCTCAACTACAAACGACACTGATGTGCTGCCGTGTCGCCCATTTTCTCAAAGTTCAAGTGCGTGAAATGATTGGTAACTTCAGTGATGCGCGAGAATGTGAACAGTTTCTACGAAACTGGATTGAGAAATTCTCCAGTAATGTGAACTACGCCAACGAAGAGACCTTGGCAAAATATCCTCTCAGCAAAGCACACATTGCCGTTAACGAGATAGAGTCCCTTCCCGGCCATTTCTCTTGCACGTTACGAATGGTTCCCCAATATCAGTTCGACCATTTTAACGGTGAAGTGGTGTTAACTACGGAGCTTGGGGAGGTCAGGCAGTGAGTTTCTACAATGCTTTTATTCAATCATCTCGCCAAGACGATGAGATTGACGATATTCGCTACCATCTGACTCGATTACTAGAGTCTGAAGCACCGTTAATTGCTGTCGAAAACAGTCTTTCTGAGGTCAGATGTTCTAGTTTTACCTTCGGTATTACTGATGTTCAGCTGTTGACCGCCAACCTCGACCAAACACAGTTGGCAAGAAAAATAGAAACATGGCTTACCACATATGAACCGCGATTATCCGATGTTTCTGTGGAGATGTTAGAACGCCGGGAAGGTCAAAACTGTATTCAATTTACCATTGTAGCCAAGCATCTATCTCAGGACGGAGAACAAACCCTCGTCTTTGACTCGAAAATAGCGCTTGGTGACTTCAGTGCCAAGATATCAGAGGAAGAATATGACTGATCCTTTGCTTCGATATTATGAAAGAGAGTTAGCTTTAGTAAAGCGTTCCTTAGGGTTCTATGCCGAGGAGCACTCTCATATTGCCTCATTACTCGATATGCATCAGGGGCAAATCGAAGATCCCAGCCTCGCGCGTTTGCTGGACGGTGTTGCCTTGCTCAACGCTAAAACAGAAATGGCATTGGAGACCCAAGATTCGCAAGTTATCGATAGCTTGATAGACGTGATATACCCTTCCATCAATCAACGAGTTCCAAGTATTGGTTACGCAGAATTGAATGCACCGGATGGTATTACAGAGAACGCGAATATTCCATTGGGTAGTCAATTTTCAAATATGATTGGGGAGCAAGAGTGCTTGTTTCAAACGGTTGATAACTTAGCGATCAACCCATTCAGCATAACAGATATTTCAGCAACCACTGCACCGTTCTCAGTCCATAAGCCAGAAGAGGCGGAACTGGCCAATGCTGCGCTTCAGATTCAATTATCAACGGGAGATGAAGGTGTCTACTTTTCCTCGCTAGCTTGTTCTGACTTAAACTTCTTTGTAAAAGGTTTTGCTAACAACGCAGACTTATTAGTAGAACTTCTGCTCTCGAACTGTCTCGCTATCTCTCTGTCAGATCATGAAAACAACACAATTGCAGAGTTGAGTGGCGTGCAACTACAGAGCCGTGTCGGCGATCCTGATTTTAAGTTTTTACCCGCAAAAGGTAATCAGTTTGATGGCTTTCAAATCATAAGAGAGTTTTTCTTATTCAAAGAAAAACGACAGTTTTTCATTATAAGAAATTTCGCTAGCGCTATTAGCAAAGTTAATGACCATCAATGTACTTTGAATATCTTCCTGAATGACATTCCTTCTGAGTTTTTGCGCTTATTTGATACCGACGTCATTCGTCTAAATGTTGTGCCCGTAATTAATACTTTCGAGCACATAAGCGAACCGATTACTGTCGATGGGCGTCGCCTCGCTTATCCTATTCAACCTAACAGTGGCAATGACTCTGTCATCGACATCATCAAGATCCAATCAGTCAAACAAATCACTGCATACGGAGATGTCGAACTGGTGCCTGTTCTAGGGGACAAATACAAACACAGCAAAAAGACACACGGTACAAGTACTGCCTATTGGGAAGCGAAAATGAACTTAGAGCGACAGTTTGAAGTCGTCGTTTCAGAGTCTCTTTATCAATCGGAAAATGCCACGCTAATTGCACGTTTATTGTGCTGCAATGACAAACTGGCCTGTAGTGCGTCTGGTGAGCTTGAATGCCGAGAGAGCATTGATCTCCCCGGAGTCATGACCCTGATGTACCCGCCATCCGCGCCGCAAGATGTACAAAATAGTGAAAAGTCATTAAGCCAGCTGATTGGACTTTTAACATGTAACTTTAACTCCTTGCTGCAAAGCGATGATCCCGCATCCATGCTAAAAGGAATTTTTAAGCTATTCGCGCATGATGCCAAAAACCTCGATGAAATTAACACCATCAACAATGTGAAATTCCAAACGCAAGTCTCTACGCTGCGAGTTCACAATAAAAATGTATTTGTCCCGGGTACAGAAATCACGGTAGAGCTCAACTCTGAGATGCCCTATCACTCGTTCTCAATAGTCATGAACGAGTTTTTCAAACAATTCTGCAGTTTTGACCGCTATATACAACTTAGTGTCAATCTATATGGTAAGCCGCAAAGCGGCCTCTGTTTCGCGAAAGTTCACGGGAATCAGTTATGTCTTTAAACCTATCTAGTTCACCTATGAACGGTCTCTGCAATCAGCCCGATGATTTTGAGTTTGCTCAAGCTATTCGTGTTCTTCAATCGTATTGTTCTGACAATCCTCAGAACCGGACTCAATTGAAACTAGAATCAGAAGTCATTCCCAGTGGAGATTTAAATGACATTAGTCAGATAGAAGTCACCAATAGACAAATACGTTTATCTATCGCAAAGACGGCTTTGTCCGGTGTATATGGTGTCATCCCTGATTACATCTATGAAGAATTGCTTGAAGCACTACATCAGGAAGACGAAGGATTAAAAGCCTTTCTTGATGTCTTCAACCAACGTCAATTTGAGCTTACTTACAAACAAGAGACACGCGCTTGGTTACTGCTTCAAAATGAGCAAAACAATAAGTTAAGTAACACGCTTTATCATTTGTCAGGATTGGAAAATAGCAATCGTCATTTGATTCAATATACCATGCTGCTCGGTCAAAATAGCAGAAACATTCGTACGTTAGAGCAACTATTAAACGACTACTACGAACTAAAGATATCGGTACAAGTCACCCCATATGAGACTCGAAAGCTACCTGAAGCCGCAACTAGCAATATTGGTAAATCTGTTAGGTCTAGGAAAAACAATAAATTAGGACACGGTTTATTAATAGGAAGTCGCTGTGATGTACCTAGTGCCAGCATTAAAGTTTATATCGAGCCTCAGAATAGACGCGAAGTCGAACAGCTCAAACGGGATTCAAGATTAGCAAACGATGTGAAGTCAACGGTTCAACATTATCTCAAAGATGATACTCCAGTAACGATCTATCTTCTCATTCTTAGGCAGCATCTAAATGCACCAGTTCTTAGCTCCAACGCTTTAAGCTCTGCGAAACTGGGAGAAGTCGACTGCTTAGCTCCTGAGCGTTTTCCACAATCCAAGGTACGAATAAGGCTACGCTGATCTAGCTTTAGGACTCTAGGGACATCAAAAAAGGGAATTTATACATGGCACAAGTAACACTCACTAATTTAGTTAGCAAACTCTCACCCGAGTTAAAGCAGGCTCTAGAAGTATCGGCTGGAGCAGCAATGAACCAAGGGGTGCCTGCTATCGAAGTAGAGCATTGGATTTTGCAGCTCATCTCACAGAAAGACAAAGGTCTAGAAAATCTCTGTCGTTCTCAAAACATTGCTCAAGATGCTTTGGTTAGTGAACTCACGGATAAAATCACGCGTCTTCCCAAAGGAAGTGAAGGACAACCAACACTAAGCCATGAGCTCACTGAATTGATTAAAGATGCGTGGATGATTGCCTCGGTAAACTACGGACATGGTGAAATAATCAGTCTGCACCTTATTCAGTCCATGCTTCAACAAAACGTAATGGGTGTTTCCGCTTTGAAACTTGAGAGTTTGAAAGATGTTTCCACTGAATCTTTACAAGGTCTTATTCGAAAAAGTGGTGCGTCGACTTCTACCACCTCCCCTGGCACCAGCACAGGTGGTGAGTCGTCTAGCGGTGGCGATGCGCTCTCAAAGTACACTATCAACCTGACCCAACAAGCTCAAGATGGCAAGATCGACCCCATTTCTGGACGCAACAGTGAAGTGCGCAAAGCTATTGATATTTTGTGCCGTAAGAGACAAAACAACCCTATTTTCGTAGGAGAACCTGGCGTCGGTAAAACCGCAGTGGTTGAAGGATTAGCGCTTCGAATTGCAACTGGCGAGGTGCCAGCGGCGATTCAAGGTGTTCAAATTCACTCTCTCGACCTTGGGCTCCTCCAAGCAGGAGCAAGCGTTAAGGGTGAATTTGAAAACCGACTAAAAGATGTCATTAACGAAGTTAAAAGCTCCGAGGAGCCCATTATCGTCTTTATCGATGAAGCACACACGTTAATTGGTGCTGGCGGTGCAGCCGGACAAAATGACGCTGCTAATCTGCTGAAACCGGCCCTGGCTCGTGGAGAATTCAAAACCATCGCAGCAACAACGTGGGCGGAATACAAAAAGTACTTTGAGAAAGATCCTGCTCTAACCCGAAGATTCCAAGTTGTCACCATTGAAGAACCAAACGCAGAAGACGCAATGCAGATGCTAAGAGGGGTTGCCGACTCACTTCAAGGACATCATGGTGCCTTCATTACCGAATCAGCCATTGCAGCCGCCGTTAATCTATCAATACGCTATTTACCATCAAGACAGCTTCCAGACAAAGCCATTAGCTTGCTCGACACTGCAAGTGCTCGAATTGCCTTAACCCAAGGCGCAAAGCCAGAAATTATCGAGTCTTTAGAGCAAATGATTCGTTATCAAGAAAACGAATTGATGGCATTGGCTAAAGAGCAAGCGCTGTTCGGTGGCAATGAAGCCGATATTGCAGAAGTCACACAGCAAAAAGAGCAAAAACAAAACAAACTCGATGCCTTGAATAGCCAGTGGAATCAAGAAGTTGAGCTAGTTGATAAAATTAAAGCAATACAATCTGATATCAGCAATGCGAGCGAAGAAACCGAAAACCCTGAGCAAATGACTGAAGAACTGAACAAGCTGAGAGATGAATTGGCAGAGTTACAAGGAGAGACTCCTCTGGTTCACGCATTAGTTGATGAAGGAACGATCGCTGAAGTGATTGCAAACTGGACCGGAATTCCCGTCGGAAGCATGTTGAGTGATGAAATTAATAAGCTGCTTACTCTGGAAACCGAGCTCGATAAACGAGTGATTGGGCAGAATGTGGCAAAACAAGAGCTCGCTAAAGCAATTCGTATTTCCAGAGCTGGCTTGACGGATAACCGTAAACCTATCGGCGTATTCTTGATGTGCGGCCCAAGTGGTGTTGGTAAGACTGAAACCGCTATGGCACTTGCAGAACAGCTCTATGGTGGTAGCAACGACATGACCATCATTAACATGACGGAGTTTAAAGAAGAACATAAAATATCAATGTTGCTCGGTAGTCCGGCGGGCTACGTGGGCTTTGGTGAAGGCGGTGTATTAACCGAAGCGATTAGACGCAACCCCTACTCTGTTCTGTTACTTGATGAGATGGAGAAAGCACATCCTGGTGTCCACGATCTCTTTTATCAAATCTTCGATAAAGGACATATCAAGGACAGTGAAGGCCGCAGTGTCGATTTTAAAAATACCATTATTATCATGACCTCAAATGCGGCTGACCAAGCTATTTGCGATGCTTGTGACGAAGCTGAATCCCAGCTTGATAACAGCACGCTGTTAGAAATGATTCGACCTGACCTTCAACGTTACTTTAAACCTGCATTTTTAGGCCGTACGACCATTGTGCCTTACTACCCACTTAACGATAGTGAGTTAGGCAAGATAACCGAAATATCACTGAATCGTATTAAGAAAAAACTGGCTGAGCAATACCAAGCATCATTCCGATGGGATGAGTCGTTCATTAACTACGTTGTGGAGAAAAACAACGACCCAACAACTGGCGGTCGTGCGGTAGAGCAGATCATTAATCGCTCGCTCATGCCCAAGTTAGCTGAAGAGTGTATTAATCGCTTGAGCAGACAAGAAGCCATAAATCATGTGGAGGTCTCCGGTGATGACAAAAATGGTTTCTCTTTAAGTATTAGCTAGCAAAAAGGCGATAGTGATGAGTCGACAAAAAACGGATATTCAGGATGAAAGCGTAAACAGCAAGTCTCGCGGTATGTTACCGGGGCTTAGCTTCAAGCTTTCTTTCGCTATTTTTTTCGTCTTGTCACTGTCTATTTTCCTGACCACCAGCTTAAACTACCTAAATTTTGATAAGCGTTTAACTGAGACGACTGACTCCAAATATAAGGTGGTCATGCAAGAAACCTTGTCCGACATCAACAATGCTATTGCCTTCGGTGTTCCTTTGCATGGCATCAGCAATGTACAGTCTCTATTGGAACGTCATTTAGCCAGCGTTTCTGGCCTAATCGCTCTTGAAGTTACCGATAGACAAACTGAGCGGCTCTACTTTGCCAACCACGCAGAGGTCTCTATCGCAGAAAGCCAAACTAAACAGCTACGCACACCTATTTACAATGCATTCGGTCAGTTGGACGGCGAGATCTCACTCACTTACTCCCTCGAACATTTAGGCTCGTTGCGCAGTGGGCTCATTTCAAAAAGTGCTTTCTACGCTGTAATTTGGATCGTTATTGCGACACTGTGTAATTTAATTTTCATTCACGGTATCACAAAGCACATGTTGCGCCGAACCTCCGAGGTCGATCAATGCTTGTCGTCGCAAGAAATTGCAGGATGTAAATTTGAGCTTGCAAGCCAAATTATGGAAGGCAACCAACAGCATTTAACCCGTTGGCAAAAATTCAGACAAAGACACACCACGATGTTGATTCTGGTGTTGGCATTCACCACCACTTTTGTTGCCAACTTTATGACTTCATTACAAATGATGGACTACTTCGCGGATATCTATCAACAAGAATTAAACGAAAAAGCCTCCATTATTGCCTACTCCCTCGTTCAATTACTAGATTACCTCATCGCTAGTGGCTTTGATGTCGCTAATCTACGTGGTCTTGATAGTGAACTAGCCAACTATCTGGTCAATCACAACGACATTATCGCGATTTCTATCGTCCAAGAATCACAAACATTAGTGAACGCTGGTGCTCAATTCGATGAGTTGCAACTCAACACCCATTTATTTCCACTCAATAACCACGACACCATCGCCTTAACCATATCATCGGACAAGAATCTCGTTGCCACTCTCCTTAAAGAGAACTTGCTCGATATGTTATCCATATTGGTTGCCTCTTTGCTAGTCGTTACTGAAGTGATTCTTTTCCTTTGTAACTATATGATCATGTCACCGTGGCACCAATTAAAACAGTTAGTTGCTCGGCTCAGTAAAGGCTTTACAGACATGACTGCTAAGGTCACAAGCCGCGATGAAATCAGCTCGCTGCTTGCAAAAATTAACCGAACAACTCTAGCAGAAAACACCTCACAAACATCGATAATTGAACATCAGAACTATCGTTTTGTCCGCCTGCCCTTATTTTTGTTTGTCTTTGCCGAGGCGGCATCTCTCTCTTTCTTCCCCAACTATGTCTCGACCTTAGTGATGGATGTCTCTTGGATACCATTAAGTATGCAAGCGAGTTTTCCTATCTCGTTATTCATGTTGGTCTGGGCGATTTCTCTACCCTTTGCAGGATACTGGTCAGATAAATTAGGACGACGTAAGGCGCTAATTATCGGTGGTTTGGTTATCACAGTTGGCATGGTTTCCACCAGTTTGTGCAATACATTATCTGCGATGCTTCTCAGCAGAACGATTACCGCATTAGGCTATGGATTAGTGTTTATTTCAGCGCAAGGTTTTGTCAGTGACTATACCGACAATTCAAATAGAACCAAAGGTATGGCGACGTTCTTGTCTTCGTTCTTCTCGGGCTCCTTGTGCGGAGCAGCTATAGGAGGCTTGCTTGCTGACCGTATTGGATATAGTGGCACCTTCTTCTTAGCTTCGGGGATCAGCATCGTTGGCGTGTTGTTAGTTTGGCGCTTCTTCGAACAAGGCGACAATAACCAGTCTTCAGTGCCAATTAAGCTATCCGACTTCAGTGATCTATTGAGCAATAAACACTTTGCTCTTATAAGCTTTTGCAGCGCTATTCCAGCCAAAGTAGTTCTTACCGGCTTTCTCTATTATTTATGCCCCGTTTATCTGCAGCATCTTGGCGAGAGCAATGCCATGTCCGGACGTATTTTGATGATCTATGGGTTAGCCATTGTGGTAATCTCGCCCTTAACCGCGATATGGATAGACAGATTTAAAAACAAACTTGTCTTCGTAGTGATTGGCGGACTGTTGTCCTCATTTGCTTTGCTCAACATCTATTACTTTAATGGCACCCTTGGATTGCTAGTTGTTGTTCTCGTTGTTGGTGTAGCTCACAGCATCGGTATTTCACCACAGATCCCTTTGGTGATGAGTCTAATGAAAGTCTCCACCAGTGAACGGGGAAAAGCGATTGGTATTTTTAGACTTACAGAGAGGATCGGTAATGTGACAGGCCCTATTTTAACTGGAGCATTGCTTGGCATTTATGGGTTTATTAACACCGTAATGATCCTAGGCGGACTGCTATTTGTCAGCACTATAAGCCTTGTATTGGTGTATTACTTTTGGCAAAAGAAAGACAAAATATTTAGTGACGTTGAAGGAGCTTCCGCATGATTAAATCGCTTCAATCCATCGTCTTAATCGTAACTTTGCTGCTGACGTCGATAGTCTCGGCAAATGAAGATAGTCCTAACTCTAACTTGCAGGACTCCAAACATGTCGTCATGCTGCTTTGGCGAGGAGTGACTCAAGCAGAGCAAGGGTTTGTTGATGAAATGAATAAGAATGATAGCGTCCGAATCACTATTTTAGATGCGGATAAGAACCGAGAAACTTTAGCAAAGCACATCGACTCCCTTGAAGGTCTTAGACCTGATCTTGTTTATACCTTTGGGACCACCATTACCTTGTCACTTTTGGGTAGCACTAATGCCCCTACAAAGTTTAATAGTAGCGGTGAAATACCGGTTGTCTTTAATATTGTGAGCGACCCTATTGGCTCAAAAATAGTAGATAGTGTGGATAGTTCACAAAGAGCCCAAAACTATACTGGGGTTAGCCATATTGTCCCCTATGAAGTGCAGCTTAACGTCATCAAAGAACTGGGAGACATCCGTACTGTTGGTATTTTGTTTAACCCTTTAGAAAACAATTCGCAAATAGCCGCGAACACTTTACTGGCCGTCGCGACACAAAACGGTATTAACGTCAAACGCTACCCAGTCCAGAAAACGACTAACGGAATAGAAAAGGCCAATATTCAATCTTTGGTCGTCGAAATGAAGAACGACGACGTGGATTTAGTGTACCTACCGGCAGACTCGCTACTGATATCGAATGCTAAAGTAATTACTGATATTGTTCACAGTGCGGGGCTACCTACTTTCTCAGCCACAGAATCACCAATACGCAATAGCGGTGCGCTTGTTGGTGTTGTTAGCCGCTATTATTATGCTGGTCAATTTGCGGCCTTTAAAGCGCAGCAAATACTCACCGAAGACACTTTTGCTGGAGATATACCCATTGAAACGCTCCAACAGTTTTCCTATATCGTTAATGCCGATACCGCAAATCTAATTGGGTATTTCCCTCCCGTTTCTATGTTGAAAATTTCAGAGTTAGTAAGGAATAAGGATGTTCTTGAAACCCCATAACATGACAAGTTATCTATCATTTTCAAGGCGATGTACTTTGTTGCTCGCTAGCACCATAGTTGCATATGGTGCTACGGCTAATACGATAGGTCCATCTAGGTTGATGTTAACAACCCAAGACTGGCCTCCCTATCAATATTATGAACACGCCGAGATGAAAGGTGTTGCGATTACTACAGTGAAGTGCGCACTTGGTTCAATGGGTCAACCATACCAATTTACTATGACCAGTTGGTCTGATGCCCAAATGCGAGTCCAAAATGGCAATCAGCATGGTTTTTTTGTCGCGACCGAAACTCTGGAGCGAAATGAGTATGCAGCAGTTTCAACCCCAATCGCCGAACAGAAGATTAACTGGTACTTCGGGGCTGGTGTCGATCCCAAGATCACCGAATTAAATAAACTCAACCTCAAATTTTCTGCAAAATTTGGGTCAAACAAGTGGTTTTGGCTTAAAAGACAGGGATTTAACGTAGTGAAGCAGCCAAGAGATGCTAAAGTTTTATTAAAGCTGTTAAAACAACGTGAAATCGACATTGCACTTGAAGACCAACTGGTTTTTGAAAATGAGTTAGACGTAGCTGGATTGTCCAAAGACTACTTTCGCTCACAGCATATGGAAACAAAAAAGATGGGGGTCTACTTTTCAAATCGATTCCTCAACGAATACTCTGGGTTCTTAACAAGCTTTAATCGCGCAGTGGAAAAGTGTAAGGGGTAACCATGGCCATTAGTATTCATTTAGTGTCAATTCCGGAGCAGGAAGCCGTCGCGTCCCGAATTGTCCACCTTCCAGAGGAAGGTGGTGTGATTGGCCGCAGCCCAGATTGTGATGTAGTTCTGCCAGATCACTCCAGTCGAATATCGCGTAAACATGCTGCCATCACTCTCACCAGTGACGGTTACTTTATTCAAGACCTAAGTCGCAATGGCATTAATCTCAATGATAAATCGGTACAAGGTGGACTTCAGCTACCTATTAGCGATGGCGATATCATTGCAGTAGCAGATTACAGTCTTCTCGTCAGCACATTGACGGCTTCGAAAGCGGCTGTGGTCAATAAGGAAGTCGATGTTGATACCCTTAGTTTCAACATCGACGCCAGCGATGATGTTGATTTTCTTGAAACCAGCACACTCAGTTCAATACAAGTCGACCCTATGACCAACGATTTTTCTACCCAGAACGTACTGGCCGATGACCCATTTTCATCGGATCCTTTTGACGGTTTTGAACAGGAAGAGATTTCTCGATTTGAAGAGCCAATAAACAACGTCCAACACGTCAACTTTAGCGAAGAATCAGCGCCATCTTCGACCATTGAATTCGTTCCTATGAATAGAGAAAACGATGACATCACCTCCTCGTTACAGCAGCTCATTGCGCTATCAAAAGAAAACCAAAGCCTGTTGCAAAACCCATCATTTCAACACGACCAACTTTTTACTGCCTTGGAACAGACCATAGAACAATTTTTAGATGAGTTCTGCCCTGAACAACTGGAGTCTCAGTTTAATGAATATGTAGGCAACAGCCTGTTTGTTAACAAAGAAAAGCGTTACTGGCGCATTTATAGAAAGACCTTTGAGCGCAGACAGAAAAATGGCGATTTTCGCCGCCAATTTAAGGCGCTGTTTATCGAAAATATGCAGCGTGGAGGAGAAGACTAATGCGGTTTTCAATGCTATCGACCGCTTTGTTTGTACTCAGCATTACAGCATGTTCTTCCGACCCTGTCCCAGTGACCACGGCCTATAGCATGACTGTTAATGCGGACGATACCATTAACAAATATCAATCTGACTCGGCCAACCCTGTCGTGGTCAGATTATATCAACTCGCAAGTAAAGAGAGCTTCGAGCAAAGCAGTTTTATTACTCTGTATAACTCCGACCTCCAAGCGCTAGGAAGTAGTCTGGTGGTCAAACAAGTTTTACCGTCAGTGATGCCTGACAGTAACCAAACTATCTCACTAGATATCAACAAAAATACCCAGTACATCGCCGCATTAGTGGAGTATGCCAACTACCGTGAAAGCAATGGAAAAGCAGTAACTGCTGTACCCACTGATGGTGAAAGTAGCATCGCGCTTAGACTATCTGGACTTAATGTAGAGCTTGACATCGTCGCTCCTGAGTCTAGTTGGTGGCAGATATTCTGATAGAACGATAAAAAGGATTTTTCGTGGACGCGCATAAGAAAGTAGTATGGAAAGAAGGCATGTTTATTGCCCCTCAACATTTTCAACAGCAGGATAGATTTGTCCAAAACTATGTCAGACAAAACGTCGACACACTCTCTCATTTTGCCCCATTTTTTGGTTTGACGGAGCTCTCTATTAACACAGACCTGTTAAAGATTGGAAAGTTAGCCATCACCCAATGCTCTGGGATTTTCCCCGACGGCACTCAGTTTAACACCGTCAAAGAAGTCGCCATAAATATCCCTGTTGGTACTGTCGATAACACTATATATCTTGCTCTACCTTTAGCTCTGCAGGGCAATAACGATTATTGTGAGGATGAGAGTGGGACAAGCCGTTATGTCACCAAGTCCATCAATGTATTTGACTCAGCGACTCATGAAAACACCAGCCTTGAAGTAGATGTCGCAAGATTAAACGTTCAACTTCTCTCTGACCACGATGATCACTCAGGTCACTCATTGATTCCTGTTGCTCGTATACTTGAATGTACTGAGGCTGGCGAGGTCATTTTAGACCGAGCATTTATCGCAGCGTGCCTTCACTACGGAGCTTCACGTTATTTGACGGATAAAGTTAAAGAAACTCACGCCTTATTGGTCAGTCGGACGCAGAACTTGTTTAAGCGCATTCAAGCAGGTCAAAGTCAAAAAAGTGACCAGTCGTTAATGCTTGACTACCTATGGCTACAGACTTTGAATAGTTGGATGCCTTGGTTTGATTTGACATCACAAAATGAGCGATATAGCACTTATGACTTGTACGTGCACCTCAATCGTTTTAGAGCTGAGTTAATGGCATTGAGCCCTGAACTCGCTCCAGAAGCGAGCGCGCTAAAAGTCGATAAGTTGTACAGTAACTTCAGTCCACTTTTTGCCGATTTACGTAACCTCTTGACGCTTGTTCAACAAGACTCAGTAATAGAGTTTACTTGGGATACTGCACTATTTGAGAAACGCCGACTACTCCGAACCATTATTAAAGACCCATTATCTGTCCAATCAAGACGCTTTGTACTCAGTGTGACCTCTTCATTGTCAGCAGGTGAACTCAGTGACACCTTCATAGCTGCGGCGAAATTAAGCAGTAATACCCGTATTGTTGAATTGGTTCGCAACTCTCTCTCGGGTATCAGCCTCACAGCTCTTCCTGTTGCACCAAGCGAACTTAAACCGGTTCAAGGTACTACCTATTTTGAACTCAATACTTCAGACCCTATGTGGCAAGAGATGCTAACTATGAGGGATGCCTTGGCACTTCACGTCGATACTCGTGTGCCTGATCTTGAAGTACACTTATATGCGCTGAGGTAATCCATGCTCGACTATTTGGATGAAGAGACCGTCATTTGGGAACAAGACCCCAAAAAGAAAATATCAGAAGTTAATTCTGATAAGCCTGCGGTATTTCGAACACCAGATGCTACACAAATGGAGTTTCTTAAGCACTTCGACAAATCAGAAAATCAGCTTATCAATATCAGTGCTGAGCTCTTGGCGGTGACATTAAAAATCGACAGTATTCCCGAACCAGACGATATCGCCGAGTTAAGAGAACAATTGGTAGCGAGGATTAGTGACCTCAAGGATAAGGGGAGTCACCTCAATTATCCCGTAGCTGTCATTGATAAGTTGTGCTTCTTATTTGCCGTAGTTCTTGACGAATTTATCGTCTACACCGACTGGGGGGAAAAACGCGGTTGGGAAAACAAAACACTTCTCAGTGAGCTGTTTGGAATGAGAAATGGTGGGGAGCTGTTCTTCTCCGTAGCAGATAAGGCTGCGAGACAACCCAATAAAATGATCGACCTTATCGAGATCATCTATCTTTTCTTGAGTATTGGATTCAAAGGGCAGTATCACTCACAAGGTTCTGAGCAGCTTAAACGCTTTATCCACCAGCTAGAACAAATATTAAGTCAATACCGCCAATCAACTCGCATTCATTGCCAAACTCGCGTGACTCACCCTAAAGTTCGTCGTCCTAGCCGCAAAAAGCGCTATGCCGTTATCAGCTTACTGTTCGCTACACTTATCGGCTCAACGCTAGCCCTCACCTACTTCTGGTACAGTAAAACTCTACCACAACGATCTCGAGATTTTACTTATCTGCCAGATTTCAGCCAGCGATATATTCTGTCCGGACAAGTTAACGATATTGTGTTTATTTCGAGCGATAGCGACCTTTCGTCCCCTCCTATTAGAGGAAGCCGAGTAGAAGCTCAACAGAGTCCACGTGTTGCCGCCTCTCCAATTAATAGTGACTCTAAACTCTGGTTAGTTCAGCTCGCTACCTTCTCGAATGAACAAAATGCACAGCTGTTTATCGAGCGTTTGAGCGCTAGCAAGTACGAGCCCCGAGTCGATAGTTACAAACAGTATTTTAGAGTAGTAGTCGATGTTGATGATCGTTCACAAGCGATTGAAACCCAGAAATGGCTCAAAGATAACCAAAATATCGATTCAATTGTGATCAAGACAAACAAACAACAATAACGATCTAAAGACAGTTTTCAGGGAAGAAAATAGACATGGCAGATGGAAAAAAACAGAAGACAACAGCAAAGCCATTAATCAGCGGTATTTCCTCCGGATTTTTGCTTTGTATATTACTGTTGGTAACTGTGTGGTTTACGCCAGCACTTAAGGCCTACCTCGTCATAGCGATTGCTTTTTGCATCATTCTATCTGGCATCCTCGGTTTCTTCACCTATTGGTTGAGCCGAAAGAACAATAAACTTAACGACCCTGATGAGAATAAAAAGAAAGAGCTTATTGCTAGACGATGTCAGTTGCTACAAAAGCATTTTCAAAACGTTCTTAAAGTTCAGAAGACAAACAAGAGACTACAGAGTCGTTATGATTTGCCCGTCTATCTTTGGTTCAGTGACAAACCGCAAAACGATTTCAATGTCATTACTCAAATGGGCTATGAAGCTTACCAAGTAGACGAGTTTGGCAATGATATCGAGTTCCCTATTCTTTTCTGGCTCAGCGAACACTCTTTGGTTATATCGGTTAGCCAAGGAGAAGACCAACACCCGGAATACCTCAAGACACTCTACAACTGCTTGAAAAAATGGCGTCCTAGACAGGCCCTTAACGGGTTACTGCTAGCAACCAATGCTGACGCATTACTAGGGCAAAAAGAAGCCATAAAGATGAGAGCGGATCAGATAAAAGCCGATTTAACGCGATTGAATCGAACCTTTGGTTTGTCTATTCCGGTGTACAGCATTATCACTCACAGCAGCAGCATCAGTGACTTCTGCCAATACTTCTCTGGTTTTGAAGACGCAAGGCGTGAAGACGCATTTGGCTCTATGATGCCATTTAGAGAACACGGTGGTATTGACGCAGACTGGTATGATCACGCTTATGACGCCTTGATAGGTCAACTGATTGCCAATATGACAAGTGCCCTCTCAGGGCAGCTCAACCTAGACTACCGCAAGTCTATCGCTGCGGCTCCACTTCAATTTGGACTGTTAAAACAAAACTTGTGGCTACAATTAAACCGTATATTTGGCATCAATCAACTGGGTGATGGCTTGATGTTCCGTGGCTTTTTCTTCACTCATGAAGGAAGTGACAGTAAGAACGTCGATGCACTTGCCGCAACAATCAGCAACGACTTAGGTCACGAGTTCTATCATCCAAAATCTAGTCAGCCAGTTAAGCAAGTACTTTTTGCCCAGCATCTTATGACTCATGCTTTAATCCCTGAACATATGCTTGTGGGAGTAAATAAGAAGAAAGAAAACTGGTTGCTGACCATGCAAACCACTTATACGCTTCTGTGCGCCTTATTATTAATTGCAATACTTGCAATCATCAAATTGGATTTCGACTTCCAAAGCCAGCGGGAAGCTCGCGCTGATGCTCTTCTGGAACGCTACAAAGAAGCAATAACCGCGTCACCTTATGACGTGGAAAATCTTGCAGACAATATTCCTAACCTTTATTCACTCCGTAAGATCTACGAACTTTATAATAAGCCAGAACCTTGGTACGTGTTACCGTTCATGCCTTCTTACACTATTAAGCCAGAGGTTGAACTAGCCTATATCACTGAGTTACAAGCCGTGTTGATGCCGTCTTTAGAAAAGTCTTTGGCCAATGACTTGTTCGTATACGTTAATCTTGAAGAGCAAGCGACAACACTTTCATTACTCAATAGTTATCGTCTGCTATTTACTCCTAACAAGAACAATACAGAGGAACTAAGAGCCTATTTTGTTCAATCTCTGGAGGATCAAGGAGTAGGTACAACGAGTACTCTCAATCAATTGACCAGTTTACTTGATGATGCCTTCGCCAATCATTTGATACCTGAAGAATCTAATACTGATTTAGAGCAACTGGCTCGTAAAGTCATTAATCAAACAGGTATTGAAACGCTGCTTTATCAACATATTAAGAGCCAAACTAAATACGCCAATCGAATAGATATTCGCTCAGAGCTTGGTAGCAACTACTCTCAAGTCTACTCATTCTCTTCTGGCTTTGTAGGCTATCTTGTTCCCCATATCTTTACCCCGAGTGGATTTACCGAGTTAGATCTTTCCGTAGATTCCCCTATTATCAAGGAAGCTTTATCAGCCTACGCGGGTGTTGCTGGCGAAGCACCGAGCGCATTGGAAATGTATCGGATTAGTAGAGACCTACGCCAACTCTATAAAAATGATTACATCAACTATTGGAAAGACTTCACCAATAACATCGTCGTCAATCCGGTTAAAGATGATACTGAACTCAGTCGCCTTCTGACATTATTGACCAACGCGGGAGATAACCCGATCCAAAATTATTATAATACGATCAGTAAATATACGACGATAAACATAGAGCCAGTAGAACCAGCGAAAGACGAGAAAGCGGCCGAAAAAGAACAGACACCGATTGACCAAGACCAAATGGAGGCAATGAGACTGATTAATGTCAGTTTTTCCGACTTTCATAGCTATGTCAGTTCGGTAAACGATGCACCAAAACCAGTAGATCAATGGCTAGCTGCAGTCAAAGCTGCGAAAGCTTATCTTGATACTTTTTATCAAGCTGAGGATGCTCGCAAACTCGCCTATGACACGTTAGCAAAGCCATTACAAAGCTCCAACCCGATCGCCGCTATACAACTCACCGCCTCAACTCAACCTACTATGACAAAGAGTTTGTCTGATGCGATTACTCAACTTAGCAATGATGCTGTATTATCGCTGGCGCATCAGCATTTGAACCTGCAGTGGAAAAACTCAGTACTAACCACATTCCAGTCGAGCTTAGCCAGTTACTACCCATTCAGCAAAAATGCAGAAACTGACGCAAGTGTTGCTGATGTAAAAGCGTTCTTTTCTTCGAGTGGTGCTTTTGAGGCTTTCAATAAAAAATACTTAAACTCATTCTTACAAGGCACTGAAGGAAGCCCTTACCTTCCAGGGCTGCTTCCGCGTTCTGGGTTAGAGATCACACCGGAAGTCTGGGATATGGTTGATGTTGCTAATCAAATACGCAGCGCGCTATTTCTGGCATCACCAGACAATGTTTCGGTTAAGTTCCAAATGAAAGCCTTAACAATGAGTCCAAAAGCAACAGAATTTATGATTTATAGCGATCAACCACTGTTCACCTACCGACATGGGCCAACCCTGTGGAAGTCCATAAGTTGGGATGGAGAGCAACAGGCAGAGGATAACCTTAATATTGAACTTAAAGACAGCGTAACATCGTTGTCCCAATCCAATTTCAGTGGTAATTGGAACTGGTTTAAGCTTATCAACTCACAATTGGTTAAGGCGGATAATCAAGGCGCGGAGATTTCCATTGGCAACAAAGGCGAGCAAATTCGTCTTTCGGTGAAGACGCAAGGTCAAGTAAACCCATTTACACCCGATTTTTTTACTCAATTTAAGTTACCTGAAAATATCTAACGATGTTTCGAATTGAGTTTAGACATGATCAACAAGGGCTATCACTCATAGCGTCAGTCCTTGAAGTTCAACCTGAAGATATTGAATGGCATTCAGACCATGTTTTTGAGTGCCACTCAGCAAAGTTAGGTCATTTGAAAGGCCGTTTAGGTCGAGGAATAACTGCTAAAAAACAACTACTACTTGAAGCTGAACTAACTACGCTCATTTCCCCACAAAATGTGTCATCGCGGCAGTCTCTGACCTCTTTAGATGAGACTCATTTACTCCTAAATACTTGGATAGAAGGTGAAACATTGAGTCAACTCGCGCGAAGCAATACACCACCTGTAAGTTGGCATCATGATATTGAACAGCAAATCCTAGCTTTACATCGTGCTGGTTACGTACACGGTGATATCAAGCCCAGTAATATCGTCATTGGATCTGATGGACACGCTACGCTAATTGATCTTTCAATGGCTATTAAAATTGGCAGTTCATTGAAAACACTGCCTTTTCGCCACTACTCACCGTCATACTCTCCACCACAGCAAATAGACGCGGTCGGTAACATAGAGCCTATATTGGATTGGTATGCCTTAGCTATCTGTTACTGTGCCACTCATCGTGCACATCCTTACGAGGGCTTAGATATTACTCAGCATCAAACAAGCAAAAAGTTGACGTTTTTTTCACACTGCCGGACCAGTTATCAGAGAATTATTACTCACACACTAGCTGAGTTTCAGAAAGAAAAGCAAAATTCGTGTCATATCACATACTGGATGGACCATTAAAGCCGATTACTCATATATAATTCGTGACAATTGAGTTTAATCTAAGAGTATTATGTTTCTAGCTCCTTACGTTTCTACTAACAACGAACAATTCGAGTTCACACGCCAACAAGCAAGCCACTTTGCGAAAAAAGTAGCGGGCGACTTTAACCCTATCCATGACGAAGACAACAAGCGTTTCTGTGTTCCTGGCGATCTACTGTTTGCAGTATTACTGCAAAAAGAAGGAATCAGTCAGAAAATGCGCTTTGATTTCTCAGGAATGGTCAGCGATGGCGTAGCTCTAAACGTTGTAGAAAAGGGCGAAACAGAAAGTACTGTTGTCGATCAAACTGGCAAAGAATACCTTCAGATGACTCACGATGGTGAGACAAGCCACAACCAAGAGTTTATCGAACACGTAGTCACTAACTACGTTCAGTTCTCTGGTATGAATTTCCCTCACATCATGGTTCCGCTCATGCAAGAGCAACAGATGATGATTAACTGCCAGCGCCCTCTAGTTATTTACGAGAGCATGGAAGTGGAATTTGAACACCTGAACCTCACCCATCCTGAAGTCGAGTTTACTGGCGCGACTTTTGATGTAGAGGGTAAGCGCGGTGTGGTTACGTTGAACTTTGCGTTTAAAGAAGATGGGATTGTTGTGGGCAAAGGCATTAAGCGAATGGTTGCAAGTGGTCTTAAACCTTATGACAACGATGCCGTTGATGACCTAGTATCACGTTTCAACGAAAGAAAGACCTATTTTCTCGAGCAGTTTAACAACGCGGCCTAATCAAAAGTAAAAATGAACATTCAAAGCCTCGACTTATGTCGAGGCTTTTTGGTTTGTTATGCACGCATTTTTCACTAGTTGAGCGTTATAGAAGCCGATTGAATATCTCGGTATTGCTTTAAGCTATCGAAATAGTAATGTGCTTTCTGCACATGCTCGAGTTCTAGCATCCAAGTGGCGTTTCTTTGGCAGCAACAAAACTTAGCGATTTTGTCGAGCAGTGCATTGCTTTGTTTGTCCAATACTTCTCTGACACTATGTATCAGGGAAGTTTGTTCAATTGAAAGGAATTGAAAGGTAGCATGAGCATTGTTTAGTACACCAAACGCTTGGTGTTGCTTACCTAATTGATTAAAAATAGCAGACTGTGATACCGCCGCGTCATAAAAACCGGTCAACATGCAGGCAAACTGGCAAGGCTTTATACTTGTATCATCAAGAGCAGCATAAATATGTTGAGGAAGGTGGTGCAAAACTTCATCAAAAAGATGGTAAGCCTCTGGCCAATGACCTTGTTCTACTAATTGTTCTGCTTTTAAAAAACGATTCCAACACGCCTCAATATTCATCGCTAAATAGTTCCAGTCCACAATACCGACAACCATTTAAATGCAAATTAGAATCAATTGCAAATAAATATCATTTGCAACTCTATATCCAACGCCTTACTTTCGCTTTATACGAAAGATAATCATCACCAAATATTTTTTCCAACGCCCGCTCCTCGGGTTTAATCTGAAAACGGTTCATATACGGTATAAAAAACATCGACAAGAACAGGCTCAACCCATCTTCTAACCAGAAGCCCCAAGACAATAACAACGTAAATAAAGCAACATACATCGGGTTTCGAGTTTTCGAAAAAATACCAGTGTCAACCACACTGCTTGCTTTAGTCGGCTTAGTCGGGTCAACCGTTGTTTTAGCCTTCTTAAACTCAAACACGCCTGAAATACCCATGTAACCACTAAAAACAAACAGTGCTGTAACCCAAATCGACTTAAGTGGAATATGCATATATAGCCAACCGTTATCAATAGCAGCTAGTGCATACATCGAAACGGCAAACAGGATAAACAGCAGTACTGGGGGGATTTTTAGTTCAAGCGCTTTCATTGATTATTCCTTTATCAATAATAGAAGCGCCCCAATCTGGGGCGCTTCATAAAGTTAGTTCAGTAGTTGTAGCAGAGCCTGTACAGGATGCTTGACCTTCACATCTTCAAACCTTTTTACCTGACTTCGACACGAATAACCTGTGACTAGGCAGCGCTCTTTTGGCAACTTGTCTAGATTTGGCTGCCAACTTAAGCCATAAATATCTTTCGACATTTGCAACTTGTCTGATTCATGCCCAAACGTTCCTGCCATACCACAACAGCCTACAGGTACTGTTGTTAGTCGACCGCCGAAATGATGGAAAATAGCGCCCCACTCTTTTTCCGCATTAGGCATCTTGGTTTTCTCTGTACAATGTGCAAACAAATACCAATCTGCTTCATCCACCATCTCAAGAGCGTCTTTATCTTGTACCAGAGGCATGAGCCACTCATGAGCGGTTAACACATTAAATGTCCCACGTTCCTCTTTAAGAATCTCTACATATTCATCGCGGTAACACAACACTAGGGCGGGATCGACTCCAACCAATGGAATATTCAACTGAGACACCTGTGTTAAGAAATCCGCCGTTGATTTTGCCCCTTTTGCAAACTGACTTAAAAACCCTTTAATGTGAGCTGCTTTGCCATTGGGCTTAAAAGGTAACAACACCGGTTTCTTACCCATTTTGAGTATTAGTTTGGCAAAATCTTCGACCACTTCAGCATCGTAGAAACTAGTAAAAGGATCTTGGACGATGCATACATAGTCACTGCGTTGACCCGCAGGAATGGCCTGTAACTGCTCCAGGCTAAACTGAGCAACAGGTTGCGATTTCAAACGTTGTTTGAGAGTAGGAACAGAAAGAAGCGGCGCGTCAATGTAGCCAACTGTTTTCTCGGTGAGCGTCTGAACAACTCTCTGGTTCAATCCAAAATTGACCACCTTGGGGAATTTGGCCATATATGGCAATAGTGTCTCGATATTTGCCACTAGATAATCTTTAGCAGGTCTTTGATATCTCGAGTAATAAAGGTTTAGGAATCGAGCTCTGAAGCTTGGTACATCAACCTTTATTGGACATTGGCTAGCACACGCTTTGCAAGCGAGGCAGCCATTCATGGCGTCATATACTTCGTGGGAAAAATCATATTCATGACGTTTATTAAACGTGTTCCGCCACTTCTCAATTAACCCTTTCGCACTATTTGAGCGATTAATATTGGTCTCTAACTCAAGAACATCGAAGCCCTGTTCCGATAGCTGTCTTAACCACTCGCGCACTAAGCCAGCCCTACCCTTTGGTGAATGACGTCGGTCTGCGGTTACTTTCATCGAAGGGCACATAGGTGAAGCGGTGTCATAGTTAAAGCACAGACCATTACCGTTACATTCCATTGCTTGGGCAAAACTATCACGAACTTCAATCGGGATCTGTCTGTCGTATGTTCCTCGCTTAGTATCCGAGACTTTAACGAGCTCATCCGTACTCTCTAACGGAGTACATATCTTACCGGGATTCATTTTGTTCAACGGGTCACACGCGGCTTTAATGCGTCTGAGTTCATTAAACAGTTGCTCACCGAAGAAATCAGGGCCATATTCAGAACGGAAACCTTTACCGTGCTCCCCCCACATAAGGCCGCCGTACTTGGCGACAAGCTTGACGACTTCATCTGAGATTTGATGCATTAACGACTCTTGTTCGGGGTCGCACATATCAAGTGCAGGTCTTACATGAAGCACACCTGCATCCACGTGACCAAACATGCCATAGTTCAACCCGTGTCCATCGAGTAAATCGCGAAACTCGGCAATAAAGTCAGCCAAGTTCTCCGGGGGCACACAAGTATCCTCTGCAAACGCAATAGGTTTCGCGCTGCCTTTCACGGCACCCAAGAGGCCAACAGCTTTCTTTCGCATATTGTAAATGCGTCCAAGACTAGCAACGTCACTGGTCACTTGGTAACCAATGATACCGTCCTGCTCTGTCTTCAGTTTCTCATCTAGACTCTTAGTTAAAGCCGCTACCGCTTGAGTCACTTCTTCTTCATCTTGCCCCGCGTACTCAACCATATTGATACCCTGCATTTCTTTGCCTGGCACATCACTAATAAGGTCGCTCACTGTATGCCAAACAATATCCTGCTTGGCCAGATTCAATACGCGTGAATCAACTGTTTCCACAGATAATGCATTTGCTTCAACCATGAAGGGAGCATTTCTCAATGCAGCATCAAAACTGTTGTACTTGACGTTGATGAGAGTACGAGCTTTAGGGATCGGCGTAAGATTCAGCTTAGCTTCAGTGATAAAGGCCAGTGAACCTTCTGCACCACAGAGAATTCGCGTAGCATTGAAACTCTCTGTCTTTGGGTCATAAGCGTTTTTTAGATCATAGCCGGTTAAGAAGCGATTTAATGGTGGAAACTTTTCGTCAATCAGTACTCGGTTTTGCTTACATACCTGTTCAGCAATCTGTAATGCATTGGCAGCGAAACTGTCTTGCTCTAGCTGATTCAATGAACCGTCACTTTCCAAAAGTGAACCGTCAGCAAACACCGCTTGCAGAGATAGCACGTGATCCGATGTCTTACCGTACTTTAATGAGCCCTGACCGGACGCATCGGTATTGACCATTCCACCCAGCGTCGCGCGATTACTGGTAGAAAGATCTGGGGAAAAGAAGAAACCATAAGGACGCACGGCATCATTTAGCGCATCCTTTACAATACCAGTTTGAACTCTTACCCACCCTTCTTGTTCATTAATCTCAAGGACCTGGTTCATATGTCGGGATAAATCGACAACAATGCCTGACGTCAAGGACTGTCCGTTAGTCCCTGTACCGCCGCCTCTCGGAGAAAACGCAATAGCCGCGAATTTTTCTTGATTAGCAAGTTTACCTATAAGCTGTACATCTGCCGTTGTTTTTGGATGCACTACCGCTTGCGGCAATTTTTGGTAAACGCTGTTGTCCGTTGCAACGGCAAGGCGACTCGAATATTGAGTTTCGATATCCCCGGTAAACCCTTCAGCCTCAAGCTGTTTCAGATAAACCAGTACGGTGGGGTTAATGTCGGTTTGAGAGTGTAATCTTGGTAACATTTAGCTTCCTGCCCCTAATTCTGCTGATCCGCTCAGCAAAGGAGTGTATGTAAAATAAAAAGTTCACCTACTTAGTCGCATGGTCGTTTAAATAAACGCGTTTTTAATTATTGTACGTAGCTGAAACCGAATAGATTTTATAGGTATTGGACACTTTACAACAATTAAAAATGTGATCAAATCGGAAAGTCATAGCGATTGACTATGGTTTATGCCTTTTCAAGAGGTTTGCTTCGTGACACACTCCTTTAACCACGGAAGAAATGATTAAACGAAGTAATCAATAATGAAAAAAACCAAAGTAATCACCACCGAAGATATTCTGTTAAAACTCTGCCAGTCCGTTTCAACTGTTTTGACCTCTGCGACACAATCAAGTGTGACATACTCAGCAATGGTTCAGAAAATCACCAAAACCACGTTAAAACCTGACTTTGGCTGCTTCGTCCTCTTTGATGGCGGTTTCTCGGGTTTAGTGGTTATTAATTTCACTTCACAAGCAGCACTTGAAGTTTACAGTAATTATATGCGTCACATGGGTATGCCTGAGGAAGAGCTCGCAATTCACCACAATGCAGATGAAGTTGGCGATGTCCTCGGCGAACTCATGAATCAGCTTGTTGGCGACTTCACCAATAAAGTTCGCAAAGAACTACAGACCAACATTACCCAAAACCAACCGAAAATGTTGTCGATCAACAAGCAAGTGGTTCTGTCAGTCGACACAAACTTAGAACGACCTCAAGCCCGTCGAGTTACTTTCTCTACAGCTAATAACAACATTTTTTATCTTGAATTTGCTATGGACAAAACCGAGTTTATTCAAATGGAAGAGTTTGAGGTTCAACCAGACGAATGCCCAGATACCATTATTGAGCAAGCCATCGCAGCCAAAAAACAGCGTACAGACACCAAACCAGAAAACGACAATCAAGATTTGCTCGATGAGCTAGGTATTTAAGCGGCGGCTCTATGAATTCTTTTGGGACTCTAGTTACCGCTTAGAGTCCCACCCTGCACCTTCTACCCTTCCCCTTTTAGCCGAAAATCGTTAAAATAGTGCCCTTTTTCTTTCGCGGTACAGAGAACTCAGATTGTCGATGGATAAACAGAAAGCCCTCAAAAAGATTGCTAAGTGCTTAGAATTAGGTAACTCAGCGAACGTCAATGAAGCAGCCAATGCCATAAAAATGGCACACCGCCTCATGCTCAAATACGGCCTAGACAAGGACGATATTGAGTTTATTAAGATGGGTAAAACACAATCGACGCACTTACTGCCTACAACGATAAGTTCTACACTGCTGCGGGTGATCCGGGGCATCAATACCAAATTTGGCGTCGAAGCTGTTTTACTCAACCATAAAGGTCTAAAGCGAGTTGAGTTTATCGGCGAAGCTGACCGTGCCATCTTTGCAGCTTTTGCTTTTGATATCATTTATCGTGAGATGAATGAGCAAACGGGTCAGTTTAGAAATAGCTTCGCAGGTTCTGGTACTTCAAATACAGAAGTGACAAAACGTGTTAATTCATTTGTCTCCGGGTGGATAGAAGGCGCGCTAGAAAAACTGCCTGTTATTGCCCCTGATGATGAATCGGCAAATAAAATTAATAACTATATCGATAAAGAGTTCAAAAACATCGATAGAGAGACATTCAAACAGCAGCTAAGAGAAGCGATGAAAAATATCACCGCTGACTACGAAGTTGGGCTGAAAAAAGGTCGAAAAGTATCGGTTAATCGTCCGATAGACGGCGCTCAAGCACCAAAGATGCTGAAATAGAAAGACCACACAACAAGGAGAGCGATAAATATGAGGATCAACTTGGCAAAGACATGCTCCAAGTTACTGTTTGTTTTTATCGCTCTGTTACTTTCATTCTCCTCTCTCGCCTCCATTGCGCAGCTTGAACAACAGGCACAACTTAACAATGCTGAAGCTCAGTACCGTCTAGGACTGGCATATGAGACTGGTGAAGGTGTTCGCAGAGATCTCAGTTTAGCAGCTTACTGGTATCAACAAGCGAGCGAAAACGGACATCGCGCGGCAACCTATAATTACGCACAAGCACTAGAATATGGACGCGGTATAAAATCCAATCCTGCAAAAGCCGTTTTGCTCTATACGAAGCTCGCCGCTGAAGGCGACCATTCTACTTATGGAAAAATCGCTCGGCTTTACCGCGATTTTAATATCGACATTGCCAACGAAGATCAAGCCGTGCTTTGGTATGATCTCGCAAGAACCCAATCAACCGAGTTTGACGCCGAATACGCGCTCGCTTTGAAAAAACAATTCGATGCTCATCAGTTAAAGCAAATTGCAGCGCTTAAGCAGCAAGAGCAATCTGTCACAAGTACACAGACGAGCCTAACAACATCTAACTCAGTACCAACTACCCCAAGCATAAACTGGTCATTACACCTAATCTATATCTCAATTCTATTGAGCGCTTGCTTCGCTGCATTGATGTTTTTCAAGAAATTCAATACAGCAAGCCAACACCGCCGCTCATCAATTCAAGAGATGAAAACAAGGCTCTCTCAACAACAAGACCTGATCACTAAGCTCAAATTACAACTTAAGAACGCCGCAAATCTTCAGAAAAGAGCATCATCCACAGCATCTAGTTCAACCACTTCTGCACTTAATGATGCTTACCTTCGTTTTGGCTTCACTCAAGGACAAATTAACAACTTAACACCAAAGCAAGTAAAAGCACGCTATAAGCAGTTGTGTCGTATTTATCACCCTGATGCTCAAGGTAGTGATGATGAAATGAGGCAATTAAACCTTGCTTTCAAAGCGATCGTGGAGCATCTAAAAGCCACTCAAAAGATCCATTGATATACCAATTTCTCAGAAAATCGCAATCTTGAAAAACATTTGAAACAAATTAAGAAACATTTATTTAACATTGCATGCAATTTTATGTCATAATACGTCCCGATAATAACACCCGTACAAATAAGGGTGGGGAGTAAAAATGCATACATTCACTATCGAAGGTTTCTGTGATTGGTGCCAAACGCCAAGTTTTGTGACCAAGCATGAGTATATAGACGGTCTATGTCACCACTCATGTGAAAAGTGTCTGAGTTTCGCCATTATGGACGTTAAGCAGTTCAATCAAGCAGAAATCGAATTTAGAAACCGATCGTCAGCTCAATCCTAAAGGAACCGCGCCTCTCTTAGAGAGGCGTTTTTGTTTCTCAATATCCTTATCTATTGTCACCCAGTAAAACCATTGCTCTATACAGTATTCTTATACAGTAGTTGTTAGCTTATACCTGTGTAAAACGAAAAGTATGAGATTGCCGCCCATTCCAATAGAAATTTTAATAATTAAATATCAACAACTTAGTTTATTTTGTCGTTTTTTTATGCAAAAAGTGCTTGATCTTTTTACGCCCAAAAACTACTGTATACACATACAGCATGTATAAAGGAACAGGGTTATGTTGCTCAACAATACAATTCACTCACAATACAATGTCCCAAACCAATACCGAGTTTTTGATGATCAAGGAACTTCACAACAGCTTCGTCGAATTCAGGATGATGTACTTGAAAAGGTTTCGCAGCTGGCTTCTAAGCCACAGTGGATTTTGTTGACGGCAGAATGTCCTCGCCCTTCAATTGGACAAATCATGCACTTTCATAAACTAGGTAACCATATGGTTCAGATGAAGGCTTCATTGCATTTATCGCAGTATCAGGTTGTCAAAAAAGCCATTCGCTCAGGTAACGCGTGTGCTGTTATCGCAAATGGTGAGTTCTCTCTAACAGAACAAAATCAACTTCAAGAATTGGCCGCTGACTATCAATGCGAAGTCATCTTTCTTGGTAAAGACAGTTATTTACATTAATCCAAATTCCGACCACTCGTTAAGTTAATCATGTAATCCCTTTTTTATGACGGTAAGTACTTGTTCAATAGTACTTACCGTATTTTTTTATCCTCTCTTTAGGCAACTTATATAAAAATTGCGCAAACGTTTGCTATTTTTCTGGCAGCATAGAATAGTTCTGGTATGATGCGTGCAGCAAAGAGTATTACCACTCCCCATAATCGTCGCACTTTTTACGACACAACATTAGATAGGAATGTCTCCATGAGTCTCGCTGATCAAGTTCTAGCTGTAAACGATGATCTACCAATCCGCACTGATAAGCCTGTTCATAGCGGCAAGGTTCGTTCGGTTTATTGGTTGACCGAAGAGGATAGCCGCCGCCTAATCAAAGACAAAGGCTACGATGTTGCAGAAGATGCACCGTTAGCCATTATGGTTATCAGTGATCGCATTTCTGCCTTTGATTGTATCTGGCGAGGTGAAGGTAACTTAAGGGGCGTTCCTGGCAAAGGCGCCGCACTCAACGCGATTTCTAATCACTGGTTCCAATTGTTTAAGGATAATGGTTTAGCGGATAGCCACATTCTAGATATTCCTCATCCATTTGTCTGGATCGTTCAAAAAGCAAAACCTGTAATGATCGAAGCTATCTGTCGCCAATACATTACCGGTTCTATGTGGCGTGCTTATGAGAAGGGTGAGCGCGAATTCTGCGGTATCACTTTACCTGAAGGCTTAAAGAAAGACTCTAAACTGGATGACGTCCTAATTACTCCTTCAACAAAAGGTATCTTACGTGGTATCCCTGGAGTCCCTGAAGCAGATGATGTAAACATCACACGCGACAACATTAGCGACAACTTTGCAGCGTTTAATTTTACGAATGCAGCCGACATCGATGGCTACGAAAAACTTCTTAAAGAAGGCTTCTCCGTCATCAGTGATGCTTTAGAAGCTATCGATCAAACGTTTGTTGATACCAAATTTGAATTCGGCTACGTTACCGATTCAAAAGGCGAAGAAAAGCTCATCTATATGGACGAGGTTGGAACACCGGACTCTTCCCGCATTTGGGATACTAAAGCGTATCAAGTAGGCGATATCGTTGAGAACTCAAAAGAAGGCTTCCGCCAGTTCCTGCTAAACCACTTCCCTGATCCTGATATCCTTTTAAACAAAGAGCGTATGCCAGAGCGTGAAGCACTTGCAGCCGACAACGAACTTCCCCTATCTGCGCTTATGGATGTTTCCAAAACATATGTTGGTATCGCAGAGAAAATTACTGGTCGCAAGATTGAATTAAGCAGCAATCCAAAGCAAGAAATTATAGACATACTTCGTACCAACTACGACCTCATCGCAGACTAGGTTCCTAGTCGCTGCGCACATCAAAAAAGGGAGCTTAAAGCTCCCTTTTTGGTTACATGGCACAACGTGATCTAGTGAAATTCAGCGATTAATATATCTTCGTTAGGTATCACGACAATTTTCACGTTACCTTTATCTTGAATAAGCTGAATCTGTTCAGATTCTAGTGAGTAAGGCATAACAACCTTAAGACAAGCGATATTTTCTTTGCGAGCGATTTTCATCAGCGCGACCAAATTCGACTCATCACTTCGTCGACTCGATAATGCACTCAGCGCTTTCTCCCAAAGACGGCTATCTGGATCAATATTCTGATTTTTTGTACTCTCTTTCCACGCTTCGCCAAACACTGGCGCTACAGAAGTGAGCGCTTCAAGGAACGTCCATTTTTTACTACAAGATGCACCGAGGAAACTGGTGTAATCAAATTCTACCGGCGATGTTTTCTTGTCACACATAACCACTCCCAATTACAGAATGCTATGCAACTACTATTATTCAAACTTTCTTATATAGCAATAGGATATATAAAAATCATCTTTTATACCCTACTTAGACTTCAAAAGGTGATATAAAAATCCAAATAGCAACATAATGTGAACAAAAGTACATCACCACAATGCCACTTGGTTAACTATGTATGGCACATCTATCAATAGCAGCATTCAATCCATCTTTTGTTGAGTAAAACATCACAAACTCAACGAAGATCTAACACTCGACTCGCCTTCTTGTACTTTACTTTCCATCCAGACCAAGCAGGCAGTTCTTTGCGTTTAGGATCGTCTTTTCGAGAGCCTGAATGGAAGTGGACGTGTATAAGCTTGCCTTTGCCAAAATACTCGACAGTTAAACGCAGACCACTTAACTGAATGACCAATGGGTACTTAGCTGCAAAATCTGAATACTCCCAATCTGGAACGCCGTTAAACACAAAATCTCGCTCATCAATAAGCTCAAGATCTTCAAATGAACTTACACCGAGCATTGACAGTTGTTCAGCTATCCAAGACTCCAATGATACTTCGTCTACTGGACCGGTTTGGTCAGATAGACCCAGTTCAACATACAGCTTCCAATGCAGCATACGTTCGGTAAGCTGTTCTGCCAACGTGGGAAAGATAACTCCTTCAATGATCGATTGGGCGATGGCTTTCAAAGCGACATTGCCTTTAGGCGCAATCCTGCGCTCCGCCAGTTTGCGACCTGCATACATCAAATGTTCACAATGCTGAAGACCCTCGTCGGTCTCGATAGTTTCTCCGCTCACCCATTCCCCAACATTAAGTTCTTTGAGCTGAGTGATGTCCACAGGTAAAAGTAATGTGGCCAGTGTCATCGTCTGTTTAACGCCTCGGCCAGGTAAGCTATGAGTGGCTAATACCAGCCCTGCTTCTGTTTTCGGTTTAATTCGATTCTGTCTCCCTAACAGCACTTCGACAAAACCGTTACCAAAAGCGTCACGTCGCCGCTCTCTTCTCACATACAGCAAGGCGTTGTTCGCTTGGATAATTTGCTTTATCAATTCATCACGTTGATATCTAGAAGCCACTTCCAGACTCGGCAATTCAAATACACTACGCATCTGCTCCGATAACCCTTGTGCTTCACGCAAACAATCTTGGTCGACCGTCAAGCCTGTGTACTGCTTGCCTCTTACTAGGCCAATAAGAATACTTGCGTCACAACCTAACGGCTCTTCTAGGTCCAGCTTGATCAATAGCTCTTCATTACTGGTGATTTGAAACAGTTTACCTGTCGCACATAGTGCAGCCGTTAGGTCAATCATAGCCTCCTTCAGCGCTCGTGAAGGCATCTTAGTGACCAAATCAGCGTAAATAGTATCAATCGGTAATGGGTATAGCTTTTTTCCATGCTCAGTAATGCCAATATCATCTATCGCACCAAGTTGTAATAACTGCTCTTTGGCGGCTTGAAGTGATTTATCAGGTATCGCATCAATGAATTCGAGATCGTTAAGCGCTAACCCACATGTCGCAGCAGCCAACATAGGCTCGACAATAGATTCACGTTGAAGTTCTGGTGGGGTGACCAGATCAAGAGCAGCATGCTCACCATAAAGACGGATACATGTTCCTGCCATTACTCGTCCTGCTCGGCCAGAACGCTGAGCAGCACTCGCCTTAGAAATATGAGTCAGCATTAACGTGGTTTGTCCGTTACGCTGTACATTTCTTCTTTCTAATCCTGAATCCACAACAACCGCGATATTAGGAATCGTCAAAGAGGTTTCCGCAACATTTGTTGCAATCACGACCTTGCGCTTATCTTGAACTGACATTGCAACAGAACGCTGTTGCTCAGTCACAGAAGCATGCAGCGGCGCTAGAATAAGGTCATACTGCTCCGCAAGGGGTTTTAGCGAGGATACTACCTGCTGAATTTCCTTTCGCCCGGGAACAAACACCAAGATATCTGCTGCAAGCTCGTCTAACAATGGCTCAATCGCACTTTTAACACGTGTTTCTAGATGCCTTGCATCAGGCAGTTGTCGACTGTCGTTTCGATGGTGCTGAACTGCCACATCAAACACTCTTCCTTGTGCGACCAAGCGCTCGGCATCAAAGTAGTCAGCTAGCTTTTGACCTTCAATGGTAGCCGAAGTAATTACTGTTTTATGAGTTTGATTGCGCTTTAACATCGAAACCAGTAAGTCGGTGTCCCAACGTCGTTCATGAAATTCATCCACAATAACCACATCAAAGCTCTTCAGGCGGTCTTCGGCATACCACCTCAAGGCGACACCTGGCGTGACAAACACCACTTTTGACGCCTCGGTATAACAGTTTTCAAGCTTGATTGCATAACCAACGCTTTCTCCAACCTTTTCACCAAGTCCATGCGCCACGAAGTGTGCCAGCGACGTACAGGCAATTCGTCTCGGCTCTACCACCAGCACCCGTCCTTGCTCCATCGACCAAAGAGGCAATCTCGTCGATTTTCCTGAACCCGTTTCAGCTTCAACGATAAGGTGTGATTGTTTCAGGGCTTGTTTAAATTCTTGTTCAATAGAATCAATTGGTAAGACTGTCATTTTGCTTTGCTATTCAAGGTCGTTGTGAAGGAGTATACCCATAGCAGGATTAACATTCGACTCACTTCGCTTTTTACCGCAAACCGAATACAAATAGTTAACATTTCGTCATCGCTTAGAATGGGTAATTGTGTTAAATTAACCCGCAAATTGTTCCCAATCCCAAATGACTGTTCCTAGACAGGTAACCGAATGAACAACAACAAAAGACCGCTCTATATCCCGTACGCGGGCCCTGCACTTCTCAGTACCCCACTTTTGAACAAAGGCAGTGCATTTTCTGCTGAAGAAAGAATGTCCTTTAACCTTGAAGGACTTCTACCTGAAACAACAGAAACAATTCAAGAACAAGTAGATCGCGCTTACAAGCAATACACCAGCTTTGAAAGCGATATGGATAAACACATTTATCTGCGTAACATCCAAGATACTAACGAAACTTTGTTTTATCGCTTAGTACAAAATCATATCTCTGAAATGATGCCGATTATCTACACGCCGACTGTAGGCGCAGCGTGTGAGAACTTCTCCAACATCTATCGCCGTGGTCGTGGTCTTTTCATTTCTTACCCAAATCGTGATCGTATTGACGATTTGCTAAACAATGCACGTAACCACAACGTAAAAGTAATCGTTGTAACCGATGGTGAGCGTATTCTAGGACTGGGCGACCAAGGGATTGGTGGTATGGGCATTCCTATCGGTAAACTGGCATTGTACACAGCGTGTGGTGGTATCAGCCCAGCTTATACATTGCCTATTGTTCTTGATGTTGGTACGAATAACCCACAACGACTTGCTGATCCAATGTACATGGGCTGGCGCCATCCGCGAATTACTGGTGATGAATACCGAGCGTTTGTAGAAGACTTTATTCAAGCGGTTCAACGTCGCTGGCCAGATGCACTCGTTCAGTTTGAAGACTTTGCACAGAAAAATGCAATGCCGTTACTTGAACGTTATAAGGATCGTATTTGCTGTTTCAACGATGATATTCAAGGCACCGCAGCAGTGACCGTAGGCTCTCTACTTGCAGCATGTAAAGCAGCAGGTAGCAAGCTTTCTGAACAGCGAGTTACCTTCTTAGGTGCAGGTTCTGCAGGTTGTGGTATTGCTGAAGCGATCATCGCGCAGATGGTGTCTGAAGGCATCAGTGATGCGCAAGCGCGCTCTCAAGTATTCATGGTTGACCGTTGGGGACTTCTACAAGAAGGCATGCCTAACCTACTCGACTTCCAACAACGTCTGGTACAAAAACACGAACAAACCAAAGAATGGACATCGGAGAACTCAGGGTTCTCATTACATGATGTTATTCGTAATGGTAAACCTACGGTTCTTATTGGTGTGTCAGGTGCGCCTGGTCTATTCAGCAAGGAGATCATCCAAGAGATGCATCAACATTGCGACCGTCCAATCGTATTCCCGCTATCGAACCCAACTAGCCGTGTTGAAGCAACACCAAATGACATCTTACGTTGGACAAATGGCCAGGCACTGGTTGCAACAGGCAGCCCATTCGACCCTGTAGTTGTCGAAGGTAAAACCTACCCTATCGCGCAATGTAACAACAGCTACATCTTCCCTGGTATTGGTCTAGGCGTACTTGCAGCGCAAGCATCACGCGTTACAGACGAAATGTTGATGGAATCAAGTCGTGCGCTCGCAGAGTGTTCTCCTCTTGCACAGAAAGGATCAGGTCAACTGTTACCGCCACTTGAAGAGATTCATTTAGTGTCTAAGAAAATTGCTTACGCCGTGGCGAAAAAAGCCATTGAACAAGGAGTGGCGAAAGAACGCTCAGATGAAACTCTGCGTGAAGCTATTGACGACAACTTCTGGCAGCCGGTTTACCGTAAATACAAACGTTCAGCATTCTAATCTGAATCGACATCACATTTAGGCTCTTGTTTACAAGAGCCTTTTTTTTGTTTAATAGTCAGATCATTTCTATCGTTATACTGCAGCAAGGACATTGACATGCTCGATATTTTCGCTCCGGGAGGACGCTTTATTGCTCCTTATCTTTTTGAAGTTTCTACGGCACTAATCGCATGTTCTCTTGTCGTACTAGGTGCGGATATCAACCGCCTCTTAAGGAACGCATTACGAGATACAAATTTCGTAATTCGAACGGTCTGCTTTATACTACTCAATGCATTTGGCTATGGGTTGATCATTATTAAAGCCACCCCATTGTTAAAGAACGTATTAGTTAATACAGAACCAGGCTTGATGTTCGCCATCGTGGTTCTAAGCTTTGTGAGTATAGGTATTTGGGCTCAAAGGAATCGTCAGATTTAGTGACCTTTAGATTTAACAAGGAAACGTTGTTATCCAGCACCGTGCTTTCTTTCTTAAAGAGAGCACTTCGTATCGCTTGTTATACACTTGTTTTGTTCGTCGTCTTCATCGCGTCCATTGACCGTTGGGTGAGTTGGCAAGCCGAAGACCGGATTCTCACCTCTATCGACGATATTGATAATGTTCAGGTCGCAGTCGTTCTTGGCACGAGTAAGTATCTAGGTCGAACTCTCAACGAGTACTACTCCCATCGCATTGAGGCGGCGATTGACCTTTACAACGAAGGTAAAGTGTCTCATTTCCTACTCAGTGGCGATAACGCCCACCGTTCATATAATGAACCATGGACAATGAAACGAGACTTGTTGAGAGCAGAAGTTCCTGAGCCAGCCATCCACTTGGACTACGCCGGATTTAGAACGCTAGATTCGATTGTTCGTGCCAAAAAGATCTTTGATACCGATGACTTCTTAATCATCACGCAGAAGTTTCACTGTGAACGAGCTCTGTTTATCGCACGATCATACGATATTAATGCGACATGTTTAGCGGTGTCTGGACCGACATCCAAGTCTGGATTTTCAGTAAGATTAAGAGAAGTATTTGCCAGAACTAAGGCATTTTTGGATTTGTATATTATGAATACTCAGCCGAAGTTTTTGGGGCCGAAGGAGCCGATTGTTTCTGAGATCAATACTCTAGATTCCGCTAATGAGTCACAGTAAAAGTACACGTTACTTCTGCTAACCGTTCAAGTCTCTCTATATTAAAAGGGCCCAAGAAAAACATCTAGGGCCCATGCGACAATCTTTAAACTAGGGCTTTATAGGATATCAATATAGCCATCGTTACCGTGAACTTGTTCCACATTTTTAACGATAGTAAATATATCGTTATCGATATCCGCATCATTGTTCACAACTAGAGAGCTATCATATACCTTATATTCCTGCATATAAGCTGGGCCATTAGCTTCAACATGAATATTCGCCGTAGCTGCATCGAACACTAGCTTATCCTGACCGTGTCCACCGTCAACGTAATCTTGACCGTTACTTGCATAGACCGTGTCATCACCATTCATGACTTTAATAATGTCATTGTAATCGGAACCAGTAACCTCATCTTGTCCCGCTCCACTCGACTTGTCGTTGTAGGTCATACCATGCCCTAGCCCGCTAAAGTCAATCACATCATCTCCACGAGTGCCGTATAGTACTTCTACACTAGTAACCGTGTCTGTTGACGTCACGCTGCCAGCCAACATAGTGTCAACGCTAAAGGTATCTTCATCAACAACCTTTACGTTTAGCGAATCGGCATTCTTGAAAGTATCGTTGTACCAAAGCGTATCGACACCATCACCACCATTAATTACGTCACTTTCTGCATGAATAGCAAGATGAGCTGGAGCATATTCATCCGCTCGAATGTAGTCATCACCACCGCCAGCAAGAATGATGTCGCTTCCAGCCCCACCATCTAAAGTATCATTACCGGCTTTGTAGGTGTCATCAATACTGTTATCACCAATTAGGACATCATTTCCAGTTCCACCGGTAAGTTTGTCATCACCATCGGCACCAACCAATAAAGTATCAACACCATCTTGCGCCACTAGATTATCATAAGCGTTGTGCCCAATTTTAAGGGCATAAGTGCCGTCGGAAAATGACGCATTTTCAATCTCATTAAGTTGATCCGTACCATCTCGACCAGAGACTTTATCGACTACAGTCAATCGATTCATGAAGTGGTATTCAGTTACCGAACCGCTGAAAGCAGCAGTATCTTCCCCTTCTCCACCATTGAGCGTATCGTTACCTGCGCCTCCGACTAAAATATCATTGCCAGCACCGCCATTCAGTACGTCATTTCCTCCCTGATAGTGGAAATTCGTACCATTGTCGCCAAGAAGAACATCGTTACCAGTGCCACCATTTAGCGTGTCATGACCATGCATGCCAACCATTATAGTATCAACACCATCATGCGCGGTCAGGTTGTCACCAGCGTTGTGACCACGCATCCAAGTGAACGTACCTTCATCAAAGGCAAGCTTCTCAAAGTTAGAAAGGTGATCAACACCGTCTCTGTTTGATACTGTATCAGTGACTTTGATAAAGCCATATGTTTGGAAATTGTAATCCAATACTGAGCCACTGAAGCCAATAGTATCAATTCCCTCGCCGCCATCAATTTTGTCATTACCCGCTGCACCATATATGACATCGTTGCCTGCAAGGGCATCAATACGATCTCCTTCGGAAGTACCTTGAATTTCATCGTCAATACTTGTTCCGTAGGTGCCGTTTGGGTCTGTCAGCCTTGCCACAATCGCCGCATTGTCAGGCTTCCCATCTAGGATACTCAAGAGCGGTTGAATTGCAGGATCAGAGGCTAAGCCTTCCAGAGTAATAGTTGTTCCTAATTTGCTATCACCTAAAAATGTCAGAACTAAGTCATCTCCATTTGAAGTAATCGTCAAGTGATTTTCTATAGACTCCTGAACAAAGCTATCTGCATCAGTCACATTTTCTGAGTCAAAACCAATTTTATCCTCAAGCTTGTCAGCCACCTTAGAAACCTGGTTATCGAGTTTGTCTTCGATTCGGTTTTCCCTAGCCGCAACTTTATTGTCTAACTCTTCGCCTTCAAATCTTGACGAAAGCTTTGCTTCTACAAGGTCATTTTCCAATACAAAGTGTTTTCTATTGAAAACCAATTGAAGAGAGTCCTCACCCAGTTCAAAGTCCTTAATAACATTGTCACCACCGCGAAGTATCCTCATTGAAAATACATCCGCACCGCTCCCTCCAGAGACGATATCGTTACCTACACCACCAAAAATAAGATCATCACCGCCTTCACCGTTCACTTTGTCATCGCCACGATTTCCTTCAAGAATATCGTTTCCTCGTTGGCCATTGACAGTGTCATTACCTTGCTTACCTAAGATATGATCGTCTCCTAGACCGCCTGTCTTGAAGTTGTTCCTTTGATCGAGAACGATAGTGTTATATCCGTCTGATTCCATTTTTTGCCTTCCTTTGTTGTTATGTGCACTTATCTCTGTTTGAGGTATCCATGTAATCTATGATGGTTTACTCATTAAATCTCTCTCATCCCCTTCTCCATACTCTGTATCAGCGGAGAAAGTAGATAATCAAGAACAGTGCGTTCCTCTAGTACTATTTGTGCTTCTACCGGCATACCCGGTTTCAGATCTAAGCCAAGATCCAGAAGCTCCGTTGCATCGAGGGCTATCTTTCCTTGATAGAAATGACCGCCTAGCCGCTCATCTACGATGCTGTCCGCGGAGAGGTGTATAAGCTCACCTGTTACCGCTGGGACTTGTCGAAAGCTGTATGAAGTCAAGCGGATGTTTGCCGACAAACCTTCATACACCGATTCGATATCCTTGGGTTGAATGTTAACGCTTGCGACTACTCGGGTGTTGTTAGGGACGATCTCCAGTATCGTGCTTGTTGGAGCAACAACACCACCTTGAGTGTGAATAACGAGATTAATCACATCGCCTCCAACTGGAGCGCGTACTTCTATGCGGTCGTTTAGCGTATTAGACGCTTTTAGCTGTTTTAAGATTGCTTGCTCTTCCGAAACTAGCTCTTGCTTTTTCTCTTGAGCGGTGCGCATAAAGTCTATTTTTAGTGCATCCATTTGAGATTCAAGCTCAGCAACTTTGTTATTGGTTCTTTTGATTCGAGTACGGTGCTCCGCTATTTTTGCCACCAAGCTTGAGTACTCTCTCTTTAGTTCAAGAAAGGCAACTTTTGATACATACCCTTTTTCTAATAGAGCTGAGTTCGCTTCGATTTCTTCGTTGAGCAATGTCAGAGAATGTTCGTCGCTTGAAAGCCAAGCCTTGTAGCTGTCTCTGTCATTCTCTGATTGAGCCATTTGCTGGCGGAGTGACATCATTTGTTCTTTATGAATCAGACGATTCTGGTTCAACAGTGATGCTTGATCACGACGTATCTGACTTTGAATCGGAGTTAGGTTCTCCTCATTCCCCCAATTAAGCGCCTCTCCTGAAAGCTCTGCGTCAATTCGAGCTAAGCGAGCTTGGACGATAAAACGTTTTTGATTCAGTTGTTCGAGTTGGCTAACAAGCAATGGATCCGAGAGCACCAGTAACAAATCTCCTTTTTCGACACGCTGACCTTCTTTGACGAGAAGCGTTTCGACTACCCCTCCCGTATGATGCTGCACTTTCTGATTCTCGAGCTCTGTCACCAATTTCCCTGGTGCCAACGAGGCTGAACTTAATGGTGCGCTATAACTCCAATAGCCAATTCCAATAAAGCAAACCAACAATACGAGCCAACCAAACAGAATGAAGTTGGTCAAAGAGAGATTGAACGAACGGGATGTCTCTGAATGATTTAGTTTCATGACACACTCCCTATGCTGTTTGCTGACGATGCTGGAATATTTAAGATCTCGGTCGTTTTACCGTATTGCTGGAGGCGTCCTTCACCTAACACCATGCATAAGCTGGTATGCTGAATAATCGACATACGGTGTGAAATGACAATGACGGTAATTTGCTTGTGATGTGCATGAGCAATGAAATCAATCAGTGCCGCCTGCCCTGGATGGTCAAGATTAGAATCGGGCTCATCCAATATAAGTAAGGCTGGTTTTGTATATAGCGCACGAGCCAAGGCAATTCGTTGCTGTTGTCCACCAGACAATCGGATTCCTAGTGCACCAACCAGTGTTTGATAGCCATTTGGGAGTGACAGAATCATCTCGTGAACACCAGCTAATTTGGCTGCATCGACGATGTCCTTCGCATCAACATTCTCATCGAATCGGCAAATATTTTGCGCAATCGTGCCCGATAGCAACTGACTATTTTGAGAAACATAGCCAACTTGCCTCCCTAGATCTGATACTTGGCGCTGGTTAAGTGTTGCGGCATCAATGCGCACCTCACCGCTTACAGGTTTAACCAAGCCTAGAATAGCTTTGACCAATGTTGATTTGCCTACACCGCTACCTCCAACAATAGCTACCGATGCACCAGCAGGAATGGAAAAAGTAAGATCTTCGAGCAACGGCTTCTCACTACCTTGGTGACCTAAGAAAACTTTGTCGAATCCGACAGCGCCTTTAATCTTTGGTAGTTCGACGACTTCTTTTGGTTGTTCGAGATAAGACTTGCGTAATCTTTGATGTGCTTTCCAACCTTCTAACCAGCTTTGCCAGTTATGGATCGCCTGCTCAACTGGCGCTAAAACTCGGCTCATAATCATCGATGCGGCAATCAATACTCCAGCACCAACTTCGTTCTCTAATACCAGAATGACCGAAACGCATAGCACTCCAATTTGCAACAGCATCCGAGCATACTTAGCAAGTGCTAAAATCGCTCGAGAGATTCTGTCTGCGTTCGCTTTGTCTACTGTCGGATTTATTGATTCCTTACGCCACTTCGCGACCAAATTGTCATTCATACCTAATGCTTGAACAATCTCAGCGTTTTTAAGCCAATCACTAGTTAATGTATTGAACGTACTCGCATGTTGGCTTGCATTATTCTGCAAGCGCTTCGTCACTATCATACTTATGATCGATATAACAAAGAGAACCGTTGCGCCTGCTAACGCAAAGTGTCCAAGCAGCGGGTGCATGAGATACATGACCGCTAAAAAAACAGGTGCAAATGGAGCATCAAATAACGCAAAGATCCCAGGAGAAGTGAGAGTATCTTTAACTCGAGATAAATCAGTTAGAGATTGGCTGAATATTCCATTGCTTTGTTGTGACTTGAGCATAGAAACATTAAAAGCGAAGTCTGAGGACTGTTGCTCAACGCCATATCCATAACGCAACATTACTTGCCCGCGAACCCAATCGAGTAGCGCTTGAATAGATAAGAGGAACAATGCAACTATTGCAAGCATTACAAGCGTTTCGCGACTTTCGGAAGAAAGAACACGATCAAAAACTTGCATCGAAAATAAAGGAAGCACAAGAAAAAGCACATTTACCGCAATAGAAACCACGGTAATAAAAATAAGAACTTTCTTGTTTATTTTAAAGTACTGCGTATTATTAAAACTACCAGCATCCTTGCTTAAAGTAGACGTCATGTTAGCCTCAGACGGTTATTTATCCTGTCATTGATTTAATAAATAAAAATGACAAAGGAATTATTTAAATATTGCCGACTTCGATATTAGACCTATTTCTGACACTTTATTTACAAAATGCTTGGCTAACCCTAACCAACCACACTTGTTCCACTTTTTGAGACCTGTTGCATAAATATTACACAATTAATGCGTTAATTATCACAAAAATCAGCAATATTGTGATATAAATCGCATTTTGATAACTATATTAATAAACTTTCGTTTAATACCAGACTAACAATTTGAAATTAGAGATGACTGATTCATATAATCTAAAAAGCTAATTAACCTAGGCATTATTATGATGCGCATTTATATTGCACCAATTTTGTGCATGAGTTTCTTCAGTCATATTGTTTACGGAAAAGAGATTTTAAAAATATTATCTTGGCATGGATATACCGACACAGATATTGTATCTATTTTCGAAAATAAAAATAACATCGACATTGAAGTAACTTATGTAAATAATGACAAACAGTTAAGAGAGAAACTTGATGATAGAAATCAAGATTATGACCTTGTTGCCCTAAATTCCTCTGAGCTACAACGATATATCAAATTGCGAAAATTTATTCCAATCAACATATCCAAAATAGAAAATAGTAAATGGATCAGCAATCAATTCGCACCACTGTCAACAAACCCAGAAATCACCTTTAACGGTAATATCTACGGCCTCCCCTATACCTATTCATCAATGGGAATCATCTACAATGCCGATCGTGTAAAATCTGCTCCAACTTCTTGGCAAGATTTCTGGTCACCGGAATACCATCACAAAACGCTTGGATATGATGGCGGGACACATAATGTGAGTTTAGCCGCACTGGCATTGGAGCTACCCGATCCTTTTAAGATTCCAAAATCAGACGACGAGCTCATTGCTAAAAAACTGATATCGCTGAGAGAGAATACGTTAACGTTCTATCGTTCACTCGAAGAGGCAACAGAGCTATTTAATCGCTTTGAACTATCAATCATGTTTGCGAATTTTGGCCATCAACAAGTTGATTCGCTTAAAAAGACGGGTGCCAATATAGAATATACGATTCCAAAAGAGGGAGCATTGGCTTGGTTAGATTGTTGGTCAATCTTGTCTACTTCCAAACAGGCTGAACTTGCTCACCGCTGGATTGATTTTGTGCTAGAACCATGGGTTCAACTTGAACTAACTAAGCGTCATGGACTACAAAGTCCTCTTAACCAGTTTTCTGAAAGCGATAATAAGGAAAAGTTGATATGGCTTTCACCTGTAGAATCACCGGAAAAACGTGAAGCCATGTGGGATTCAGTATACAGCGGTAAACCACTTCCCACGGTAATGGAACATACCAAGAGAACGAGGCAATGAAGCTTTCTACGAAAATTACACTGATGTTCACATGTACATTGTTAGTTTCATTTTCAACTCTAGCTTGGCTAAGCTATCAAGGCTCTAAGGCACTGCTTGCCGATAATATCAAAACAAAAATGGTACAAACCTCAGGAATTGCCACTCGCGCTTTGCAGGAGAAACTGCAAGATATTGAGCGAACCAATGATATGTTAGCGATGTTGGTCAAAGATAAGCTCGACAAACAGTATGCTAAAACTGAGCTGGCAGCAGCCATCATTCCATTTATTCAAAACAACTCAACCTATAACAGTGTCTCGATTATCCACCAAAACACAGCACTTAGAGAAATCCTCAGAATTCAAACAGGGCCTAACCAGAAAATACATGCTGTAGAACCAAATGAGCTCAACAACCTTACTCATATTCCATTGTTTGTCGAAGCTACAAAAATTCATGCGGGAGAAATCTACGTCTCTCCAGTTTCTACCCATTATGACCGTATCGTTCATCATGAATCTACGCCTTACGTATTTATTGTTTATCCTCTCAATCTCAAGAGTGATGAAAGTACATCTTTATTGTTCACTGTCGATATCAAAGCCTTAATGGAAAAAGCGACCTCTTTAATGGATGACCCGACAACGTTTATGATCGCTAATACCAATGGAGATTATTTGCTTCATCCAGACAGAGACAAGCAGTTTAGTTTTATGAGAGGAAAAGTTGAACAAGTCCAGAATGACTATCCAAATGCGCTGACAACCGTTAATCACGGACATTCAAGCTTCTTTGAACTAAATACGAACACTAAAGAAAGCAGCTTGTATTACGCAAGCTTCGCGTTAGCAAAGTTTCAGATCCATCAAACTTCGAGTGCCTATATTTTGGGCCACGTCAGACAAGACTCCATCGGTAGCCTGTGGCGGGAAAACACAATCAAGAGCGTACTGATTACTACTATGGTATTGCTGTCAATCGCATCTGTACTTTCATTTTCTCTATTTCGATACGTTACGCTGCCCCTCACTCACATTGCCTCCTTTGCACAAAGGATTACGTTGGGAAAGAAAACAACTCCTTATCAATATAACCAACGAGATGAGATTGGAGATGTCGCGCAAGCACTCAATTACCTTCAAAACAATCTCAACGTCCAGTATGAAAAGCTCAAGAACTCGGAACAAAAGTTTCAAGAACTTGCTCGCAAGGATGATTTAACAGGCCTGCCGAACAGAAAAGATTTTTCTGTTCGGTTAGAGAACGAAATCCAACACCATCGAATCAATCAACTTCACTTTGCACTACTGTTTGTTGATGTTAATAACTTTAAACTGGTCAACGACCATATCGGACACCATGCCGGAGATGAACTCTTAAAGAAAATAGCTCATGTTCTGGCTGGAGAGCTGCGTAGCAGTGATTTGGTATGTCGGCATGGTGGTGACGAGTTCATCATCTTGCTTTCAAATCTTAGGCAGTTGACTATCATACATACGATTTGCGACAAGCTGCATCAGTCGATGGAGAGACTCGTTGGCTGTGAAAGGTTATACCATCAAAATCTATCACTTAGTATAGGTGTTGCCATTTACCCAGAATCTTCTAGTCAGCCCATAGAACTCATTCAATTGGCTGATAAAGCTATGTATGAAGCAAAGAAAAATGGCCATGCTCAAACTTATTGGCACACTCCCTTTCGATAGTTTTTTCGACAGATTCTAACTCTTGTTTTTGCTACACTGGGCAAAACAACTAAAAGAGTAATGTCATGTCACTATTAGCCTCAGGTACGCTGTCCAAAATGCGTGCCTCTCTAGATTCGCAAGTTCAATACCGTTTACCCGTTGGTGAACAAGAAGTAGAACTCACCTCGTTTATTGGAAAGACGCTGACCCTTACCCATACTGGTAACATTTTCTGTAGCTCTTGTGGCAAAAAAACAAAGAAGAGCTATTCACAAGGCCATTGCTTTGTTTGCATGAAAAAACTAGCAAGCTGCGATATGTGCATTATGAAGCCTGAAACTTGCCACTATGATCAAGGCACTTGTCGTGAACCCGAGTGGGGCGAAGCCAATTGCATGGTTGATCATTTCGTCTACTTATCTAACACCTCCAGCTTGAAAGTAGGTATTACACGTCATACGCAAATTCCTACTCGTTGGATAGACCAAGGGGCAACACAAGGTTTACCGATTCTGAAAGTTAAAACGCGTCAGATATCAGGCTTGATTGAAGTTGAGCTTGCCAAACACATTGCGGATAAAACCAACTGGAGAACCTTGTTAAAGCAAGATGGTGACCCGATGGAGTTAGTGGAAAAAGCACAAGAACTATTACCACTTGTCGCCGACAAAATTGCAGAGATTAAAGCTCAATATGGTAACGATGCGATAGAAGTACTAAGCGAAGTGATTACGCCGATCAGCTATCCAGTTGAAGTTTATCCGACCAAGATTAAGTCGCATAACTTTGATAAAGAGCCCGTGGTCACAGGAACGTTACAGGGTATCAAAGGTCAGTACTTAATCTTTGATACTGGAGTGATCAATATTCGCAAATTCACCTCCTATGAAGTTGAAGTTTCCGCCTAACGAAAAACATCCAAAGAAAAGCCCGCAAACGCGGGCTTTTCTATCACTAGATATTCTCTATGGCATCGAAAAATCGGTCAACTTCTTCGAGAGTGTTGTAATGCATAAAACCGACCCGTAATACACCGCCCTTATCTTCTAGTCCGAGTTGTTTGACTAATCCTAGTGCGTAGAAGTGGCCATTCCATACGCAGATATTTTGTTCACCAAGAGATTTTGCCATCAATTCTGGTGAATGCTTACTTGAACGAAGGGCAAACGTCGGTGTGCGTCTACTATGAGCCGAGTCAGCTATTCCATAAAGGCTTAACGAATCACATCGCGATAGTCGCTCCAAAAAGTAGCGGCTTATTTGCTCTTCATGGTAACCAATATCCTTGAACGCGGACACAAGTTGTTGCCGTAAACTCTGCCCTTTACCCCAGCTAGCTAGATAACGAACCGCCTCAATGAAACCAGCCATCGCTTCAAAGTTTTGCGTGCCAGTTTCAAACCGCCCTGGGCCAATATCTGTTGCTGGTTCGACTTTATATGGTTTCAATGACTGCAACCACGTCGGTGAGATATAGGCTAACCCTAAGTGAGGTCCAAAGAACTTGTATGCAGAACAGACCAGAAAATCACACTCTAGGTCTTGTACGTCTACCAATGCATGTGGCGCAAAGTGAACCGCATCGACATAGACTAGTGCCCCTACCCGTTTTGCCAGCTCCACAATACGCTTAATATCAGTTATAGAACCAGTGGTATTGGACGCGTAAGTCACGGCGATCAATCTGGTTTTTTCAGAAATTAGACTCTCTAAATGTTCAAAATCCAAAGAGCAGTCACTTTCATCGACTTTAACCTGTTTGACCACCGCACCTTTATCTTCTGCAGCTTGTTGCCAGCTTGATACATTTGAGTAATGGTCCAGCGCCGTAACGATGACTTCATCATTAGGCTGCCAGTTTCTCGCTATCGCTCTACTCAACTGAAATGTCAACGATGTCATGTTGGCGCCAAACACGATGTTGTCCACCTCTTCGGCATTAAGTAGTGCTTTTCCATGGTGGCGGGCTTTTGTAACAAGCTCCACTGTTTCTTTGCTAGAAAAGTAGTGACCACCTAAATTAGAATTGTACTGGCCAAGGTAATCCGTCATGGCTTTAAGAACTGAGCCTGGTACTTGAGAACCTCCGGGACCATCAAGGAATACCACTGACTGGCCGTTATAAGATTGATGAAGAGCAGAAAAGTGCTCTCGAGCAGAACTAGGAGTGAAGTGCATTGCGCATATCCTTAGCGGTTAATACAAACACGTCCATGTAGCCTGCGTTTTGATTATCAATACAGCGGATTGGCTGAGCATTGTGCCAAAGCTTAGAGTCGTCAAGGATAGCTACTTCCCCATTTTCCAGTACTTTTCTGAAAAACGGAGCTTCACCATTATCGTTGTAGAGCATGATCTCACCGCCTACGATGTTTTCTCGACCAATACCGACCAAGGCAATATGGTCAAATCCATCTTGATGTACACCTTCTGGAGCAACCTCGGTTTCATCGTAAACCGCTGCGATCCTCATCTGATGAATTTCAATTTCCTGTCCGTCAGGTAAGGCATTCGTGTTAACAAAAAGCGTAACCAGTTCCAACATCGCAGAGCTCTGCAGAGTCGATTCTAAAACAGGTTCAAACTGTCTAATCACATCGCCTTGAAAGTGGTTAAAATGCTCAGACTGAACAAAGCAATTATCACCTTTGTCTACAATTTGACCTTTTTCAAAACGCACCACCGAATAACGACGTAAGCGATATTTGCCATCAGCATGTTCCGTGTTAGGTAGCGTGGCAAAAGATGGGGCCAATTGTTCAGTGGAACGGCCACTCAGGCTAGTAAGATGTAATGTACTTTCAACACTATGTAGCATCATTAACTCCTTTCAATGTTATGCCAAAAACAATGTGTTTCACATTTTATTTACAAACCATTAAATATTAACAATTCTGCAAGATCAACATTTCACAGCCTTTTAAACCATGCACTCCAACAAAAAGGCATAATTATCTGAAATGAATCCACTTGTTAGCAGTATACTCTAATTATCGATTTCAGCCCACTAAAAACCTAGCATTGTTAACTAGACAAGAAAACATCATATTACTTAACAATGACTTATGACAAAAATGACTATTAACTCATCGTGTTTGCAAAGGTGAATCGTCAAAGTGTTAGCCACCATCTAGATTATCTATCCTAGCATTTATCTCTAATCGGACGGAACAAATGGAAAATATGCATTTGATGCGTTCGATTAACAACTAACTGCTCAAAATGACATCAGTTATCACAAATCTAGTATTGATTAATTCACCGTAACCCCAATATATTAGGTAATTAAGATGCACCGATAGAAGGTGCAATAAGAATGACTGAAGTGAGACAACAAAATGGCTGACACAAAACACTGTAAATTGCTTATCTTAGGTTCTGGCCCTGCTGGTTATACCGCGGCTGTTTATGCGGCACGTGCCAACCTCGATCCTGTTCTAGTGACTGGAATGCAACAAGGTGGACAGCTCACAACGACCACTGAAGTGGAAAATTGGCCAGGTGATGCCGAAGGATTGACGGGCCCTGCTCTAATGGATCGTATGAAAGAGCACGCTGAGAAATTTGAGACCGAGATGATCTTCGATCACATTAATAAAGTCGATTTCAGTACTCGCCCGTTTAAGTTGTTTGGCGACTCTCAGAGCTATACTGCCGATGCAGTTATCATCTCAACGGGCGCATCAGCCAAATACCTTGGCCTAGAATCAGAAGAAGCGTTCAAAGGACGTGGTGTTTCAGCTTGTGCGACATGTGACGGTTTCTTCTATCGCAACCAGAAAGTTGCGGTTGTTGGCGGCGGCAATACCGCTGTTGAAGAGGCTCTTTATCTATCAAATATCGCTTCAGAGGTTCACCTAATCCACCGTAGAGACACATTCCGTGCGGAAAAGATTCTCGTTAAGCGTTTGATGGACAAAGTAGAGTCAGGCAATATCGTCCTGCATACCGACCGTACGTTGGAAGAAGTCGTTGGTGATGATATGGGCGTCACTGGCGTACGAATTAAAGATACACAGTCAGAAGAAATTGAACACATTGATGTTATGGGTGCATTTATCGCCATTGGTCATCAGCCGAATACTGACTTGTTCGAAGGTCAGCTTGAAATGAACAACGGCTATATTGTTGTGAAATCCGGCCTAGAAGGCAATGCTACGCAAACAAGCATTCCCGGTATTTACGCTGCTGGCGACGTGATGGACCATAACTACCGCCAAGCGATTACTTCAGCCGGAACAGGATGTATGGCAGCGTTAGATGCTGAGCGTTTCCTTGACGCACAGTCATAAATTTAACATTTCGTCTCATTATTTTTGAAAACAAGAAACCCATAGGTATGCCCTGTGGGTTTCTTTTTGTATAATCGCCGTTTCTTCTAATAATAATACTCATTAAGCCTTCTACATGGATAAGAAAAAACAACGGAGCTTGAATAATTGGCTCAAGACGCAAAGTAAGCTTGCTAAACGCTGGCTCGCTATTGCGATTGGCCTTGGCGTTCTTTCAAGCCTGTTTTTGCTAGCGCAAGCTGCGCTTATCGCCACAATATTGCACCAACTCATTATTGAGCATGTCGACAAATATGAACTCATTCCGCACTTCTTAGGGTTACTAGTAGCCGTTGCTGGGCGTGCTGGATGTGCTTGGGGGCGCGAAATCGCTGGATTCAAATGTGGCGAGCAGATACGTTGTTACATAAGGCAACTCATCCTTGATAAGTTACGCGAACTAGGACCAACTTATATAAAAGGCAAACCTGCTGGCACATGGGCAACACTAGTTCTTGAACAGGTGGAAGAAATGCAAGATTTCTTCGCTAAGTACTTGCCGCAAATGTCCCTCGCTGTTGCTGTCCCTATTATCATCCTTATTGTTGTATTTCCTATCAACTGGGCTGCAGGTCTAATTTTCCTTGTCACCGCACCACTTGTTCCTCTGTTTATGGCATTCGTCGGAATGAAGGCTGCCGACGCTAACCGTAAAAACTTTAAGGCTTTACAACGTCTTTCTGGTCACTTTTATGACCGATTGCAATCCATGACAACAATTCGTCTCTTCAATCGCACAAAAACTGAGACAGAGGTACTACGTGGTGCGTCTGAAGTATTTCGTAAACGCACAATGGATGTATTGCGACTTGCTTTCCTTTCGTCTGCGGTTTTGGAGTTCTTCACATCAATCTCCATCGCCATCACTGCCGTCTATTTTGGCTTCAGCTATATTGGTGAGCTTAACTTTGGTCATTATGGTGTCGGCGTTACCTTGTTCGCTGGCTTATTCATTTTGATTTTAGCGCCTGAGTTTTATCAGCCACTGCGCGACTTAGGTACTTTCTACCATGCTAAAGCACAAGCCGTCGGTGCAGCAGAAAGTATTGTCGAGTTCTTGGATACAGAAGTTACCGCATTACCACAGGGCAGTCAGAACATTTCTCACCCTCAAAGCATCTCTATCGAAGCAATAGATCTAGAAGTTTTCAGCCCTGAGGGGACTCGCCTTGTCGGTCCAATTAGCTTCAAAATAAACGCCAACGAAGCCGCTGCGTTAGTCGGCCCGAGCGGCGCAGGCAAAACCAGTTTGGTCAACGCCATTTTAGGATTTATGCCTTATCAAGGTTCATTAAAAGTGGCAGGTATTGAACTTAAAGACCTCGACCAAACCGACTGGCGTAAAAACATCAGCTGGGTTGGCCAAAACCCACTGCTACTTCATGGAACGATTCGCGACAACATCACCCTAGGTAATAATGATGTTAACCAAGAGCAAGTCAACAATGCTCTTTTGGCGTCGTTCTCGGCTGAGTTTGTCGAAAAACATGGTTTGGATTATCAAGTTACCGATCGTTCCGGAGGTCTTTCGGTCGGTCAAGCTCAGCGTATCGCGTTAGCAAGAGCAATGGTACAAAACGGTAACTTCTGGTTACTAGATGAACCGACTGCAAGTCTGGACGCCAAAAGTGAACGTCTTGTTACTCAAGGTATACACACCAGTACCGCAGGTAAAACGACATTGATGGTCACCCACCAGCTCTCTCAACTAAAGAACGTAGATACCATATTAGTGATGAATCAAGGCCGTCTGGAACAACAAGGCAGTTATGATTCGCTTTCAGACTCAGATGGCTTATTCAGCACCATGTTGTCTGCCCATCAATCATCCGTTGCTCAAGATAAGGGGAATTTAGATGCGTGATTTACTCCCTTACTTAAAACTGTATAAAAAGCATTGGTTTGGCCTGTCTTTGGGTATGCTTCTCTCCTTTGCAACACTTTTTGCGTCCATTGGCCTACTCACTCTATCAGGCTGGTTTATTTCTGCTGCTGCGGTCGCAGGCTTAACCATTGCTCGCGAAACTTTTAACTATATGTTGCCAGGTGCCGGTGTACGTGGCGCGGCAATGGCGCGCACCGCTGGACGTTGGGGTGAACGTGTAGTCAGCCACAACGCTACCTTCAAACTACTCACCGATCTTCGAATCTTCTTTTTCACCAAGTTAGCGCCGCTTATTCCCGGTAAAGCCGTCAACATTCGCGATGCGGATATGCTCAACCGTCTTGTGGCAGATGTTGATGCCATGGACCACGTCTATTTGCGTCTTGTTAGCCCAATTATCGTCGGTGTATTTGGTATCTTATGTCTGACCGCTGTTCTTTGTTGGTTTGACATGACGCTAGGCCTCACGCTTGGCGCAATTCTAATGCTGCTGCTTATCACGTGGCCAATCGTTTTCTACCGCTTGGGAAGCAAGAATGGGGAAGCGTTAACACTAAATAAAGCTGAGCTTCGCATTCGTACCTTAGACTGGTTACAAGGTTATAGTGAACTGACGCTTTTTGGCGCTGAATCTCGCTACCGAAAAGCTATTGTGACTGCGCAAGACAAGTTGATTGCCAATCAGTTGGTTCATGCAAAAATATCTGGTATGGCTCAGGGTCTGCTGATTCTTGCTAATGGTTGGCTGCTCATACTGATGCTGTGGCTAGCAGCGGATGGCGTGGGTGGAAATCAACCTGATCCTCTAATCGCGTTAATGGCCTTTGCGACCATGGCAAGCTTTGAACTGCTTATGCCTATTGCAGGTGCATTTCAGTATCTAGGTCAGACGCTGACCTCCGCCAAGAGACTAAATGAGGTGATTCTAGCAACGCCGGAAGTCACCTTCCCTGACGATCCTGTGACGCATTCGAACGAGTACTCCATCGATATCGATCACGTTTGCTTTAGCTACCCAGACGCTAACGAAAAAGCACTTCGCGATGTGTCACTTTCTGTGAAGGGTGGACATCGTTTGGCTATTGTTGGTCAAACTGGTTCAGGTAAGTCAACGCTGTTGCAGCTCATTTCACGTTACTGGGATGTCGACCAAGGGAAGATTACCCTTGCCGGTGCTCAGATTCAAAACTGGAGTGAACGTCAACTTCGTGAAGCAACTAGCATTGTTAGCCAGAAAGTCGACATCTTGAATGGCACACTACGTGATAACTTGTTTATGGCGAAACCGTCCGCTTCTGATGATGAGCTTATCGCTGCTCTAGATAAAGTAGACTTGGCACATTTGGCTGAAGGCAATGGCTTGGACGCATGGTTGGGTGATGGCGGACGTCAACTTTCCGGTGGCGAAAAGCGCCGTATTGGTATCGCACGAGCACTTCTACATGATGCGCCGATCTTATTACTTGATGAGCCTACTGAAGGCTTAGACAAAAAAACTGAGCAACAAATCATGCAGTTGTTTGACCAACACTTTAACAGTAAAACGGTTATTTTCATCACTCACCGCTTAGTGCATTTAGAAACGTTTGATGCCATTTGCTTACTCGAAGACGGTGAAGTTTTGGAGTACGGCCAGCACCAAGCGCTTCTTGACGAGAAAGGTCGATACTACGAACTGCATCAAACGCTTTAACGGCTAATATTCATATTCACCATACGAAAAGCCCGCTTCCCTATGTCACTAACATATTGAAGCGGGCTTTTTCATCCACTTAATTTTAATGGCAATAGTTTTCTATTTATCCTGTTTCTCTGAATCTTGAGTTCCACACACTCTGTGTGCTCTTACTTGGGTGATGCGATTATTCTTAACCTTCATTACTTCAAAGTCCCATTGTTGATAGCAAATGTGTGTCCCGGCTTTTGCCACACTCCCAACCTGCCAGGACAAAAAACCGTTCAAGGTTTGGAAGCCCTCATCAAACTCTCCCTCTAGTTCTTGAATATCCAGCTTATGTTTCAGCTCATTGATTGGAATTAATCCATCAATAATCCAACTTCCATCAGCAAGCAACTTAGCCCAAACTTGTTGCGGAGCCATCCCCAACTCCCCAGCAATAGACTTAAGCAAGTCATAATGAGTAACTAACCCTTGGACGTCACCATACTCATCAACTAAAAACGCCATCTCAGAGCTGGTTTGCTGCATGTGGTTGAGAAGAGCTAATCCTTTCATTGATTCAGGAACAAATCTTGGCTTACGCAACATTTTCGCGAGTTTACCCGCCGAAAGCACTTCATACTCATCCAATAGATTCTTTGAAGATACCGTACCAATGATGTTATCAAGACCACCACGACACACGGGCCATACAGAGTGCTTGGTCTGCCTAAGCTCTTTGAGTGCTTGTTCAATTGGTTTATCTATATCAAGATGATGTATGTCGCTACGGGGCGTCATAAGTGACGTTACCGCTCTATCATTTAGATGCAATAAATTGCGGATCATCACCAATTCTTGCTGTTCTATAGCGCCTGTTTCTGAACCTTCTCGCACTAAAGAAATGATGTCTTCTTCGGTCACGCAATCGCTTTGTCCCTCCTTTTGACCAAGGAGACGAAGCACCGCATCAGTGGATACCGATAAAAGCTTAACAAAAGGGCTGGTTAATAATGATAGCCAATGTATTGGATAGGCAACGAGAATAGCAATTCGCTCTGCGTTGTTTTGCGCAAGCCGCTTTGGAACTAGCTCTCCTACGACGATCGCGAAATAAGTAATCGATATAACTACGCTCGCTGTAGCCAAAATATTCGCAAGTTCAGGGTCTATGCCTTTTGAGTGCAACCAGACTGACAACGGCGCAGATAAAACTGCCTCACCAAATATCCCGCTGAGAATACCGATTGCAGTAATACCGATTTGAATAGTAGAGAGGAATAATGTGGGGTTATTTTTAAGCTTTAACGCAAGTTGCGCAGATTTCTGTCGTTCTGCCATTTTTCGCAGTCGACCACTTTTCGCTGCCACTAAAGCGATTTCTGACATGGCAAATAAACCATTCAGCCCAATTAAACTTGCTAATAAGATAATGTCCATAAACCGATCCAGTGATGCACACATAGCAAGCATAAACGAGTTGTCAGCGATGAAGCTGTGAATCAGTGCATAATTACTGAGTCCTATTTATTGGGTTATTTATGGACACAATAGATAATATTAATAAGAGAGAAAATTGCCATTTACCCAAAAGAAAAGCCGAGCTTAACTGCTCGGCTTTATTAGAAATAGTCAGTACCGTTTAAGCGAACTGCTCTTCAAACTCTTTCATGAAATCCACTAACGCTTGTACACCTTCGATCGGCATCGCATTGTAGATTGATGCGCGCATACCACCTACGGCGCGGTGGCCTTTCAGTGCGCGCAAACCACGTTCATCTGCCAGTTCCAAGAATTTAGCATCTAGTTCAGGTTTTGATAGCTGGAACGGCACGTTCATTAGCGAACGGTTGTTCTCGTGTACATTGTTGTGGTAGAAGTCAGAAGCATCAATGTGATTGTAAAGAATCGCCGCTTTGTCTCGGTTAATCTTCTCAATTGCAGCAACACCGCCCTGCTCTTTCAGCCACTTAAACACTAAACCAGACAAATACCACGCAAAAGTTGGCGGCGTGTTGTACATAGAGTCTTTTTCAGCGAGCACTTTGTAATTTAAAAATGTCGGTAGGACATCGTTGGCTAGGTCAAGCAAATCATCGCGTACAATCGCAATACAGATACCGGCAGGTCCAATGTTCTTTTGCGCGCCCGCATAAATAACGCCGTACTGTGACACATCGATTTGACGTGAAAGAATCGTCGAAGACATATCCGCTACAATTGGTAGCTCAGTCTGCGGTAGTTCATTGATTTCAATACCGTCGATGGTTTCATTTGGACAGAAGTGAACGTATGCCGAGTCGGCATCAATGACCCATTCACTCACAGGTTGAACCGCAATTTTTCCATCTATTTCTGTCTTCGCTTTATGCACGACAGGTGTACAGTATTTTTCAGCTTCATCAATCGCACTTTCGGCCCAGTAACCTGCGTCAATGTAAGTTGCTTTGGTCTTTGAACCCAATAAATTAAGTGGTACAGCAGAGAATTGTGCTCTCGCTCCACCTTGGCAGAAAAGTACTTTATAGTTGGAAGGAATATTTAGCAGGTCTCTTAAATCTTGTTCAGCCTCATCCGCAACCTTGATGAAAGGTTTACTTCTATGGCTGATTTCCATCACCGACGTACCCAAATCATTCCAATCAAGCAACTCAGATTGCGCCTTTTGTAGTACCGCTCGAGGTAACCCAGCAGGACCAGCACTGAAATTGAATACGTTATGTGAAATCGGCTCCATGACCTTTATACTCCTGACTAAATACATAAAGAAGTGCCAGTAATATCACGTTTTTACGGAGATAAAAAGCAAGAAAAGAGGCCATCAGACCTCTTTTCTAATCACGAGTGTAATTTGTACTCACTCAGCGATTATTGCCCCATTGATTGCCCCATCAAGAGCGGCAAGAAAAGTGCAACTAGTGGAATTTTCTGGCCATTGGCAAATACCAGTTGACCGCCTTCAATATCAGCCTTCATTTGATAGCCTGCATCTTGTTGCGTCACCATCTCCATCACTACCAATTCATCAATACCTTGAGCAAGCATCGGGTTAACATTCACCATGCCTTCTGACATATACGCGTTCATGTTACCAGTCAGCGCTGGCATCACCACACTTGGATCACGTGATACATTTTCAGTCCCTTCAGGCACTTTTAGTAGCCAGTTAGATTTGAACTCATCGTCCGCTACTTTGAAGTGCATGTCGTTCATCGCAACGTTAAAGCCACGCGCAAACAACGTCTCAATCAAAGGGGCTAAAGTAGTAATATCTGCTTGCGCGATAGTTGGATTAGTTTGATACAAGTCGACCAGTCCTTCGAATGATTTTCTATCTAGCGAGGTTAGCGCAAAGTCGACCTTGAGGTCGCTCAGTTGACCACCATCCGGATAGGTCATATTGCTCATACTGAATATGTGTTGGGTATCAATGCGATCCGCTTCATAATCAAAAGACGATTTGAAGGTGTAGCCAAGATCATCAATATTCAAAATGCTAGTATGCATTTCATCGAGAATGGTGAAGTTTTTTAACGTCACACTCTGATCACCAAGCCAAAAACCTTGCTCTTTTTTCCCAACACCATTTGCGGACAAGTCTGTTAGTGTCAGTTGTTCACCGTTTTCAAAATCCAATTGAATCGAAGGGATATTAGCATTGAACGTCAACTGACCTAGAACGGTTGCAGTACCTGTTGCCACTGACGGAGAAATAGACATGCTAACTTTCTGTGCATCATCTCCTTGATAACTCCAACTATCGAGTGACAATTCAAATTCAGTATTACCATTCAGCTGCGTCACTGTTTTTAACGCGAGAGGGAAATCAGGATAATTCTGGATATGCGAGTTCGCTGTTAAGCTGAATAAACCGTGACTAATTTCACTCTGAACCACAATTTCTGTGGGCAAGCCATCCACTTCTAACTGTTCTTTCAGAACAGGATCGTTAACTTGGTAGCGTGTTTCTACGTTAGAAGAAAGGTAACCGCGATCGTAGGTTACAATCTCTGCTGTAACACCTTCGTTGTTTAGTTGCTCTACACCATCCTCAACAACTTGTTGCCCGATATGTCCAACAGCCAGTGGCCAACATAAAACAAGCGCTACTGCACCGCCGATTGCGCCATATTTTTTCAATTGATTCATAGAGTATTTAAGACATTTTGTGAAGTATATTTCATTCAGTCTAACTCAAGTCGCTAGGATCTCCAATCTCATACCTAGTTCTCATAACCCCATGCTTTTTATTGATATATTAAAATTACTGTTGAGAGAATCGAATAGCGCAGGTTCATGACAAAGCGAAATCAATACGCCGTACTCTGTTTAGACAATGATCTGATTAATTTGGACACTCTGGATACTGAGCTGTCTCTCTATCAGTCACACTTTGATATTCATCTGGTGACGTCCATCAGTGAAGGACACGAACTGTTGCAATATATCGGTGCTCAAGGGCAACAGCTGGCGATGGTAATTGCCAGACATAGTCGTCTTTTCGATGGTGGAGAGTTTCTTATTCAGCTAGAACAAACTCTTCATGCTCAATCAGCGCGAAAGATACTGGTGAGCCGAACTAACTTCCAAGACGTTCAAGCGATTTTAAATGCAGTCAACGAAGGACGACTAGACCACTGCCTTACTCTACCCTTAGAACAAAAAGAGTTACACAAAACGGTCGTCAAAGAGCTCACTCAATTCGTTATCACTCACGAGAAAGACAACCTACTTCATTATGGCAAAGTACTCGATCAACAGAAGATTCTCCGCGCCCACATCGACCAAAAAATGCACTCCTATCGGGCCAGTTTTATTCACGATTTCCATGAACTATCAGACAAAGAACTCGCCGCCCAAGTCATTGAATCTCTTTTGGGATTTTTTGCCGAAAAAGACGAAACTCGTGCGGTAAGAGAGTATTCGCCCGAACACCTGTTAACCGTTGAAGGCCAGCCTAATGAATTTCTGTGGTTTATCGTCGAAGGTCAGGTGACACTGTATAAAAAAGATGAGTTAGGTCAACAGCGTGAAGTAGTACGACACAGTCGAGGCGGTATTGTCGGCGGTATGTCTTTTGTAACTGGCGAATGCTCGTTCTCAACCGCTATGACATTGACCGCAACGCAAGTTATTAAGTTAGATAGAAAGGTATTCACTCAAGTAATGCATTCTAATACCGACTTACTGCCACTCTTCACTAACTTGTTGCTGAGACACTTTAACCGTCGCTTACAACGTAGTATTGATACTAAACTCGAGTTGCAAAAGACATTGGAATCATTGGAATCGGCCCATCAACAGCTCATAGAACAAGAAAAAATGGCAATGTTAGGGCAGCTTGTCGCAGGTGTTGCCCATGAGCTAAACAACCCAGTTTCTGCGATTTTGAGAGGTGCAGAGACCGTTTCAGAGAAAATTGATTCTATACTTAAGCAAAACCATGACCCATCCACTTTTGAACTCGGATTGAATGTCCTTGAGCAAGCTAGACACTCCACACCACTCTCCACCTCGGAAATAAGAGCAAGAACTAAAAAGCTTCAAGAGACGCTCAAAGAGCGCCGACTAGCCAAACGACTGGTCAATCTCAACTTACAAGGTAATGAACAGCTTTTAGCGCAAGCAACGCTGTCACCAGATAAGCTAACGAGTGAGCTTGATAAACTTGAGAACTTTCAAGTAACCGGGGCCACTCTGCGTTCTATTCAAGTGTGTGCCCAACGAATTGCCGACATGGTCAAGAGCCTAAAAGGCTATGCGAGACCAGATAATGAATCTTACGAATGTGTCGACTTACATGAAGGCATCGAAGATACGTTAGTCATTTTTGAGAACCGACTAAAACGGCACTCTCTCATTAAAGAGTATGGAAAGCTCCAACCGGTACTTTGCAAACCCATTACCTTGCAGCAAGTTTGGACCAACCTTATTTCTAATGCGCTAGACGCACTCCCTGAAAAAGGGCAGCTGACAATTCGGACTGACTGCGTCGCTCGGGAAGGTTCGCTATATAACATGTATCAGTTTATCGACAATGGTGCTGGCATTCCTCGCGATCAACTTGAGTCGATATTCGAACTTAACTTCACGACCAAAAAAGAAGGCAACTTCGGGCTGGGTATCGGTCTTTCTGTTTGCCAACAAATTTTGAACCAACATAAAGGCTGGATAGAAGTCGACTCTGAAGTTGGTGTTCATACCAATATGTCTGTACTCATCCCTGTCGACAACGATGACAAATTATAAGGAGTATTACGATGAGCGAATACCTAATCCTATGTGTAGATGATGAGCGAGAAGTGTTGGACAGTGTTCTACAGGACCTCGATGATTATGAGGAACATTTTGTTGTCGAAGGTGCTGAATCAGTTGATGAAGCAAGAGAAGTGATTCAAGAACACGCTAAAGATGGTACAAGACTGGCATTGATTCTCTGCGATCACATCATGCCGGAACAAACAGGCGTCAGCTTCCTTATCGAGCTTAGTGAAAATGAAGAGTTCAAGCACTGTCGTAAGGTATTACTAACAGGACAAGCAGGCCACGAAGATACAATAGAAGCTGTCAATCATGCCTGTCTTGATTTCTACATTAGTAAACCATGGAAAGGCGATCACCTGAGAGAAGTAGTTAAACAGCAACTTACTGATTTTGTGATAGAACACGATAGGAACCTCGCCCCTTGGGGACGAATCTTAGACACAGAACGGATTTTTAAGGCCCTATCAGATAATCGAATGAGCTTTGGCGAATGACCGAGTTTTATCCCAAGTGCTAATTCTGTGAACTATAACTTTATAACAGACTGTAGTTGTGGGAATTATAGCGTGGCTACTCTCAGGTTTTCTGTTACTAATTCCTTACAGAATGCGGACGTTTTGATTGAAATCTGTATGACAATGTAAATTTTTGGGAATTTGCCCTCGTTAAAGACACTTTTTATTGGTGAATCAATCACAAATTGGATTATCATACTCCGATAATGATTGTCGCCATAAGCTTGATGCGACGCGCGTGCTTCTTATGGGCAAGGAATTAATTTCAACAAAAAGGTTTAGAGACACTATGCGCAAAACTCTATTAGCCGCTCTGATGGTAATCACTTCTCAGCAGGCGTTTGCAAACCAAGAAGAACCACGAGCTACAATGAGTAACTTCAACTATGATTATGCTGAAGCTCGAATTGGTGCAAGTCCGATGACATTCGGTGCTGCAATTAGCAAGTCAATCCACCCTAACGCTCATATCGTTGGTAGCATTGATTCTAAGTTTGAAGGCGATTACGATTTTTCTGGTGGTGTTGGCTTCCACGCTCCGGTAAATAACTGGGCGGACTTTACTGGTGAAATGCTTGCTCACATCCACGATAGCGGTGAGCATCACAAAACAGACACAGGTATGGAAGTTAACCTAGGTGTGCGCCAATGGTTAGGTCCACAGCTTGAGATTGGTGGTAAAGCTGGTTACCTGAACGTTGGTGATAAAGATCGTTGGATGGGTAGCGTATATGGTCGCTTCCACTCAACTGAACTATTCTCACTAGGCCTAGAAGGCCGTATCAACCATATCTATGGTGATCAACTTATGTTTACTGCTCGCTTTGCATTCTAAGGCTATTAGCGAACGGATCGAAAAAGGTCGTGCTAAGCACGACCTTTTTTATTTAATCAATTTCTGAGCAGTACTGTAACAGTTGCTGTTTACGGGGGTCTTGAATCAACTTCCAGTGTATTCCCTCAACCGCCCCTGCAAATTTCCAAAGCAATTTTACATCCACATCATTGCCATAGGTTCTTTTTACTTTATTGAACACTTGCGGCGCGCCCAACTCCAAGAATGTTTTTACATCTTCAATGCCGGACTTCTTCACCATACGTTCGAGCGTGAGCTGCATATTCGGTAGGTCTCTAAGTCTTCTATTTTCTACAGACTTTTTGCTCGATTGCTGTTCAACAGAATTAGTAATGGAACGCTGCACTAAGTCACTTAACATCGGTGCTCTTTCATTAAACAACGCCGTAATGTCATAGTAATTAACGGTTGCTGTAGATTGCTTTTTAACATGCCTAAACTTTTCACAATTTAGGTTTTGTAGCGTCTCGTCTAAAGCACAGCCACCACGAATAAAAACTCTATCGTTACTGATAAGCGCATACATAGCACCGTCTTTAAACAGCCCTGTACCACCAAACATGGAGCGCTTTTGAGAGATACCGAATTGAATTGTGTAGTCGTAAAAAGATTGCTCTATCATTTCCTTTGATCCTTAATCTTTTACCCCGATTAATACGATCACCAGAAATAGCAGCGGATAAATGCGAAAAAATATTATTTAGAGTCAGTCAAGATAAGTAGTAACTGCTCTGTTTGTTTTATGTGTAATTATAATAGTTCACAATGCAAAATAAGTCTGGCTCAACGTCACAAATGTGCGACTTAAAAGCAAAAGCTTTGCGAGTCACTTCACATGATTCCTATTATACAACCGATTTCATTAACAATTTTCTAATTGAATGGTGTTTCAAACGTCAAACAATTGACCTAAGACTACATTTTGGCATTTAGGTTATTGTCAATTGTAAAGCCTGACAGGTAAACTGACCTTCTATCTCCAGCTGTCGAAATCTTATGAACCACTTATCTTTTTACTGGCTACCAGACAACCAACAATTATTTATAGAGAGCTTAGAAACCGAATTTGCTGAGCTCGTAGAACAATCAATTAATACCGGAAAAATATCTCTTCCTCCAATTTCCGAAGTTGTTCTCAAGATTCAAAAACTGTGCTCCTTAGAGTCCACCGGGATTTCGGACATCGCAAATTGCCTGTTAGAAGATCCTGGACTAGCAGCCATCGTGCTCAAAGTCGCCAACTCTGTCATCTTTAATCGTGGCAATGTGACCTGTAAGGACCTTAATACCGCGGTCTCTCGCTTAGGTATCCTTCGTGTCAGAGATATTGTGACTGCCCAATCAATAGAACTTCTTAAGCACTCCGTCAATCTGACTGAGGAATGTAAGGATGTTTTGGTACAAAGTGCAGCAGTATCAAGAGAGCTCGCTGCGACCATGGTGATGGTCACCCAAGCTTTCCAAGATCAAGCGCCGACAACCTATCAATATCTTGAGCAAGAAAAAGCGTTACTTGTTGGCTTCCTAGCAGACATTGGACTGTTCTGCCTAGTCAACGAGTATCACCTCTATTTAGAGAAAGGCAACTACCTTGACTCTAACCTCGCGATGCAAATATTCCACTCGCGCTGCCCTATTACCAGTGAGCAAGTATTAAAAACTTGGGGCTTCGACAATGACTTTATCGAAGTGGCGTCGAATCAACCTAAGTCTCTAGAGCGACCGGAAGTGTCTTATCTCGATATCGCACGAATCGCCAATCACGTGTTGTTGTATCGAAAGCAAGATCACGAAGCATTAGAAGAACATGAAGTTGAAATAAACGTAGATGGTGCAGAAGTGCTGTATAAGTTAACGACGATGTCTGATCAGGAATTCAAAACCAAGACATCAGAAATTATCCGCTCAGCAGGAATGTAGGAGAGCAATCTCCTATCTCACTCTTGTTTTTGTGAAGTAAACCTCTCACAATACCGCATACGCTAATAATAACGAAGGATCGTCGCGTCAATGTTTTCAGGGATGCTGTATATTTTTACACCGCTAGTCATCGGTTATTTTATTTCTATTAATAATAAATCATTGCTTGAGACGTTAAATAAAGCGACCTCATGGCTGATTTACATCATCTTGTTCCTAATGGGACTGAGCCTAGCCGCATTAGATAACTTTGGAAGCAACCTCAAGACCATTGTTACCATGACATTGGTGTTCTTTGTGTCAATCGGTGCCTGCAATTTGCTGTCTTTACCCCTGGTCGACCGTATTCTGCCACTAAAGACCGAAAATCTGACAAGTAACCTACCCCTTTCAGCCATGGCGTTAGAATCACTAAAGCTTATATTAGTGGTCGGTTCAGGCCTAGTAGCCGGCCTATTGTTGCCAATAGGTTTAGGCTGGGTAGAAACTGCCAGTGAGTGGATTCTGCTCGCTCTACTATTTTTTATCGGTATTCAATTAAGAAACAGCGGACTCACGCTAAAACAGATTCTGGTAAATAAGCAAGGCATGGCGATCGCACTCATTATTGTCGTGAGTTCTCTCATAGGTGGTGCAATTGCTGCAATGGTACTTGATATCTCTGTCTACAAAGGTCTTGCTATGGCGTCAGGATTTGGGTGGTATTCACTAGCAGGAATTCTAATGGGCGATGCATTTGGACCAGTTTACGGTGGCGCATCTTTTATGATTGAACTGTTAAGAGAGCTGGTTGCACTTGTCTTTATCCCATTGTTAATCACCAGAAAACCCTGTACCGCCATAGGTTATGCAGGAGCAACTGCGATGGACTTTACCCTACCCGTCATTCAAAGCACTGGTGGCGTAAGATGCGTCCCAGTCGCCATCGTTAGTGGTTTTATTTTGAGTCTATTGGTACCAGTGATGATGTTATTTTTTGTATCACTTGCTGGTTAGATCGCAGGAAAACAGCGATTTTTCAGATATGCTTCGCTATCAAAACAACAATAAAGACGTATTAATAATTTAGTTAGCCCAATTCAAAGGACAATATAATGAAAAAATGGCTTATCGCAGCAATGCTCGTCGGAACTTCTTTTTCCTCATTTTCAGCTGACACGCAATGCTTAGAGAAGAAATACGATGCTTATATCGATGCATCTATCCAATGGTATGATGATCTCGTTCAATTAACGACCCAGCAATATCCAGAACTTGAAAGCGTTGGACAATGGTTTCTAGATGGTCGTAAAAACCATTTTGAACTTAATCGCGAAGCCGTTCATTACTACTTAAAGAACGAACCAACCAAAGTGGCAACCGAGCGCTCAATCGAAAGTTGGCTACAACTAGAGCAACAAGATGTAAAAGCGCTAGCACAGCGTAACGACATGTTAGGTAAAGCTGCTGCTAAGAGCTTCGCTGATCGTCAAGCTAAACCTCATGAACAGAACTACGATCTGCGTAGCGCGTTTGCTGATTTACTCAGCCACCCAAAGAAGATCGACACCGCACTTAATAAATACAACTCGGCTATCCAGAAGGTAGAAAAAACCGAGTGTAAATAGTGGATTAACGACATATAAAAAGCTGGCAAACTGCCAGCTTTTTGCATTTTATTTGACCATTCACACAATGCTTCGCACGCAACCCCATGAAAATTAAGTTCCCATTCCAATTTTTGCGAGACTTTCACCGCTAATTGGTTTAGATTGTGCCGCTTGCAGTAACGGAATAATAGTAGATCACGGTATGGTATCTGAGCAGAAAATTGCTGATGTCAGCTTCGAAAGCCTTCTTCGAATCTTCACTATCCCTGAAGGACCAGATTCAACTCTGACCCAAATCGAAGAAGGATTGTCCAAGAACTTAAACCAGTTTTTGCGCGAACATATAGTGGCAGAAGAAAAGCCTTTACATGAAATTGAAAAGGACTTTTCTAGTGCTGTTATTCCAGAACAACCAGCGTTTGTTTCGGACCATACTGAACACCTTCTTGATACGTTAGTATCGCACTCGGTACACACCTCTTCACCAAGTTTTATTGGTCATATGACCTCGGCCTTGCCTTATTTCTTGATGCCGTTGTCGAAAATTATGATCGCGCTAAATCAGAACTTGGTAAAGATTGAAACCTCCAAAGCATTCACGCCTCTAGAACGCCAAGTTCTGGGTATGCTCCATAAACTGATTTATGGTGAGTCCGACCCTTTCTATAGTCGATGGATGCACAGTGCTAACCATTCTCTTGGTGCATTTTGCTCGGGAGGCACCATTGCCAATATCACCGCACTTTGGGTGGCACGCAACAACGCTTTAAAAGCGCAAGGTGATTTCCTTGGCGTGGAAAAAGAAGGGTTGTTTAAGGCAATGAAGCATTACGGTTATGAAGGTCTAGCCGTGCTTGTCTCTGAACGTGGGCATTATTCTCTAAAAAAAGCTGCCGACGTCCTTGGAATTGGTCAACAAGGTCTGGTCGCAGTTAAAACGGATAGTTCTAACCGAATCTGCCCTGAAGATCTAAAAGCCAAATTTGCTCAGCTCAAAGAAGATAAGATCAAACCTTTTGCGGTCATTGGCGTTGCCGGGACAACCGAAACAGGTAACGTTGATCCATTAAGAGAAATCGCTCAAATCTGCCAACAAGAGTCTTGTCACTTTCACGTTGATGCGGCATGGGGCGGCGCTACTTTGATGTCGGCTAAATATCGCTATCTACTAGATGGTGTGGAACTGGCGGATTCAGTGACAATTGATGCGCATAAGCAGCTTTATATCCCTATGGGTGCGGGTATGGTGTTGTTCAAGCAACCAGATGCCATGAAGAGCATCGAACACCACGCTCAGTATATTTTGCGTAAAGGGTCGAAAGACTTGGGCAGTCACACTCTAGAAGGTTCACGCTCAGGCATGGCAATGCTCGTGTATGCCGCAATGCATATAATTAGCCGTCCAGGTTATGAGCTGTTGATCAATCAAAGCATAGAGAAAGCTCGTTACTTTGCTGACCTCATTAAACAACAAGACGATTTCGAGCTCGTAAGCGAACCAGAATTGTGTCTCCTGACCTATCGCTACGTTCCAAAATATGTCCGTAATGCACTGGCTAGTGCTTCAACCGAGCAGACAACCGAGATCCATAACTTGCTAAATGAACTGACCAAAGTCATTCAGAAAAAACAGCGAGAAACTGGGCTCTCCTTTGTATCTCGCACACAACTTAATCCAATTCAATGGACACTGCGCGACACTATTGTGTTTAGAGTAGTACTAGCCAACCCTTTAACTACAACGGATGTGTTAAGTTCAGTACTTGAAGAACAAAGAGATATTGCTAAAACGGTGCCTAACTTAATGGCAAGACTTGATCAAGTCTCTCACGAGATCCTTCGTACAAAAGACTAAAAGTGAAATCAATTTCATTCTCGCAGTTATGAAAATTTCTTTCTGTTTTGTGGGAGTAATACGGTAAAAACGAGCTAGAAACTGGCGATTTCTGGCTGTTTTTTCTTCAATTGTTTTTTTCTTCCATTTTTTTGTTTGATGCCTGTCATATTCTAAAGATTTCATGTGAGCTTTTATTACAGCTCGTATGCTGCTTCGTTTATACTGAGGACATGGAGTTGGCGTATTTCTAACGTACTATAAGAACTCAATGTTAGATTGAGATTTGCGAAATTACTTTTTGCTCTTCACTAATAGAATCGCCAGCAAGTTGTTCTCTTTACCCTGTGAACACTATGAATACACTAGAGAAAGTCCAAAAAAATTTAGAGAACTTCAGCAAATCTGAACGTAAGGTTGCTGAAGTTATTATGGCATCCCCCCAGACTGCCATACACTCAAGTATCGCGACACTCGCTAAGATGGCGGATGTTAGTGAGCCAACTGTTAACCGCTTCTGCCGTCGTTTAGACACCAAAGGTTTCCCAGACTTTAAACTGCACCTCGCACAAAGTTTGGCGAATGGTACACCTTATGTGAACCGTAACGTCGAAGAAGACGACGGTCCGGATGCCTATACTCACAAGATTTTTGAGTCGACAATGGCATGCTTGGACGTTGCTAAGAACAGCCTAGACCCGATGCAAATCAATCGTGCGGTTGACTTGCTGACTCAAGCAAAGCGAATCTCTTTCTTTGGTCTAGGTGCTTCCTCATCGGTTGCTCGAGATGCTCAAAACAAGTTTATCCGTTTCAACATTCCGATCTCTTGTTACGAAGACGTAGTAATGCAACGTATGAGCTGCATCAACTGTTCAGACAACGATGTTATCGTACTGATTTCTCACACAGGTCGTACTAAGAGCCAAGTTGAAATTGCTCACCTTGCTAGGGAGAACGGTGCAACAGTTATTGCCGTTACCGCGAAAGACTCGCCGTTAGATAAGGCCAGTTCACTATCTATTACTGTTGACGTACCAGAAGACACTGACGTTTACATGCCGATGGCTAGCCGTGTGGTACAGATGACCATCATCGATGTCTTAGCGACAGGCTTTACATTGCGTCGTGGCTCTGGCTTCAGAGACAACCTAAAACGCGTGAAAGAAGCATTAAAAGATTCTCGCTACAACAAAATGCCTAACTACTAGTCATAGAAAATCCGTTAAAAAAAGAGGCCAATGGCCTCTTTTTTATTGCTCGTTAATCTGTCTCGACTGGATTATTGCGAATCTCTACTTGGTTTGAGTCCTCATGGGTTTGCGGATGACCATCGCACTGACATTGACACACTTGATTCAGAATAAAAATAAGTCTGTCTTCAGTTAATGGTATAGGGTTGCCTTTAATAGCTACTGACTTCATTGCATCAGCAGCAACCTGCTCGAAAGACGTATTACAAACGCCAAACTCCGATAGTAGCGGCAGTTCAAGCCTTTCGAGTATCATATTCACCCAAAGCACGCTGTCTTCAATACTGGCATTGGTTCGTCCAGTAAGAATTTGCGCCATATTACGGTATCGATTCAACACGTCACTGCGTCCTGCTCTTTTCGCTGCTTTAATGTTCTCAGTCATAACATGTGGAGCAAGTCGTGCGGTAATCACGCTATGTGGCGCGGTAATTTTGCCACCAAGCGCTGAGGCAAGGCCATGAGCAGCCCCCAATTTGGCATTAGTTATCGCCATCCCGCCGAGCATCGCGGCAAAGGACAGATCCGCACGTGATTTGGGATTATCTTGTTTGCAACCTGAGATAATGGAATAACTGAGGCGTCTCAAACCTTCTTCACAAACCATATCAGTCAATGGGTTGGGTTCACCACAAACGTACGCTTCCATTAAGTGAGTAAATGCATCCATTGCACCCCGCCCCGAAGTGTAAGCATCGGTACCGTAGGTTAGAACAGGGTCGACAATCGCCACATCAGGCAACATATCCGGATTCCGTAAACTCACTTTAACCTTATCTTGTCCAGATTTAAGTACCGCATTTTTGGTCACTTCAGCTCCGGTACTGGCTGTAGTTGGAATTGCGATCATGGGAATAGGTTTGGTTTTTAATGGCACATTTCGACCCACAACTTCAACATAGTCGTAGACATCACCCTGATTGGGAATGATCGCAGCAAGTGCCTTACCCATATCTAAAACACTGCCACCACCAATAGCAACCACCATGTCAGGCTTAAAACGCCTACCCATGATCGCCGTTTCCTCGACCATGGTAATGTTAGGCTCGCCACGAATGGCGACATGCTGATAACGCATGTTTTGGCTGTGAAGATAATGAATCACAGGGTCGGCTCTTTGACGCTCCTGCCCTGTTACCAGCAACACACTGTATCCAAACTGATTGATGATTGAGAGGGAAGATTGAAGCGCGCCCTCTCCGAAGATAATACGACTAGACGTCATGAACTGAAACATACCAATATCCTTTAGGTATACCATTCGACTCACTAATCAAACCATTGCCTATGAAACTAGCAATACAAATACTCTAAGTGTGAGTCTTATTGGTAGTGCAAACATAGAAAAGAAAAGCTTCGATAAGCATGCAGTTTCCTTTGCTGCAAAAACTTGATTTAAACCAAGCTACTTAGTTTTTGCTCTATTTTATATCGACAACTTTGCCATAAATCACACTCCGTTATGTTCAACTTTGCATCTAACTGAGTAAATTATGCTCTGATAGTTTTCACCTATTAGAGCAAGTGGGATTTGCCACTTTATTTCCTTTTCATCTTGAGGCATAGTGGTTTCCAACAATATGAAAGAGCTGAGACTTGGTCTCTTTAGATGCTCAGAAAAAGTTTAATCTTCAAGGAGAAAGTCAATGTTCGTAGTGATTTTTGGTCGCCCTGGTTGTCCATTCTGTGTTCGTGCAAAAGAGCACGCTGAAAAGCTAAAAGAAAAACGTGACGATTTTAACTACCGTTACGTTGATATCCATGCAGAAGGTATCTCAAAAGCAGATTTAGAGAAAACTGTAGGTAAACCTGTTGAAACAGTACCTCAAATCTTCATTGACCAAGAGCACATTGGCGGCTGTACTGAATTCGAAGCCTACGCTAAAGAAAATCTTGGCCTTTTTGACGAATAATCGTCTGCACTATCAATAGTATAGTTGAAAAAAGAGTCTCAATAGCCAGCTGATATAAGCTGGCTTTTTTATTTGCGAGCTGCATCCGTTTTCATCAAGACTGTCATCGATTGTCAGGCTTTGTCTGGATTAGGATAGAAATACGTAATCTAATAGTAAAACATAAAAAAAATCACTTATCTTTTTGATTATTTCGGCTACAATCGCCACACTTTATTAATCTCAACTTAAGCCTCTTCGAGCAGCTACATACAGTGAATATCGACGTAGTAAATTTGCTAGATCAAAACCCGATTCTTCTCATCTTTGTCGCTTTAGCGATTGGCCTTGCTTTTGGCAAAATTCGCTTTGGTAATCTTCAACTCGGCAACTCTATTGGTGTTTTAATTGCCTCTCTCGTCATGGGACATTTAGGTTTCAGTTTTAATGCGGAAGCCTTAACCATCGGCTTTATGCTATTTATCTACTGTGTGGGTATTGAAGCTGGTCCCAACTTCTTTGGCATCTTTTTCCGTGACGGAAAACATTATTTAATTCTCAGTCTTGTTGTGTTGGTCACCGCATTGACAGTGACCTATTTTGCTAGCCACTACTTGGGACTTGATTACGGTCTTTCCGCGGGTGTGATGGCCGGTGCTTTGACCGCTACACCAGTGTTAGTAGGTGCTCAAGACGCCTTAAATTCAGGGCTTGCGACGATTCCGCGTGGAATGGACTTCTCTTTGGTCATAGAGAACCTTTCTGTAGGTTATGCAATGGCTTACCTGATCGGCCTTATCAGTATGATCATGCTTGCCAAGTTACTGCCTAAGTTGCAAAAGCAAAACCTGCATGACTCTGCACAGCAAATCGCGCAAGAACGAGGGTTGGGCGGCTCAGGCCAGAGAAAAGTCTATCTGCCTATTATTCGTGCTTACCGTGTCGGACAAGAGCTAATCGACTGGACGGACGGGAAAAACTTGAGAGAGCTTGGTATTTATCGCCAAACAGGCTGTTATATCGAGCGAATTCGCCGCAATGGCATCTTGGCGCACCCAGATGGCGATGCTATTTTACAAGAAGGCGATGAGATTGCCTTGGTTGGCTTCCCTGATAGTCACGCTCGTCTAGACCCAAGCTTCCGCAACGGTAAAGAAGTATTCGACCGCAACTTGCTCGACCTGCGAATCGTTGAAGAAGAGATCGTAGTAAAAAGTGACAACATTGCAGGAAAGAGCTTATCGAGCCTAAACCTTTCCGAGTATGGCTGTTTCCTCAACCGAGTCGTTCGAGCGCAAATTGAAATGCCAATGGACGCCAATATCGTGCTGGCAAAAGGGGATATTCTTCAAGTCAGTGGTGAAAAGAGTCGTGTACATGGCCTTGCAGAGAAAATTGGTTTCATTTCGATCCACAGTCAAATGGCCGACCTGCTCGCGTTTTGTAGCTTCTTTATTCTTGGCATTATGTTTGGTTTGATTACCATGACTTTTGGACAAGTTTCGTTTGGTCTAGGTAACGCTGTAGGTCTTTTGCTTGCAGGGATCACGCTCGGTTTCTTAAGAGCCAACCACCCTACTTTTGGTTATGTTCCTCAGGGAGCCTTGAACATGGTCAAAGATCTTGGCTTGATGTTCTTTATGGTTGGTATTGGCTTGAGTGCAGGCGGCAAGATGTTTGAGCACTTAACTCAAGTCGGTCCTCAGGTCATAGCGATAGCTTTCTTAGTTAGCGTTGTGCCTGTTGTTTTAGCTTACCTTGTTGGAGCGTACATTCTGAAAATGAACCGGGCGTTGTTGATAGGTGCGATTGTGGGTGCACGAACTTGCGCACCGGCTATGGATGTTGTTAATGAACACGCACGTTCAACTATACCGGCACTTGGTTATGCGGGCACCTATGCTATTGCTAATATACTAATGACACTAGCAGGTACCATACTTATCATTTTGTCCTAGTCTTTTATAACGAAAGCTCTAGGGCAACGGTTCTATCAAAACTGTTATTTCTATATACAGCAAATAGCAAAGGGGCGCATAAAGCGCCCCTTTTCATTATCAGCTAATGTCTCAATTATAGGTCGATAACATCAAACTCTACAAGTGGTGATACATCTGCATCATAGTCCACACCGTCAACACCGAAACCAAATAGCTTCAAGAACTCTTCTTTGTACTCAACGTAGTCAGTTAGCTCTTTCAGATTTTCAGTTGTGATTTGTGGCCAAAGTTCTGCACAGTGCTTCTGGATATCATCACGCAGTTCCCAGTCATCTAGACGTAGACGATTCTTTTCATCGACCTCTGCAGCGCTACCGTCAGCTTTGTAAAGACGCTGAGAGAACATACGGAAGATCTGCTCCATACAGCCTTCGTGGATACCCTCTTCACGCATCTTCTTAAATACCATTGCGATATAAAGAGGCATAACAGGAATCGCCGAACTTGCTTGAGTCACAACAGACTTAAGAACCGCTACATTGGCACTACCACCAGTTTTAGCCAACTTATCGTTAAGCTCGGTAGCGGCACGATCTAGGTCCATTTTTGCTTTACCTAGTGCTCCTTCCCAATAGATAGGCCATGTCAGCTCAGTACCAATGTATGAATACGCAACCGTCTTACAACCGTCTGCAAGTACACCAGCATCTGATAGCGCGTTAATCCATAGCTCCCAATCTTGGCCGCCCATGACAGTAACAGTATCTTCAATCTCTTGTTCTGTCGCTGGCTCAACACTTGCTTCAATGATTGTGTCTGAGTTTGTGTCTACTGCTGTCGAAGTGTAAGTCTCACCAATTGGTTTTAGCGATGAACGAATCAGCTCACCCGTTTCTGGAAGCTTACGTACTGGAGAAGCCAATGAGTAAACCACCATGTCGATTTGACCAAGATCTTCTTTGATTAAATCAATAACTTTTTGTTTTGCTTCGTTAGAGAAAGCATCACCGTTGATGCTCTTCGAGTACAAGCCTTCTTCTTTTGCTAGCTTGTCAAAAGCAGCAGAGTTATAGAAACCTGCTGTACCAGGCTTACGTTCTGTACCTGGTTTTTCGAAAAATACGCCGATTGTCGCCGCACCACCACCGAATGCCGCAGCGATACGAGAAGACAGGCCATAACCACTAGAAGAACCAACAACAAGTACACGCTTTGGCGCGTTTGCAATTGGTCCTTGAGCTTTGGTATAAGCGATTTGTTCTTTTACGTTTGCTTCACAACCTACTGGGTGAGTAGTAGTACAAATAAATCCACGAATTCTTGGTTTGATGATCATATTCAGTTCCTCAAAAAATCCCTAGTAGGATAAGAGTTTCAATCCCAGTTCGCATCTTATTTCTGTCAATTTCCTTGAATTTTCTAAGTGGTTGGAGCACTTTCGGCGCCTAATCCTCGATTTCTATAAAAAAAGCGCCCTATAAAAAGGCGCTTTTTGCTATTAACAAGAATAGTTTCTGTCCAAGTTAGGCAACACTATTCAACTTTGGTTTGGACTCTGAGTGCGTTCTTACTTCAGACATGTCATGGCTAAAGTGGTCAACTTGAATCGCTTTGTAGCGAAGAGCATCCGCTTCACGAATTCTAGCGACTTCTTCTTCAGTCAGAACATTAGCTTCAAGTGCTTGATTCAATCGATCTTCCAATAGACCTTTCTTCGCCACTTTGCCTTCTTTCACACCAACAAACAGCTTTTTCTCTAGGTCACGAATGTTGTACATCGCGATAAAGGCGTTTTCCATAAGACCGACATTATCGTCCTCTTTTGGCCCGATGTAACATAGGTGAGTCAGGCGATCACGATGCGCACCCGGTACCATCATACTTTTTGCTAGTTTCAACCCTAGATCGTCTGATGGTTTCTCAAAATGGTTACCAATCGGGAATAATAGACCTTTCAAAGTCACCCCTGCCCATCGTGCTGGGAAGTTGCGGTAAGCTTCGTTCAGTGACTTCGCTGCATGGTAGAAACAATGTTGAACCGAGTAATGAACGTAATCCAAGTCAGCTTGTTGACGACCATCATCTTCATACTTCTTCAGCGCCGCAGAAGCCATGAACAGGTAAGCAAGACCGTCACCTAAACGTGCTGAGATCATCTCTTTACGTTTCAGATCACCACCCAGTGTCAACATGGCAAAGTCTGCACTCACTGCTAAGGCTTTACTTAGGCGAGTTAGGTCTTTGTAGTAGCGTTTCGTTGGACCACTCATATGAGCACCGACAAATGCAGAACCTGTTAATGCTGCAGTAAAGGCACCCAAGGTGTTTTTAGTTGCATGACCGATATGTTTGAACAGTAGCTTATCAAAGTCCTCAGCAGCCTGTTTCTCATCTGGGTTGGCTGCTGCTTCCATCTCTTTAAGGACATATGGATGACAACGTGTTGCGCCCTGACCAAAGATCATCAAGTTACGAGTGAGGATGTTTGCACCTTCTACTGTTATCGCTACCGGGATACCCAAATAGCTCGAAGCAAGGTAATTCATAGGACCATCTTGGATGGCACGTCCAGCGTGAATATCCATAGAGTCATTGAGAATAGTACGTGCCATCTCAGTCATATGGTATTTGGCAATCGCTGTAACGATTCCTGGTTTTTCCCCCATATCCAGCGAGGTAGTCGTTAATGTTCGAGTCGCTTCAAGTAGGTAGGTTAAGCCACCAATACGGCCCATAGCTTCTGCTACACCCTCAAACTTACCGATAGACATACCAAACTGTTTACGAACATAAGCGTAAGCACCCGTTGTTCGTGTTGTTAGGTGTCCAATAGCGGTACCTAGTGCTGGGAGTGAGATACCTCGACCTGCGGACAGACATTCAACCAACATTCTCCATCCACGACCAGCATACTCTTGACCACCAATCAGCCAATCCATTGGGATAAATACATCTTTACCACGTGTCGGACCGTTCATGAATGCCAAATGCAATGGGTCATGACGCTCACCGATCTCAACACCTTTATGGTCTGCTGGAATCAGTGCACAAGTGATACCGATATCTTCTTTGTCACCCATAAGTTTGTCGGGATCGTGCAATTTGAAAGCGAGACCTAACACAGTCGCAACTGGTGCAAGCGTGATATAACGCTTATTCCAATTAAGGCGAATCCCTAATACTTCTTTGCCTTCATGCTCGCCATAACACACGATACCTTTATCTGGGATACCGCCAGCGTCAGAACCCGCTTCAGGGCCCGTCAATGCGAAACATGGGATATCAGTACCGTCAGCCAAGCGTGGCAACCAATAATCTTTCTGCTCTTGCGTTCCGTAGTGAGACAGAAGCTCACCCGGGCCTAGTGAGTTTGGAACCATAACCGATACGGCAGCACTAATACTGCGAGTCGCAATTTTAGTTACAATGGTAGAGTTCGCTAGTGGCGAAAACTCTCTACCGCCAAACTTTTTAGAGATAATGAGAGAAAAGAAACGCTCTTTACGCAAGTATTCCCATACTTCTTTCGGTAAATCGCGGTCTTCTTTCACGATTTTGTTGTCATCTAGCATCTCTAGCAGTGTTTCAAGCTCATTGTCCATAAAGGACTGCTCTGCTGCTGACAGCGTCGGCTTAGGGTATTGGTGCAGTGTTTTAAAGTTAGGCGTTCCAGAGAATAACTCTCCATCCCACCATACGCTCCCTGCTTCCATTGCTTCTTTCTCGGTTGCCGATAGTGGTGGCAATACCTTCTTAAACATTTTGAATGCAGGGTCACTTATCCATTTTCTTCTCAGAGAGCTCATGATACCTATCCTTTTGTTCAGATTATTTCTTGTTATTATTTGGGTTATTAGTTTGATTAAGGTTTTAGCTTGGTAGTCATTATTCCGCCGCTACACCTGCAGCGAGATAGGGAATTATTTGGTTGATGATTGCTTCTGCGTCTACTTCTTTATCAAAGGAACTCAAAGCAATTTCTGATAATGCTTGACTCGATGCCATAGTGAATACGCATGTACCCAGTGTTAGGTGCAAACGCCAAAACAGGGTTTCTGCATCTAACTTTGGATTCGCTTTCATCACAGATTGAGTGAACATCGCTAGCGCTTCGGTGTACCGAGTAGTGATAAACCAGCGCAAGTGGCCTTGAACATCAGTATAGCCACGTCCAACTAGCGACATGAATCTGCTCGCTCCTCCCGGCTTCACTTGGTTCAAGCTAAGCAAAGGTGACTTCAGCGCACCAAATACATCGGCCATTGTGTAGTGCTCACGCTCATTCAGTTCGTAGAGCGCCGCTTCTACAGCTGGCATAAACGCTTCTAGATAACGATTAAGTACTGCTCGAACCAGAGTTTTTTTATCGCCAAAATGATAGTTCACGGAGGCTAAATTCACGTTAGCCTTGCTAGTGATAGTTCGTAGAGAGGTATCGTTGAATCCATGCTCAGCGAACAGTATCTCTGCGACATCGAGAATCTTATCCTTGGTAGTTACTCTATTGGTCATTTCAATCATCCGTATCAAACACATGTTTGAATATACTCTCGCAACAGCAAGATAACAAGTGATTAACATCAAACTTTTTAATAAATACGCAAGACTGGTCGGATAAGGTTTATAACTACCTGTTTTCATTAAATTTTGAAAACTTTCTCAAAAAAACGTGTTTTTTTAATGAACTAACTCATCGTTATCGGGTCTATTTAAGTGTTATCAACAATGACTTGTTTTACCGACATGACACTGATTTCCATTGTTATTGTTGATGACATATGCTGCTTTTTCTTATTAACTCCTATTTTTTGTATCCGCCCAAACCAACATTGGTTTGGGCTTTTTTTATCCGTTTTTCAAACATAAAAAAACCCAGCCTAAGCTGGGTTTGTGTAATCATGGTTTCTGGCAGTTAGTATTGAACCTTCGGTTCTGGCGCCTCTTCTTTAGGAAGCGAGAAGTTAAGCAATATGTAGCCAAGAACAGCTGCTGTTGTTGAGCCCATCAAAATGCCCAATCTAGCGTATGTATCAAACTCGGGGCTCACTCCAGTAAACGCCAGAGATGATATGAAAATCGACATGGTGAAGCCAATACCACACAAAACAGACACCGCAAACACCTGCTTAAAGTCCACACCATCAGGCAGTTTTGCCACACCAAGTTTCACTGCTAACCAACTAAAGCTGAAGATACCTAGTGGTTTACCAACCAAGAGACCTAGTGCAATACCAAGTGGCAACATCGACGTTAGACCCGACATTGATACGCCTTCCAACGAAATGCCTGCATTGGCAAACGCGAAGATAGGTAGAATCAAGAATGCGACGTATGGATGAAGCGCATGTTCTATATGTTTCAGCGGTGACTTTTCACCTTCATTACCTTTAAGAGGAATAGCAAAGCCTAATACCACACCAGCTAAGGTTGCGTGCACTCCAGAGGCCAATACACTCACCCAAAGAACCGCACCAACCAAGAGGTAAACAGGTATGCTTGTCACCTTCTTCGCGTTCAACATGAACAACACGGCGGTCATTATGAAGCCAATAGTTAACGCCAACGTAGACAGATCGCTGCTATAAAACAACGCAATAATAACGATAACGCCTAAGTCATCAATGATAGCAAGTGCAAGTAGGAATACTTTCAGAGCTACAGGGACACGCTTACCCAACAACGCCATAATACCTAAAGCAAACGCGATATCCGTTGCTGCTGGGATCGCCCAGCCACTCATAGCTTCAGGATCACCCATGTTAAACAGTACATAAATAAGTGCCGGAGCTAACATGCCACCGACCGCTGCAATCGCAGGGAAAATAGCAGTCTCTCTAGACTTCAATGCACCTTCGAGTAGCTCACGTTTTACTTCCAAACCGATCAGGAAGAAGAAGATCGCCATCAAACCATCGTTGATCCAGTGTGAGATAGACAGACCAAACACGTAGGTATGAAGCACGCCTTGATACATTTCGTTCAATGGAGAGTTTGCGACGAACATAGCGATCGCAGCAGCGATAACGAGGATGATACCTCCAGCTGACTCCATCTTGAAAAAATTACGAATGACGTCATTCATGTTGTAAAGCCCTTAATAGTTATTCATCTTGTCAGAATGTTAAAAATTGTATATCTAGTTAATTTTCAGAAAAAATCGATTCTACGGAGTTTATAATAAGGAATTTCCGAAATATAAAACTAAACCGTTCGAGATATCCTCACAAGTAATGGCCGTGTTAGATAGAAGTATAGTGCATAGATGAGCAGCTAGTCATTGATAAATTCAATCACTTAGCTGTAGTCAATATCATTTGAGAGTTGAAGGCAGAAGAGAATTAGTAACAGATTGTTACTTGTAACTATATAACAACAAAAAGGTTTTTCTTACCTAATAACCACTAAGTTGCATAAAGCCAATGGCAGAATCTGAACCTTTGGCCGTAACTGACCCTTGCCATTGTGGTACGACGAAATTCACCCAGTTATCTCGCTTACGAGCATTAATAACCAAGTCGATATTTTGGCTGGGGATTTGTAGATTCCAGGATAGAGGCACACGAGTTCCTGACGCAAATTCCGTATAGTTGAGTGCCTTAAGTATGATGTCCTCCGATGGGATGTTAATGATGTTACCTTTAATATCAATCAAAGCAGCCGTGGTATAGGGCATATTGTCTTTGTAACGATATTGGCTCACCTGTAGCGCTTCAGTATCACTCAGCCAAAGAAGAAAGTTATCTTCGCCGACATAATTTGCACCAACAAGCTCACTACCCCACTCTTTACTTAACCAAGCGCGGCCTGTCACTTTCAGCACCTTACCATCTGATAGGGTCAACTCTCCTGTTGATGCAACAAACGGCGATTCAAAAGTATAAGATGCGCGAGGGAGTAGATCATGTTTGGCGTGGTAGCCATTTTCGCCAATAAGAGCATATGGCCCGGTTTGTTTTAACTGAAGATTCACACTGAAGTTATCGCTGGATAAGCGCAGATTCCCAGGCAGTGGCTGATTAGACAGAGAACGCCAAGACCACTCATCAATCCAAACGCGAAATGGACGGCTAAGACCTCCCGCCTGACCGATACCACCACGAGCGATGCGCTGATCGGTAAACATTCCTAAATGGCTATTCATCACTAAATTTGCGATGTAGATCTGTGGATCTTGCCAACCCGTTGCAATACGGTCATCGCTGGCATAGCGAAAAAAGCGCCATCTTAGCCAGTATGCCTGACCGGATTCGTCTTTCAGCTGCACCACCATTTGCCACCATTCATGTTGGAATTCAGGATGAAAACGGAAGTCTCTTGGTAACTCAACCTCTCGGTCGGGTAAAACAGGTTCAAAAACCTTACGACCTGGAGAACCAAATACAGTATTGATATAGGTCGCTTTAGTCACACTGGGCTTTGACTCGCGTGATTCCGTTAGCCAAATTGAAGTGCTAGCGACCACCACTACCAGCAAGCATGAGAAAATAAGCTTCTGCATACGATTCATCTATAACGCATCCCTTAACGAATGAATCGGTGTATTACGTATCAACTTCAGCACTGGTAGCGCTCCTGCAACTACCAAGGCCAACAGAGACCACAAACATGTGGTGAGATACTGCCATGGGACAATCTGCAGTTGTAAAGACCAACCGAACGACTGCTTGATCACAATATCCACAATCAGTTGCGCCAGTGCAATACCAAGCGGCATAGCAATAATGGCAGAGATAAGCCCAAACACCAGCAACTGTAAGCCACCCATTAACACCAGCTCTTTTGCGGAAATACCCAGACAGCGCAGCAAGGAGGTATGACGTTGTCTAGATATTTCCCCTGCTATTGTTGCAAAGAAGATACCAAACACGGCAATCACCAAGGTGATATTGCCCAGGGTGTCTGCAATCGCAAAAGTACGATCAAAGGTCGTCATCGCTTTAGCGTGAATAGACGTGTTGTCGTAAATCCGTTCACTGTTTAACCTAAATGTCGATTGCAGGCGTCTTTCGACAAACAACGATTGAGACTTATCATTCAGTACCGCTCCTAACGCCACATCACCAGAACCTTCTAAGTTGGCTAGCCAACGATTTTGCGATAACAATACTTGATGATAAGGGTTTCCGTAATCATAGTAGACACCAATCACGTGCCAGTTCCCACCCAGTGGCGGACCTAAATCGACATAATCGCCCGGACGAATATCCAACTTAAGTGCCATAGATTCGCTGATCATGACACTGCGAGAGTGGTGAAGATTATACCAATAGTTAGGAACAGCAATTTTAACAGTTAACGCGTCGCGTTCACCTTCTGAGTCACCCGTACTAACCACTTGCATCATGCCATGATCTGTCGGGATCTCCTCTTCCCAGCGCCACCAGACGCGATCAACTTCGGGTTGAGCTTCCAACCATTTACTCATGCGAACTGCATTATTATTGGTTGGATAGACGTAAATATCGGCCGCAAGCCTTTGGGTTAACCATCGGTCAGTAGTATCTCTAAAACTACCAACCATAGTCTCAACCCCCATATTAGCAGCCATAGCTAACATGAAAGCCATATTGGCAACACCGCGGTAGCTCATACTGGCAGCTGCATCCGCAAAGAACCAACGGACTTTTACCCAGCGGAGAGAGTACGAGAATAACGTGAAGATTTTCCAAGTAATAAACGGCGTAATCAATGCAACACTTAGCAACATCAAAACAATGATGGCATAACCTGAGTTCTGCGACTTAGGTGCTTGATAAATAGCGACTGCAGCCACACAAAATCCACATGCTACAAACGCTTGCCATGTAAACTCTGCTCCGGTAAATCGCATTAACGATAGACGAGCAGAAAGTCGAATAGGTTGAGATTTCAAAAGTCTGACTAACGGCCAGCCACACGAGACCACAGCACCAGTGAACGCTAATAAGAAGCTATAAAGGCTCCATTGCCAGCTCCACTCAATGCTCAAACCAATGTTCGCATCATAAAGATCATTCAAGCTCTGTGAGACTGCTGGAATCAACTGATTTGCCAATGCTAAACCAAACAGGTTGCCACCAAGCCAGCTTAAGAACACTAAAGCCGCCAGTTCAAGACACAAGGCTTGAGTCAACTGCCACCCCGAGACACCGACTTGGCGCAGACTACCAACCAAAGGCTGACGCTGAGCTAAAGACAACGACATCGCTTGATAGAAGATAAACAGGCCAACAACGAAAGACAGCATACTCATCGCAGACAAGTTGGTATGGAATGCTTTAGTGAGCGACTCCAGTTCTGATTGTGAGCTGCGTGATAACGTCATACCATTTGGAATCATCTTACGAAGATTCTCAAGTTTGGCTGCACTCATCTCACCACACGCAATGACAGACAACCCAGACGATTTTTTCATCGCACGGACTAAAGACATATCCGCTAAGATACGCGTGCCGCGAATACCTTTCTTAGAATCAATCTTGATAGGGCCTAACTGAATCCCATTATTGAGCGTCAACGTATCACCATTTTGCCAACCCTTAAGCTCGGCAAGATCATGACTCACAATAATTGTCGTCGGGACTTTTATCATATCTTGCGATGCGATATCGCCAATAGTGACGACATTACGCAGCTGCAATAAAGAAATTGGATCTACACCAACTAGGTTAAGTTCCAAACCATCGACTGTAGTTACTTTTTGGATATCAAAAGGAACACATTGTTTGAACCCTTCGCGGCGCAGTTGGATATAGAAGCCTTGCGGAATTTTGGTTTCTGCGTGCTTAGGGCGAATGCGGTATGGAACGGGATTAGCGAAAAGTTTTTCACCGCTTGCGTAAGCCTGTTTAGCGTGGTGGTTTATAGCCGTAACGCCAACTAATAACGATACACCAAGCGTTAAACCAAGCCAGACGAGAAGTATTTGTAGCGGGTGGCGACGATAATGGCCAAGTAGTGCTTTAACTACGGGCCATAACATGAAGTTGCCCCCCTTGAAGGCGGATAGAACCGTCCATGTGAGAAGCGACTTTTTCACTGTGGGTGACGACAAGCAAGGTACACTCTAGATGTCTTGTGAGTGAAGTAAGAAGTCGCATTACCGCTTCAGCGTTACGCTCATCCAAGCTACCCGTTGGCTCATCGGCTAGCAGGATTTTTGGCTCCATATAGAGCGCGCGAGCAATAGCCGCACGCTGCTGTTGCCCCCCAGAAAGCTCTTCTGGATAACGACCAAGCAACGCCATTAAATCTAAAGCGGATAAAATCTGACGCCAAAGCCCTCGATCTTCTGGCAGTCCTTTAATCTGTCTGCAGAATCGAATATTGTCAGCAATATTAAGAGTTGGTAGCAAATTGAACTGCTGAAAGATATGACCAATGTTATTTCTTCGATAAGCCGTTCTAAGACTTTCTTTTGCGTCATGCATAGCAAAATCGGGGTACCAGATTTCCCCAGAATCGACCTTATCGATGCCAGCGATTAAGTTAAGTAGTGTACTCTTACCCGAGCCACTTTCACCCATCAATGCCAGTTGTTCACCTTGCGACAGTGTTAGCTCTGCACTTTGCAATACAGGATGGAATTCTCCACCGTCAATATAGCCTTTACAAAGGTCTGACAACTTAAGCATTCAATCTCTTCAATCACTGGTAAATTTGGAGTGTGAATCTACACTAAATTTGCAGTTCTAGGAAGCAAATTTGGCCATAAAGCCCCTACATTGAGTCGGTTTAGCTCAATTTCGATTCAAGATATCGTTTTTTAAAAGAATTGGAATTTGGAACATATACGCGTGAAAACACCCTAATCAGCCATCATGTATTGTAAACAAATGAAGATAAACTAGAAAAATGTGTTAAATTTTATAGAGATAACAATTAAGAGAGATAACGGAATATGAAGCGCGTATTGGTATTAGGGGCGTCGGGTTATGTCGGTTCTCAGCTCATTCCTATCCTACTGGACCAAGGCTACGAAGTAACAGCAGCGGCTCGTCAAATAGACTACCTAAAAAGCCGTGTCGTCCCCCACTCGATGCTTAAGTTTGAGTATCTTGATCTCGCTAATCGAGAAGCCACAATGGCACTCATTCCTAAGTTCGATATCGTTTATTTCTTGGTACATGGTATGGCTCATGGCCATGACTTTTTGGACTACGAGCTCTCTCTTGCTCAAAACTTCAAAGATGCGCTCGATATTAGTCATGTTGAACACGTCATCTATCTCAGCGCAATTCAACCTCAAACTGGTAATTCCGAGCACCTTGCAGCCAGAAAAGCAACCGGCAAGCTTCTTCGTACCAGTAAAGTGCCAATTACCGAACTGCGTGCAGGTGTTATTATAGGCCCCGGCTCTGCCGCTTACGAAATCATGAGGGATTTCGTCTATAACCTACCTATCTTAATCGCCCCCAAATGGGTGGACTCCAAAGCGAATCCTATTGCTTTACAAAACCTCAATTATTACCTAGTAGAACTGGCTAAAGAGACATCACCCGATTCAATTATTTATGAGGTTGGTGGCCCCGATACCTTGTCTTACCGCGAGCAGTTCGCCGTTATTTGCAGCAAAATAAACAAACCACTACGACTCTGGTCAACGCGATTTCTTACACCTAAACTCGCCTCATACTGGCTCGGCGTTGTAACTTCGGTTCCTTCAAGCATTGGCAAAGCACTATTGGCGGGGCTAGAGCATGACTTTATCGCCGATTCTCAAGCAATCAGAGCTCGTTACCCACAAGATATGGTTTCCTACTCTGACTCAGTCTCAGAGACCATAGAAAAAGAAGGTACCTTTGTTCGTAGCAATGTTTGGGGCTACGACCCTGCGGCATTAACGCGATGGCAAGCAGGATTTGGCTATTACCCAAAGAAGACTGGGGCCAGCTATTTCACTGATAAATCCACTGAGCAGCTTTGGGAGGTCGTCAAACAAATCGGCAGTCCGAAAGAAGGCTATTTCTTTGCTAACACACTGTGGCGCACTCGAGAATGGTTAGATGTACTGTTTGGTGCAGGAAGACCAATAAGGCGCTCACCTGAAGGACCAGAATTAAAAGTGGGTGACTTTATCGATTCATGGAAAGTCATTCGATGTGACAAGCCGCATTTTCTGTCACTATTGTTCGGAATGAAAGGCCCTGGACTGGGGCGACTGGAATTCACCATTACTGATCATGGCGACAAAAGAGAAATCAACGTGACTGCGTGGTGGCACCCGCAAGGATTCAAAGGGCTGCTTTATTGGTTTGCAATGATGCCTGCACACTTGTTCATTTTTAAAGGAATGGTAAGGGCGATCTGTCGCAAAGCCTAGTCGTTACAAATACTTCAACCTCTATGCTTTGCGACAATTATGCTCTCATACCACTAAGCTTTAACTTAAGCTTTAAATGACAGAGGGATTTCAGCTAGCTGTGTCCCTTTGTTCATTGGATAAATAAGATATTCGCCGTGATACTTTACTTTCGATTTGTAATCAGTGCGTTTGTGGAGCATAAAGCCAGCCTCGTACGCTTTAGTCACAAACTCCGCATGATTACCACGTACAAACCAACTCATCGGCTTCACCAAGTTTTCTGCATCAAAGCAGTCGTCACACTGATTCGCGCACAGTGCGAAAGAGTTATGACCATCGGTGAAGAATTGAACTTTACTGCCATCAGTCAGAACCTCTGAGGTGCAGACACCCCAACCCGCCGCTTCCATGTCTTCAATAAACTGTTCAATCTTTGCATCAGTTACTGGCTGTACGTCACCAGAAAAAAACTCAGCATAGTAAGCAGAAATGCGCTTAAACAAAGGTTCAAGCATTGAATCATTACCCTTGGAACGCCCAGATTTCTGCCATTGAATTAGGTTAGCACTGGTCGTTTTCCCAAAACGCTGAGTTTTTATCGCTTTTGTTACCCATCGAACAAGAAAGTGATTGTTAGTCACTGGAGAATTAATCAACTTGCCTGAAGCATGCTCATTCGCCAATTCTTCTAGTGCACAGTTTACGACTTTTTGGATCTCTGAATAGTAGTCAGACATTATGCTTTTTTCCCAAACGTCCAATATAAGGCGGCGGATAATACCGAACAAATAGCCATTAATGCAATCATAGGCCAAACTGTTCCACCCGGAAGCATTGCCACAATCGCCCCAATGACTGAGCCAGTACCAAATCGCAATGTTCCTGCAAGGGAGGAAGCCGTGCCCGCCATCGTTGGATAACCGCTTAACAACAAGCCCATTGAATTACTACCGATGGTCGACAGCGTACCAATAAATAGCATAACGAAAGGAACCGTACCCCAAACCCCAAGATCTAAAATACCACTCGCTAACAGTCCTAGACCGGCGAACAGCTGAATGCTTAGCCCAAAACGAAGCATGCCATGTAAGCCAACTTTCTTCACCATACGGCCATTAATGCTGGTCATGATGATCATTGTGACAATGTTCAGGCCAAACAGATATCCAAACTGATCTGGCGTCACACCATAGATATCAATATAGACAAACGAGCCCGCGGTAAGAAAGGCAAACATACCAGCAAACGAAAACGCTCCAGAGAAGATCAGTCCCATCGCGACCGGATTCTTGCACAACCTCAGGTAGTTTCTGATCGTGGTTCGAAAACGAAGTGGCTGTCTGTTTTCTGGCGCCAAAGTCTCCGGAATTTTCCAAAGTACCGCTGCTATTACCACTACAGAAAATGCTGTCAGCACCCAAAATATCGAACGCCACCCAAACCAGACCGCCAAATGGCCCCCTATCATAGGCGCAACTAACGGAGCCAAGGTAATGACCAAGGTGACAAAAGACATGGTACGCGCGAAATCTTCCTTATCGAACATGTCGCGAACCACTGCTTGGATAATGACCGCTGCCGCTGCACCCGCAAAGCCTTGGGCAGTACGAATATAAGTTAAAGATTCAATGGTTGTCGCGGTGGCTGATATCGCTGAAGCAACGCCAAAAAAGAACACGCCAAATAGCAGGATCGGCCGGCGACCAAAACTATCAGCGAGAGGACCATGTAAAAGTTGGCCGATAGCAAATCCGGCAGTGTATACCGTTAATGTAATCTGAACAGCCCCGGCTGTTACCCCTAAATCTTGTGCGATAGTTGGCATCGCGGGCAAGTACATATCGATAGCAAGAGGCGTTAACGCGCCTATGGCTCCGAGAACTAGGAAAAGAACTAAACCTAGTTGAGGTATGTCGGGCTGCGATACTGGTTTAGAACTCATATCGCTCCTAATGAAATCTTTATTTGTGTGCGATCCGTGCCAACAAATAAACAACCTAGACTCAATTATCCCATTGAGTGATGTGAGATAGCGCAACAACAGAGCGCTATCTTCGGGGTAACCGTAATATAAGGAAGGCTCTCAGAGTTCGAGAGTAATGACTCATTACGGGTATTACTTTTACTCTGGACGAGTAGACGTTTTATCTATCAAAACAGTTTATTAGTATTACTTTTTCCAGACAGAGTCAATTTCTTCTTGAGTGAGATATCGATACTCTCCTGGCTCAAGCATTTCATCAAGAACAATGTCACCGACGCTTTCACGATGTAGACCTTCAACTTTATTACCTAGCGCCGCAAACATACGCTTGACTTGGTGATATTTGCCTTCGTGAATGGTTAATAACACTTCTTTTTCATCAATAATTTCAAGTTGTGCTGGCAGAGTTGGCGCTTTCTCATTTCTTAGCTCAATGCCCTCTTCGAATGCCTTGATGTAATTATCTTGCACAGGGTCTGCTAACCATACGCGATAAGTTTTTGCACATTTATGTTTCGGTGAGGTAATTCGATGAGACCATTGACCATCGTCTGTAATTAACACCAAACCTGTAGTATCAACATCTAAGCGACCTGCAAAATGAAGGTTCTCCATTTTGACCTCATCGAGCAACACAAACGCAGTGTGATTAAAGCCATCTTCATGAGAACAAACAAAGCCATCTGGTTTGAATAGCATGATATAGCGCGGCCCCTGCATGCGGACCTCTCTATCTTGCCATTCGACACTGTTATCCTCAGAGACTTTAAATGCACCGCTCTTTTGTACTACGCCATCAACGGTAACATCACCGGATTTAATGATTTTTGTTGCTTCTTTACGTGTTGCGCCTAAAGCGTCACACAAAAACTTATCTAAACGCATGAATACCTCGTTTTCATTTCGTGAGGTATTATAGAGCGGTTTTTTGAAATGTAGAGTAAAACTGAGCCGTATGTACACGCTTCGCCCCTACCAAGCCGATTCTGTTAAAGCTGTTATCCATTATTTCCGCAAAAACGACACCCCAGCGGTGATCGTATTGCCCACTGGGGCTGGAAAAAGCTTAGTTATTGCCGAACTTGCAAGGCTAGCGCGAGGTCGTGTTTTGGTTCTAGCGCACGTTAAAGAGCTCGTAGAACAAAATCACGCAAAATACGAAGGCTATGGACTCAAAGGCTCTATTTTCTCTGCCGGCTTAGGTAGAAAAGAGACATCCGAACAAGTGGTGTTCGCCTCCGTTCAATCAGTAGTTAGAAACTTGGATGCATTTGCCAATCAATTTTCACTGCTTGTTATCGACGAATGTCACCGTGTACCAGAAACCAAAACATCAAGCTATCAAAAAGTGATCAGCCACCTATGCGAGATTAATCCTGGAATTAAGATCCTCGGTTTAACCGCAACCCCCTATCGTCTTGGCGTTGGCTGGATCTATCAATATCACACCAAAGGACTGGTTCGCAGCGACGAAGCTCGTTTCTTTAAAGATTGTATCTTCGAGCTTCCTATCCAATACTTGCTCGATGAGGGCTTTTTAACACCTGCGAAACTCATCGACGCTCCAGTCCTTAGTTACGACTTTTCTCAGCTCAAACCTACCAGTATGGGTAAATACAAAGAATCTGAAATGGATCTTGTTATTGAGCAATCAAAGCGCGCAACACCGCAAATTGTGGAGCAAATAAAACGCTATAGTGAAGACAAACAAGGTGTCATGATTTTCGCTGCGACGGTTCGTCATGCGCAGGAAATCCTGTCGCTGCTACCGAGTGAAAACAGCCAAATTGTCATTGGTGATACGCCAACGCCTGAGCGCGACGCTATCATCAGTGACTTCAAAAATCGTAAGATCAAGTTCTTGGTTAACGTTTCGGTTTTAACTACTGGATTCGATGCGCCCCATGTTGATCTGATTGCAATTCTTCGCCCAACCGAATCCGTCAGTTTATATCAGCAAATCGTTGGCCGTGGTTTACGATTATCAGAGGGCAAGTCAGAGTGTCTCGTTCTAGACTATGCGGGCAACACGTACGATTTGTATCAACCTGAAGTCGGCAACCCTAAACCTGATTCCGATTCCGAAATTATCACCATCCCCTGCCCTGCGTGCGGGTTCAATAATGACTTCTGGGGTAAACTCGATGCCAATGGTTTTTTAATTGAGCACTTTGGTCGCAAATGTCAGGGCTATTTCACCGACGAAGAAACCGGAGAACGTGAACACTGTGACTATCGCTTTAGAGCCAAGTACTGCTCTGAATGCGGCGCGGATAACGATATCGCCGCGCGAATCTGCCACGAATGCGACGCCACTTTGGTAGACCCAGATAAAAAACTCAAAGAAGCCCTTAACCTCAAAGACGCGCTAGTCTTCGAATGCACCGACATGAACCTTGTTGTTCATAAAGATGAAAAAGGTAAAAACAGTCTCAGAGTTAACTATATTGGAGAGAACGATGCCCAAGTCAGCGAGTTTTGGTCGTTAAATACCAAAAAGCAGAAAGAATCGTTTCTCGCTAAGTTTGTACGCCCACATTTGGCCGACAAGCATCGTGAGTTTGATGCCACTTCGCCAACAAAAGTCGTGAACAATCAACATCGTTTCCGATTGCCCGCGTTCGTCATAGCCAGAAAAAGTGGTCGATTTTGGAAAATGAGAGATAAAGTCTTTGACGACGAACTGAACTAATCACTGTTCAGCTTTCATTCATGTTTACAAATGTATATTTTAACTATGTTGAAAATATTGGGTCTCCGCCATGCTAAATAAAACCAAACAGACAATATCTATCGTCTCGCTCTCCCTATTATTGGCAGTACCGCTTAGCGCCCATGCCGAATTTTTCTCAGACTCAAGCAAGCCAAGTGGTCACGACCTCGTGCAGGATGTGCAACCGGATGGTGCCCGCATTGAGTTTGAAGAGGACCAAGACGAGGTCTATGACGCTGTACAGCAAGGGCTTATCAAACCGTTTTCTGAGTTGTTTGCGACGGTAGAACGCGACCTCAATGGTCGAGTGATCAAAGTCGAACTAGAAGAAGACGACGATGAGTGGATTTACGAGCTAAAATTGCTTCATGAACAAGATGTTATTAAAGTCGAATATAACGCCACCACACTGGAGATGATGGAAATCAAAGGCCATAATCTTCAAAGAGTCATAAGAAAATAAAATAGAGAACAATAATGAAAATTCTTGTCGTGGAAGATGACCCAAGACTGGGTGAACAAATATTAGAAACTCTAGAAAGCGCAGGTTGGGTGCCAGAACTTGCCCAAGACGGTATCGATGCGCTTTACCGCGCTACGTCAGAAGAATGGGATGCTATTGTTTTGGACTTAGGACTTCCTAAGATTGATGGCTTGACGGTACTTAAAGGCATTCGAGACGAAAACATTAACACACCAGTCGTCATTCTTAGCGCACGTGACACTTTAAGTCAGCGCGTTGAGGGCCTAAATGCTGGTGCAGATGATTACCTTACCAAGCCATTTGAGATGATAGAGCTTATTGCACGTATCCGAGCTCAACTACGACGCGCTTCTGGCAACGCCTCTCCGTTGATGCAAGTCGGTGACTTAAGCTTAGATACACGAACTTCAAAAGTAATGTGGCAAGGTAACGCAGTAAGCTTAACCGCACTGGAATATAAGGTCGTTGCTTACTTTATGCATAATGCCGACAAGGTCATTTCTCGTACTGAGTTAGTCGAGCATATCTACAAACAAGACTTTGATAGAGACTCAAACACAATTGAAGTGTTCATCGGTAGAATCCGTAAAAAAATCGCTCCCAAAATCATCAAAACCGTACGTGGCTTAGGGTATCAACTTAATGCCTGATATTAGCGCGACTCGGCTCAAAACAGAGTTCAAGCGACTCAGTCTAAAAACGCGATTATTGCTGGCAGCCACCTTGTGGTTGTCAGCCATGATGATCGCCGCCGGTATTCTCATTCCAGGTCTAGTCCGTGATTACCTTAGTCAAGACTTAGAAACTAAGCTTGGACTGACTATGGATGAAATCGCCGCTAATCTAGAAGTGAATAAACAAGGACAACTGGTTTTACAAACTCGTCTTTCAGACCCACGCTTTAATCAGCCATACAGTGGTATGTACTGGAGCGTCGACAGTGGTTCAGACAAACTACGCTCTCGCTCCTTATGGGACCGCACCATTCGAATAAAGAATGAGAAACACAAAGCGACTTACTTCGGTGCCAAAGACGAGAAACTTATTGCCATAAAGCGAACCGTCTTCTTACCTGACATAAGTGACGGCGTCACAATAATTATTGGGCAAGATGAAGATCGTATCGATGACACCCTAAATTTACTGACAGGCCAACTTTGGTTGATCTTAGGTGTTCTTTCCATTGGTATTCTTACTTTAGTGGTGGTTCAAGTCAGCTGGTCACTCAGACCTTTAGGGAAGATGCAGAAAGAACTGAAACTATTAAAAACGGGTGAGCAACAAACACTGGACGAACAATATCCAAAAGAAATTGCCCCACTCGTAAGCGACCTCAATGCCTTATTGTTCCACTATCAAGAGTTATTAGCGCGCGCACGTAATCACGCAGGTAACCTCTCGCACGCACTCAAAACACCGCTCTCGGTGTTAAAGAATGAGTTACACCAACTTTCAGAACAAGACCGACAGAGACTACAACCCTCGATAGAGCAGATTCAAGCACATATCGATTACCATTTGGGTCGAACTCGAATGGCAGGCGCAATGAATATTCTCTCTGTTAAGTCATCTCCGAGTGAACGCGTCGATGCTATTTCATTGGCTTTCGATAAGGTTTACGCTCAGCGCGATATCGCTTTGGTGAGCGAACTGGATACCGATCAATACGTCGCCGTAGAAAAAGCGGACCTCGACGAGATGCTTGGTAACTTACTAGAAAATGCCTACAAATGGGGTAACAGCTTCATCCGCGTATATTCCGAACTGCTCGATAATCACGAGATCGCTATCTTCGTCGAAGATGATGGCCCAGGTATACCTCAAGAGAAGCTAAAAGAAGTGCTGAAACGTGGAGTTCGCCTAGATGAAACGACTCCCGGCACCGGTTTAGGGCTTAATATAGTCAATGAGATGGCGCATAGCTATCGAGGTGATTTAGCTTTGGAATCGAGCAAATTGGGCGGTTTACGAGCAGTCCTTAAACTGCAACGTGCAAAAGAGTAAAAATTGTAACGTTATAAGCGATTTGCTATTGCTCCGCCTAGATTTGAATGTTAGTATCCGCGCTCGTTTTGAATGTATCGATTCGATACTTCGGAACGGCTATAGTTTTGACTAGGTCGCTACGTCAAAACAGTTACTTTAATTTTACTATTTTGAGAGTAAATACTATGAAATTCGAAGCAGTAGTACGTACTGAACTAGGTAAGGGTGCGAGCCGCCGCCTACGTCACGCTGGCCAATTCCCAGCAATCGTTTACGGTGGTGAAGCAGCACCTGTTTCTATCGCTCTAAACCACGATGACGTGATCAACCAAATGGACAAGCCAGCATTCTACGAAGGCATCACTCTAGTGATCGACGGCGCAGAAGTTAAGGTTAAGCCACAAGACGTTCAACGTCACGCGTTCAAGCCAAAAGTTGAGCACATGGACTTCATCCGCATCTAATTCCCTACCAAGGAATTATTCGGATCAAATCCAAACCTTTTGCATAAAAAAGATTCTCGGCTTTACCAACCAAGAATTCTTGAAAAATTCGAAACCCCGATGCTACCAACATCGGGGTTTCACCGTTTTTGACGTTAAGAAATCTATTGAAACCACACTTATCCTCATATCTTTAGAAAGTAACTCGATATTTGAACTACCCACTAGCTTTACGGGCGTATTGTTAGTGTGCCAATGTCGTGGTCACTCCAACATTTCCAAGCACACCACCGCCTTATATCTCCTCCTCTTAATAACACCATATCGTATGTATCGATTGATAGTGATTTCGGGGTGGTCTTCCCCAACAGAAAATTAAGAATAAAAATCAGCTGACTTATGAGAAATATTGACGTATCTACAATTACTTGGGTCAGCTGCAATTGCCAGATAGTTCGAGTGGCTTAACCAAGCATTTATGCTTGTATTTTTCCTAATGCTAGCCAATATTTATGACTCTGATTGGATGCGAAAGGACTTGCTCGTGAAACTACTAAAAATAGCATTAAGCCTTCTTTTTATAATCATAATCTCTATGCGTTTGGCGCAAGCTGAGCAATCCTTGGCTAATTGGCATGATACCGTTCTTAAGCAACATATTATGGATTTTGTTGCTGATATAGTCGATGAATCCAGTGCTCAGTATAGACCACCGGAAGAGCGCATCGCGGTCTTTGATAATGACGGTACTCTTTGGAACGAAAAGCCTACTTACATTCATTTTCAAGCAGTCTTTCATACCTTAGGCGAGCAACTTAAAAGAGATAAGAGTCTCGCGACAAGGCAGCCCTGGGCAACGATTGCAAGTGGTAAACCAGACCTTTCTCATTACGGTCAGTTATTTGATATAGAGAGTTTTGGCTTAGATAGCATCGTCGAACAATTGCTTGGTGTTCCCTATTCCGGGATGACGAGCAGTGCCTTCACGAAACACAACGAGCAGTTTCTAAAAACATGGAAACACTCTAAATATGATGTGGGATATCAAGATTTAACTTACGCACCAATGAAGGAGCTGATAGATTACTTACATCAAAACCAGTTCAAAGTATTTATATTCACTGCAGATGAAGTTGATTTCTTGAGGCCGCTTAGCCAACAACTTTACGGTATTCCACCAGAAAGAGTATTTGGGACTTCTATTAAACACGACTTAACCTTCGAAAATGGAATTGGCGTATTAACTCGCTCTGCGCAGCCACTTTGGATTAATAACTGGGCACATAAATCTGAACTCATCCAGCGTACATTTGGTGAGTTAGTCCCAGTAATTGCTGTTGGCAATTCGAACGGAGACCAACAAATGCTTCATTATACCGCTAGCCATGGCGGCTTATCTTTGTGGCTACACCATGACGACCCAGAACGTGAAGATAAATACGACAAGCACACAGATGAATTGCAGAAACTAACAAGCAAAGGACTTATAAAACCGATTAATATGAGTACAGAATGGAAAGTAGTATTTTGATTAAGGTTAAGCACTTCTGTAATAGCTATTACACTTATTTTATATTTACATAGCATTCATTAACCCCGGTTGTCACTTAGAGCAACTGGGGTTAGTAACAGACTATTTATAACGTCATGTATGCTTTGAATCTTTGCCATTTCCCAACGGGCTTTTCTCGCATAAACTGTTCTTTTAATACATTTTTTAAAACTTGATCATCACTCGAAGCATCAATGAGTAACATAAAAGATTTATCACTTGCTTTCGAATAGCAACTATTAATCCAAGTGGCATTTTGTCCAAAAAACAATCGTTTTAACCTTAGTGTTCTTTTCGAGTTTGTTTTGGCGCAAATGACTCCGCCCACGCTAGCGATTAATGCTCCGAACAGACCAATCAACCACTTAGTCAATTGTTTATAATCAAATCCACCAGAATCAATAGAATAGTGCTTCGCGGTCCAACTCTGCTTCACTTTCTGGCTCGGGTTCCACCAAAATAACGCTTCTCCTCCTAGTGAATAGTGCCCGGGTTCATCAATGCTATAGCTTACCTTCTGAGTAAGGGTTGAATGATGCTCTCCTCGAGTGTAATTGGATGAAAGTTGAGGCTCAGATATCGATATACTTATCCCGTTTGGAGCCAATGGTATAAAATCTGGCATCATAAAAGTAGATGTATCGTCTGCTTTTATTGTTACGGTTCGTTGTATTATGTCCCCTTTTTTAAACTGTTCATTTTGTCCTACATTCGGTGACCATTTATCGGTTACTGTGACCGCTGGTGAAACTAAGTAGCCAGACTTGCCCTTCATAGTGGCAGGAGCATTCACCATAATTGCCATCGGTTGTGTTTTATGGTGCGTTTTTACCGAATTCCCCCCATCTCCAGCAGTGAGTAGCGTCACATCTATAGATGGTATAAGGTACACTCCTTCATTATTAGGGTATACCTGTATGGACCAACGTTGACTGGTATATTTCTTCCCATCTACATAAGAAAAGCCAGATAGAACAGACGTTTGTTCTTGCTTAACCATTGCGTCTGCCACATAAGGTACTGAGAACTCTGGACTGTCTACAAAATATTGATCTGTTGTAGCAATAAACTCTAGGTTCACTTGCTCACCGGGTACAACATTTTGCTTATCTAAAGAGACGGATACGTTTGCCGCTGAAATAGCAGGCATAGAAACTATTAACGATAGTAGTAATGACATCAATCGGTACATCAGTTCAACTCCCGGTTATATTCATTCAGAAATTTCCGTCGAATAAAGTCTTTAGGGTCACGACTAATATCTCTTAACCATTTATTTGTCGCTGTCTCATTCCTCAACACATCTGAAGCTTTAAGCGTCGAGTGAGGGACTTGCCCTAGCGATTTTCGCTTAGCACCATCCGATATATCGTTAACATCTTTAGGCGGCGGTGGCGCATCTTTAGGTGGCGGGTGTTGATCATGCTGATTTTCACTAAGTAGCTTCATTTCGAGTAGAATTGCATCTACCTTGTCAAGGTTCTGCTGAGCTTTAACATTATTTGGGTCTACTTCTAGCAGGGCTAAATACAGTTGATGAGCTTTCTTATATCTTCCATCCTGAGCCGCTGCATTAGCCATATTGAAAATCGCTGTGGCATTACCTATTTTGGCAAATTCTGTCTCTGCACATTTGAAATTTTCTTGGTAGTAGCAAGCGACCCCTTTCCAGTTAGGGTCTTGGAATGATTGCTCTGCTTGTTGAAATTTACCCATATACATTAGTACCATCCCCTGCTGGTCTTTGGTCATAAACCAATCTAACGCACCAGCTTCAGCAGTTTGACTGTGAGGAAGCAGTAATAACAGACAAAGAGTCCATTGCAATGTCCATCCTTTTCGAAACCATAACGCTACAAAGATTGACAATATAATGATCAACCAGTGCGACTCATCCTGCCAGTGATTGCCTTTTGAGCTCTTTTCATGGAAATTCAGAAAGTAATTTCTAAGCGAGTTATCACTTATCGTCATATCTCTTCCATCAAATGAAGTAACTGTTAGGTTCTTTGCCGTTTGCAAACCTAGTTCATTGAGATAAAGCACCGCCGCTGTTATGTGATGTTTTTCGATAAAAGACGTTAACTGTTGCTCTCCTGAAGAAACGCCATCAGTGACCAACAACAATTGAGATTCATCTAACTTCAGCCCTTTGGTGTTATTTAATCGCGCTATCAGATTGGATAAGTCCCCGCCATCAAAGGGCATCACGTTTGGCGCTAAGTAAGATAGATAGAGCGTCAATAAATCCTGATCTGATGACGGTGGTAGCAAAACATGGCTACTACCGGCCATTGCAATTATCGATATGGGACGATTCATTCCAGTTTGTTGCAGGTGTTTTACGATCAGCTGTGCTTTTAGATTTCGACTAGGTGGAATATCTACCTTATTCATTGAAGATGATTCATCCATTACAACGTAAAGTGGTGGATTGTCTTGTGATGAGGTATCTGCAACTTGCCAAACTGGTTTAGACAACGTGCCAATAACAATCAATAGAACAATTGATACCGCCAAAATAGGCCCATATCCTTCTTTTTTATTAGGTTGTTCTACTAGCTCCGAGAGCAAATGTGGTGCGATTGCTGTCGTCGATATGGATAATTTATTGTGGCGCTTTTTGAATAAAAACCCGATCAAAGCAATGAGTGGTAGAACCAACCATAAATACTCTGGCGCTAAAAAGTGGAATGCTCGGAAATAATCAGCCATGTGAACTCCTCGTTCTCCATTCAACGACAGACAACCCAAGCCACATCACAGCATAATAGGCAAGGAGGCTAGTTAGAAGATATGGGTAAAGATAGATATATGGTTGAAAGCTGCTTTGTTGATATTTGCTTTGCTCAATCTGGTTAATTTGTTGCAACACCGATTTAAGGGCATCTTTGTTCATTGCCAAATAGTTTTTTCCACCCGTTAAAGCGGCAACTTGACGTAGAGTGTTCACATCGACTTTGGCATTTTCGTCCTTTGTATCAGGATTGCCCATCGCAATAGTATAGATTTTAATATCACGTGTTTTCGCCACTTTTGCTGCCTCAACCGGCGGTAGTTGACTTGACGTATCGCTACCATCAGTGACTAAAATCAAGACTTTTTGTTTTGCATCAGATTTGTCAAAAGCGCGTATACTCAAGCCAATTGCATCACCAATTGCTGTCGCAGGACCGGCAATCTCAGTTTCCAAACCTTCAACAACTTGTGTCCACGTTTCTAGTTCCTGAGTAAAAGGCACTTGTAAATAAGCGCCGCTGCCAAACACGATCAAACCCAGCCTATCTCCTTGTCGCTCTGCCCCAAACTTCCACATGAGTTTTTGTAGTGCTCCCCATCGAGATGATAGCTGCCCGTCTTGCTGAGGAAAGTCAATTTTATTCATAGACTTCGAGAGATCTAAAGCAACCATTAAGTCTCGAGCTGACTTTTGTTCAGTGATTTTGTCCCCAAGAATCACAGGCTGAGCGGCACACAAAACCAATAAGCCCCATGTAATTAACAGTGATATTTTCTGTACTTTAGATCGAAGAGGAATGCAGCTGTTTTTTTGCGCACTCTTGTTCGTAGTGTCTAGCACTTTCTGGAAAAATGACACTCGCACAGCACTTTCGCTTTCTCGATACGCAGGCATCAAGAAATAGACTAGCGGTGCAACTAATCCCAAGAGAAGCCACCAAGGTGTTAATAAAGTCATAAAGAGACTCCTTTTTCTGCCCCATGGTGTGCAATCCAATCTATAGCGGCACTTAAACATTGTGAGTTGAGTTCAACATTCGACGTCCAAACTCTTGGATTCTGAAACGCAATGGCTTCAATATGTTTTTGAATAGCCTTAGTAAATATTGTCGTCTTTGCGGATGAATTTAGAAATTCGTACCACTCTTGCCCAGTTAAGGTGCCTATAGGTAAATTTGGATAAGCAATAGAAGCGACCTGGCGCAATTCGTTTGGAATGAGCGCAATACCCTGCTCCAACGGCAACCTATGGAGCAGTGATATCGCTTTTCGTCGATATGCATTAGCTCGCCATTTGTGAATCTGCCACCAAATAGTAAGGGCTAATATCACTACAAGACATAGGATCAAGCCCCAAGCAGCTGGGGTTTTTGGCGTCAACGACACGTACTTAGGCATGATGATGCCGTTAAAACCCTTTAACATATAATTACCAAAGACTTCTGGTTCAGGGATCTGATATGTAAACATCATCCGCCCTCTCTTAGAAGCTGACTTAACTGAAGGTAGGGTTCATCAACAGTATTAAACAGACCAAAAGGTAAACCAGAGTGATGAACCGAACGGCGAACTTTAGCAAAGTGCTCATTAGATGCGGTTTGATATCGCAGTATATCTTGAGCGTTGTTATCAAGTTTTATTTGCTTTGAACCATCACTTATTAACAACTCAGATGCCGACTGGTAATCCTGTTCCAGCAAGTCGGTGACGAGAAAGACCATCACGTTATGCTTTATTGACAAACGTTTAAGCTGGTCAAGCTCTTGATTTGTCAGCGCCAATCCATCTATAACTAGTACTAACGTACCACTGCTGCCTAACAAAGGAGTATAAGTCGTCAACGTTTCTTGAAGCGGAACAAACGCGGGAGCTTTCTCTTTAGGTGAGTCGCGTAGAGCTTTATTTAGTGTCGTTATATCAGATATGTAACGCAATATTTGAGATGTCGTTCGTGATGGATATTGAACTAAAGTTTGGTTGGCACCCATGGTAATTCCACCAACACGATCTCCTTGAAGGTGCAGTAACCAAGCGATTAGCGTAGCAAGTTGCGCTGCAACAACCGACTTCATGTAACGTTGGCTACCGAAGAACATATTTGCACGTTGGTCACAAAGTACTAAAGCAGGTCTATCCGTCTCTTGGGTAAAAACTTTGGTGACACGACCATTCGCTCGCATACTCGCTTTCCAGTCAATGTCCTTAATATTGTCACCAGTTCGATATGTTCGGAGTTCTTCAAAACTCAGCCCTTGCCCACGAAACTTGGAACTATTTTGGCCCGAAAAGATACCGTCAGGCTTGAACTTCGCATAAAGAGTTAATCGCTTTGCTTTATTTTTGAGGTCCATTAACGTGGCACGATCCACAACTATTCTGGGGTCAGATATAGGCATTAGACAATTTCCACCACGTTAATGAGCTCATCCACTACCGCTTTACTATCAATGGCATCAGACATCGCATCAAAACTCAGAGTAATACGATGGCAGAGTACGCTATGCGCAACCGCTCTAACATCATCAGTGTCAACATAGTCTTTATTTTTGAGAAAAGCATAAGCTCGCGCCGCTTTGTCTAAGGCTATTGTTGCTCTGGGGCTCGCCCCAATTCGAATCCATTTGGACAATTGGCTGGTCTGATATAAGTCTGGGGAGCGTGTTGCCATTACCAAATCTACAATATAACTTTCGATAGAATCAGAGACATAAACGTCTAGAATGGCCTTTCTAGCATCTAGCACCACAGAAGGCTCAACCTGCATTAGTGCTTCCACAAATTGTTGCTCTTTTTTGACAAGCTTTAATATCGCTAGCTCATCGGCACGTTTGGGATAATCAACAACAATTTTCATTAAGAAACGGTCTAACTGAGCCTCTGGTAATGGGTAGGTACCCTCTTGCTCAACTGGATTTTGTGTCGCTAAAACCAGGAAGATTTCAGGCAGTTCATGGCTCTGTCCACCTACAGTGATTTGTCTTTCTTCCATCGCTTCAAGTAATGCAGATTGCACCTTAGGAGGCGCGCGGTTAATCTCATCGGCAAGCAGAATATTGGTAAACGCCGGCCCTTTGACAAAAGACATCATTCCTTCGTCATTAAGAGATTCATAACCCACAACATCGCTAGGCATAAGGTCTGGGGTAAATTGAATACGGTTTAGATCCAGATCGAGACTCTGTGCTAACGAACGTACTGAACGTGTTTTAGCAGTCCCCGGCAAACCCTCTAAAAGTACATGACCATCGGTCAAGAGTGCAATTAAGAGGGAATCAACAACATGTTGTTGACCGATTATTTTATGTGTTAGTGATTCAGATAACGTTTGTATATCTCGGCTAATACTTGTCACTGACATATTTACCTCCAATAAGTTGAAGAGAAAATATTAGCCCTTAAGAAAACTGAGATAAATTAATTGTATTTAAAATAGCATTTAGCAATACTAATCTCATGCAAAACACAACAAAGGCAGCAACAATGCATATAAAAATCAGCACTTTAGCCATGATTTAAATTAAGATAAATAATACTTTAAGCATTAGTAATTATTCAAATCACCAAACATCATTAATATTCACCTCAAGCTTAGATGCTGAATGATAATTTAAATTCAAATACATACTGGTGAAGATAAATGAAAATACCATGTAAGAAGACACTATTAACGTCCGCAATGCTCGCGCTATCCGCATTGACGTCTGTTAATGCAACTGCTGCCCCATCAACTCCATCTACACCCACCGAAAAACCCAACATTCTAGTGATGTGGGGTGACGATATTGGTATGTGGAATATCAGCTACTGGAACCGTGGATTAATGGGCTATGAAACTCCCAATATAGATAGAGTCGCCAATGAAGGCGTCGCTTTCACTGATTACTACGGAGAACAATCTTGTACTGCGGGTCGTAGTGCGTTTATTACCGGTCAAGATGGCTTGCGTACCGGAATGACTAAGGTTGGTCTTCCTGGTGCTCCACAAGGCATCGCTGACGATGATATGACGATTGCCGAAGCGCTTAAAGATATGGGTTATATGACAGGCCAATTTGGTAAAAACCACCTAGGTGACAAAGATAAAGACTTGCCTACAAATCACGGCTTCGATGAGTTTTACGGTTTCCTTTATCATCTAGACGCGATGGAAGAACCTGAGCATGACTTCTACCCTAAAGATCCTAAGTTTGCCGAGCAATACGGTCCTCGTGGTGTCATCCATTCAACGGCTGATGGTCAAATCAAGGATACAGGCCCATTGACCACAAAACGCATGGAAATCATTGATGATGACGTTACAGCACACGCTATTAAGTTTATGGACAAGGCACAAGCTGCGCACAAGCCATTCTTTGTTTGGTGGAACTCATCCAAGATGCACTTCAAAACGCACCTTAATCCGAAAGACAGAGGTATTTCTGGTCAGGGTTTCTACAATGATGCCATGGTGTCTCACGACAGAAACATCGGCCAACTTCTCGATTATCTTGATGATAACAACCTAACTGACAACACCATAGTCATGTATGGTACCGACAACGGTCCACACTATAACGCATGGCCTGACGGTGCAATCACTCCATTCCGCTCAGAAAAAGAAACTAACTGGGAAGGTGCATGGCGCGTACCTGCATTCGTTCGCTGGCCTGCCGGTCACTGGGATGGTGGTCGAGTACTAAACGGCATGGTTTCTGGTCTAGATATGCTACCAACACTAGTCGCTGCTGCAGGTAACTCACACATCAAACAAGACCTTCTAAAAGGTGGATTTAAAGCGAACAACAAAGAGTTCAAGATCCATCTTGATGGTTATAACATGAATGATTACTTCGCAGGTCGCACTAAAGAAACTCCACGTAAGAGCATTATGTTATACAACGCCGACGCTCAGATCGTTGCTATGCGCTACTCACAAGACAACTACATCGGTGGCGGTAAAAACCACAGCACGGATTGGAAAGTTGTGTACGGTGAACAACGTGCGAAAACAATGGCTCTATGGGCAGAACCGTTCACATGGTTACGTCTGCCTAAAATATTCAACCTTCGCCAAGACCCATTTGAGCGTGCTGATCAAAACGCTAATGGCTACTGGAACTGGGAAATTGACAATGTATTTGTGTTTTATAAAGCTAACCAGTTGGTTAAAGAACACCTAATGACATACAAGGATTACCCACCATCACAACGTCCTGGATCTTTCACCATGTCTGGCGCAAGTGAAACGGTTTACAAAAACTTTGGTATAGGTGCTGGTGGCTCAAAAGTTCAAACTGCTCACTAGACAAAACTCAACTAACGATACAAGGGTGAATTGACGTTCACCCTCTTTTTTGGAGAAAACCATGAATAAAGCAGCTTTAATACTGTTATTGGTCACATCAGCTTGCGCTCATGCAACGACTGCAGATGACTCTAACAGCGCAGTACTAGAAAATATCGCTCGTTTTAATAAGTACGAGCAAACGGCAAAAGAAATGTCTAATGGCCAATCAGATATGGTTCAAATTAGCCAACAACAATACCAGAAGGCACCAAGCCAGCCCCAAATTGTCATGCCTACTACCACGACATCCAGTAAACAAACGGCCGCACCAGCACGTGCTGAGTCTTCTGTTTATCAATCCATCAAAATCTTAATTGAAAGTGGGAACCTTACAGAGAAAGATAAAATGAAGCTAATCAGTGCCTTGAGTTCTTGATTGAGCATACACATATAGTTGGATTTAGTTTTAGTTAAATAACTAATAAGCACCGCTATTCAATTAATTGGCATTGGACGCCTTATAGTACCCCTATCAACGAAACACGAGAAAGGTTATTTATGAGTGATACCAGCCCTGTAATTCAAGCGGGACCACAATTTAATGGCAAACCATCTAAGCGCATGCATGTAATGGCAAAGCCGATTGGCGCAGCATGTAATTTAGACTGCGATTACTGTTATTATTTAAGTAAAGAAGACCTGCTTGAGTATAAAAAAGGATGTTCACCAAAACTGGATGACCAAAAACTAGAAAAATTCATTAAAGATTATATTCAAGGCCAAAATACACCGCAGATTACTTTTTCATGGCAGGGCGGCGAAGCTACTATGTTAGGTCTTCCTTATTTTGAAAAGATCGTTGAATTTCAAAAAAAATACCAACCTGAAGGTGTAACTATTTCCAACGACCTTCAAACCAATGGCACCCTTTTAAATGACAAATGGTGTAAGTTTCTCAAACAGAACAACTTTCTTGTTGGCTTAAGCATTGATGGTCCTGAACTGCTGCACAATACCTATCGTACCAACAAATCTGGTCGTGGTACCTTCAAGCAAGTAATGAGAGCTGTTGAATTGTTACATAAACACCAAGTGAGCTTTGCAACACTTACCTGTGTGAACAATATAACTAGTCGCAACCCATTAGAGGTGTACCGCTTTTTAAGGGATGTAGTGAAGTCACCTCAGATGCAGTTCATCCCAATTGTTGAAATGAAAACCTTCCGCGAAACTGCACCAAATACTTGGCAGATTGACGAGAGATTAATGCAAGGTGACAAACGCCTTATTCCAGGCTACAAAGACTCCGTAGTGGAACCGTTCTGTGTTTCTGATCATGCATGGGGCAATTTTCTCATCGCTATTTTCAATGAATGGATATGTAACGATGTGGGAACCGTATTTGTTCAGTATTTCGAAGCATTTCTTGAGGCGTGGATGGGACATAGAAACCCTCTTTGTACTCTGGGTGAAATGTGCGGAAAGGGCTTAGCGATGGAACCTAATGGTGATGTATACACGTGCGATCACTATGTTTATCCAGAGTACAAAATCGGTAATATTGCCGAGACCGAACTCGAAAACATGGCGTTCTCTGCTAAACAACAACAGTTCGGTACAGCGAAGTCAAAATCCCTCCCTAAACAATGCAGAGAATGTGACTATAAGTTTGCATGCTTTGGAGAGTGTCCAAAAAATCGATTCATCAAGACCAAAGAAGGCGAAAATGGCCTGAACTACCTGTGTGCGGGATGGAATAAGTTCTTTCGTCATGCAGATGCAGGCTTTGCATTTACACTGCGAAGACTTGGTTTACCCGTCGCTCATGGAAAGCATAGTGACCAAGCCCTAATCGATAATCAAATAATCTCTGAACACAAGGCATAGGCATGAAGTCGTTATCTTTAATCTTTATTGGTTTGTTGTCGTTTTCTGTGTTTGCTTCAGGAGTACCGTCTGAAAACTTCAATCCAAATAAAAATGATCCTGCATATGTCGCTCAGGATAAGTCTCAGCCAATCGAGCAACGAATTGACGCGTTAGAATCGTTAAGAATCACGCCTTCCCAAAATGCTCTAATAGCCATCGCTCGAGCACTCAAAGAGGATAATGAACGCATTCAACATGCAGCAATAGTAGGTAGTGATGGGTTAGCACTCGACTATCGTTGGGAGCTCATTTCACCTTTTTTAGGTGATACTAGCCCGACCTTAAGCTATGCGGCAACATACAGCTTAGCAAAGATGTATCCGAAGTTAACAACATCTATGAGACACAAGCTTGATTTATATATCCCGAAACTAGAACAGTATTACAAATCGAAGCATGACGCCTTTTCAACCTTTAAACTGGCTGAAGTGTATCAAGCATCAGGTGACACTAAAAAAGCAATAACGACCTATAAATCACTTATTGAAGAAGACTCAAGTAATCAAGCTTTTTGGGTTGGATTATCAGAATCCTATCGCGCAGACAGTCATACTGACAAAGCTTTAGATGTACTGAACGAAGGCATTCTGTTAAATCCCAATGCTTCACAACTGTATTACGCCAGAGCACTTGCTCGTGTACGAAATGATAACAAACGCGAAGCGCTGTCCGACTTCAAATCCGCTGCCATTTTAGCTGAAACGAATAGCTATTATTGGTATTTATATGCCGTAGCGCAAAAAGGTTTTGACCTCGAAAAATCTGTACCGCTTTTCGAACATGCGTATCAACTGTCAGGCTCTGCCGAGCAACTGTACACACTATGTAGTGTTTACATAGAGTCGAACAATACGGCTGCCAAGTCTTGCCTAAATGAGCTAAAACCTAGAGTACCTCAGGCGAATTATGATGCTTTACAGTATGAACTTCTCCACAAAACAAAGAGATGATAACGATATGTACAAAGTTACGCAGTTAAAACGATGCTTAACCCTTTTACCAATGATAGTGGCACCGATTAGCTTCACAGCCGATGCAGGACAATTGTTAGCTCAACAGCAAGAGGTTTCCGCCGTGACCAATGCAAACGCGTCATACTATAGTGCTTTTAAGCAAAGTAACGAGGATAACTGGGTTTACCAATTAGCCCAAAAAAACGAACTGAAACAACACTGTTATTTGTCTAAAGATAAATCGTTACCTCTGGGCAAACAGATTAGTTACCAAGGAGTTGAAATGACGTGCATACAAATAGGAAAGTCTAGCCGTATCTTTTGGCCAACTAGATGGGTGGAGCACTGCCAGTCGGTAGGAAAGCCTTACAACATCTGTATGATAGACGACATCAAAACATAGATAAGTAAACTTCAACAGACTTCTCGTTAATCGTAATACATCCCACCAGCAGTAACTTTCTCATTACTGCTTAAGCCACAAATTGACTATCATACATATAGAATGCATTATCATTTTGTAATGTTGCTTAAAGAGTAGGTTATGGATCTTAATTTATTAAAAACCTTTGATGTTGTAATGAAGTCTAAAAGCGTTAGCGAGGCGGCCGAGGTCTTAAATATTACTGCTCCGGCTGTGAGTCACGCTCTCAACCGCCTTAGAGATCAGTATCAAGACCCTCTTTTTATTCGACAAGGCAGAGGGATAACGCCTACCAATTTTGCTCTTCAACTGCACAGTGAAATACAAGGCCCCTTGAGTTTTCTGCTCAATGGCACCAGTTCTAAACAAGAATTTATTCCTTCTAAGAGTCAAAGAACTTTCCGCATATCAAGCCATAAAGATTTTGATTTGATGATGGTACCTGCGATTACCAAATATAAGCAGAAATACGCTCCTCATATTACGATTCAAGCAGACGTAGAACACTTGAACGAAGCAGATAGACAAGATGACCTTCGCCGAAGAACCGTTGATGTCATTCTGGCGACCGTTCCCCTCTCTGAACACGGCTACCACAATGAACTTATAATGGAACAAAAAGCAGTTGTTGTAGCGAGTAAGTCGCATCCTACTATTCAAGATTCATTATCTTTCGATGACTTTATGCAAGCACATCACGTTACATGGCGCAGCCAACGTCTTAGTACTCATACACTAGACTCTCTTGCTATCGAAGGCCAACTTCCAACTAGAAAAGTAGCCTATTCTACAGGTTCACTGCTAACAGCCATGCAATTGGCTTCAGAAACTGAGTGGCTTAGTGTATGTGGTGAATGGTATGCAAATAAATTTTCGGAACGATTAGATTTGAATGTACTCCCATTACCATTTTCTGCAAAGAAAGTTCCCATATACATGACATGGCATCAATCACAAAAGAAAGATAAAGGTCATGAGTGGCTTCGTGAAACGATTAAAACTATATTTAAGAGCATTGGATAGTACTCTATTACTGTACTCACATTGAATGTTTGAGCTAGCACACTTTTGGTACCTACTTAAAACATCATATTGATACTCTTATCTTTCTACAAAATAACTAGTCGTAGAGTAATTTACATACGCTTGAACCACGATAGACACCATGGCAGCAGCACAATCATGAGTGTACCCAACCCCCAAATAACACCCATATTCGCAGCTCGTCGAATAAATGGACCAATATCGAATCCACTTGAATGAGTGTACAGTGTAAACGGTGTCAGCGTAGCTGCTAGGAGTCCAATTTCGAAATTTGGTATTTTCTTGGAGATTTTCTCCGAACTATGAGCGAAGTAAAATACAACAATGGAGAAGCCAAATATCACTAGCGATAACATCAGTATATTTTGGCCATGACCGGCCACAAGCATATGCAATACTAGCGCAATAAAACAGCCGGATACCTGCAGCGGTAAGATACTTTTTAGGCCTTTTATGATCGAAGCATAATCTGGTCTACAAACAATACTTATTATCACTGAAAGGCAGAATATGGCCTTGCCAACTTCAATCGATAGAAAGTAAACCAAGGATAGAGATATGATGATGGTGGATATCACATTCAGAGTCTTAGAACGCCTAGCGACTTTTTGATTTTGTCTGGATGACATTTGGTTAGTTGGGGTCGGTAAAATCCAAAAAATAGCTTTTGCTAGTAGTAGCATCATGAACGCGACATGTAGAAGTTGGTAAAAATACAACTCCATCGAAGTTCCATATGTTGTATTGATAAGTCCATAACAATATAAAAATAGCGGCGCCGTTGAAAATGATGCAAGTTTTTCAATTCGCAAATAGCTATATATGACGAAAACCGAGATTACTATTAACGCCCACTGGTTATGGTCGAGTATTGTCGCAGCCAAGGAGCCCGAAATAAAATAGATGCTAACTAAAGATATGAACACTAATGATCTATTCAAGCTAAACTTATCTCGTAAGATCAAAGCTGGACCTAAAAAAACACTAAATACTGGCATTCCTAAATGCAGCATATCAGTGATAACAATCGATAGAGTAAAGAACAGTGCACTTCTTATCATTGGTGCTTTTATGTTAAACATAGGATATATCTTTCATTAGTATAGGTAACGAAATAATGCAATAATATGCATCGTCATATATGAAAACGAATTCCAGTATTTGCTATCGTCACGAACTACCATTACTGTTGCTCGAGAACCTGAAATTAAACTGCTATCAACATCTGGCATATTTAGAGTAGAGCGAACATATTGGCTTTTGCGTACCCATCTATCTCCCTGAGCTACCGTAGCGGTCTCTCCTAACTTTTGATCGCCAACCCCAGTTACAGTTATCGCTTGGTCTATGCTAGTTACTTGTGTCTTGAATATTCTGCCGGGTATAGCATCAAACACAACCAAGCAATCCGCATTGGGTAAAAGATCTAAACCTTTTTCGTTAAAATCAGCGACGAGCTGTCTCTGTGATTGAGAGGTTATGACGATTTGCGGTGAGTTCTTTGATACAAAATGACCTTTTACGAGCTGCATATTGGTAATTACTCCGTCAAATGGAGCATGTACTGTAGCTTTATTAAGGTTTTTCCTAGCTTTTTCTAATATAGCTTTCCCTAACATCAGCCCACCGTTTCCACCTTGTTCTGAGCCAAGCTTAACGTGGTTAATCTGTAACTTGATTTTAAGTTGTTCTATTTCTCTTATTTCATCAATGTATGCTGTGTAAGCATCATCATATTGTTGCTGGTTAATTGCTTTATTACGTAAAAGGGTTTTCATCCTGATATAGTGCTGTTTTTTATTACTGGCAATTTCTGTTTTTTGCTTTATTTCGCTTTCAATCAAGCCCATTTCAAGTTCAATCTTCTTAAAGTTCTGTTCTAGAATAATCAAATTTGCATAGGCGGTATCGTACTTAGATTGAAGTTCATCAGTTTCAATTTTAAAAAGAGGGTCACCTTTTTTAACAAATTGACCATTTCTTACGTATATGTGCTCTACCACACCGTCAATATCAGTAGATATTTTCGATATATCACTTATCACGTAACTATCCGTTGTAAATGGAGAATACAAGTCACTAAGAATCATGCTGACAGCAGATATTACCAATAGAACAATGGCAGCTAAAGTTAGAGGTTTCGAAAGATTATGGAGAGTTAAATTCATCTTAGAATGTCCTTCATTCGGTACTATTAACGTCAATACCTAGAAAGAGCAAACTACAATCAGATACTGTGTATTGATTTCATATTATCTACATATAGACTTATGGTTAAATGGCTCGAAATCAGGAACAGTTTTGCACAGAAACAATAATCGCTTTGACTTAAATACACTTGTCATCTTTCGGCGTGTAGTAGACCTAAACTCGTTGTCTAAAGCCGCTGAAGAGCTAGGAATCAATGCCTCTACTGTAAGCCGTAAGATATCAGAAATAGAAGCATACTACGGCGTTAAACTCCTCATACGTTCAACACGAGCACTTGACCTAACTGAGGAGGGAAAAGCACTCTACCGCTACTGTCAAAATGTGGACGATGTGTTAAGACGTTCAGAAGATGAAATAATGCACCACCAACTTGAGCCCACAGGCATTTTGAAAGTTGTTGTACCTGTTGACCTTGGTAACCTCCTACTTCAAGACGCCCTCGTGAGTTTTTCCCGAAAGTACCCTAAAGTTTTGCTCGATCTTGATTTTTCTAACCGGCAAGTCGATATGCTTGAAGAAGGCATCGACATTTGGTTTTGTATTGGAGAAGTAAGTAATAAAAGCTTGATTTCAAGTGAGTTACTATCATATAAACGATACCTTATGGCATCAAAGACATATCTTTCAGAATATGGCGACATTAGCTCTATTGCTGACCTAAAAGCGCCTCATAGACAGCTCAAATCTAAAAATCCATTCATTTATCAAGAGTCAGATAAGTCAGTACTTAAACAGCTACCAGTGGCATTGACAGTCAATAGCGGCTATACCATTTTCAAAGCTTGTGCTTCAGGCCTAGGACTAGCTTTCATCATGCCTAACCTAGTAGAAAAATACGATACCGATAAAACGCTAGTGCCTGTCCTTCCAAACGAAATCTATCAGCAATCGTCTGTTAACATGGTATACAAAGAGCGAAAACTAAAGCCAATGCGCGTTGAATACTTCTTAGCTCACATGAAGAGTTACTTTCTTTAATGAGGTAAAATTCCTTCGACTAGCTGTTTTTGGTCAAACCATAAATAAACGCCAACTCAGCCACCGTTTTTGCTTTGAATTTTCTCAGTAAACTGGCTCGATGAACTTCCACCGTCCGCATAGCGATACACAATTCATCAGCAATACGAATATTGCGCTTTCCGGCTATGATCAAGCGCAGAATATCTTTTTCTCGCGGTGTTAGCGACGCATACGCGTTTTTTGCTTCCATTGTATCTAGGTTGGCAGATGACTGAGCCAACCCTAGGACTATCGCTTGAGCTAACTCTGAACCTTTCACTGGCTTTTGGAAGAAGTTGACGGCTCCAGACTGTAAGGCATCTACAGCCATTGGAACATCACCATGTCCCGTCAGATAAATAACCGCGAGTGGACTGTGTGCTTCTGTCAGGATTTGATGTACTTGTTGGCCGCGAAGCTTTGGCATACGACTATCTAAAATCACACAACCCGCTTGTTGGATATCAGCGCTATTTAAAAAAGTCACACCATCAGGAAAGCTGGTTACATTAAAGTCCTGCTCTTCAAGCATAAACGCCAATGAATCTCTGACAGATTCGTCATCATCAACGACGTATACAGGCAGTTGGTTATCACACAATTTATATCACTCCTTGGCTACTCGTCGGTGAGCATGGTGTCTGCTGGTGGATGGTATGGCAAAGTAATCACGACTAAACAGCCATGCGGCTGCGTTGATTGTATTTGTAACTCTCCGTTGTGCATCTCCACTACATCGCGGCATATTGCCAAGCCTAACCCTAGGCCATCTTTTTTACTGCTTATAAAAGCTTGCGTCGGGTTATCTTGCTCCAAGCCCGTACCGTTGTCTGCGATTCGAATAGATAACATTTGAGATTGATATTCAGTATGAAGAGCTATCGTTCCTTTATAGTCACGTTGTTTTTCAGCAAGCTTTGAGCAGGCCTCAATAGCATTGTTGATCACGTTAACAAGGACTTGTTGTATACCCACCGCGTCAACATTGACGAGTCGTTGTTGCCCTTCTGTACTCCGAACCATCTCAATACCATTTTTGTCTAATCGATATTTAAGTAGCTCGATGCTATCCCCTAGCAACTGTTCAACATCACATTCTGTCTTCGCGATCGCACGTTTCTTTATGAGATCCCTTAGTCGGCTGATAATTGCATCGGCGCGCTCAACTTGGTCTTGGATTTTTTCCAACACTGGCACAATGTCTTCTGGAGGACGCTTTTTGGCAAGGCGCAGCAAGCCACCTTCACTGTAGTTTCGAATGGCAGCTAATGGTTGGTTAATTTCATGCGCCAAACTACTGCCTAATTCACCAATAATCGCGACTCTCTGTGTATGTTCTAACATTTCACTTTTTTCTTTGAGGCGCAGTAATGTCTGTTCTAAGTCGTGTTTACTCTTGCTAAAACGATATTCAAGCCAAAAGTGATACGCGTTCAATACAATCACGAATAAAAACAGTGTCCATGCCCATTCTTGATGCAACCTTAACCAACGAATCGCTTCCTTCCACCAAGGCTGCTGAAGCGGATGCAAATCCATAGCCTGAAATAGTTTATCAATGGAGAGTAAACTAACCGGAGAAGTCCAGCCTGACGCTTTTGAGGCAATCGCAGCTGGGCTGTCAGCAGGCATAGCAAGCAAAGCTCGGCTGATTTCTTTGGCGAGTTGAGATGAGCCGCGTTCCGTTTTTGCAAACGACCAGTTAGGATACAGAGGTGTAGAAACAGCACATGATGAATGCGTTTGTTCAAGAGGGTTCAGCACACGCAACAACCCTTTATCTATCAATCCTTCCTTCTCCATTTGTTCCAACAAGCACGCTGGTACAACCGCCGCTTCTACCGCCTTATCACGAAGTTGATATAGGTTGGCATCAATTGGAAACCCCAAGTAGCGCACATCGGAGAAGAAACTATTAGGATCGCCTCCGTCGGTTAGAACTTGGTATCGCATCGTTAGATATCCACCAAAAGCATCTTTAGAAACAGCAGCAATCGATAAACCTGCAACGTCACTTGGTGTCTTATATGGGGAGGCAGACCGAACAACCAAAGCCGAACCAATGCCGTAGTTTGAGCGTTCTGGCGCTTGACTTACTATCGTCGCTATCCACGATAATGGGTATTGACGACCTAATTGAACGGCTTGCCCTGGATTCGTTAAAACGAAATCCATGCGCTGCTCTCTAACCGATTTCGCCATTCCATCAAGATCTAAAGGATGCAGTACAAAATGCGCGCCAGGGATCTGTTGATTTAACCAATCAATAGTCGGCTGCCAACGTTGCTGAGCATATAAATGCCCTCTGATAGCTAATACCCCTACATCCACTTGTGCCTTAGTTGTTGAATCTATCTTCGTCCCTTGGTCTTGCTGCCCTGCATAGGCAAATCCAGTTATCGTGCCAACGATAACCATCAATAAACGAACCCAACGTAGCGTGCTTCTCACCATGAATTGTTTTTAATCCTTAAGATTTAGAGCACCAGAATAGCAGCAATAGAGGCACTTCGGCATTTGTCTTAGATCAACTTTGATCGTGGTATGTGGAAATCCACTATATCGACAGCGAGTAACAATTCTGACAATACCAACAGGCTTTCATTAATCTTAGCAGGTGAGTTATGGATTCCACCAAACGTCGCTTTCTTAGCGCCATTACAGCTGGCGCTGCACTCATCCCTGTTGCAGGCGTTGGTACAGCTACCGCCAGTACAGTTATAAGGAACAATCAGGAACCCGACCGAAAAGGCCAAACTGGAAAACGATTTGCCATGATTGTCGATCTTCGCAAATGCGTAGGGTGCCAAGCATGCACAGTCGGTTGCAGTATCGAAAATCAAGCTCCAATTGGTCAGTTCCGAACCACGGTAAAACAATATGAAGTCACTTTGGATGACGGTTCAACCGCTACCAAAGAAGTGAAATCCTTTATGCTGCCGCGCCTTTGCAACCATTGCGATAACCCGCCTTGCGTAGCAGTTTGCCCAGTTCAAGCTACTTTTCAACGTGAAGATGGCATCGTTATGGTTGATAACAGTCGTTGTGTTGCCTGTGCTTACTGCGTTCAAGCGTGTCCGTACGACGCGCGTTTTATCAATGAAGACACTTTGACTGCAGATAAATGTACCTTCTGTGCACATAGGCTGGAGCAAGGCTTACTACCTGCCTGTGTCGAGACTTGTGTTGGAGGTGCACGTGTCATTGGTGACCTGAATGATCCCCACAGCGAAGTTCGACGCTTAATGAGCGAGCATAGTGATGATATTAAGGTGTTAAAACCGGAAGAAGGAACCGATCCCCACGTGTTTTATATCGGCATGAATGAACGTTTTACTCAGCACATTGAAGGTCAACCCGCTATTTACGAACCACAAGGAGAGCAAGTATGAACATTACTGAAGTTCTAGTTCAACCTCAGACTATCGCATGGCTCCCGTGGGCGGTACAGTACTTTTTTTACATTGGCTCAGCCTATGCTGCAGCTATTTTGTTTTTGATTGCTCTCACGTTTCAATCTCACACCAGCCATCATTTGCGCGCTGCTTTAGCACTGACCTTGGCCATCGGTGCGATTGTTGGACCACTTGCCTTAACCGGAGATCTGCATCAACCAGGTAGAGCTTGGCACTTTTATGCACACTTCACACCTTGGTCTTGGATGTCTTTAGGTTCGATTTTTCTACCTCTATTTTCGTTATTGGCGATGGCGACAGCTTGGCTTTATCTTCGAAATGACCTAGTGGCGCTGCAACATCAGAACAATAAACTGCTTCGACTCTTTGCTAAGTTATCACTAGGGCAATGGACCACCAGCCGTAAACTAATGATGAGCGCAGCCATTACCACCGTGATTTCTGGTTTGACAATTGCTCTCTATACCGGCGCAGAGATAGCCGTTGTTCAGTCCCGTCCATTATGGAATCAACCTGCCTCGCCACTCATTTGGTTCGTCACAGCTTTCTCAGCAGCAATTGGCTTCACTCTGCTAATTCTGCTCCTTATTCCCTCAAAACCGAAAGCACTGTCATTGGGAGATACCCGTCTAGTGAAACAGACTATGATATTGAGTAGCGTATTAGCCCTCATATTAATCCCTCTTTGGGCATCGAATAATTCCGCGTTTTCACTTTATGCCAACTCGCAGTGGGTTAATAAAATTGCACTGCTTACCGTTCTGCTTGTTGCCAACATACTGTTGTCGCTCTTCTGCCTACGCGACAACAAAACACATTTTTTCTATTTGTTTATCTTGTCCTTTATCTGCCTTGTCAGCGCATGGAGTGTTCGCTGGGTCACCATGATGGAAGTACAAACCATCGCGAAATTTGATGTTGGTCCTTACCCTTATCACCTTCCTGTGGGCAGCAATGGCTTGCTCGGGATTATAGGTATGTTTGGCCTGTGGATTGCTCTTGCTTTACTTTGCTCTGAGCTTGTTCAGTCTAAACAGAACATCAACTCCACTACCCTAAACCAACACTGATTTAAGAGGATTTCACTATGGATAACAAACGTCGTCAGTTTCTGAAATCTGGCCTAGCTGTCGGTGGTCTGGGTGCTTTTTCAGCTGGCTATTCAACTACTACTAAGCATATGGTCGATGGAGTCGTTGAAGGCACTGCAGGACAGAAAACCCGTAATATTCACCATGGAAACTCACTCGAACCTGAATACAAAGTGACACCAACGGGCGACCTAATACCAAACCAGAACCAGCGCGTGGCACCTTCTATGTGTTTTGGATGTTGGACCTTATGTGGTTTACGTGTACGTATCGACAATCGCAATGACGAAATACTGCGTATTGCTGGTAACCCATACCATCCACTCTCTCACCAACAGCATATTCCATTCAATACGCCTGTTAAGGATGCTTATTTAGGCATGGCTGGCGAATCTGGCCTCGAAAGGCGATCTACAGCTTGTGCTCGCGGCAACGGCATGATGGAGATTCGCAATAGTCCCTATCGAATTACCCAACCATTGAAACGTGTGGGCAAGCGAGGTGATGGGAAATGGCAACCCATCAGTTATGAGAAATTGATTCAAGAAGTCGTACACGGCGGAGACTTATTCGGTGAGGGGCATGTCGAAGGTCTCAAAGATATTCGAGATCTTGTAACTCCTGTCGATGCAGATAACCCAGAATATGGACCTAAAGCCAATCAACTTTTGATGACCAACGCTGGTAATGAAGGTAGAGATGACATCTTTAAACGATTTGCCTTCAACAGTTTTGGAACCAGAAACTTCGGCCATCACGGCTCATATTGCGGTTATGCGTTCCGAGCAGGCAGTGGTGCATTTATGAATGACCTAGACAAATTTGCCCATCTTAAACCTGACTTCGACAACGCTGAGTACATCATTTTCATCGGCATGTCTCCCGCTCAAGCTGGTAATCCGTTCAAACGTCAAGCACGCCAACTTGCTAAAGCACGAACAGAAGGCAAGCTTACCTACACCATAGTAACTCCGAGCTTGCCGGCAGGCTCTTCTAGTCTCGCTGCAGCTGATACCAACCATTGGCTACCTATCAAACCAGGGGCAGATTCCGCATTAGTGCTAGGAATGATTCAATGGATCATCAAAAACAGGCGATACAATGAGAATTTCCTAAGCCAACCTGGTGTGAATGCCATGCATAACGCGGGTACCGCACATTGGTGTAACGCTACGCACTTGGTGATTAGTGACGAAAATCATCCGCGCTATGGTACCTTTTTGCGCGCCTCCGATTTAAACCTACCATTCGAAGGTGAAGCGCTATCTGACAACGATCCTTACGTGATTATTGATGCGCGATCTGGGCAATTTGGTTTAAACACACAAACGGGTTCAGCGGAGTTGTTTGTTGACCAAACCGTCGAGCTATCCTCAGGCAAAGTCCGAGTTAAATCGTCTCTGCAGCGATTAAAAGAAGAAGCTTTTAAACATGATTTAAACGTCTATAGCAAACAGTGTGAAGTCCCCGTTAATGAAATCACTGCTTTGGCTAAGAAATTCACAAGCTATGGCACTAAGGCGGTAGTGGATACACACGGTGGCAACATGCACACCAATGGGTTCTATAACGCGTTTACCATAATGATGCTCAATGCGCTCATCGGTAATATCAACATGAAAGGAGGCGCAATGGCGAAAGCCGGCGGCTATCCTACATCTGCTGCTGGCCCGCGTTATGACTTTACGAAGTTCCCTGGCAAAACTGCGCCAAAAGGCGTTTTCTTGTCACGCAGCAAATTTCCATATGAAAAGACCAATGAGTACAAACGTCGTGTTGCAGCTGGAGAATCCCCATACCCTACGCGAGCACCGTGGTATCCGTTTGCAGCGCCTTTACTGACTGAGCACTTATCCGCTGCCATTGATGGTTACCCGTATCGCATTAAGGCATGGATTAACCATATGGCAAACCCTATTTACGGTGTACCAGGACTAAAGACATTATTAGAGGACAAGCTAAGAGACCCGAAGCAACTCGGATTAATTGTCTCTGTCGATGCCTTTATCAACGAAACCACTGCATTATCTGATTACATCGTACCTGATACTGTCACCTACGAAAGTTGGGGGATGGCAACACCCTGGCATGATGTTCCAGTAAAAACTGTAACTGCACGTTGGCCTATCGTCGAAGCTCGAACAGAAAAATCTGCCGACGGTCGCTCTATCTGCTTAGAAAACTTCTTAATCGATGTCGCTAAAGAAATGGAATTGGGAGGTTTCGGTGAAAAAGCAATTCGAGATACCAATGGTCAATGGCATGGGATCCATTCTGCGGACGACTATTATTTGCGTTCAGCCGCTAACCTAGCTTATGTGAAAGGTGGAGTACCTGACGTCAATGCAGAAGACATCGCCTGGTCAGGCTTAGAACGACTACTACCGAGTATGCAAAAGACATTAACACCAGAGGAAGTGAGTCGCGTTGCTTACATTTTCGCTCGAGGAGGACGATTTGAAAATGCTACCGAGGCTTATAAAGGCGAACAGATGAAGTACAAATGGTCTCGTCCGCTTGCTGTTTGGAACGAGCGTGTGGGCAGCTCAAGAAACACAATGACTGGTGAATACTACAGTGGCTGCCCGACATGGCACCCGCAGAAGCTAGCAGATGGAACACCATTAGAAGATCGCTATCCAAAAGACAAATGGCCATTTAGCTTAACAAACTTTAAATCCAATATTCATAGTGCGGTCTCTAACCTTTCACCAAGGTTGAACTCAATTAAAGGTATCAATCCGGTCTACATTCACCCGGATGATGCCAGCAACGCAGGAATTAAAACAGGTGATGAGTTCATCATCGAAACGCCAGGAGCAAGCACCACGGCCCTTGCGATGGTTGTGCCAGGAATCCTTCAAGGCACACTTGGATTCGAGCATGGTTTTGGGCATACCGAATTAGGACAACGAGCTCACTGGATTGGTGACAAGCAGCAACCTATCAAAAGTCGTCAAATGGATGGAGTAAATATCAATGACATCGGCTTAACTGACCCTACCCGAGAGGGTAAAGGCGTCATGCTGGATTGGGTTGTTGGCGCGGCTGCTCGCCAATCATTGCCCGCGAAGATTCGCAAAGCTTAATCTACCTCTACTAATTCTTCAGGGCTTCTTTCAATCTTGTAAGAAGCCTTTTTTGTTATCTTTATTTACGCTCAAATCACCAACAACTCAAACACATTAGAGTCAAAATGACACAAACTAGTTATTGTCTTTTTGATAAAAATAAGAAAAGAAAAACCATAAGTAACTGTAATAAAACAAAAGTACAACATGGCACAGATAATGAAATAGGTGAGATTAGTATTAAAAAAACAATATCCCAGTGAGGTAACTTATGACTGCTCAACATAATAAATTTAACTTCGACCACCTACTCACTTTCTCAAACATCGCATTAGTGGCCACCTTTATTGCCATGATCGTGAGTATTCTGGTGTCTTACCCCTATGCACACCTGTTTACGCTACCTCAACAAATCGCTGCGCACATTAGTACTATCGTCATCGCAGGCTTGCTGAAAGTGAGTTATGTTACGCGCTGTCTCGCTCAGTACAATTTAGGATTAGAAGTTCGCTAAGGAGACGAAAAGTTGGCGTTGAATACTTAGCGCCAACTTATTTACCCAACACACCCGTTAACTTAAACATCCAACAGTCGACGTTGCGACTGATTAAGTCTCATTGAGGTTTCTGCCGTTAACCATTTCTTCTGGTCTTGCTGCTGAACCCCGTCTTTAGCGACATACAACCCATGCAATACACGGCGACGCGTACCTAGCGTATTGACCGTACCTCCGTGCCAGGTGTGGGCATTAAAAATCATAATACTGCCAGCAGGACACTCAAGGTAGACTTCATCTGGATGCGTTGCTTCGGTATCTTCTAAAACATCTTCTGGTAACTCTGGACGTAAATGAGTGCCCGGAATAATCCGAGGGGCGCCATTGCCTCTACAAAGATCATCAAGTGCCCAGATAGAATTCACTAAATGCACTTTGGGGAAATCGGGCCTTGGTTTCTTCCAATCGCCATGCAGCGGTTGCAAGCCACCACCAGGGTGAGCCTCGCGGCCATTCAAGCTCGACAGTTTGAACTCGCCATTAAAGATATGCTCACAGGCATCAAGCACTAATGGATGACACCAGATTTTTTCCCAGACGGTGCCCTTATTAATCAAATTGGCAATTCGAGTCACCGTCTCTTCTTGGTGGTGCTCAATGGCTAAGTTATCTCCCTCTTTCTCTACAAGGTAGTCAAACTTTGCTCTGAGTTCTTGAAGCCACTCCGGGTCAATCACATCATGAATGATGGTGAAGCCATGAGTGTCTAAATCATCATATTGATGCGGTGTTAATCCCTCTAAAGAGTAGAGGCTAGTTATTGTAGATTCGTGACTCATTTTATTATCCTTCTCGGCTGACTTTTCCCCTATCAATCTACTGTTAAAGCCGTAATAATCCTGTAGGCAATATCTACGATAAACTGGATATTTGTAAGATCGTTTACTAAATGTGAAGCAACGCAAATAGACCAATTAAGCTTGTCGCGTATACTGGATTCTTATTTAGTTCCGCCTCCACCACCTAGAAGAATGTTATAAAGCATGTTAGATAGAACCTACCTCATCGAAGCCTTAGAACACTACGCAACGCATACGGAGCAAATCCACTCATTGCTGTTTGCAGGTAACCTACCAAGTCCACCGCCGCTTGCGTATCAAGTTCACTTTCCTCGTATTGAAATGGTGTTAATTGGTGAACTGGAAATGGACGTTGGTAATAGCATAGGAACAGATACGGAGGTCACTCTCAAACAAGGTGATGTTCTCTACTTACCAACCGAAAGTTGGAATAAACCTAATTGGGATAAACCTGTGGTCACCATGTCAGTCCTTGTGGGTAAGCAAAGTTTTGGGATGAGTCTTTTGAGTTGGGATGGTGAAAAGTTCGATTCGGCAATAAAAGAGAACGTCGCAAGGCGCGGACCGAGAACAGGCTCCTTCATTCTTCAAGCCATTGAGGAATTATCATGGCACTCTCAAGATCAGAATACGTTGCACCTTTTGGCTAGCAGCCTCTTTAGTCATATCCATGACCTGATCCATAACCCACCCGAAACGCCGTCTAAGAGTAAGGCGTTGTTCGATGCAGTAAGAGATTACTTGGAGCAGAACTATCATGAGCCATTGACGCGAGAGTCAGTCGCTAAACATTTCTACGTCTCACCTAACTACCTGTCGCAACTTTTTAACAAAGAGGGAAAAGTGAAGTTCAATGAGTATTTAACGCATATTCGCTTAGAGAGGGCAAAGTACTTACTCAAACAGTATGACACCAAAGTGAAAGAGATTGCGCATCGCTGCGGATTCAACGACAGCAACTACTTCTGCCGAGTATTTAAACAGCAGACAGACCGCTCCCCTTCTGAATATCGGGCGCATTACCAAAGCGGAACGATAGAATAAAGCTAAACGCTTATAACAGTCCCTGCTGGGGCTACTTTAGCGCGCTCGATAGCGTTAATCGCCAGCTCTGGACTACGCAAAAAATCTGAAATCGACATCTTGATTAAGCGTGATTGCTCGAACCTCTCAGCCCCTTCAATGTTGATCTCTGAAATGATAAATGCGACGTCCGCGGCATCAATTGCTGCTTGCTCTAAGGAATTCTCAGCGCCTAATGCTCCCTGTGTCTCCACCTGGATTTTATAACCTGCTTTTTTGGCTGCTTTCTCCAGCAACTCCGCTGCCATATAGGTATGCGCAACGCCACTGATACAAGCCGTAACTCCAACTAACTTCATTATTACCCTAAGATCTTCCTATAGCAAAAAGCCTAGTGAGTATAATCTCACTAGGCATCCGTGTCTTTGTCTATCCTAGCTAAACTTGTTTTTAATCATGTTCATAATAGATCAAGAACCGTTTTGCCTTCACCGTAAGCGCCATGCCAATCACTCATAAAGCCAGCGACACCAGAATCGGTTAACGGATGAACAAGCAATTGGTCAAACACATCTGGTGCAATCGTAACGGATTGAACCCCTGCTTTTGCCACTTCATGGACTTGTTGAACGTTTTTAAATGAAGCAGCAAGTACTTTTGCATCTAGATTATAGACATCAATTAGGTGGGCCATTTCAGCCGCAACCAACGTGCCATCACCACAGATGTTGTCCAAGCGGTTCACATAAGGAGCAAGGAATTCAGCACCCGCCATAGCGGCCATCAATGCTTGCTGCGGAGTCAAAATCGCCGTTGCAGTAATTCGAATACCTTCAGCGCTGATCAGCTTCATCGCTTTAATACCTTGCGGTGTCACCGGCACTTTAATAATGATTTCAGGGTCAAGCTTACGCAGTGCCTTTGCTTCTTCCAGCATCACCTCTGCAGTGTCACCTACCACCTGAGCATGAAGCATACGCTCAGAGCCAATTAACTCACGAATATCCAAAATGATATCGCGCAGTGAACGGTTTTCTTTTGCGATGATCGTTGGATTGGTCGTCACACCCGCAATCGGATACAGGTCTACCGCTTTCTTAATCGCATCTAAATTGGCGGTATCTAACATATAAATCATGGTACATCTCCAATAACTTTCACTAGTCACGACGCCCTCTCATTTCGGTTCGTCGTTTACTTTTTTAATAACCAAATTCTTTTAAACACTGAGTAATGGCTTGTTTACTCTCAGTAAAGCGGATGCCCTGTGCCGCGAGCTTACTCGTGTCTAAACGAACATCACGCGTCTTAGGCGCATCGCATTGCACCAATATGTCCGGCAAACGCTGCTCTAATTTGAGTTCCGTCAGAATATGCTCGGCAATGTCATAACGACTCGCGTCATTGTGTGCGCCGGTATGATAGGTGCCATAAGGGATGTCAAAGATCTTAGGAAACTGCTCGATAAGCTCGTGCACATAGGTTAAACCTCGGAACTCATTACCACGTTCGTACATCACTCCCCCTTTGAATAAGGTTTGAATGGCATTCCAAACCACATTGGGATTGATCGTGGTGTTTCTTTCAGGCAACCCAAACAACCACGTGAACCTCAACACCCACATTTCTGGCAGAATGCTCGCTAACTCTCGCTCTGCTTCCAGTTTGTTCTGACCATAAACGGTGTCAGGAACCGGGATTGATTGTTCTGTGTAAGGACCCGCTTCAGAGTTACCATTGAAAACTTGCTCAGTAGATATGAATACTAGCTTCGCGCCAACTTGCTTACATGCTTTGGCGACATTGATTGCACCTTGGACATTCACTTTATGAGCAACTTCAGGATGCTCATTACAAAAATCCGTTACAGCAATAGCAGCAGCGTGAATCACGAAATCAGGCTGAAATTCGGTAAATATCTGGTTAACGGCTCTGTTATCAGTGATATCCAGTTGCGCAACGTCCGTCCCTTTAATCTCAAATTCACCTTGGTAACGATTTATAAATCGAGTACCAAAAAAACCACCCGCTCCTGTAATCAAAATTCGTTTCTTGCTCATGTCTAGCCTCCTATGACGACTTTATATCCATGCGCTTCGACATGGCGCTGAATCGCATCAATTTCTTGTTTTGTCGGTACTGGGATGTCTTTCATGGTGTAGTGCATCCCCAATGTGTCGTATTTATTTGAGCCAAATTGATGAAATGGCAATAAGTGGACCTCTTCAATATCGTAAGGAGCAATAAAGCCAAGTACCCTATCAACATTAATGAGATCGAGGGTGTAGCCTGGTATTAGCGGTAATCTGGGGATGACCTTGCAAGGTTTGGCCATTAACGTCTTAAAGCTTTCGAGTACCTTATCCAGATTAATGCCGATGATCTCCTTAGCTCTGACCTCATCCATCAATTTGAAATCAAACAGAATTTCATCGCAATATTGAGCCATATCGCTCAACTGCTTACTATTTCCATGTCCTGAGGTTTCAATCGCCGTTTTGTATCCCAGTCTTCTTAGCTGCTTTAGAAGTTCGATGCAAAATCTGCCATGCACCAGAATCTCACCACCAGACAAGGTGACGCCACCGCCTGATGTTTGATAGAACACATCATCTTTAGCAATTTCTTTTACCAGCTCTTCAATAGTGACGTCATAACCGACTTGTTCAAACGCACCACTTGGACACTCATCCGCGTCCTGCTCGCAAACATCACAGTGTAAGCACTTGGCTTCCCTGCGAATGTTTACCAAATCAATCGAACGTGACTCTGGGTTAGCACACCAAGGACATTTCAAAGGACAGCCTTTAAAAAAGACCACGGTACGAATACCTTCACCATCATTTAACGAGTATCGCTGGATGTTAAATACTCGCGCTTTGAGCTGGGGCGCACTAAACTCCCCAGATTCTGAACAACCTGTTTCGCTCGTTTGGCAATTACAGCTCATGAGCGGTTCTTCGGATAATGTCATCTTGAATTTCTTTCGATAGTTCCACGAAGAAAGCGCTATAGCCGGCTACTCTCACCACCAATCCTGCGTAATCTTCGGGCTTTTCTTGCGCCTTACGTAACGTGTCTGCATTCAATACATTGAACTGAATGTGTTGCAGCTTGAGCTTCATAAATGCTCGTAAGAAATCCCCTAATTTGGTAATGCCCTGCTCTCCCTCTAGGGTTGATGGCGTGAACTTCACATTGAGCAAGCTACCATTCGACAGTAAGTAGTTATCCAGCTTACTGACCGATTTCAGTACCGCAGTCGGGCCTTGCTGATCTTTGCCCAACATAGGAGATAGGCCACCATCAGCCAATTGCTCACCAGCCAATCTTCCATCTGGTGTCGCACCAACCACAGCACCAAGAGGAACATGAGCAGATACCGTGTATGACCCCGGAGTAAAATAGCCACCACGAGGGTTTTGGTAGGTTTCGACTTCTTTACAGAACAGTCTTAACAAGTCAGCACCCAACACATCCACTTCATCGATATCGTTGCCATATTTTTCGTAGCGGTTCATCAGACGAGCACGAACTCGTTCGCCCTCTTTACCTTCGAAATTAGATTCAAGAACCGCGATAAACTCCGCAAAGTTCATGCGATTTTCTTCAAATACAAAACGCTTTAACGCCATTAACGAATCAGAAAGGTTGGCAATCCCAATCCCTTGCACACCAGAGAAATTATAACGACCACCACCATAGGTAATGTCCTTCCCATTCTCGATACAGTCGCTAATGAACGAGGACAATAGTGGAACAGGAGCCCAGTCACGATGCCCCACATCACAGATGTTTGACCCTTCAACCATTAGCTGCACATACTGGCAAATGTCGGTGCGAATCTCAGCGAGTAATGTTTCAAAACTGACGTCTTGATTGCCCTTATTGCGCTTAAGTACCAATTCCATGACCTTAAGCAGGTTAAACATCGCTATGTCATGCAGCCCATAGGTTTTCCCCGGAATCGACAGCTCCACACAGCCCACGACAGAATAATCACGCGCATCTTCCAAAGAGACACCACGATTCAAAAACGCCGGCACCACCACTTCATCATTGAATATTTGCGGAATACCTGTGCCTAAACGAATGGTTTCTGCGGTTTTATTGAGAAACGCACGGTCAATGAATTCGTTTACTCGAACACCAAGGTTTGGCTGCGGTAGTTGCACGCTTTGGTACGCATCAAGACAGAGTGTTGACAACGTATTGACTGCGCTACGCCCATTTTCAGTCAGACCGCCGAGCAAGATGGTATAACCGGTTGGAAAGCCAGCAAAAAACTTAGCACTGCTGGATGAACGCAGTAGGACGATGTCGTTTGTTTTGACCCACAAACTCTCAAGCAGCTCTTGCAAAAACGCAGGAGATTCACCGTTGGCGATAGAGTCCTGATAAAACGGCATCATATATTGATCAAAACGCCCAAGAGATAGTGAACTCGCATTTGACTCATACTGAAGAATGATATTCATATACCAGAACAGCTGACACGCTTCATAAAAACCTTGCGGTTTTTGTGTGGCGACTTTGCCAGAGATACATGCAATACGAATTAACTCTGCCGCCCTAACGGGGCACTCGCACTCAGCGGCCATCTGTTTGGCTAACGCTTCGTAACGACGAATATGTCTAGTTGAGGCTTGCAGTAGAATCAGTACCGATTGATAAAACTCGTTGTCACTATTAACGGTTGCTAGCGTAGACATGTCATCGGTCAATGCACCTAATCCGTTTTCAAGTAAGCGATCAAAGTCGATAATGATGTGGCCTTGACCTTTATCGGTTTGGTTAACACTGAATACTTTCTCGGACACCGCTTGTTTGACGGTTTCAGGAATTTGAGCATTGATAAAGTCTTTCATAGAACGCTCGGACCAGTAACTCAGCAGCGTCTCTTTATAGACCACTTTATCTTCTTCAGAGATATAGAATTTATCCTGTGGGCGTGACTCAAAGATATCTAACTCTTTATCAATCCAATAAGGATCCATTTCTGGTGAGACAATACCAGCACGCGGCTTGATGGTGCGGTTTCCGGCAATCAGTTCATCATCACGAATCGATATCGCAACATTATCCAAAACGTGTGCTGTTGCCTTTGCTCGGCGGATAAGAGTATGTTCCCCTTCCGTCTGCTGATGGCTCTCGGTATACAGTAGCGCACGTTCTAGAGAGATTTCACGTTGAGCTTCAAACAGGGCGGACTTTAATCGAGTAATTCTTTCGGTGCTCACAATAGGCTCCATTATTATTGTCTATTGCCACTGATGGGCATTTTCTTGATTCATAACAGAGTCACTTTCGATAACGCTTGAAGAAAGTAACTGTGGTATGAAGGCTCCCTCGTGTTAAGGGAGCCTGACTGGTTATGCTGTCGCTTTCTCTAAGTGAGCTTCAATCTTACTCATCACAGCATCTGCACGCTTGACGGCATCACTCACGCCGATACGAACAATTGTTTTACCCTTGAATCGATCCTCATTCTTGATACCGATATCCTTAGTTAGAATCACGATGTCAGCTTGAGCGACCTCTTCTGCTGTCAGCTCATTTTCAATACCAATTGAGCCCTGAGTTTCAACTTTGCAATTCCAACCTTTTGCTTTTGCTGCTGCCTCTACGGCTTCCGCCGCCATGTAGGTATGCGCTACGCCAGATGGGCACGCTGTAACTGCTACGATATTAGTCATAATTCTCACCTTTATTTTAATGTTCTGTTTTTATTGGATAATATTTAATTCAAAGACTTAGAGTTAACCGATTGATATGTCTAGGTCTAAATCATCAGATTCTTCTTTCTGCGGCTGTTCTACTTTACGACGAGCTTTAAGAAAGTTAACCAGTAGTGCGGTCACTAAAGAGCCAACACCAAGTGCAATTAGGAAACCGAATCGACCGTCTACAACTGGTAGTACAATCAAACCACCCCATGCCGCGAAACACTCAACACCAAGAATCGCTGCAGTCGCCGCACCTACTGCGGTGCCAATCATGATGGAAGGAAGTACACGAAGTGGATCGGCTGCCGCGAATGGAATAGCACCTTCAGTAATACCCATTGTTCCCATTAGAATGGACGCGCGGCCAGCTTCCTGTTCGTCAGCTGCGTAAAGCTTCTTGTTCAAGAATGTCGCTAGACCCATGCCTACAGACGGTGTTGCTACCGCAACTGCACTAATACCTGCGACGTTGTAAATGCCTTCACCGACACAAAGGATGACGAATGCATACGCAACTTTGTTAACTGGACCACCCATATCAAAGGCAATCATTAGGCCCATGATAATAGCGAGTACAACGATACTTGAGTCCTGCATACCTTTTAGGAAACCAGTAAGCGCTTCTGTTGCCGCGCCAATTGGCTCACCAATGCCCCAAACGATGGCACCAGCGGTAATAAATGTACCTATAATTGGAATCACGAAGATTGGCATAATTGAACGAGCAAACGCTGGCACTTTTATCTTCTTCAGATAGAAAACAACAATGCCGCCTAATAGACCCGCGAAGATCGCACCGAAGAAACCAGTGTTGTACATGTTTGCGCCAATGAACGCTGCAATAGCAGAAGGCGCGAGCGCTGAGCGGTCAGCAATCGAATAACCGATGTAAGCAGCTAGAATGGGAACCATAAGTTGGAAGCCGGCTACACCAATAAAGAATAGATCGTGCAGCCACGTTCCTTCTTCAGGCACAGCACCTTCCCCATATAACATGACGGAAGCCGCCAGTAGGATCCCCCCCGCAACCACGAAAGGAATCATGTGAGATACACCTGTCATTAGATGTTGTCTCGTATTTTTAAGAATTGAGATTAAGTCATTCATTGACCTCTCCTTTGAGTACATAAGTATTAAAATTTTTATTAAAGGAAGTACTTCTTTTGTATTTATTGGCTCACGTTTCTGATTAAGCTTCAGAGAAACTCCATCTCTACAGCACAGGGTTATAATAGTGAGCAAATGTGCTAACCAGTTAGAGGACAAAACTGCTTTTTACTGGATATTTGTTAGATGCAGCGTGAATATTGATCTTGAGCACACTTTACTAGTACTTTTATCAAAAGATTCAAGAAAACCAATTAAGCAACTGTTATTAAAGGATTAGTTGAACATAAAACACTGACACATCTTTTATAAAACTTGATTAAAGTCACATACTAAACTGTATTTTTGAACGGTATCACAAACAGCCCACTACCTTACAAATATCCAGTTTTTAGCACTTTTATCCAATAGTCCACACGGTGCTTTTTGTTAAAGTTGTAGACATAAACGACTAATAACAAATTCGAAACTAAGGACTAAACCCCTATGAGAAGTTTTACCTTTTCTTGTGAGCTACCCAATGGTGTTCACGCAAGACCAGCGGGTCATGTAGAAACCCTTTGTAATCAATACCTATCTAACATTGAGTGGCAGAACGAACGTACTGGCCTATCTGGAAATGCAAAAAGTGTGTTGTCTTTAATAGGGACAGACACACTACTCGGTGACACATGTATGATCACCATAGACGGCGAGGATGAGGAGTCTGCACTGGAAGCTTTACAGAACTTTATTGCGAATGAGTTTCCACATTGCGATTCTCCACTAGAACAAACACACGCTAATGAAGAACAGCAACCACTACCACGTAACTTATCCAACCTCACGGAAGGAGCGATTCGTGCAACTTCCGTGAGCAGTGGCATTGGCCGTGGCGTAGTGGTTAAAGTAGGTGCAATCAACTTTGATCAACTGCCCTACCTTCCTGAAACAAGAGCACTTGAAGAAGAAAAGTCTGAACTAAAAAGCGGTCTCGCTCAGCTTTCTAAGGCCATTGAAGTGCAAGCCAACACATCAGTAGATACGGAAAGCGAAGTGCTTGCCGCGCATCTCTCTATATTGAGGGATGAGTCGTTCGCACAACAACTGAATACTAATCTCGTAGAAGGAAGAAGCTGTGCCCAGGCAGTGGTCGCAACCGCAAAACACTATGCAGAGCAACTACAGAAATCTTCCAGCCAATACCTTCGTGAGCGTGAACTCGACATTCGAGATGTTTGCTTCCAATTACTGCAAACAATCTACGGTGACGAACATTACACCAGCCAACTCGCGCTGACTGAACCCTCTATCTGTATGGCTGAGGACCTCACCCCTAGTCAGTTCTTAGAGCTGGATAAGTCACTGCTAAAAGGTTTGGTTTTGACCCATGGTGGCAGCACATCTCACACAGTTATTCTTGCTCGCTCTTTTGGTATTCCAACAGTCGTTGGAATGAAAGATGGTGCATTGGAGGCCGACATCGGCCAAGAGGTTTATCTTGATGCCAATTTAGGTGCAATCGTCACCGACCTAACTGAACCTGTGGTTCGTTACTACGAACAAGAAAACCGAATCATCAATACGGTTCGAGAGCGCCAGGCTGCGTTCAAAGATACACAGGGTATGACACAAGATGGAAAAAAACTTGAAGTTGCAGCGAACATCGCCCATTCCGTAGAAGCAAAATCAGCATTTGACTCGGGAGCAGAAGCCATCGGTTTATTCCGTACCGAGATGCTATACATGGATCGCAAAAGTGCGCCGAAAGAAGATGAGCTCTACAACATATTCTGCCAAGCACTGGATGCAGCTTCAGGTCGTGCGATCATCGTTCGTACTATCGACATCGGCGGCGATAAACCAGTTGACTACCTCAATATCCCTAAAGAAAACAACCCATTCCTTGGCTACCGTGCAGTACGTATCTACGAAGAGTTTATTGACCTATTTAAAACCCAATTACGAGCTATTCTGCGTGCTTCGGCACATGGTCCGCTGAAGATAATGATTCCAATGATTTCTTCGATGGAGGAGATTTTATGGGTCAAAGACATTCTTGCTGAGATTCGCCAAGAACTCCGTAAAGAACAGGTTCCGTTCGATGAAAAAATCCCGCTTGGCATTATGATGGAAGTTCCTTCTGTAGCCTTTATCATCGATCAATGTTGTGAAGAAGTGGATTTCTTCTCCATCGGCTCTAACGACCTAACTCAATATTTGATGGCCGTTGATCGTGACAATGCAAAAGTAACGAAACACTACAACAGTCTAAATCCAGCATTCTTGAGAACGCTAGACCACGTCGTCAATGAAGTGCATCGTCATGGTAAATGGATTGGACTGTGTGGGGAGCTTGGCGCTAAAGGCTCAGTATTGCCCCTGCTCGTTGGTCTAGGGCTTGATGAAATCAGCATGAGCGCACCAAGCATTGCTGCGACCAAGGAACGCATTTCCAAACTAGATAGCCGAGAATGTCGACAGTTGTTAAACAAAGCAATGCAATGTCGTACACCATTGGAAGTAGAGCATCTACTTGCGCAGTTCCGTATGGCACAAACCGAAGCGCCACTGATTTCAGAAGATTGTATCAAGCTTGATCTCGACCTGCGTAGCAAAGAGGAAGTGATTAAGACACTCGCTGACAATCTATTCCTAACAGGACGTTGCCGTTATCCGAATAAATTGGCGGACGATCTTTGGGCTCGAGAAGATGTGTTCTCAACCGGTCTAGGCTTTGGCTTTGCTATCCCTCATACCAAGAGTGAACACATTGAGCAATCAGCGGTGAGCGTATGCCGTCTAGCGAAGCCTATTCAATGGGGCGATGAGGAGGCGCAGTTTGTCATCATGTTGACGCTGAACAAACACGCAGCCGGCGACCAACATATGAAGATCTTCTCTAAGTTGGCACGTAAAATTATGCATGCCGAATTTCGTGATGCCTTGTTTAACGCCCAATCGAGCAGTGAAATAGAACAGAAACTCATGACGGAGCTAGAGCTATAGTCCCCAATTCCAAATGGAAGTAAGAAGGATTCAAAACCTTCTCACCTCGGACTTGGACTGACTAACTTGTTCGGTTCCAAGTTTTTGGCGAAGTAACCATCATTCGTGTCCAGTGTTACTTCGCCCTTTTTGTTTTAGAAAGGAGCGGAATATGCCCGCCACTACGACATCAAACACTCAAACAAGACTCGACAGCCTTATTGCGGAAGAAAACCTGTTGCAGTTCCCCTATTTCAATCAGAAAGTCGCTTGGGATATCGGTAATGAGCTGCGTGCCAACGCCATCGAAAAGCACGCCAAGGTTGCCATCAATATTTCGGTTGGTGAGCAGTGCCTTTTCCATTGTGCACTTGACGGAGCAACATTAGACAATCAAGAATGGGTGAGAAGAAAATCAAACGTTACCAAGCGTTTTCAGCGCAGTTCTTGGTATATGAAGCATTACCTAGAAATGAAGGGAAAGAATATAGAACAAGCTTCTTTCATTGATGAGAAAGATTACAGTCCATTTGGCGGTTCTTTTCCTATTCGAGTTAAAAACACAGGTATGATAGGAACGATTACGGTTTCAGGTTTGCCTCAACACGAAGACCACCAGCTAATCGTAGATGTGCTCTCACAGTATTTGAAAAAGGAATAGTTATCGTGACGACGCTTTCATTTAAAGGTCTGTTATTCGACCTAGACGGTACATTAGTCGACTCAATCCCAGCAGTGACACGTGCATGGTCACGCTGGGGAGAATCTAAAGGTCTCGAGCCTAGCTACGTGATGTCGAGGATTCACGGAAGGCCTGCTATCGAATCAATCGCTGAGCTGCTTAATGCATCAGTAGATACACCAGAAGTTCAAGCCGAATTTGACTATCTAGAACACTATGAAGCCACCCACACCGAAGGCACCACTGCGCTACCTGGCGCCGTTGAGCTACTAAACAGCTTAAATGAGCTCGGTATCCCGTGGGCTATCGTTACCTCTGGCACATTGCCAGTAGCAACAGCTAGAATGAAAGCGGCAAACCTCCCTCAGCCCAAAATCCTTGTTACACCCGAGTTGCTCTCCCAAGGCAAACCACACCCCGAACCTTATTTGAGAGGGGCGAAAGAACTGAATCTGAATCCTGAAGAATGCATCTGCTTTGAAGATGCGGTCGCTGGCCTCAACTCAGGGAGCGCAGCAGGTTGCCAGAGCATTGCGGTGCTCAGTCATAGCTCAAGAAGTGAATTGCCTGACGCGGATGGCTATATATGCAAGCCTTCTGATATTCAGATTGAAAAGACAGAACACGGATTTACCCTGACGTTGTAAGCCGAAAAGGAGGCATACGCCTAGCCTGTTCAGAAATTGTCTATTAGTGCTTCTATGTATAGGAAACCTATACCATTGAGCAACCTAGAGTCTGGCAACTCACCATATCGCACCGATGCCCTTTGCTCCTTTAGGGCATTAGTGTTAGCTTCAAACGGATTGAATAGCGCTTTACTTTTGACAATGTCTAACCACTCATGGCCAAGACGTCGAATATCACCATAGATAACAATATCGTTGACACTCAAAGTCACAAGAAAGTTATACAAACTGATACCAAACGACCCTGCTGCTTTTTGGATAGTTTGCTTAGTCACCATGTCACCCGAGTGATAAAGTGTAGCCACATCTTCAAAGGATATCTGCGAAGGCTCACCGCTATGATTATGATTGGTCTTATGCATCTTACGAACTTCAGATGTTATCGCCTTGGTTGAGGCGATGGTTTCTAAACAACCATATCTGCCACAACAACATTTTCGTCCATCTTGGTCGATAATCGAATGTCCTATTTGTCCACTGCCAAACAACTCTCCACGAAATATTTTGTCATTGACCAAGAATGATGAACCAATCCCATAATCAACATTGATAACGCAAAAATCTCTAGGATGGTCCTTGGTGAGCCACTTTTCGGCCAGTGCCAACATAACACAATCATTATCGACCTGAACCTCAGCACCAAACTCCTCTTCTAGTAAGTATTTGAAATCTATTGGCTCAGCCCACCTAGCTTGTGGCATCAAAACAGAGGTCCCAGCGCGTCGATCCACTTGGCCATGCAACGCCATAGCAACTTTGAATCTCGAGCTACCCGTTTCTTTTATGCATTGTCGATAAATCGCAAACACGGAAGCAACTAACTCTGATGGGTGCGTTGGGTTTATCTCTAGGCTGCGATAATCAACAATGGGATCCATTAATCCATTAAGTACGGTAGTTGATATACGATAAGGCGTGATGTGAAGACACAGAATAGGCGTTGTATTCTGTGTCATTTGGTACATTCCAGTAGCGTTCCCTCGTCCAGAATGTACGACGTTAATATGCTCAACTAGCTCTAAGTCAATCAGATAATTTAATATCTTTGTCAATGCAGGAATGCTCAACTCCAACTTAGTGGCCAATTGTGATTTAGACAACTTCCTATGTTGAAATAGGAGGCGCATAACCTGCTTCGAATTGAAGCTACGAACAGATTTGTTGTTCATGCCCTTAATCATATGTGCCTCTTAGTCCTTTGGGTTAACCTTTCTCAGCAAGTCGTTGTCTATATTGGTCTGCACCCACAGCTAATAGAAGTATGCCACCACGTACCAAGTACTGATAGAAAGAGTCAACGTTTAGAAGGTTGAGCGCATTTTCCACCGTACCCATAATCAATACACCGATCGCAACACCAACAATACTCGCCTTACCGCCATTCAATGACACACCACCTAACACACAGGCAGAAATAACACTGAGCTCAAATCCAAGTGAGGCATTCGGTTGTCCACTGGTAATACGAGAAGCCAAAATAATACCAGCGACAGCACACACTGCGCCTTGTATGGCAAAGTTTGCTATGCGTACCTTGTCGACATCTACGCCCGCCAATTTAGCAGCATCTGAGTTGCCACCCACCGCAAGAGCATTGCGTCCGTAGGCCGTATTTTTGAGCAAAAAGCCAAAGGCGATAAAACAAATAATGGTAATCACGATGGGCGTTGGCAGACCTAAAATGGTTGATTGTCCTAACATAAAGAAGTTCATGTTAACGACACCCACCGCATTTCCCCCAGAGATAATGTAAGCGCCACCTCGAACAATCTCCATCATTGCTAATGTAGCGATTAGAGCATTCACCCGTACCTTAGTGACAAAGATTCCGTTCATTAAGCCGATAAATAGGCCGGCACATAGTGCTCCTAAAATACCCAGCATAAAACTGCCTGTCGCATTGACGACTAATGCAGTCAATACGCCATAGAAGGCAACTTGAGATCCCACAGACAAATCAAAGTCCTTGGATGCCAAGCAAAACATCATAGTACACGCGACCATCCCTATTTGAGAAATTGAGAGGCCTAGACCTACCATATTTCGTGCAGAGAAAAAGTACGGTACGAAAAGCGACAGCGAGATGAACAACACAATATAAACAACGATAATGTTGAAGTTCTCACTTCCTCTTATCCGTTTCCAAATTGAGTTGTCATTTTTAGGTGCTACGCTCAATGGTTTGTTAAGAGCGGTCATACAGTGATCTCCTTCTCAGGGAATGCTTTAGATAGTATTTTTTCTTCGCTATATTGATGGCGTAAGAATTCAGCTGAAATTTCATTTTCTCGCATCACATAAAGTCTATCGGTGATACCCATTACCTCAGGCAGTTCACTGGAGATAACAATAATTGTGACACCTTGTTCAGCAAGCTCGTAAAGGACGTTATAGATTTGATTTTTGGCTGACACGTCTATACCACGAGTTGGCTCGTCAACGATCAGCACGTTCATACTCGACTCACTTAACCACCTGGCTAAGATGACCTTTTGTTGATTCCCTCCCGATAAGAACTGGATTTCTTTTGCTAAGTTAGGGGTTTTAATGTCCAACCGATTAACGAAATGCTCCGCCGATTTTGTCTCTTTGATAAGGTCTAAGATTCCGCCTAACTTCCAGTAATTTCGACGGCTACTGATAGTGATGTTTTCAAGTACTGATCGGAAAGTGATATTGCCTTCTTTCTTTCGGTCTTCGGAACAGTAAATGATGCCGTTCTGAATGGCTGTTTTTGGCGTTAATGCTTGTAAATCGATCCCATCAAGTTGCATTGAAATAGATTTGGTTGGCAACGCACCTATGAGGGATTTCATTAGCTCCGTTCGACCTGAACCGACCAATCCAAAGAAGCCTAACACCTCTCCGGTACGAGCTCTAAATTGGACTGGTTTGGCAAACTGGTTACTTTCAATAGCCCCCAACACCAAACAGTCATCACCTAAAGAACGCTCACGAAAGCTGTACATATCGCCGAGGTTTCGCCCTATCATTTTTTCAATGAGGGTTGGCCTGTCAGTGTGGCGAATATCATCATAAGTAATCACATGACAGCCATCTTTCATGACGGTTGCAGAGCTGCAAACCTCGAATATTTCTGCCATGCGATGAGAAATATAAATGAGAATCTTGCCCTCTGATTGCAACTGTCTTATTACGCGAAACAAAGTCTCGGTTTCCGCAGCAGACAAACTACTGGTCGGCTCATCCAACGCAATAATATTGGCATTTAGGATCAGCGCTTTAGCAATTTCCACCATTTGCTGCTGACCCATAGAAAGCGTATTGACCTTGTCGCTCGGTGCGAACGTCAACCCTAGTTTGTCCAACTGAAGCTGAGCTTGTTGATTCATAGTTGGCCAATCAATGACACCACCTTTGGTCGGGAACCTTCCTAAAAAGATGTTCTCCGCCACGGTCTGTTCTGGAACGAGTTGAAGCTCTTGGTGGATAATGGCGATACCGCCATTGATCGCTTCTATAGGGGATTGGAAGTTGACCGAAGCCCCATTAATATGCACTTCCCCCTCACTCGCTTTGTGGATTCCACCTAGCACCTTCATCAAAGTGCTTTTTCCGGCACCATTCGCGCCGATTAATCCATGAACTTCACCATGACCAATACGAAAGCTCACCTTGCTTAACGCCTTTACTCCTGGGAAATTCTTTGATACGCCGCGAAATTCGAGTTCGTTTTTCATGACTAATTCCTTGTTTAATCGGGGCTTTCGCCCCGATTAATAACTATTACATACCTAAGTCTGCTCGTACTTGCTCGTAGTTCGCACGCGTCGCCAAATGACCAGAGGTGTAAATCAATTTCTCAGGTTCAATACCATTTGCTACCCAGTTGTACATATTGATGGAAGTCTGATAGCCGTGAGCTTTTGCACTCAGAATTACCGTACCGTAGAAACCAGTTTGAATAGGTTTGCGGAACTCATTGATCGCTTCTTCTGTACCATTAATACCAATACCGATAATATTGTCAGCCGAAATACCATTGCCTTCGAGAGCACGTACACCACCAATGACGACTTGGTCATTCATGCCGTATACAATCCACTTCTTATAATTGCCCTTCTGGGTGATTAAGCTGTTTGCAGCATTGAAAGCTTGTTCTGTGTTATCCAAACGGTGAGGCGTATCGAAAATGTTCTGTTTAGGATAATTATTCTCCATCAGTACATCCGTTGCACCTTGTGAGCGTTCAAATGCCGTAGGAAGCTGTTTGTAGGTCAGTGCCATTACTGCCACTTCTTCCGTGTTCCAACCTCGAGCTTTAATTTCATCCAGTAATGCTTGTCCAACTTCACGTCCAATGTTATAGGCTGAAATCCCCATATGAACTACGTCTTCAATAGGTTCGCCATTGCCATCGACTAAACGGTCGTCTACGGACATGAGCTTTAAGCCATTGCGTTTCGCGGACGCTACAACAGCAGGACCAAGCTTAACGTTAGGAACACAAACAATGACACCATCAGCATTTTGCGTGCCTAGATTGTCTAGCGCTGACATCAGCTTTTGACCATCCTGAGCACCAATTTTGATTAGGTCGAATCCCTTCTCTTTTGCTGCTACTTCTGCAAAGCGCCATTCATCTTGGAACCAACCTGCCTCAGGCTGTTTTACGATGAAACCGATTTTCTTTTTTTCTTCCGCAATAGCGCCAGTAGCCATAGCCACTAACGAAGTTGCTAGTGCGATTTTGGTAAGATTCTTAGTCCATGTTTTCATAGTTCTTCCAACTCTTTGTAGGTGTATCACGTCGTTTGAGTAAAACTTAGCTATCTATTTTTTTGCTGAAAGCGCAATCGATAGTAAGTCAATTGGTTGTTGATGTTGCTATCATTAGTCACGATATTTACTAATCTCTGTTTAGTATTCGCGAGTAAAATTCAAAAAAAAGCAGCTCATCACAAACTGAGGTGAGCTGCATACGAAACATTAAGCTAACTCTGTTAAGCTAACTGATGACAAATAAGACAATAAGTGAGCTTTTGCGTGGCTCGGGTCACTATCCAACAACGCATGTTGCGCGGAGTTTACCTCGTCAGATGTTTGACTCTGGATCTGCGCTAAACCCAGCTTGGCTAACAAGTCGACAAACAGGCAATGAGTGCGATGGTTAGTTTGGATATCTTTATCAAAGACGTTAAGTTGAGGTAAAGAGACTGCAAAGAAGTCGTGTTCAACCTGCTGACTCTCATTTGAGGCCACCCACGCTGCCATATCTTTGAATTTATTGACTGCTCGCTCTTGTTCACCAAGCTGATACATAGCCAAGGTTTGAAACAGCAAGTAATCTGCAGGCATGTCATTGTAATAACGGCTTTCAGTTACTTCCGAGTCTCCCGTTAGTGCTCGCTGGTACATTTGTTTTGCAGCACTTTCCTCCCCTAACTTCTGCTCGATTAGCCCTAATAGGTAATAGATGTCGTTATCCGTTTGACCAACTAGTCGCCCCTCATTTAGGTTTACAGGAAACTCAAGTGCTTCAATTAGTGCTTGTTTCGCTAATACGTACTCTTTGTCTTTAATCAGAGACAGCGATTTACGTATCAAAGCATTCACATACTGCCCAGTGACTCGGCCTTCACCGCCTTCCCAAGGTGCGAAAGTCCGCTCTTTGAGGATTGCTAACGCTCTATCATGTTCATGACAAATATTGAGTAGAGTAATGAACTCGGTCACTAAGTCATCGCGTTGCATGATGATGCCTTGATGAGGTTTAAGTAACATCAAGCGTGTTGTAGGGTCGACCAAAGCGATTTTTCTAAGGTCATCCAGCTCATAAAGTACTCGAGCATCGTTGTTATCCAACTGCCACGCAGCGTCCATGTACTTAAGCGCGCTCTCGATGTCTTTTTTCTTATTGGCATAGTAAATTGCAAGGTTTCGATGCGCCTCTTTGAACTCAGGGCGCGCTTCGATTACCTGCTCCCACAATGCCACTGCTTTGTCGTAGGACTTTTTGGCATAGTGGAAACAACCCAAGAGATAATCGGCAAACGGGTAACCCGATAATTGCATTAGCGCATTCACTTCAACTTGCGCATTGGGAAAAAGGACATGGCTCGCAAACTCTTGTTCTGCTTGATTTAGCAATACGTTGGCAGAGTCTGGAAGCAGGGACGCACGGATAATATTAGAGGCAGCACCTTTGGCATTAATCAGCTCAAGTGCCAGCAACGCTTCTTCGTTAAGGTTAAGCGAGGTATATAAACTCGCAACATGGATGGCGTTCGCTTGTCTAGATTGACACAGCTCGATAAGTACTTGCTTCTCAGTCTCTTGCATTGTCAATAAGTAGTGATGCATCGCTAGTGCGTAACCAAGCGGGAAGCGTTCAAGGGACTGCTTCGCAAAGTCGAGTGCTTGCTTAGATTGAAGTTTCTCTAAAACCACCAACTTCACAAATGCAGCCTCGTAACTCATGCTATTGAGCTCAAGAACTCGCTCTACTTCTTCAAGTGCATCAAGATAGCGGCCTTGCTTAAATGAGATCCGACTTGCAGCTAAGAAACCAGCATCGTTGCAGTTACCACTCCAAGTAGACTTGTAGAAATCTGCGTAAGCATCTTGTAGCAACCCCAACTTCTCGTTAGCGTGCCCTCGCATCAAGCTTGCTCGTCCACATAGTGGATTTTTGTTGTATTGATGGGCACGGTGCAGCGCATTGTTCGCATAATGTAAACTACGTTCGTAATCACACCGCTCAAACTCGCGATTAGCCATGGCGACGTTACAACGATAGTCAAACTCGTCTCGTCTTAACGCTTCTAAATAGTAATCAACAGCATGGCGCGTCGCGTGATGGTATTGTTCGAGGTGTTGGCCGATAAAGTAAAGTTCATCAATGGAATCAACGGCTGTCGGCATTTTCGGTGCAGTCGCAGGATCCGGTGTTGGCTCTTCACTTTCTTGCTGCTCTGTATAGGTCAGAGTCTTACGTCCTTGCTGTGTCAGCACTTCGAGCGTCAGCTGCTCACTACCACCGAACACGAAGTCATCAAACTGACATTGGCATGGCAGCAATGACACTACGCCACTATAGACCGTCGTAGTGTCTACTTTTACATTAACGACGGCATTCTCAATAGCAGAGATAGCGTACACCCCAATACGCACTTGTTCGTTCTGTCTGATTAGATTCACAGCCACATCAGTGTTCGCTTGGTGGACAAGACCTAACTCGCTGTATGGCAAAAAGTTTTGAACAAAGATTTTTTCTTCGTTGGGGTCGATCCAAGTGAAGTCAGGTTGGTTATCCGTGAAGACACCTGTCATCAATTCAATATATGGGCCATTGCTATCGGTTAACTGCCTATCCCAGGCTTGACCAAATTCGCAATTACCCCATGACCATTGTTTCTTACCTGTGGAGATATGATGGTTTGCAACATGTAGTAGACCGCCTCTTTCGTCGTGACTGTAGGCTCCAACAAAATCGTAATCCGATTTTGCAGCCATATATGACGTAGGTACAGGTAAGTTCTTGTAGCGAGAAATATCGACGCCCGCTGAATAGTCAACTTTATAATACGTTCCTTTGGCGATTGGGAACGCACTCACGTCGCGCTTACCGTGGTCATAAACTGCCGTGACATCAGGTGGGAAAATGCTCTGGTGATCATCGCCACCTTTTACTGCCGGATTCGCCCACCATAAGAACTGTTGAGGCGTTGGGTTTGAATTGTAAACGCGACCAGTGATCTCAATGAGAGCCTTGTTGGGATAGAGCTTAAAGCCTGTACTAACTTGCAAGCCATACATATGCTCAACTTCACCCAACCATACCTCTGCACTGCCATCTGCTAGTTCTCTGATATTGACGTCAACAGGCATATACGTGGTCGGTCTATGATGTTGAGGCCAATTAAACTCTATCCCCCCAGAGATCCATGGCCCAACTAAACCTACCAATGCTGGTTTGATGACATCATTGCAATAAACAAAGTCGCGCTGATGGACTTTGTCATAGGCTTTGTGGATTCGTCCTCCAAGTTCTGGCAAAAGCATCACATAAATAAAGTCGTTCTCAAGGAATACTGCTTTGTATTCCTGATTAACACATTCGTTAGTGATTGAGTCGATGACGCCATACGGATAAACAGACCCTGAAGAACCTTGATAAACACGTTTTTCCAGAAAAATAGGATTGGTATCAACCTTTCCGACTTGATAAGTGGGTAGAGTGACTGTCTCTGTCCACACTTTTACATTCTTTGCCATGATGACCTTCTGAAATTGATGGTGATGATTGGCAATAATGGTAATCACTTTCTAACGCTGTTAACTGCGGGTTTATCACGCTGTTTAGTAAACAAAGTTATGTGAAAACAAGTGGTCAATTGACTAAGCAGATTTTCAATTAACGCCCTCCCGCCTTTTCAGTAAACGTGGTTTAGTTCTTTTATTGAAGTTATCCAAGTTTAATTTGGGTCCGGTTTAGTAGTATCGCTACATAGCAACCAGGACACATCCATGAACACTCTTTACACCTTAGAAAATGACTACTTAAAGATTCAGGTTTCCAGCAACGGCGCCGCCGTTCATCAACTGTTCTACAAGCCAAAGAACTTTCATATATTGCGTCAAGGTAACCTTAAATCTGCAGAAGAATCAGGGCTGTTTCCTATGGCTCCAATGGCAAATCGAGTAAAAGGAAACCGCTTTTTGTTTGAACAAAGAGACTTTTACCTTCCTCATCATCGGTTTGATGATTACTACTTTCTTCATGGCGACGCATGGATAAGTGAATGGCAAGCCGAGCAATGGCGACCACATACAAACTCAATAACCTTAACCATGGAGTCCAATGTTTATGGGTGTTGTTCCTATCGTGCTTCCCTTTGCTATGCACTTAAAGATACAAGCTTGTTAATCACCTTATCGATGACCAACTTAACCAATACACCGTTTCCTTTTGGCGGCGGGTTCCATCCTTTTTTCAATACTCTTGATGGGACCAAAGTTCAATTCAATGCGGATGGGATTTGGTTAGAGGGTGATGATTATCTGCCAACGAAGTATGTCTCGGAAATCCCCGAGAGTTTTGACTTTTCGGTTTCCAAAGCAATACCCGATATTTGGATAAACAATGGTTACCTCAGATCCGAACACGGTGATGTTTCTATCGAACACCCCAATGGAATAAACCTTGCCATAGTCAGCCCTATGAAGTACCTACAGGTCTACCAACCCAATAACAGGAGTGGCTTCATCTGTGTAGAGCCGCAATCTCACTGGGTAGGTGCTCACCATCATAGACAGAGTGATTCATTGGTTCGTTTGGAAGGTGGGGAATCAATGGAGCTACAGATGAAAATTAGTGTGATTTAAAGACGCCGTTTGCCTAGAAGCCGATGTAACGTAAAAGCCGTACCTTTGAAGGCACGGCTTTTTTAATCGGTATCATCTACGATATGTAGGCTCGCTAACATACACTAGATTGAAGGTGGATGAGTAGCATTAAATGGCGAAACAAAAACCTAGCATGTAATCTTCACCACTCTTCGCTGTATATTCCTTGTCTTCATTACTCGCCGTTGGGCGACATTTATCATCGCCTTTTACCAAGCTTACCCAGTGACGAAGACCCGTGGTTTGATGGCCTTCAGACTGACCAAACGTAGTACACGTTTCTAATTGAATATCAGCAATTTGAACCAGCTGTAGAAACCCGTTGCCTTGACGGCGAGCGAACGTAACTTCTACGTGAGTGCCACTTTCGTCGCGGAATAGAATCGAATCCGGAGAACACTTGTCGCCAGTATAAGCAACAAACTGTTTGGCATGGCGCAGGCCGCTATGTTGACCATTTTTGAAGTACGCTTGAACGTGGCGATAGTCAATTTCATAACTTACTACATCCTCGTGAGAACCATTCTCTAGCGGGAACAAGGTATCAAGAAGTTGCTTAGTCATTTGTTGTTTTTGAGTTGGCTTATCAGCGTTGACCATTTCCACGGCAAACACGGCTTCAGCGATAAAATTTTGTGGGTTATGTAGTTCTGTTTTATCGAATGTCTGCATATTCATAGTCTATTCCTTCAGAGGCAATTAATAACAGCTTAAGCAAATACCCTTAACACCTTGTTGGTTTGTCTCGTTATTGCTTGATTATTAGAATAGCGCCTTTTTAACAACAATTTCACAACGAAATTTTCACACTGTCAATTTTACAAAATCACTCTGTGTAAAAATCGATAAAGCGCTCTTGAAAATCATATTTATTCTCAATTTTTCAATACGTTAGTAAAATCAGACATGCAAAAAACACAAAACCCGCTAAAAGCGAGTTTTGTAAAATTCACTGTGTGAACGAGTAAAAAAGGGGATTTTTACAAACCTCTTTGCCACTCTTGGCGGAGCGAAATTTGCTCTGGATGATGAATTGCCAGCTCAACTTGTTGCAATAATGCCTCTTTATCTTTACCCAGTACTCCCTTGAGCACTAGATAGTTGGAAGCATGATCTGAGCGGAATATTGTCTTGTCTAACTGTAAGTGTTCAAGCAATAATTTTATTTCTTTGAATAACTCGGGTTGAGTCAATTGGCGAAAGTCACCGTTATATTCAGCCGCGACGCGCTCTTCACCAAATGGAAAAGACACTACTAAGGTTGAGAGATAGTCTGGCTGAGCGGCATTCATTAGCTTGGCCGAACTCAGTGCATGCTGCTCACTCAAAATAGGGCCGCCTAGACCATTTAGGATCATGACAGAACTTTTCATGCCTGCCGCTTTTATCTTGTTTAGCGCGGCCAACGATGATTCAAATGTCTCACCTTTTTTCACTTTAGCTAGTACTTCGTCATCTCCGCTTTCACAACCGATATACATCAAACTCAACCCAAGCTCTCTAAGCTCTGCGAGTTGCTCCGATGTCTTGTTGGTTAAATTTCGTGGCAAACAGTAGCTTGAGATACGTTGAATGTTGGGAAGGTAGCGATGAATTAACTCACAGATCGCTTTAAGACGATGAAATGGTAATGTCATCGCATCACCATCCGCAAGGAAAACTCGGTGAACTCGTGCACCAGACGCGGCCACCTGCTGCAATTCTTGCTCTAGTTCTTCTAGCTTCTTAGGACGAAACTTCTTCTGAGACTGAGTATACATATCGCAGAAAGTGCATTGATTATGGCTACAACCATTGGTTACTTGTAATATCAGCGACTTCCACTCTGACGGTGGTCTAAAAACCGGTTCAATGTAATTGAGCATCCGATATCCTGTTAAGTAAGTGCGTTAGCGAAATCGTAACGCACTTTGACCTCTCGTCCAACGAACAAGGTGAGCTAGAACTACATAAATATGAACTGCCTATATAAACTATCCAGTTCCGCTCGCATTTGACGAATTTGCGCATCATTTTGCGCAGAGACCGCTTCAAGCAGTCCTTTCTCGCGCACGGTGATTTGTCGACAAAGGCTAGCAAGACTGTCGCAAAACGCGACATTATGACAAGCCTGCTGCAGCGCCTCTTCCATTGCTGATGCTACTTTACGACGCGATGTAGCGGGCACAATCGCATTTGCTTGATTATAAACTTGTTGTCTTTTACGTCTTTGTAGCGATTCGTCTATCGCTTGCTTCATGGCGGGTGTGATTCTATCGGCATACAAAATCGCCTTACCATTGGCATTTCGTGCTGCTCGACCAATGATCTGAATCAGCGCTTCTACCGAACGTAGAAATCCTGCGTGGTCCGCGTCGAGAATGGCAACCAAGGAAGCTTCTGGAATATCCAGCCCTTCTCTGAGTAGGTTGATACCAATCAAGACATCGAACTCCCCAGCCCTTAATCCATTGATAATATCGACTCTTTCTGAGGTTTTAATATCGGAATGTAAGTAACGAACGCGTATTCCCTGCTCCGCCATATGGTCGTTTAACGACTCCGCACTTACCTTAGTCAAAGTAGTCACAAGCACTCGTTCATTATTACTGGTACGCTGACGTATCTCCTTTAACAGGTCTTCCATATTGTTAGCTGATGGGCGCACCTCAACCTCAGGATCAAGCAAACCTGTTGGTCGAATAATTTGTTCAACCACCACTCCACCTGAACGCTGAACTTCGTATTTTCCTGGCGTCGCAGAAACAAAAATGGTCTGCGGTTTTGCCTTTTCAAATTCACTGAACGTCAGTGGGCGATTATTTAAAGCTGAAGGAAGACGAAACCCGTAATCAATAAGGGTATCTTTACGACTTCGGTCTGATTTCGACATTGCTGAAATCTGAGGAACCATCACGTGAGACTCGTCGATAAACACCAGCCCATCCTTAGGTAGATAATCCATTAATGTCGTCGGCGGTAGCTCAGGATCTCGTTCATTAAGATAACAGGCATAGTTTTCGATCCCGGAGCAATAACCGTATTGCTGCATCATTTCAATATCATGCATACACCGTTCGTAAAGCCTTGCCGCCTCGGTTAATCGGTTTTCTTCGTTGAGCTCTCTAACTCTTTGTTCCATTTCAATACGGATCAACTCACTGGCTTTACGGACTTTTTGTGGTGACGACGCATAGAGTGTTTTAGGTGAAATCTTGTACTCTGTGCAAGATTTTAAGAGTGTACCCGCGATAGGGTCGACCCAATCAAGATGCTGAATAACTCCGTTATTTAAAGTAATGCGAATAGCATCTTGGGCAGAATCAGCTGGAAACACATCTATTTCGTCGCCACGAATGCGAAAACCAGCGCGCTCTAATTTGGGCTCGGTAAGAGTATATTGTAAGCGTGCTAATCGTTCAGTTAAATCAGCTTTATCTAGTGCCTCACCTACTGCGAGCGATATTTGTAAGTCTCGATAAGCTTGCGGATCGCCTAACCCGTAGACAGAAGAAACGGAAGCCACCACGATAACGTCTCTTCTCTCAATCAGTGACTTGGTTGCCGAGAGCCTTAGTCGCTCTAGCTGTTCGTTAATCGCGGAGTCTTTGCGGATAAAACGGTCGCTACCGGGAATGTAGACTTCTGGCTGAAAGTAATCGTAATAGGAGACAAAATACTCAACGGCATTCTCAGGAAAGAAGTGACACATCTCGCTATATAACTGGGAAGCTAATGTTTTGTTATGAGCAAGAATCAACGTGGGTCGTTTCAAGCGATGGATAATATTCGCCATCGTGAATGTTTTACCCGACCCCGTTACACCTTGTAGTGTTTGATGGCTTTTGCCAGCTTCGATGCCTGAGATTAAACGAGCGATGGCTTCAGGTTGGTCTCCTGAAGGTGGGTATGCGGAATGAAGAATAAATTTGTTTTTAGACATATACTCGCCCTCTGAAGAACAGTACTAAAGTATATGCCTATAATCGTCAAAGTGACTAAGTGAAGCTTGCTTGAATCAGATAGCTTCAGCAGAATCGAACTCACTTGTGTCCCCTGTCGACTCACTTAACAACCCTGCATAGATGCCATTAATAGACACCAAATGTCCATGGTTACCTTGTTCGACTATGCGACCCTTCTCTAATACTAAAATTTGATCCGAGTGTTTGATGGTACTTAAACGGTGAGCAATAGCGATAACCGTTTTTTCCTCAAATAAACGCTGCATGGCTTTCTGAATAAGATCTTCAGTAATCGAATCTACAGAGCTTGTCGCTTCATCAAGCATCATAATCTGCCCACCTTGAGCAACTGCTCGAGCAAACGAGATAAGCTGCGTCTGCCCCACCGATAAGTTCGAACCATTCTTATCTAAAACCGAGTCATAACTTCGAGGTAACTGTTCTATAAATCGATCTGCATAGACATAGCGTGCGGCTTGCTCAACTTGTTCACGCTCAATCCCTGGTTTGCCAAGGGCGATATTGAACTCGATACTTTCTTCAAATAAATGAACATCTTGCATCATCATCGAAAATAGGTGTGCCGAGTCATCAACCGAAATCTTCGATAACTCAATGCCATTTAACAGAATACTGCCCTCATAATCTTGATAGGTTTTTGAAATCAATCTCATGATGGTTGATTTTCCAGAGCCAGTAGAACCTACCAAGGCAATTTGATGGCCTTTATTAAGTACGAAAGAAACGTCTTTCAGTACATACGGAGCATCTTGTTTATATCGAAAACTAACATTAATGAACTCTAAGCTCACAAACTCTTGCAATGGTTGTTGAACCTGATGACTCGGTAACAAGGTTCGACCTTGTTCCTCCGTCGGCTCAACAAAGAGTTCTTCGATATGATCAAACGCCGCAAACGAGCTTTGAATAGAGGCAATTTGAGAGGTGAAATCACGAATCGGCACAAACACTTTTTCTAGCGTATTAATAAAAGCAATCAGTACACCTAAAGTCAGCGTTCCGGCTAGCACTTGTTCAGAGCCATACCAAATCATGAGACCAATGGTTACCGACGTCACACCAGAAATGAAAGAGAATAAGATGGCGTCATACTTATTGATTTTCTTTTGAGCAACCAAAAACTCATCAATATGCCCATTGTATTTCGCTTCTACTTTCTCTTCAGCGCGGTACATTTGAACGGTACTCATACCGAACAACAATTCTTGTAGATAACCGATACCTCTTGCCAAGGATGCGCGCGTTATCTTATGTAAAGCTCTTAGACGATTACGTACATACACCGTTAAATACATAACAGGTGGCATGACTACTAATACGATCAAAGTCAGCTTCCAATCGATAAATAGCATCATTACCAACAAGGCAATGGTGTTTATTGAATCCTTTACCAACCCGACAACTGATTGCACAAACGTTTCACCGATAGTCTCTAAATCACTCGTCAAACGTGACAACGTGACGCCTGCTGGCGTATTGTCGAAATAGCTGCGCGGAAGTCTGAGTACGCGTTCAAACAACACAGCACGCATGTCGGTAATCGTTAGTTGACCAGTTTTTCTTAAATTGTAAGCATAAGTGGTGTCCACCACGTACCCAGCAATAAGGACTAGAACCAAATACACCACATACTGCATTAACCCAGCGAAGTCATTTTGTCCCAACTGCACGTCAATAACTTGGATAATTAACCAGGGGAATAACAAGCTGGTTGCGACCGACAGAGGAAGCATAGCAATACCAATCAGAGCGGTTTTCTTGTATTTCTTAGCGAACTTGAAGAAGTGCTTGAGATACTTTACGTCGACACCTTTTAACATGCGCTCGCCTCCGCTTCATTTTGCTGAAGCTGCCACGTTTCCAAATAGTACGGGCATGTTTTCAGTAACGTTTTATGGTCACCTTTCGCAATTATCTTGCCTTCATTAAGTACGATGATCTCATCCATATATTCTAAAGCGTTAACACGGTGCGATACCACGAGCACCGATTGGTGTTTGAGTCGCTCAAATAACCCATTCAATATTTTACGTTCGGTTTCGTAATCAACCGCAGAGAGTACGTTATCCATAATGACAAGGTCTGCGGGCTCTAAGAGTGCTCGTGCAATGCTCAACCTCTGCTTTTGCCCACCAGAGAGCATAATGCCTTTTTCACCTACCAGAGTTTGATCACCATCCTCAAACCTAGCCACATCGTTTGCAAGCTGGCTCAGCGATAGCACTTCGTCCACTTGCTCCTTGGTGGCATCATTGTTGGCACTACCAAATCGAATATTCTCTTCTACCGTGGCCGAGAACAGATAAGGGTCTTGGGTGACGGTTTTAACATAGCGACGCAAGTCACTGCGGGAAAAATCCGTAATGTCTTTACCACCTAAGAAAATCGCATTAGTGGGAACATCTAAATGATGATTCAGGCAGTTCACCAAGGTTGTTTTGCCTGAGCCGATTCCACCAAGTACCCCTACTTTTTTCCCCGCTGGAATGTCAAAGCTGATATTGTCCAAAATCAGCCGTTCATCATTTGGATAATGAAAACTCAAATTTCTTACCGATAACGACTCCCCTTTCAACTGTTCAACATCCTCATCAGCGAGACGAGTTTGATCAGTTTCAGGGATTTTAGCATTGAGGATAGTTTGAGCACTTTGAATACCAACAATACCTCGCTGGTAGATAGTCGCGATTCGACCAAGCTGCATCAGTGGCATAGCCAGTAACACAGAATAAGTAAGAAATGCGGTGATTTCGCCAAGAGTTAGCTCTTGATTCATCAGCATGTAACCACCTAGACCGAGAATTAATATCTTCATTAGGTCATTGGCGTAATCAAGTACCGGTAAAAAGAACACCTGGATTCGAGTAATCTGCATTCGGCAACGCAGCAGTTGCTGATTGAGCTTCTCTATTTCTCTAGTTACCCAAGGTGACATGCGTTGATTCTTAATCAAGTCGATGCCTGACAAGTAGCTCATAAGCTGAGCAGACAAACTTTGTAGCCGATTCATATGCTCAGTGTGCAACACTTTCATTCGCTTAAATCCAATGCGGAAAATCACAAAAGCAATGGAGATTGGAATGACTGAATACATAGTCAGTTCTGGAGAGATACGCCACATCCAAATTGGTGTCAGAGAAAGAGCAAACATAGTGTTAAAGAACTGGAGAAAGCCAATCCCAAACATCAGTCGAACCCCCATCACATCGTTGTTCATGATAGAAATGAGTCGACCTGATGCAAACTTCTCGTGGTAGCTATTTGGTAGTCGATTGAGCTGTTTTAACAGTCTATTTTTAAGTGCAGCTTCTGCAATCCTTCCGGGGTTAAGCGCATACACTCGAGACAGAATACGCACCACAACCATAGCTACAGACATGCCCACTACGATGGCGACATAAGTTTGCAATTGTTGATGACCGTCATTCGACGCATCATCAATCAGATCTATCGCCAGTTGGATATAGCGTGGAATTTCTACTTGCAGCCAGTTAACGAGAAAAATAAAAATGATCGCGAAAATATAGGATTTGCGATTCATATACAAATAGTGCGAAATCAACTGCCTAGTGTTCATAAAGCTCTTTATTTGGAAAGATTTAGGGGCGTACTAGTCGATGCTGATATGACCAGATTGTGTCAGTAGCATAGGATTAGCTTTAGAATATGGTTGATAATATCAACTTTAATTGGTCTTGTGAATGGATTCATAAAAATTATCCTAAACTAAACTCACTAATATTTGTTCTACTTCTTCTAAGTTGTAGCAGTGTGTTATAGGTCGTCCAGCCGAAAATCAAACAAGACATGATCTTAGTCATAAGAAACTCACTTTTTATCCAGTATCATCGAGACGCACTGGACTTACTTTTTTCTAGTAAAAACTATATAAGTGACCTATCCGATGACACAAAATATAAACTCTATTACCTTCGATATGGTCGACACAGCAATCACAAGAGTAGAACACGCTAACCATATCAATTTGGAAGCACTCAAAAACACACTGAGTGTTAACCCTGATCAGGCAGTAGAGATGTTCAACTCTTTGGTTTGCATAGACTCTATCGATGACAAATTTAAACAAATCATGAATAGCTATCCACAGCTACTAGATAACGCTCAGCACCTTTTAGAAACCTCTATTTTGCTGAGTTAGTCAATTTGCCGTTTGAAATCATGAAAAAGCTCTCTATTTAGAGAGCTTTTTTGTGGCCGTTATTTAAAACTATCGTATCGTAGAACGCTCGAAACGTACGGTTATTTAATTAACCGAACAAGCAGTGAACCCGGTGCTCGTACAGACTCTACATTGTGACTGATTACCACGCCGTCTGAAGGTGACAAGTACTCTTCGATAACATCACCAAAACTGTTGTATTGCGTCGCTATTTTTTGACCCTCGGATATCTTATCGAGCAACTCAACATGGCAGATCACAAACCCACCTTGATTCGCTCGAATACTGACAATTTGCTCGCCCTCTGTACAAGGTAGAGTTTGCGGCACCACTTCACCATCAATTAACTGATACGATCGCAGAATATTCAGCACCCCATCTACCGCACGTTGCACCATGTCTAGGTCAGAATAGCGCCCGACGCCAACTTCAATCGTAATTGAGGGAATGTCTGCTCGGTTATACACAGTTTCAAGAATGCCTGGGTCTCCTGGGTCGTTTAAAATCACATCGGGGTTCAGCAGACGCGCCATTCGAATGGCGTCATCAAGTCGATAATCGGCAAACACATACAGTGGATACGCCGCGCCCGAAGTTTGGGAATGCAGATCAATGGCCAAATCGGCGTTGGGCTGAAGAAGGTTGGTCCAAAGGCTGTGCGCAAAACGATTCGCATCATCGCCGTCTGGGCTGCCGGGAAAAACACGATTCAAATTCGAGGTGGAACTATCTGGAGCAGCGGAGTGGTAATCACGACTATGGCGTGCGATCCCAGACAGGTTCACTGTCGGCACAATGGTGACCGTACCGGCATTCGTTTTACCAATCAGCTCTCTAGCCAATTGCTGAGCCGTTAGGATCCCATTTTGCTCATCACCATGGATACCAGCGGTAATCATAATCCGTTTTCCAGGGCGAGAGCCCTTGAACACACGAACGGGCAACGTCTGGGGATGACCTATGGCGTCGGTGGCGACCGCAAACCAAAATTTATGCTCACCCGGCTCTAAACCTTCCACATCCAGGGCCTGTATCGTTGGATACATAGGCACAATACATTGGTTGAGTGGTTTAGACATAGTAACTCCGACGCTGGCACAAAGCATCATCATAACATTGATATAACACCAGTACAGTGCTGAATCACCGAGTTACACCCCCCCTTACTATTGGAACCATGGTGGCAGAACTGGTTGATAAGACTGAGTTTAAGTTACGGAAGGAGGCGATAAAAACGTTGCATAAAGGCGGCAGAGTCACTGCCGCCGTTTTATTATGCTAACAGGCAAGATACCGAGTGCGCTTCGTCACCAGTTAGTATCGGCTTTTCCTTGGCGCAGGTTTCATTGGCTAGTGGGCAGCGAGTACGGAACACACAACCTGAAGGTTGATTGATTGGAGAAGGCAAATCCCCTTCCAACATCTCGATGGTTTTCGAGCGCTCAATGTGAGGATCTGGTATTGGTACCGCTGACATCAAAGCTCGAGTATAAGGGTGCTTTGGCTCAGCAAACAACGCCTCTGACTCTCCCAACTCTACCGCGTTTCCTAAATACATCACCAACACTCGGTCTGATATGTGTTTGACTACCGACAGATCGTGAGCAATAAAGACCAAACTCAGTCCTAGTTCCTTTTGTAGTGCTTTCAATAAATTCACTACCTGTGCTTGAATCGATACATCCAATGCTGATACTGGCTCATCGCAGATGATCATCTTGGGACGCAGAATCAGTGCTCGGGCAATACCGATACGCTGACACTGGCCACCAGAAAACTCATGGGGGTAGCGATTAATCACATTAGGTAATAAACCGACTTTCGCCATCATTTCTTTAACGCGTTGTTTCACTTCTTGTTTGCCAAGCTCTGGATAAAATGTCTCTAGGGGCTCAGCAATGATATCTCCTACTGTCATGCGAGGATTGAGAGACGCCAGCGGATCTTGGAAAATCATCTGGATTTCCTTGCGCGTTTCCCTGCGCTGCACAGAGTGCATTTTAGTAAGGTCATTCCCAAGCCAGACCACCTCACCATCTGTAGCTTCAACTAAACCAATTATCGCTCGTGCGAATGTGGATTTACCGCAACCTGACTCACCTACTACTCCGAGCGTTTCTCCTTCATAAAGACGGACATTGACTCCATCGACCGCTTTCAACTGAGAAGCCTTACTCCAAGGCCATGCGGATTTCGAAGCAATGCTGAAGTGTACTTTGAGCTGTTTTACATCTAACAGCAGGTTTTTGTTATCTTTCATAGCATTCATTTGGTCCAAGTCTCCCAATCAGAGAAGCAGGCTCGCTGGCGATTATCGGCAAAGTTCTCTAACGCTGGCGCCGTAACGCTGCACTGTGGAATAGCACGATGGCAACGTTCTTGATAAGGACAGCCCGGTGGTAAGCGAAGCAAGTTAGGTGGATTGCCGGGAATAGTAGGGAGTATCTCCCCTTCCGTGTCCAATCGAGGAATAGCCTTGAGCAGGCCCTCTGCATAAGGATGACTTGGGTTATAGAAAATATCATCCACAGTTCCATACTCCATGGTACGGCCTGCATACATAACCAATACCTTGTCGCAGGAACCAGCGACTACACCCAAATCATGGGTAATCATAATGATCGCCGTATTGAATTCAGTTTTCAGCTCATTCAATAGGTCCATGATCTGTGCTTGAACTGTTACGTCCAACGCAGTGGTGGGCTCATCGGCGATCAACAGCTTAGGGCGACACAACAGAGCCATGGCGATCATCACGCGTTGGCGCATACCTCCTGAAAATTCATGAGGGTACATCGAGATACGCTTACGGGCTTCAGGAATCTTCACCGCCTCTAGCATGCGCACAGATTCTTCAAGCGCCTCCGTTTTACCCATCCCTTTGTGCAGCATCAGGACTTCCATCAATTGGTCACTGACCTTCATGTATGGATTGAGAGAAGTCATTGGGTCTTGGAAGATCATTGCAATCTGTTCTGCACGAACTTTATTCAGTTCTTTTTCAGACAGATTAAGAATTTCACGACCTTCAAATTTAGCACTACCAGAGACAATGCCATTTTTTGCCAGTAAACCCATAATCGAGAAAACGGTTTGTGACTTACCGGAACCAGACTCGCCGACGATCCCCAACGTTTCGCCTTGGTTTAACGCGAAGTTGAGGTCATTCACTGCCGTCACTAAGCCATCCTGCGTCTTAAACTCAACTCGCAGATCTTTTACATCTAATAAACTCATTATTTTTCCTTAGTCACGACTATCTGTCTTTCGGATCCAGCGCGTCACGAAGACCATCGCCAACGTAGTTAAAGCAAAATAGTGTGACCACCATGAAAATAGCAGGGAAAGCCAGTTGCCAAATAGCCACTTCCATTGTCTGAGACCCTTCCTGCAGCAGCGCACCCCAACTTGTCATTGGCTCTTGCACGCCTAATCCTAGGAACGATAGGAACGACTCGGTTAAAATCATGCTCGGAATAAGTAGTGTCGAATAAACCGCAACAATACCCAATACATTCGGCACAATATGGCGTGTAATGATTCGCCAGTTGCTCACACCACTGACATGAGCTGCCTCGATAAACTCTTTACTACGAAGACTTAACGTTTGACCACGTACTATTCGGGCCATGTCCAACCAGGCAATTGCGCCGATAGCGACAAAAATCAGCACGATGTTGCGACCAAAGAAGGTTACTAACACGATCACCAGAAACATAAATGGCACTGCATAGAGAATTTCAAGCACACGCATCATCACGCGGTCCACTCTGCCTCCAATAAATCCAGAGGTCGCCCCATACAAGGTCCCAATGAGTACAGCAACCAGTGCACCGAGCACACCAACCATCAATGAAATACGTCCACCGATTAGCGTCCGCACGTAGAGATCTCGTCCTAAGCTATCTGTCCCAAACCAGTGCTCTGCACTTGGTGCAGCGTGCATGGCATACCAATCCGTATCATCAAAGGTGTAACTTGCAACCATAGGAAGGAAAATCACTGCCATGGTCATTACAAACAGAATCAACAAACTCACCATCGCAGCTTTGTTGCGCATAAAACGAATTCGCGCGTCTTGCCACAAGCTTCGACCTTCAATTTCTAAACTTTCTGAAAACTTCTCGACAGCTTCCAAGTTTTCTTTTTTCGTTAGCATCACTCACTTCCTCAGTAACGAATTTTCGGGTCGATCATCGCAAGCAAAATATCCACGATGGCGTTGAATAGAATGAAGAGGAAACCAATCAAAATGGTCACCCCCATCACTAACGAATAGTCTCGGTTAAAAGCCGCGTTAACAAACAGCTTGCCGATACCCGGTAAGCCAAAAATAGTTTCGATAACAACGGAGCCAGTAATAATGCCGACGAAAGCAGGCCCCATATACGACACTACAGGCAGTAACGCAGGCTTTAACGCATGCTTAAGAACGATGTAGGAATAACTCAGCCCTTTGGCTCGCGCTGTGCGAATGAAATTACTGTTGAGCGTTTCTATCATGCTGCCTCTAGTGATACGAGCGAAGGTCGCCACATACAAAAGTGACATCCCGATAACGGGTAGTACAATGTACTTCAGACCACCGTCGTGCCACCCCCCTGCTGGAAACAGGTGCCAGTGCAGTGAGAACAAGTAAATCAGTGCCGGAGCTAACACGAAGGATGGCATCACGACACCTAACATCGCGGTCGACATAATGGTGTAATCGACCCAGGTATTTTGCTTTAAGGCGGCAATCGTACCGACTGTGACTCCCATAATGAGGGTAAAGATAAACGCGACTAACCCCACTTTCGCCGATACCGGCAGTGCCACAGCGATCAATTCGTTAACCGTGTAATCTTGATACTTGAATGAGGGACCAAAATCTCCATGGAGGACATTAGATAGGTAGGTCGTGTACTGCTCAAATACTGGCTTGTCTAGGCCATATTTAGCTTCAATATTTGCCATGACTTCAGGGGGAAGTGGGCGTTCACTTGAAAAAGGGTTACCCGGTGCAAAACGCATCAGAAAAAAAGATACGGTGATCAACACCAATAACGTTGGTATTGCTTCCAATATCCGCTTCATGATGAACTTAATCATAAACGTGTCCAGTTTGAAATTATGAATAACAGAAGGACACTGCATGTACGATCACATACAGAGTCCTTGCTGACTTTTTAACAATGATTACTTAGCTTTGATGTAAAGGTCTTTTGCGTAGATCTTGTCTTCCGCGTTCCCTTCGGGATAACCGCCAAGTTGAGGTGAAACGAGACGTGTCGTCACGTATTGATAGATTGGAGCTAAAGGCATGTCTTTCGACAGTTGTGCCTCTGCGTCATAGTAGAGCTGAGTGCGCTCAGACTCGGATTTTGAGTTGAGGGCTTTGTCGATAATGGCATCATAAGCTGGACTCTTATAATGAACACCACCATTGACGTTATCGCTCATCATCAAAGTTAAGAAGGTCGATGCTTCGTTGTAGTCTCCACACCACGCAGCACGCGTGACGTCAAAGTTGCCTTGGTCCCTACTCGCTAGGTAAGACTTCCATTCTTGGTTCTCCAGGTGAACATTAACCCCGAGTTTTTTCTTCCACATCGACGAAATAGCTACCGCAATTTTCTTGTGATTTCCCGACGTGTTATACAGCAGGCTGAAATCTAGCGGGTGGTCTTTATCGTAACCAGCCTCTGCCAGCAACGCCCGCGCTTTCTCATCTCTTTGTTTTTGCGTTAGCTTGCCGTATTCCGGCAATTGTGGCGAAAATCCCGCGGTGATTTCTGGCGTTAGGAAGTAAGCGGGTTTCTGTCCCTGCCCTAAAATGGCTTTAGTGATAATGTCACGGTCAATAGCATAAGACAGTGCTTTGCGGACTCTTACATCGTTAAACGGTGCTTTCATTGCGTTGAACTGATAGTAATAGCTGCATAAGTTGCCCTTGATAGCGACATCCTGCGGATACTCTTTTTGAAGGCGATGGAAATGCTCGTTTGGCACTTCGTTGGTCATCTGAATTTCACCCGACAGGAAACGGTTCATTTCAGCGACTTGATCCTCAATAGGCAAGAAAGTGACTTTGTTGATCACTGTGTGTTCATTATCCCAGTAATTAGGATTTCGCTTCAGCTCTAATCGCTCATTCACCACCCACTTTTCCGGAAGGTATGCGCCATTACCAACAAAGTGCTCCGGTTTGGTCCACTTCTCGCCCCATTTTTCAATTGTCGCTTTATGTACAGGCATCATAGTGGTGTGAGCCAACATCTTAACGAAATAAGGTACTTCGGTATCCAATGTAACTTTCAGTGTGTAGTCGTCAACGGCCTCAACACCTAATTCAGATATATCTTTCTTACCTTCAATAATATCTTGCGCGTTATTCATCTTAGTTGAGGAAAGATACCAAGCGTAAGGTGACGCAGTTTTCGGATCCACTGCTCGGCGGAAACTGTAGACGAAATCTCCCGCGGTCACAGGATCACCATTGGACCATTTAGCATTGTGACGGAGGTGGAAAGTGAAGGTCTTATTGTCAGGAGTATCCCAAGATTCGGCCACACCTGGAATGGTTTCACCATTGGCATCCTGTGTCACCAGACCTTCCAACAAATCACGAATGACGTTTGACTCGGGAACACCTTCTGACTTTTGAGGATCAATGGTTGCCACTTCGGTACCGTTACCTCGTACAAATTCTTGTTTTTTTGCTAGTTTAGTTCCGGCTGGAACGTTAGCTGCATAGGATGACTGAACAATAATAGAGCTAAGTATGCCCGTACTAATTAGTAGTGCTATTTTCGTTTTATTAATAGTTAACATGTTGTGCCTGCATCTTTTTATTGTGATTAAACTGGAGAATTAACTCCGTTTGATTCAAAAGTATTTTTTACGCAAAGATGTAACACAAAAAGATAATTCTTATTCACATTAAGGAAATTTGATAGATAGGTAACGTTTTTATCACATTATATTAATGTCAAACAGCACCTATGAATCATTCTATTATCATAGAAATTGTTTTACTTTATCTATATCTGCTTGGAATGAATCAGCGCCGATAATAGTGACTACTTGCTCAATAACTTTGATTTCTTCAGGGTCAAATGTATGGTGTGGATCGACTAAGTTCCATACATGAAGAGGACTTGGAGACCATCGCTTGAACAAGCAGTCTAGAGCTTGCTCTTGGCTTCGGGTGAGTTGTTTATGGATATTTTTGGCACCTTTGTGCCTCAAAGGGCCGTTAATGTAGACATCTGCCATATGAAGCATCAATCTTATTCGTGTTGTTTCGAACATTATTTCTAATTTCCTGCAGTGCTCTACGACTTATTACACACAACAAAATATCCGTTATTGTCCATTTATAATGAGCAATGTCTAGATAACATACTTTCTCAAAAGATTAATGTGAATCGTGGGTAAATTATTCGCTGTTATTTTCTGATATATTGCTTTTAATTAGGCAAGAGATAAGATATTTCCATCGAAAGATAATATTATTTAGAAACTGATCATTCTAGGCATACACGAGCAGTTAAATAATATTAACACTATGAAGGTAAATGTGGCTCAAAAAATCACATTCATAAGAGTGTTAATGAGAGGGATGACTGTCGATTCTTGAGGCAGGTTGTACGGCATAAGAGAAACATCTCACTTCTTATACCGTACAAAAGCACTTACGCCAGTAGCGATTTCGCAGTCGCTACAACGTTTTCAGTTGTGAAGCCAAACATCTTAAATAGCTCACCCGCTGGCGCAGATTCACCGAATGTTGTCATGCCGATGATCTTGCCACCGAAGCCAACATACTTATACCAGTAATCCGCAATACCTGCTTCAACAGCAATACGCTTAGTCACTGCCGCAGGAAGAACTGCTTCACGATATGCTTCATCTTGCGCATCAAATGCGTCAGTAGAAGGAAGAGACACTACACGTACCTTTTTACCTTCAGCCGTCAGTTCAGCGTAAGCGTTTGTTGCTAGCTCAACTTCAGAGCCT
>NZ_JAPPTJ010000008.1:0-228357 GCF_027586995.1 Vibrio sp. La 4.2.2
ATTTGATTGCTTCCTTTTTCAAGGAAATCGACTTCCGGTTGATTTCAACCCTAGACTAGGCACTCCTGCCGAAAGACTGGGACTTTTACATTTCTCAAAAGATAGCTTCACACGCAGAACATTACCCTAGAGTAAGTGCTCTTTCCCTACCACCATATCGATATCCACAAGGCTTTTGATATTCCTTTTAATATGAGCCTACTGTTATCCTCCTAGTGCACCGTTGTGCTGAAGACAATAAGCTAAAAGATAGTAAATAAGAGATGACTCTATGTCATTGCCTGTCACACCGGTTATTAGACTGAGTAGTCTTGTGGTCGCTTCGAGTAGCATGCAATGCAGATGATAAAGCACGCGTTACAGAAGTTTTTACTAGTACCTACTCTACAAGCCGTTTAGCTAGAAAACCCATCCTTAGGGATAAGCTAACAGAGCAAGTAAATAAGGCTATCGTCATAAGAATACGGTGTAATTACATCTACAAAGATAGCGAATACGTCTATATAGCTGATGAGGATATGACGTTTATTGTTGTTCCTCTTGACCCTGTGCTTCTGCGCTATGGTACGAGTTTTCACAACTTCAAAGATAGTGTCGGACAGAGTATTACAGACATTATCCTTTCTGAGCTTGATTCTGATGTCCGCAATATCGCTCGGGTTCTGGGTGTGATCGGCATATCGATGAGCAGATCAATCTACTTGCATTGAATGCCGCTACGAGACTGCTTGTGCCGGGTAACAAGGTAGAAGCTTTGTTGTTGCTGCTGAAGTCAGAAATATTGTTTGCCGGACTCAACAAAGCATAAAAGAGATTCTAGAAATGATGGGTAATCTTCAGTCAGGCTCACAACATGCCATTCGAAGTATTAATAGTTACGCGTAGACTAGGAAACGAAGATTGTAGAGTTACAAAATGCCTCAGCTGCTTTGCAAGAAGTCGTTGCTCCGTTTAGAGGCTATTGCCTTCAAATCGCGATAGCGACAACAGAACAAACGGAGGTGAGTGACGATACCTATCAACATGATTGAACAAAGTGGCAGTGAACTTCGCTCGGCTTTAGAAGAAACAGAGCAAGTCACTCGTTCATTAAATCAACTGTCGTTAGAGCTGTACCACAAAGTAGCTCGCTTTGAGGTTCAGTAATCAAGGTTTTTCTCTTTGTACTAGGGGACAAAATCTTAACTTATTTGGTGCTGGGAAAGTTAATGAGCCTAGTTTATCTATATTCATTAATAGAGCCGAACGACTGCTAGGGCTTGTTTTTGAGCGCCAAATGAATAAAAACAGAACGCTAAGTATAGAAAAGCACCAAACGATATTTTTTTTGCAATTTAGTGTTGACGTACAGGACGAAAAACCGTTTAATACACCTCGTTGCCCGGATAGCTCAGTCGGTAGAGCAGAGGATTGAAAATCCTCGTGTCGGTGGTTCGATTCCGCCTCCGGGCACCACAATTTAGATTGTTGGTGCTGTTAACAGTAGTACGAGCAATAACAAATAAAGTGTCGCCGACTTAGCTCAGTAGGTAGAGCAACTGACTTGTAATCAGTAGGTCACCAGTTCGATTCCGGTAGTCGGCACCATTTATTACGTAAAGTAATTCCCCCTTAGTTCAGTTGGTAGAACGGCGGACTGTTAATCCGTATGTCGCAGGTTCGAGTCCCGCAGGGGGAGCCACTTTTAAAAGTAAGCAAAAGCTTGCTTTAAGTGCCGACTTAGCTCAGTAGGTAGAGCAACTGACTTGTAATCAGTAGGTCACCAGTTCGATTCCGGTAGTCGGCACCACTTTATTGCGAAAAGCAATTCCCCCTTAGTTCAGTTGGTAGAACGGCGGACTGTTAATCCGTATGTCGCAGGTTCGAGTCCCGCAGGGGGAGCCACATTATAAAGGCTGCATCTTACGATGCAGCCTTTTTTGTTATCTTGAGTTTGCCTTCCCTCTCCTGAACTGTAAAAAAGACCGTATTGCAGTAATACAGTCTTTTCGAAGTGTTTTCTCACGCTGGTTAGAGCCTGTGATTAGCTCATATCAATCTTAATATCGCTAAGGTTTGATGAGCTGTTATTGTCGTTACTTTGCAGCTTTAGCATTAATCTGAGATCATTTCGCGAATCAGCACTGTGCAAAGCGTCCTCTTGATTTATCTTGCCAGCTGAAACCAAATCAAATAAGGCCTGATCAAAGGTTTGCATTCCGGCTTCTTTACCTTTCGCAATTGCAGCTTTGATTTCATGTAAATCACCTTTACGGATGAGTTCGGAAATGCGAGGACTATTTAGGAGAACCTCGAAAACGCCGTGACGGCCTTGTCCATTCTTATCTCGAATGAGTTGTTGTCCTACGATGCCTTTTAAATTCGAAGATAAGTCAAAGAGGAACTGCTCCCGTCTATCTTTCGGTTTAAGGTGTAGTATTCGCTCTAAAGCTTGGCTAGCATTATTCGCATGCAATGTTGCGATACAAAGGTGCCCAGTTTCAGCAAACGACATGGCGTATTCCATCGTTTCCCTAGAACGTATCTCACCAATTAAAATCATATCAGGAGCTTGTCGAAGTGAATTTTTAAGAGCAACTTCATAGCTTTCAGTATCCAGCCCAACCTCACGCTGTGTCACGATACATTTTGCGTGCTCATGAACGAATTCGATGGGATCTTCGACGGTAAGAATATGACCACTGCGGTGCTGATTTCGATAACCTGTCATCGCTGCCATAGTGGTAGATTTACCAGAACCAGTAGCTCCTACCACTAAGACTAAACCGCGTTTAGCTATTGCAAGATCTTGCAATACTTCTGGCAACGAAAGCTGCTCGAAGGTCGGTATCTGAGTTTCAATTCTTCGGATGACCGCACCAGGCAATTCTCGCTGGTAGAATGCACTTACTCTAAAACGGCCGTATGGCTTCACTATCGCAAAATTAGCTTCTTTTGTTGTCTGATACTCCGAGTACTTAGAACGCTCCATAACGCTGCTTAAAAGCGCTTGAATCGCCTCTGTAGTGAGCTTGTCATCTTTTGCTTGCAGTTCGCCATCTACGCGATATAACAGTGGCGCATCGACTGTTAAGTAAAGATCAGAGGCTTTTTCGTCAAGCATGTGATTTAGAATGGTATCAATGTTGTGCATTATCTCGTCCTATTGAAACATTGAACCATGTTGTTCAATCTTCTTATTCAGTTCTTCTAGTTCAACCAATCCTTGAGACAATAACCGTTTAGAGTGCTGTTCCATGGTCTGCATACCACTTGCCGCACCTGTTTGGATAATTGAGTACATCTGAGCTACTTTATCTTCTCGAATTAGGTTTCTGATAGCGGGTGTCGCTAGCATAATTTCATGACAAGCAATGCGCCCTCCTCCCACGCGCTTTAACAGAGTTTGTGCGATAACAGCTCGTAACGATTCTGAGAGCATAGAGCGAACCATTTCTTTGTCTTGGCCTGGAAATACATCAATAATTCGGTCAATGGTTTTGGCTGCAGAGCTCGTGTGCAGAGTGCCAAACACTAAGTGGCCCGTTTCGGCTGCGGTAAGAGCTAAGCTAATGGTCTCTTGATCTCGAAGCTCACCAACTAAAATGATGTCCGGGTCTTCACGCAGTGCAGAGCGGAGTGCAGCTTTAAAACTGTGGGTGTCGCGATGAACTTCTCGCTGGTTAACCAAACATTTTTTATTCTGATGAACAAACTCAATAGGATCCTCAATGGTCAGAATATGTTTGTTTTGATGTTGGTTAATGTGGTCGACCATGGCAGCTAGTGTCGTTGATTTACCCGAACCAGTCGGCCCTGTCACTAATACCAAACCGCGTTCTAAACTGGCTATCTCAGAAAATTTGTCGGGTGCGTCTATTTGCGCCAGTGTTGGAACTTCATTGGGGATGGTACGAAAAACGGCGGAGCAGCCTCGAGATTGATTAAACGCATTGACACGAAAACGACCGATATCGGGCACATCAAACGAAAAATCGATTTCGAGATGCTCTTCGTATTCGCTGCGCTGTTTATCATTCATAATGTCAAAAACTAATTTATGGACCTCAGAATGCTCAAGAGCAGGGATACCAAGCTTTCTTACTTCACCATCAATACGTACCATAGGTGGGACACCAGCAGAAAGGTGTAGATCTGAAGCGTTATGCTTTACACTAAAGTCTAGTAACTCGGTGATATCCATTCATTTTCCTTATAATTTGTAAGCTATGACTAGTATTCAACAAAATATCGAACTAATCACCTCCCAAATTGCACAGGCTGAGCAAAAGTGCGGGAGAGCGCAAGGTGATGTGCAATTGCTCGCGGTCAGTAAAACTAAGCCTATTGAGGCAATTTTAGACGCATGTCAGGCAGGTCAACGTCGTTTTGGCGAAAACTATGTTCAAGAAGGCGTTTCTAAAGTTGTTCATTTCAATGAACAACATGGTGATATAGATATTGAATGGCACTTTATTGGACCTATTCAGTCGAATAAAACACGACCAGTCGCAGAGCACTTTGACTGGGTTCATACTGTAGATCGTGCCAAAATCGCCCAACGACTTAATGATCAGCGCCCTCAAGGTATGAAGCCTATTCAAGTACTGATTCAGGTGAACACTAGCAGTGAAGCAAGTAAGTCTGGTGTCGATAGCGAGCAAGTTTTAGAGCTTGCCCAATTGATTTCCTCATTACCAAACCTCACGTTAAGAGGAGTAATGTCAATTCCAGAGAATGTTAGTGACTATCAATCTCAGCTCATTGCTTTTAAAGCACTGGCAGAGGTCAAAAACTTGCTGGCAGAAAAGCACCCTCAAGTCGATACGCTATCGATGGGTATGAGTGGTGATATGGAAGCGGCGATAGAAGCTGGAAGTACCATAGTTCGAATTGGAACAGCTATCTTTGGTGCGAGAGATTACAGCAACAAAGCGTAACACATAAGAGAGTGACGCAAAGTACCTCTAATTTAGGATAGGGTTAATGGAACAAAGAAAGATCGCATTCATTGGCGCGGGCAATATGACTCGCTCCATCGTCGCGGGATTGGTGGCCAGTGGCTACCGTCCAGATTGTATTACTGCGACAAATCCTAGCGAAGCAAAGTTAGTTGCTTTGCAGCAGGCTTATGATATTCAAGTGACGACGAACAATACTGAGGCAGCACAACAAGCCGATGTGATTGTGATGGCTGTGAAACCTCAATTAATGGAACAAGTGGCTAAACCACTTCAGTCGATTGATTTTCAGGGCAAACTGGTCATTTCAATTGCGGCCGGAATCTCAATAGAGCGTCTGCAACAAATGTTTGCCAGCCCACTAAATCTGATTCGAGTAATGCCGAATACACCTTCTTTACTAGGTGAGGGTATGAGTGGTCTATTTGCTTCCCCAATAACACCCGTTAGTGATAAAACCTATGCAGGTGAGCTGATGCAGGCTGTTGGTAAAGTTTGTTGGGTTGAGCAAGAATCCGGCATCAATGACATTATCGCTGCCGCTGGTAGTGCTCCGGCGTATTTCTTCCTCTTCATGGAAGCGATTCAGCAACAAGCGATAGCAAGTGGCTTTGATGGAGACACCGCTCGCCTGTTGGTGCAACAAACCGCATTAGGCGCAGCTAAAATGGTTAATGAGAATCCAGATACTGATTTAGCTACCCTGCGCCAACAGGTCACCTCTAAAGGAGGGACAACGGCAGAAGCGGTTCGTACGCTTGAGGAAAATGATATTCGAGGCATTGTTGCTAAAGCGATGCAATCGGCCGTGACCCGTGCTGAAGAAATGGAAAAACTGTTTTAATCCCAACAATGATAACTCGTAAGGGCTAGTTATGAATTCAATGAGTTTCTTGGTTTCGACCTTGTTTGATCTCTACATTATGGTCGTGATTTTGCGCATTTGGCTACAGGCAGCACGCGCAGACTTCTACAACCCGTTTTCACAGTTTATTGTGAAAGCAACCCAACCTGTAGTAGCGCCACTAAGACGAATGATTCCGTCTATTGGCGCTATTGATATGGCGACGTTACTGTTTGCTTACGTTCTTTGTGTTGGTAAATACGTGGCTTTGGTACTGATAGCTTCTGGTGGCAACTTTAGCTTCGGTGCTGACTTCTTGTTCCTAGGTTTGCTTTCTCTGATTAAAGCTGCGGGTGGCTTGTTGTTCTGGGTACTATTAATTCGTGCAATCTTAAGCTGGGTCAGTCAAGGGCGTAGTCCGATCGAGTATGTCTTCCATCAATTGACAGAGCCTATGTTGGCACCAATTCGCCGAATCATTCCAGCGATGGGTGGGTTTGATTTGAGTGTGTTAGTGCTATTTATTGTGCTGCAGTTTGCTAATTTCCTAATGGGCGATCTTATTGGTCCAATTTGGTATCGACTTTAATGTCAGCCGTAAAACAGGATGGAGAAGACCTCATTCTTCGTATTTATGTTCAACCTAAAGCCAGTCGAGACAAGCTGGTGGGAGAGCATGGTGAAGAATTTAAGGTGGCGATTACTGCTCCTCCTGTTGATGGAAAGGCCAATGCGCATTTGAGCAAGTACCTTGCTAAACAATTTAAAGTCGCAAAGGGACAAGTGTTGATTGAGAAAGGTGAGCTTGGAAGGCACAAACAACTTCGAATAGTGTCACCTGCACTGATTCCCAAGGAATTTATGGCCCTCTTATGAGGGCTTTTTTAAAGGAGAAGAACAATGAAAAAGTGGTTATTGTTGATTTCGGCATTGATGGTGACTGGGTTAGCTCAAGCGGAACAGTTCAAAACAATCAAGGATGCAGAAGTGCATTATGTGGTGTTTAACTCGACGTTTATGACGCCACAAGTGGCGCGTAGCTATGGTTTGAAGCGTAATGAGTTTGTTGCAACGGTGAATATCAGTGTCCTTGACCGTTCAAGTGCGGGCAAGCCCGCCATGCCAGTATCGATAAAAGGCAATGCTAAAAACCTGATTGGCCAAACCAAAACGCTCGAGTTTAAAGAAATTAAGGAAGGAGATGCGATATACTACTTGGCTCAATTTCCTATCGTGAACGAAGAGCAATACCAATTCACGATTGATATTGATGCTGGAAACAAAGGTCGCGGTCCTATTACCTTTAGTCAGAAACTGTATGTAGAACCTTAAGGTTCCAGTAAATACCAACGCTTAAGCTTACTAACTCGAGAGAACCCCATGAGCAAAAAAATCGTACTTGCAACCGGCAATCAAGGCAAAGTGAAAGAGATGGCTGATTTGCTGTCTGATTTTGGTTTTGAAGTCCATGCCCAAAGTGAATTCAATGTCTCAGAAGTGGCTGAAACCGGTACGACATTCATCGAGAATGCCATCATTAAGGCCAGACATGCCGCTCAAGAAACAGGACTAGCTGCGATTGCAGATGACTCTGGGTTAGAAGTTGATTACTTAAAAGGCGCACCGGGGATCTACTCTGCTCGTTACTCTGGAGAAGGAGCGACGGACAAGCGTAACCTAGATAAAGTACTAGAAGAGTTGAAAGGGGTTCCTGAAGCACAGAGGACAGCACGGTTTCATTGCGTGTTGGTATTAATGCGTCATGCCGCTGATCCTACGCCGATCGTTTGTCATGGAAAATGGGAAGGTCGTATTCTAACGGAGCCAAGTGGTGACAATGGTTTTGGTTATGATCCTATTTTCTTTGTGCCTGAAGACAACTGTGCGTCTGCTGACCTAGAACCTGCACGTAAAAAACAGCTGTCACACCGCGGTAAAGCGTTAAAGGAGCTTTTCGCAACGATTAAGGCGCAAGGTCTTTAACATGGAGCAAACACCTGTGCTGGTACCGCCGCCGTTGAGTCTCTATATCCATATTCCTTGGTGTGTTCAAAAATGTCCATACTGCGACTTTAACTCGCATGCCCAAAAGGGAGATATTCCCCAACAAGCATACATAACGGCATTACTTGAGGATTTAGATACTGATATTCGCCAATACGGATTGGCTTCAGATTCTCGCCCGCTGCACTCAATTTTCATTGGTGGTGGTACTCCAAGTTTAATCGCTCCAGAATACATTAAGCGGTTGCTTGATGGAGTAAGGGAACGTATTCCATTTCGTGATGACATAGAAATCACTATGGAGGCCAATCCAGGAACGATCGAAGCTGCACGATTTGAGCAGTACCGAGTCGTAGGCGTCACACGCATCTCTATCGGTGTGCAGAGCTTTCAGCAAACCAAACTTGAGCGCTTAGGACGAATTCATGGTGAAAGTGAAGCGGTCAATGCAGCAAAGCTGGCTCATGAAATTGGCTTAAACAGCTTTAACTTGGATCTTATGCATGGATTACCAGATCAATCTATTGATGACGCATTAAGTGACCTTAAGCAGGCGATTGAATTGGCGCCACCGCATCTTTCGTGGTACCAACTCACAATTGAGCCGAATACCTTGTTCTACTCTAAACCACCTACGTTGCCAGGTGATGATGATCTTTGGGATATCTTCGAGCAAGGACATCAAATGCTGGTGGAGGCAGGTTATCAGCAGTATGAGATTTCGGGCTATAGCAAGCCAGACTTTCAATGTCAGCATAACTTAAACTACTGGCGTTTTGGCGATTACCTAGGTATTGGCTGCGGTGCCCATGGTAAGTTGAGTTTTGCCGATGGTCGTATTGTTCGAACGACTAAAGTGAAGCACCCACGCGGCTATCTCAATATGTTAAAGCCATACCTAGATGCTCAAACCGAAGTGGCTCCGGAAGAGCGTCCATTTGAGTTCTTCATGAACCGTTTCAGGTTGTTGGAAGCATGTCCGCGAGTTGAATTTACAGAGCGGACAGGTTTGTCTGAAAGAGATATCGAAGACAAGGTAACTTGGGCTAAACAAAAAGGCTACATCAGTGAGACCTCGAAAGAGTGGCAGATCACCGATAAAGGTCGTTTGTTTTTAAATGATTTACTTGAAGGCTTTATGTAAAAAGGGAGGCGAAATGCCTCCCTTTTCAATTAAAATATAGAACGTCCAATTCGCTCCGAAAGCATCTCCAACGCTCTCGTCCCAGCGAGAGAGTTACCAGATTTATCCAGTTCTGGAGACCAAACCGCGATAGTCATTTCACCCGGAACAATCGCAATAATACCACCGCCCACACCTGACTTACCTGGCATGCCGACACGGTAAGCAAACTCTCCGGCGCCATCATAGAGGCCGCATGTCGCCAATAACGCATTGATCTGCTTGGTTTGTGTCGGTGTGATGATCTGCTTCTTAGTATTTACGGATTGCCCTTGATTGGCTAAATAACTAAAGGTTTTGGCAAGATCAACACAGCTCATCTTTAAAGCGCAGGCATGGAAATAGTTATTGAGAACAGGAATAACATCGTTATTAAAGTTACCAAACGAGCGCATTAGATAAGCGATAGCTGCATTGCGGTCACTGTGCATCATTTCTGAAGCTGCCACGATCTTATCGTAGACAATATGGTTGTCACCTGAAAGTGTTCTAACAAACTCCAATAGACGCTGCCTAGGCGCCGATAAGCGACTTTGCAGTAGGTCGGCTACCACAATCGCGCCAGCGTTAATAAACGGATTTCTCGGTATTCCTTGTTCCATCTCAAGCTGGATTAGTGAGTTAAAAGCTTGCCCTGAGGGTTCCTTGCCGACTCGCTGCCAGATTTCCTCTGGTTTATACAGCATCATTGCCAAAGTTAGGCTCAGTGCTTTGGAAATTGATTGTATAGAAAAGGACTCTTCGGCGTCTCCAGCGGTAATCACTTCACCTTCGTTGGTGTACACTGCTATGCCTAGTTTGTTGTTAGGTACTTTTGCAAGAGCAGGGATGTAGTCCGCGACTTTTCCTTGTCCAATCAGTGGTTTTACTTCACTGAGGATAGTAGAAAGAATCTGTTTAGTTGGTTTCATATTTGTTGTTCTCCCAACGTAAGCGCCAAAAAAAGCCAACGGGAGGTTGGCTTTTCAGGATTAGAATTCGATTAGCAATCGAAACTTAAGCTGTGCGGCGATATTTGATATCCCAAACACCATGACCAAGTCTGTGACCGCGAGCTTCAAACTTTGTTAAAGGACGATCATCTGGACGTGGTACAAAGTCACCATCAGTAGCAATATTCTCATAGCCAGGTGCTTGGTTCATTACCTCGACCATATGCTCGGCATAGTTTTCCCAGTCTGTAGCCATGTGGAATACGCCTGTTTCTGGAATAAGCTTAGTTCTTACCATTTCAGCAAAATCTAACTGCACAATACGACGTTTGTGGTGACGCTTTTTATGCCATGGGTCAGGGAAGAACAACTGCATTGTACTTAGGCTGCTGTCCGGAATCATGTTGGCAAAGACTTCAACCGCATCGTGACACATAACACGCAGGTTAGTAATACCAGCATCGCGCGCTGATGATAGACATGCACCTACGCCTGGGCTGTGTACTTCAATGCCAATAAAGTTCTTTTCTGGTGCGTTCTTTGCCATTTCGACCAAAGAAGCGCCCATGCCGAAACCAACTTCAAGAACAACAGGGTTATTGTTACCAAATACCTGTTCCCAGTTGAGTAGTGACTCTTGGTAATCAATACCCATTGTAGGCCAGCACTCTTCCATCGCCGATTCTTGGCCTTTGGTTAGGCGTCCTTCACGACGAACAAAACTGCGAACTTTGCGAATCAGTTTGCCATCTTCTGTGTATTCGTTAGTAGTCACTTCACTCATTGGTTTAGCCTGTTCATTCAATAATCAGAGCGGGAATTATCCAAAGAATTTGCTCGCAAGCAAGCATTATCGGATCAGAATTTCACGCAGTTTTACTTCTGTTACTAAGTGTGGTGCAATTTCTAGCAAATTATAAGAGAGATGAGAGTAATTGTGACGCCTTTTGCACGCTCAATATTAGATTGGTATGAGAAATACGGTCGCAAAGAGCTACCGTGGCAACAACAAAAGACCGCTTATAAGGTTTGGTTGTCGGAAATCATGCTACAACAGACACAAGTGACCACTGTCATTCCATACTATGAAAGGTTTTTGGAGCACTTCCCCACAGTAGAGTCTTTGGCTAAAGCGCCACAAGATGAAGTGTTACACTTGTGGACGGGGTTGGGATATTACGCCCGAGCACGCAACCTTCATAAGGCCGCTCAAGTTGTTGTCGAACAGCATGGAGGTGAATTTCCTTTGTCACTCGAAGCAATGAATGCATTACCAGGAGTGGGGCGTTCGACCGCAGCTGCTGTTTTATCATCAGTTCATAAACTTCCTCATGCAATTCTCGATGGTAATGTAAAACGAACACTTGCTCGTAGCTTTGCTGTTGAAGGGTGGCCTGGGCAGAAAAAAGTAGAAAACCAGCTGTGGCAAATCGCTGAGCAGCACACTCCCGCGGAAGATACGGATAAGTACAATCAAGCAATGATGGACATGGGGGCAATGGTTTGTACCAGAAGTCGACCAAAATGCACATTGTGCCCCGTAGAAAGCTTCTGTGTTGCTAATAAGCAGGGGAATCCTCTTGATTACCCGGGGAAGAAACCTAAGAAAACCAAACCTGAAAAAGAGACTTGGTTTGTAATTTTAAAACACCAAGATGAACTCTGGCTGGCTCAAAGGCCTCAAACGGGGATTTGGGGTGGTTTGTTTTGCTTCCCTGAGAGTCCTAGCGCGGATATTGATGAGGTGTTGGAGCAATATGGTATCCAACAGCGAAATATCCAATCCAGAGAGGTTGAAATCGCTTTTCGACATACATTCAGCCATTATCACCTCGATATAACGCCAATCGTCGTGACGCTTAACCAGCTTCCAACAATGGTGATGGAAGAGTCGAAAGGTCTTTGGTATAACATAACTAATCCAGAAAAGGTTGGATTAGCGGCACCAGTTAAGTCGCTAATTGAAACCTTACAACGACATTAATTGAGGATAACAATATGAGCCGTATGGTTTTTTGTGCTCACCTACAGAAAGATGCTGAAGGTCTCGACTTCCAATTGTACCCAGGTGAATTGGGTAAACGTATCTTCGATAACATTTCGAAAGAAGCATGGGCTTTATGGCAGTCTAAGCAGACCATGCTGATCAATGAGAAGAAACTCAACATGATGGATCCCGAGCATCGTAAGTTGATTGAAACTGAAATGGTGAACTTCTTATTTGAAGGAAAGGATGTCGTCATCGACGGCTACACGCCGCCGTCAGAGTAATCTACAAGGAATAAATCAAACACCACCTTTTGGGTGGTGTTTTTAATGTTGTCTATGAAGAAGTTAATCTACTTTCTGGTTCCCCTATTGCTGGTGGGCTGTAGTCGCGAATTTATCGAGAAGATATATGATGTTAACTACGAGCCAACCAACCGCTTTGCTAAGAACTTAGCCGAACTCCCAGGCCAATATGTAAAAGACACAAAGGCGTTGGACGCGCTGATCAACAGCTTTAACGGTAATATCCAGAAGCGCTGGGGTAGTCGCGAAGTTAAGGTTGCTGGTAAAAGTAATTATGTGAAATACATTGATAACTACTTGAGCCGCGCCGAAGTTAACTTTAGTAAAGGTCTTATCACGATTGAAACCGTGTCTCCAACCGAGCCGGAGAAGCACCTTAAGGCCGCTATTGTGACAACGCTTTTGACGCCTGATGATCCATCAAGCGTTGACTTGTTCTCGTCTAAGGCCATTAAGTTAGAAGGTCAGCCATTCCTTTATAACCAGGTTGTCGACCAAGAGAAAAAACCAATCCAATGGACATGGCGTGCTAACCGTTTTGCCGATTATCTCATTGCGAATAAGTTAAAGACCAAAAACGTAGATTTCAAGAAGGCATACTACGTTGAGATCCCTATGGTAGCGGATCACTTTAAACAGCGTAGTTACCAGTATGCAGATATCGTACGCCGGGCTTCTAAGCGCTATGACATCCCAGAAGATCTTATCTACGCGATTATAAAAACAGAAAGTAGCTTTAACCCTTATGCGGTTAGCTGGGCTAATGCCTATGGTTTGATGCAGGTGGTGCCAAAGACTGCGGGTCGAGATGTGTTTAATCTTGTCAAAAACAAACCGGGAGAACCGACGCCAGAGTATTTGTTCAACCCTGAACAGAATATTGATACTGGGACGGCGTACTTCTACATTCTAAAAAATCGCTACTTGAAAGATGTTAGGCATCCACTGTCGTTGGAGTACAGTATGATTTCCGCATATAACGGCGGGACGGGAGGAGTGCTGAAAACATTCCATAGTGACAGAAAGCGAGCGATGAACGACCTCAATTCGTTGCAACCGAATCAAGTTTATTGGGCGTTGACTAAAAAACACCCGAATGCTGAAGCGCGACGTTATTTGGAGAAAGTAACTAAATTCAAAAAAGATTTTAATGCTGGAAAAGGCTAATTTGTCCCGATCTGCGCAAAACGAATACGATTCGATGAAAAATGCAGCGCTTGAACGCTTTTTTGAAGTTTTTTTCAAAAAAGCGTTGACGGGAGACCGGAAAATCCGTTTAATAGCGCTCCGTTGCCCGGATAGCTCAGTCGGTAGAGCAGAGGATTGAAAATCCTCGTGTCGGTGGTTCGATTCCGCCTCCGGGCACCACAATTTGATATTGTTGGTGTTGATATAAATTAGCACGAGCAACGCAAAATAAAGTGTCGCCGACTTAGCTCAGTAGGTAGAGCAACTGACTTGTAATCAGTAGGTCACCAGTTCGATTCCGGTAGTCGGCACCATTTATTTGCCTCGATAGCTCAGTCGGTAGAGCAGAGGATTGAAAATCCTCGTGTCGGTGGTTCGATTCCGCCTCGAGGCACCATTATTTGGTGCTTAAGCAAATAGTGGTCTTAATGACCAGTGCTTACACAAATAATTCCCCCTTAGTTCAGTTGGTAGAACGGCGGACTGTTAATCCGTATGTCGCAGGTTCGAGTCCCGCAGGGGGAGCCACTTTAAAAAAGACCGCATCGAAAGATGCGGTCTTTTTGCATTTACGCTCCTAAGCTTTGCAAGCTTGATGTCGCTGACCTAAGCAGCCCCGTTGTAGCTACGAGTGCATGGTCAGTGGAGCCACTTATAAATAGGCCGTATCGTAAGATACGGCCTATTTTGCTTTTGATGTGTTTTAGTATTACTACTTCATTACTACATTCATAAAAAAGCCCCACCGATAAGGTGAGGCTCTTGGTAGATATTAAAAACTCACTATTCTTGATGGGCGTTGGTTTGCTCTTGAGCCGCTTTCTTTGCCGCCATTTCCTTCTCTGCAAGCTTCGCTTTTTCAATCATAGGCGTAATGGTGGAGCCTTGGATAAGAATAGAGAAAACCACCACAGAGTAGGTCATTACAAGAATTATCTCTTTAACGTCGATAAGTTTGTCTTCGATAACCCAAATTCCTGATGGAATAGAGAGTGCCATTGCTAAAGCAAGACCGCCGCGTAGGCCTCCCCACGTTAAAATTCGAACTGACCAAGGGTTATAAGTGCGATAGCGTTTAAAGCCTACATAGGCCAGTGCGACACTTAAATAGCGTGCACCAAGAACCAGAGGAATAGAGAAGGCCATCAAAATCCAGTCTTCTTGATGGAATTGGAACAGCAGCATCGACATACCAATAAGTAAGAACAGTACGCCATTTAAAAACTCATCAACAAGCTCCCAGAAGTGGTCTAGGTGGTCTTCTGTTTCTTTGGAGAAGCCGATATAACGAGTCCAGTTACCGATCATAATGCCTGACACCACCATCGACAACGGGCCTGAAACATGAAGCACTTCTGCAAAAGCATAGCCGGCTGTTGGGATACCTATGGTAAGTAGTAGTTCCATAGAGTGGTCGTCGGTCGAGCTAATTAGGTAGTGGAATACTAAACCTAAAACAAAGCCATATAAGATACCACCCAGAGCTTCTTGTAAGAACAGCATAGTCACGCTGCCGACAGTTGGTGTCTCACTGCCAAAAGCGATCGTAAAGAGAGTGACGAAGATAACCAGACCGAAACCATCGTTAAACAGTGACTCACCTTCAACCTGCGTTGAAACGCGTTCAGGCGCTTTGAGCTTTTTGACGATTGCCAATACTGCGATAGGGTCCGTTGGAGAGATAAGAGCACCAAATAGCAAGCAGTAGATGAGATCAAACTGAATGCCAATGACATTACAAAATCCATACAGCACAAAACCGATGAAGAAGGTCGAGAATAGTGTGGCACCGAGTGCGAGAACGGTGATTTCCCATTTCTGATCTTTTAAGTGAGGCAATTTAATACCCAAACCACCTGCAAAGAGTAAGAAACCAAGGATCCCTTGTAGAAGGAAGTCTTCAAAATCAATATCAGCTACGGTCTCTGTGGCAATCTCAGTAAGTTGAAACCAATCGTTTTGGCCAGCAATCAAGATGAGCAGCGACAGCATCATTGCACCAGCTGTGATGGCTATCGTAGTCTGCATTTTTCCTATCTTGCTGTTTACAAAGGCAATTAACATTGCCGCTGCCGACAAAAAACATAAAGTCTGATAAACGGACATCACTCCACCTAGTTTGTAAAAAAATGTTAATGGGATTTTGTGCTTCTCTTGCAGGAATATCAATCACTATTTTTGAATTCATTCCTCTTGTTTATAGATTAGAGCTTAATGAGGTAACTTGCGGATTTTTCTCATAACCGAAATGAAATTGTAGTCAGTGGATAGAATATAGAAGCGCTTGTGTCAGTCCTTTTAGTTAGATAACGTGGAAGATAATAAAACTAGAAAGATTTTTAGACGTCTAGATTTCTAAAAAATCTATGATACGATGACGGCATAAGCAAGGAATGAGGCAGTATCGTGGGAAGTAACGTAAGACAACAAATAGAGAGTCAGCTAAGGCAACGAATTCTACTGATTGATGGTGGTATGGGCACCATGATTCAGGGTTATAAGCTTGAGGAAGAAGATTACCGTGGTGAGCGCTTTGCTGATTGGCCGAGTGATCTGAAAGGTAACAATGACCTTTTAGTATTGACTCAGCCAGCACTTATTAAAGAGATTCATAGTGCTTATCTGGAAGCCGGCGCGGACATCTTAGAGACCAATACCTTTAACGCTACCACGATAGCAATGGCCGACTATGATATGGAATCGCTCAGCGAGGAAATTAACTACCAAGCGGCAAAGCTGGCTCGTGAAGCCGCAGATGAGTGGACGACTAAAACGCCAGACCGACCTCGCTATGTTGCTGGTGTACTTGGCCCAACCAACAGAACCTGTTCAATATCTCCCGATGTGAATGATCCTGGTTATCGTAATGTCACGTTTGATGAATTGGTAGAAGCGTACTCAGAATCAACACATGCACTGATCAAAGGTGGCTCAGACCTAATCCTTATCGAAACAATCTTCGATACACTCAATGCGAAGGCGTGTGCTTTTGCCGTCGAATCTGTGTTCGAAGAGCTTGGCTATGAGCTGCCAGTGATGATTTCGGGTACAATTACCGATGCATCCGGACGAACTCTTTCAGGTCAAACAACAGAAGCTTTCTATAACGCGTTACGTCACGTAAGACCGCTTTCCTTTGGCTTAAACTGCGCTTTAGGCCCTGATGAGCTTAGACAATATGTTGAAGAAATGTCGCGTATTGGCGAGAGCTTTGTTTCTGCTCACCCTAATGCAGGCTTACCTAACGCCTTTGGTGAATATGACTTGTCGCCAGAAGATATGGCAGAGCACATTGGTGAGTGGGCGCGCAGTGGCTTCCTAAACCTCGTTGGTGGCTGTTGTGGTACGACACCTGAGCATATTCGTCAAATGGCGAATGCCGTTGAAGGTGTCACTCCTCGTCCTCTACCAGAGCTACCTGTAGCTTGTCGACTATCAGGGTTAGAGCCACTGACGATTGAGAAAGACTCTTTATTTATTAACGTTGGTGAACGTACTAACGTAACTGGCTCTGCACGATTTAAGCGCCTTATTAAAGAAGAGCAATATGACGAAGCGTTAGAGGTTGCTCGTCAGCAAGTCGAAAACGGCGCGCAGATCATCGATATCAATATGGATGAAGGCATGCTTGATGCCGAGGCGTGCATGGTCCGTTTCTTAAACTTGTGTGCTTCTGAGCCTGAAATCTCCAAAGTACCAATCATGGTAGACTCATCAAAATGGGAAGTGATTGAAGCTGGCCTGAAGTGTATTCAAGGTAAAGGCATCGTTAACTCGATTTCCATGAAGGAAGGCAAAGAGAAATTTGTCGAGCAAGCGAAGTTAATCAGGCGCTATGGTGCTGCGGTTATCGTGATGGCGTTTGATGAAATTGGTCAAGCAGAGACTCGTGAGCGTAAGCTAGAAATTTGTACCAACGCCTACAATATTCTGGTCGATGAGGTTGGTTTCCCTCCTGAAGATATCATTTTTGACCCTAACATTTTCGCAGTGGCGACAGGTATAGAAGAGCACAACAACTACGCTGTGGATTTCATTGAAGCCGTTGCCGATATTAAACGTGACCTTCCACATGCCATGATTTCTGGTGGTGTGTCTAATGTCTCGTTCTCTTTCCGCGGTAACAACTATGTCCGCGAAGCCATTCATGCCGTGTTCCTTTATCACTGTTTTAAAAATGGTATGGACATGGGTATCGTAAATGCTGGTCAGCTTGAGATTTACGACAATGTGCCTGAGAAATTGCGTGAAGCGGTTGAAGATGTCGTACTTAACCGCCGTGATGATGGCACCGAAAGACTGCTTGATATTGCCGCTGAGTATGCCAATAAGGGAGTGGGCAAAGAGGAGGATGCCAGTGCACTTGAATGGCGCACTTGGCCGGTCTCAAAGCGTTTAGAGCATGCTTTGGTAAAAGGTATCACTGAGTTTATTGTTGAAGATACCGAAGAGGCGCGTGTTAATGCGTCTAAACCTCTGGAAGTCATTGAAGGGCCATTAATGGATGGCATGAACGTGGTGGGTGACCTGTTTGGTGAAGGCAAAATGTTCTTACCTCAGGTTGTAAAATCCGCTCGTGTTATGAAACAGGCGGTTGCCCATCTAGAACCGTTTATTAATGCAGAGAAACAAGCAGGTTCTTCAAATGGTAAGATCTTACTTGCGACAGTGAAAGGCGATGTTCACGACATTGGTAAGAACATCGTTGGTGTTGTATTGCAATGTAACAACTATGAAATCATTGATCTTGGCGTTATGGTGCCGTGCGAAACGATTCTTAAAGTCGCCAAAGAAGAGAATGTGGATATTATCGGTCTGTCCGGACTGATTACTCCATCTCTTGATGAGATGGTTCATGTAGCAAAAGAGATGGAGCGTCAAGGCTTCACATTGCCTCTGTTGATAGGCGGTGCTACTACATCCAAAGCGCACACGGCAGTGAAGATCGAACAGAACTACAGTGAACCTGTTGTTTACGTGAATAACGCATCTCGTGCGGTTGGTGTTTGTACTTCACTGTTATCTGAAGAGCTTAAACCAGCCTTCATTGAAAAGCTTGATATCGATTATGAACGCGTGCGCGATCAGCACAACCGTAAAAAGCCAAGAACTAAACCGGTGACGCTTGAAGAAGCTAGATCAAACAAGGTGGCTATCGATTGGCAAAACTACACGCCACCGACTCCAGCGAAGCCGGGCGTGCATGTATTCGAGAACTTTGAGGTCGCAACACTAAGAAATTATATCGATTGGACCCCGTTCTTTATGACTTGGTCGCTGGTGGGCAAGTATCCTGCGATACTAGAGCATGAAGAGGTAGGTGAAGAAGCGAAGCGATTGTTCCACGATGCCAATGAATTGTTAGACCGAGTTGAACGTGAAGGCTTGCTAAAAGCAAGTGGCATGTGTGCCTTATTCCCTGCGGCATCTGTCGGAGATGATATTGAAGTATACACTGATGAAACTCGCACCCAAGTTCGCAAAGTACTGCATAACTTGCGTCAGCAAACTGAAAAGCCTAAAGGGTTCAACTACTGTCTTTCTGATTATGTAGCACCAAAAGAAAGTGGTAAGCAAGATTGGATTGGTGCGTTTGCGGTAACCGGTGGTATTGGTGAGCGTGAACTGGCTGACGAGTACAAAGCTCAAGGTGACGATTACAATGCGATCATGATCCAAGCGGTTGCTGATCGTTTGGCAGAAGCGTTTGCAGAATACATGCATGAGAAAGTTCGTAAAGAGATCTGGGGATACTCAGCAGATGAAGCCCTGTCTAATGACGACCTGATTCGTGAAAAGTACCAAGGTATCCGACCAGCCCCTGGTTACCCAGCCTGTCCAGAGCATACGGAAAAAGGTGCGTTGTGGGAGTTACTCGAGGTCGAGCAAACTATCGGTATGTCACTGACTTCTAGCTATGCGATGTGGCCTGGAGCTTCTGTGTCCGGATGGTATTTCTCACACCCTGATTCTCGATACTTTGCAATTGCACAGATTCAACAAGATCAGGTAGACAGCTATGCTGATCGTAAAGGTTGGGATCAAACGGAAGCTGAGAAGTGGTTAGGGCCTAATATCAACTAGGTTGTTCCATTTGGAAGTAGAGAAAACGGCACCTTTTGGTGCCGTTTCTTTTAATACAGGTTGGTTATTTTTTGTTCTTTGGAAAAACTTTGACCATCTTGATACGGTTCTCTTCCAGTTCAACAATTTCCATTTGATGCTCTGCAACTTGAACACTCAGGTGGCTTTCAGGAATATCTTCCAAATACTCCAGCATTAAACCATTCAATGTTCTAGGGCCATCTGTTGGTAGGTTCCATTTAAGGCCTTTATTAATGTCTCGGATGTTGGCGCTGCCTTCGATCAAGAAGCTGCCGTCCCCTTGCGGCGTAATTTCATCAGAGAGTGTTGGCGCCATTGAAGTTGTGAACTCACCAACGATTTCCTCGAGAATGTCTTCTAGGGTGACTAGGCCATTAATATCACCGTATTCATCAACGATCAGTCCGATGCGTTCTTTATTACGTTGGAACTTTAGCATTTGCACGTTGAGTGGCGTCCCTTCAGGAATGAAGTAAACCTCATCAGCACTTCGGAGCAGGGTTTCTTTGGTGAATTCGTTTTTCTCCAACATTAAACGATAAGATTCACGTAGACGCAGCATCCCAACTACTTCATCAATCTGATCACGATACAGCACCACACGACCATGAGGTGAGTGGGTTAACTGACGAACAATTGATTTCCAATCATCATTAATATTGATGCCAGTAATCTCGTTGCGAGGGATCATAATGTCATTCACGGTCACGTGTTCAAGATCGAGAATAGAAATCAGCATATCTTGGTGACGTCGTGGGATCAGCGAGCCAGCTTCATTAACTACTGTTCTTAGCTCCTCCGAGCTTAAATGATCTTCATCATTGTGATTAACGCGAATACCCAACAAGCGAATAAAGCCGTTAGTAATAAAGTTAACTAAAACAACCAGGGGAGACAGAACCTTCATCAGAATGGTCAGCAAGATACTGCTCATAAAAGAGATGCGTTCTGGATACAGGGCGGCGAGCGTTTTCGGTGTGACTTCGGCAAAGACCAAAATAATCAGAGTTAGTGCACCTGTGGCAATGGCGACACCAATATCACCATAAAGGCGTAAACCGATGACGGTGGCTATGGCTGAGGCGAGAATATTAACGAGGTTGTTACCGATGAGAATTAACCCAATCAACCGATCTGGGCGATTGAGTAAGCGCTCGACGCGTTTCGCGCCTTTGTGGCCAGTCTTAGAAAGATGTTTAAGTCGATAGCGGTTCAGAGACATCATCCCTGTCTCTGAGCCGGAAAAGTAGCCGGAAATTACAATTAGACCTGCAAGGATTGCAAACAAAATACCGGTCGAAATGTCGTCCAAAACTTCAAAATTCCTTTAGTTAATAGCTGGTTAATTAATGAACCATTTATACTGTGTTGTCAACGCGACATTCGTAGTGTGCTAAGTAGAGCATATCAAGCCATTTAGCTTAGTATGATTTCCCTAACGAATCGGCTACCGAAGTATGCCAGAGTCAGCAAGGTTGCGCCTGCAACAGCAAACCAAGTCACTTTTTTGCCGCGCCATCCTTTGCGGTAATGTCCCCAAAGCAATACTGAGTAGATAATCCAAGCCAAGAACGAAAGCACACCTTTGTGAGCCTTGCCTTGAGCAAACATATCTTGAACAAACACAAAACCAGTAAGAAGCGTTGCGGTAAGCAGACCAGTGCCAATCAAAATGATCTTGAAAAGCTGTCTTTCAACCATCATTAAAGGTGGAAGATTAGGATTAATGGTCAGTGCTTTCTTATTCTTTAGCTTATGGTCAAGCCACGCTAATTGAATTGCGTAAAGCGCACCAATGGAGAGCGTAGAATAGGAAAAAAGTGCTAACGAAATATGAATTAGCAGTTTTGGATTGTGCTCCAAGTGAGTAATAAACGCAGTTGGAACAAAAGCGGCGGCGGAGAGATTAATGGCGGCAAAGCCGTAAACCACAGGCAATAAGAACCAAATTCGCGTTTTAAGCATGGCAATGCTCATAAACAGCGAAATAATGAAGCCAATTAATGAAGCGACATTCAAGATGCTGAGGTTTTGTCCACTGCCACTTAAGATGAGATCACTGAGTAGCCACGCATGAAAAGCTAGTGCTAAAACCGCACTGACGAGAACAGTTTTTGTACGGATCCCGACCTGGTGGACCAAGCCTGGGATAATTGTAACGATGGCCAGCACATAAAGAATAGCGGCCGCAATTGCGATTAAACTGTCCATTTTTCCTAAAAAATCGATTGCTTAGAGCTGGAATTATACCCTGCATCGACTCAATGAGCCATCGCAGAAGTAAAAAGTATTGACTCGTATTTGATCTTGTTAGGTATGACTCTCACTGCTGGCTAAGGTATACTCACTACAATTGATCGCAATTTACAGCGAAGAGAAAGAAATGTTTGAGAATTTAACGGATCGTCTATCCAAAACGCTGAAGAATATCAGCGGCAAAGGTCGTCTGACCGACGACAATATTAAAGATACTCTGCGCGAAGTTCGCATGGCGCTTCTAGAAGCCGACGTTGCTCTGCCAGTAGTTCGAGATTTCATCAAAGGCGTAAAAGAGCGTGCCGTTGGTGTTGAAGTTTCTAAATCCTTAACTCCAGGCCAAGAGTTCATCAAAATCGTTCAAGCTGAGCTTGAGTCGGTCATGGGTGAAGCCAACGAAGCACTGGACCTAGCTGCACAGCCGCCGGCGGTCATCTTAATGGCAGGTCTGCAAGGTGCGGGTAAAACGACCAGTGTTGGTAAACTCTCTAAACTGCTGCATGAGCGTGACAAGAAGAAAGTTCTTGTGGTGTCTGCCGACGTTTATCGTCCAGCTGCGATCAAACAGCTAGAAACACTTGCTACCGATATTGGCGTTGATTTCTTCCCTTCATCAGCAGATCAAAAGCCAATTGATATAGCCAATGCAGCTATCGATCATGCGAAGAAAAAGTTTTATGACGTATTGATTGTCGATACCGCGGGTCGTTTAGCGGTTGACCATGAGATGATGGATGAGATTAAAGATCTCCATTCAGCAATCAACCCAGTCGAAACGCTGTTTGTTGTCGATGCGATGACAGGTCAGGATGCCGCGAACACAGCAAAAGCTTTTGGTGATGCGCTGCCGTTAACGGGTGTTATCTTAACTAAAGTCGACGGTGATGCTCGTGGTGGTGCGGCGCTTTCTGTTCGTCATATTACGGGTAAACCAGTTAAGTTCTTGGGTGTGGGTGAAAAGACTGACGCACTAGAACCTTTCCACCCAGATCGTGTTGCATCACGTATCTTAGGCATGGGTGACGTTCTTTCTCTTATCGAAGATTTACAACGTAATGTTGATACCGATAAAGCAGAAAAGATGGCGAAGAAGTTCAAGGAGAAGAAAGGTTTCGACCTAGAAGACTTCCGTGAGCAACTTGGTCAGATGCAAAATATGGGCGGTATGATGGGAATGATGGACAAGCTACCAGGCATGTCTAACTTACCTGATAACGTTAAAGACAAAGTTGACGACAAGATGTTTAAGCAGATGGAAGCGATCATCAACTCAATGACAATGAAAGAGCGTCAACGTCCTGAATTAATTAAAGGTTCTCGTAAAAAGCGTATCGCTGCAGGTTCTGGTACTCAAGTGCAAGATGTTAACCGTCTCTTGAAGCAATTCACTCAGATGCAAAAAATGATGAAGAAGATGCAGAAAGGCGGCATGCGTGGAATGATGCGCAACATGCAAGGCATGATGGGTGGCATGGGCGGCGGCGGCTTCAATCCATTTGGTCGCTAGCCGTGGATTGGCTCAGGTTTCAGTCCCTTAAGTTTCAAACTGTTATCTGCGTCACACGAGAAATGCCAGCCAAAAACTGGTGAAAAAATAGCTAAACCCCTTGCAATGCCTCGGAATAAGAGTAAAATTCCGGGGCTTTATTTTGGCACGAGACCTCAGGTTGCTCATTAGAGAAACACTTCTGAGGTCATTTTTATTATTGAGAAAGCAAAGAGGACGATATGGTAACCATTCGTTTGGCACGTCACGGCGCTAAGAAGCGTCCATTCTATCAAATCGTAGTAGCGGACAGCCGCAATGCAGCGACTGGCCGTTTCATCGAGAAAGTGGGTTTCTTTAACCCAACTGCTACTGGTCAAGAAGAAGGTCTACGTCTAGACCTAGAGCGCGTTAACCACTGGGTTGGTCAAGGCGCAACAGTTTCTGACCGTGTTGCTAAGCTAGTTAAAGACGCTCAAAAAGCGGCTTAATTATTAGTTTAGTTAGCAGTATGTCGTCGATGAAAGGTAAAGAAACTATGAGCAATACTCCCGAAAGAATTGTTGTAGGTAAATTTGGTTCTACTTATGGCATTCGTGGATGGCTTAAAGTGTTTACCTACACAGACAATCCTGAAAGTATTTTCGATTACAGTCCTTGGTACATTAGTCAAAAGGGCGAATGGGTCGAATTGAAAGTTGAAAGTTGGAAGCGCCATAACAAAGGTATGGTGTGTAAACTTGAAGGTCTTGAGGTTCGTGAAGAAGCTCACCTACTAACTAACTTTGAAATTGCAATTGATCCAGCTGTGCTTCCTGAACTGTCAGAAGATGAGTTCTACTGGCGCGAATTGTTCGGCATGAAAGTAGTGACCACAAAAGGTTACGACCTAGGTGAAGTAACCGACATGTTGGAAACGGGTTCGAACGATGTTCTGGTTGTGAAAGCAAATCTGAAAGATGCTTTTGGGCAAAAGGAACGGTTGATACCGTACCTTGAAGAGCAAGTGATCAAGAAAGTTGATCGCGAAGCTCAACGGATCGAAGTTGACTGGGATCCTGGATTCTAATCCTTAATTGGTAACTGAAAGAGCGAGAGAACAGATGTGGGTTGGCGTAATTAGCCTTTTTCCAGACATGTTCCGCAGCGTTACTGATTATGGAGTAACAGGTCAAGCGGTTAAAAAAGGTCTACTGTCGATTGAGACATGGAATCCTCGTGATTTCACTCACGACAAACATCGCACTGTCGATGATAGACCCTACGGTGGTGGTCCTGGCATGTTAATGATGGTTCAGCCATTGCGCGATGCCATTCACGCAGCCAAACAGGCATCACCGGGTAAGACGAAAGTTATTTACCTTTCTCCTCAAGGTCGTAAGCTCGATCAGATTGGGGTAGAAGAACTAGCGAAAAACGACAACCTTGTGTTGATTTGTGGACGCTACGAAGGGGTAGATGAGCGCATCATCCAAACAGAGGTTGACGAAGAATGGTCAATCGGAGATTTTGTGATGACAGGTGGGGAAATCCCAGCCATGACGCTAATCGACTCAGTCTCACGGTTTGTTCCGGGAGTACTAGGCGATTTTGCTTCAGCAGAAGAAGATTCTTTTGCAAATGGCTTACTAGATTGTCCACACTATACGCGCCCTGAAGTTCTAGACGATTTAGAGGTACCAAGTGTCCTCAAGTCTGGTAACCATAAGGACATTCGTCGCTGGCGACTTAAGCAGTCGTTAGGCCGTACTTGGCTAAGAAGACCGGAGCTCCTGGAAAACCTAGCTCTGACTGACGAACAGGAACAATTACTTGCCGAGTTCATAAAAGAGCATCGAGTTAATAGCAAGTAACCTATTTAATTTAGTATCAGTTTATTCTAGGAATTTAAGAACATGAGTAACATCATCAAGGCTCTTGAAGAAGAGCAAATGAAATCAGGCCTACCTAAATTTGCACCAGGTGACACTGTTGTAGTTCAGGTTAAAGTAAAAGAAGGTGACCGTGAGCGTCTACAGGCTTACGAAGGCGTTGTAATCGCTATCCGTAACCGTGGTCTTCACTCTGCTTTCACTGTTCGTAAGATCTCGAACGGCGAAGGTGTTGAGCGTACGTTCCAAACTCACTCTCCAATGGTTGATAGCATCGAAGTTAAACGCCGTGGTGCAGTACGTCGTGCCAAGCTGTACTACCTACGTGAGCGTTCTGGTAAGTCTGCTCGTATCAAAGAGAAACTTGCTAAGAAGTAATGCTATTTTACTAGCGTTCTCAAGTATTAAGCGGAGCCCAAGGGCTCCGCTTTTTTTATGTTTGAAGTTAACACCTTAGCACTTTTACTTATGTGTCCGGTTAGAACTGCTACCTATGAGCCCGGTCAGTACTCTTTGGTAAGATCCCTGTCTACGCAGGGATGATGAGAGGTAAGTGGTGGTAATTGCTGGACGAAGTTAGTAATTATCTTCTGACCAGCCATCGCTGTCAGACATATCTGGTGCGCCAGGAATGGTGTTCTCTTCGTCGGCCCACTCACCAAAATCAATCATTTGGCACTGCTTTGAGCAAAACGGGCGAAAAGGGCTGTCTTCGTTCCATACAACTTCAGCTTTACATTGAGGGCATGGAACAACGGTTGGTTTACTCATAGTGATTCCTGAGTGTTACTTTCAGCTGCAAACAGCTAATTCAAATTCTATATCATTAGGGTAGGCTTGACCTGATTCAAAGGCAATAAACTTCACTGCAAAGCGGTTTTTATGTCCTGAAATCATTGGGTAGACACCATACTCCATTGGAATGGTTAGACGAAGGATATTGGCTTCTTCAGCGTCACTTTGATAAAACCCGGAGCGAGCAATTTGCTTCTTAAAACGACCAGTCTCACGAGTGAGCTTCAGCCATAACTGAAGGGCATTCATAAGTGGTTTGACTGACGCTAACCAAGCTTCAGCATCATGCATACGTTTTTCAATCGGTAGATGTAACCAGTAATGCAATGACGGAAGATCGAAACAGCATGAACCACCCGGCAGTCCAAATCGTTGGCGGATTGCGCTGAGGAAGCGATCTTCTTTCAGAGATTGACCGAATCGTTCGGCCATCATTAAATCTTTATGTACACCATCTAGATCCCTTAAGATCGAGCCTAGCATTTCCTGATCGACGTCATCGACATTAAGCCATGCACGATAAGTTTGACGTTGCTTTTCAAGATCTTTAGCGAGTTCGCTTTTGAGCTGGATTTGTTCAAAGATCTCCAGTAAATCAAACAGTGATTTGAAGAAAATTTGATACTGATAATTATCTGAAAAAGACGAGGAGTGCTGAAGCTGTCTCAATAGAGATTCAACTCTTAGGTACATTCTTGTTTTTTCATTAAGAGGGTGTTCGAATCTATTTGTGATCATCTGCTAGCCTTTAAACGCTTCCCTGCTATTTTCACCGATTTTGTTCGCATAATGCTAGGTACTTTTGGTGTAATTCTGTGACTTGGGACAAAAGTTGAGCGTTATCAGTATTATTATCAATCACATCGTCAGCATGCAATAAACGAGTTTCTCGGTCTACTTGTGCTTTGAGTATAGAACGCACTTGTGACTCAGGCACCCCATCACGTGTCATTGTTCGGTAAATTTGTGTTTCTTCACAGACATCTACAACTAAAACACGGTCAGCCATAGTTTGTAGCCCATTTTCGATGAGAAGTGGAACTACGAACAGAGTATAAGGGCTGGTGGATGCATCCAGTTGTGATTGCATACGCTCTCTGATCATCGGGTGCAGCAAGTTATTTACCCAAAGCTTTTCGTCCTCGTTAGCAAAGATGCGCTCCCGAAGAGCACTGCGATTAAGAGAACCATCTTCTTGAAGGATCCCAATACCAAAGTGTTGCGTTAAAGCGTCAAGACCTGCCGAACCTACTTCTACTACTTCTCGAGCAACAAGGTCTGCATCGACCAAATCAATAGCAAAGTTATCGTGAAAAAGGTTGGCAACGGTGGTTTTTCCGCTGGCAATACCGCCGGTAAGTCCAATAACAAATCCCATGGTTACACCCCTATATACGACTTGAGGTAGTATTGAATAATTTGCTCGCCCCACAAAGCGCTAATCCAACCAGCAATGGCGAGATAAGGGCCGAAAGGAAATGCAACATCAATCCCTTTCTTTTGCATTCGCAATTGAACGAGACCAAATAAAACCCCAACAACGGATGACATTAAGACGATCAAAGGCAAGTGTTGCCAGCCTAACCATGCTCCGAGAGCTGCCAGCAACTTAAAGTCACCGTAGCCCATGCCTTCTTTACCTGTTAGTAGTTTAAACAGCCAGAAAATGGACCATAAGCAGAGGTAGCCAGCCATGGCACCAATTACAGAATCCGTTAACGAAATTGGAGAGATACCTAATAATGCTAGTGCAATGCCCAACCACATTAGAGGTAAGGTAAGCTGGTCTGGCAACAGCATGGTATCGAAGTCAATGAAAGTGGCGCTGATAAGCACGAAGGTAAAGACGATTAACGCTAAGCTGTATTCGCTATACCCAAGTTGCCACGCTACGGTTGCACACATGGCTGCTGTCAGGAGCTCAATAAGTGGGTAACGAGCACTGATTTTATGACTGCAATGATGACACTTGCCCTTAAGTAACAACCAGCTGAGTACAGGAATATTATCGATAATTCGAATCGGTGTATGGCATTTAGGGCATGCTGAGCGCGGCACGCTAAGGTTAAATTTATCTTCGGGAGGGGCAATTTTGTACTCAGGAAAAGCTTCGGCACATTCTTCGCGCCAACCACGCTCCATCATTATCGGTAATCGATAAATGACGACATTCAAAAAACTGCCAACGATCAAGCCGAAGAGAGCCGCAAAAGCAGGGAAGAGCCAAGGATAATAAGAAAATGCGTCCATTCTTGAGTATGAAACCGTAAAATCAGTGAGTTATTGCCTATGTTAGCCTATTACCGACATTAAGTTAAAGATAGGTAAGTACATTGCAATCACTAACCCGCCAATTATTGTGCCAAGGAAGACAATAACCAAAGGCTCAATGATTGTTCCTAAGTTGTCTACGATGTTATCGACATCCGCCTCATAGATGCTAGCGATCTTATTGAGCATTTCATCTAACTTGCCAGTTTCTTCACCTATCATGACCATTTGCAGCACCATCTCAGGGAAAGCGAGACTGTTTCGCATTGCTAAATGAACAGGTACGCCCGCTACGACATGAGTGTGTATAGAAAAAATAGCTTGTTGAAAGTAAGCGTTCTCTGTTGTTCTTGCGCTCGCTTGTATGCCTGTGAGTATCGGTATTCCAGAACTAAAACTGGTCGCTAATGTTCGGCTAAATTTGGCAATGGTTGCTTTGGTAATGATGTCGCCAACAACGGGCAGTTTGATGGCTAATTTACTTATACATAATTCGGCAGTAGCATTTTTAAGGCAAATAAACTTAATGCTAGCAATCAATAAACCTAGAGAAGCAACGCTAACCAGTCCGTATGATTGGCTCCAGTTTGATAGCTCCAGCACCTCGGATGTGAACCAAGGTAAATTGGCATTGAACCCTTTAAACATCGATTCAAATTCAGGAATCACACTCGTGAGCATCAAATAGGTTACGGCACAAGAAACTATCAGCACCATACTTGGATATATCATGGCTTTAACGACTTTAGACTGCAGAGCATCATGTTTTTCACGATATGTTGCTAACCTATCTAACGTCACCGCAATGTTTCCGGACGATTCGCCCGTCGCAATCATATCGATATAGAAGCGGTCAAAATGTGTACTTAGTGCTTGTAGCGCTTGAGCGATAGGGACGCCACTCTCCACTCGGCTAGCGACCTGATTAAGGACCGATTTCATTTCGGCTTTGGAGTGGCTTTCAGAGATAAGCTTAAGGGCTTGAACAAGAGGAACTCTTGTCGTCAGCAAAGTAGCCAATTGCCTAGTGAATAGAGTGATGTCTTTGCGTGAAATCTTGTGGGTTAATCTGGTCCAAAACGAAATGCGATGGCGAGAAATTTTTCTGATATGGATTTGCTGCCGACCTAATTGATTTCTGACCTCCATTTCGGTTAAAGCAAGGATTTGCCCCTTTGCTTTTGCGCCAGATCGATCAACACCTCTCCAGCGGAACTTTCTTAATGGCATAGGAAGCGGGTTAGGCATAGGGGCATTCTCATTCGAAATAAAGGACACGCTGCAGTTCTTGGTAGCTTGTCAGCCCAAGAGTGAGTTTTTCAAGCCCCGCTTGTTTAAGTGTCATCATTCCTTGTGACACAGCGATGACTTCAAGATCTTGAATACTGGCTTTCTGAAGAACGGCGGCGCTTAACTCGTTGGAAAAAACCAGCACTTCGTAAATACCGATACGACCCGAATAGCCTCTATTACATTTGCTACAACCAACATCATTGGCTTTGTAAATCCTCTGGCAGGAGGATATATCGAGACTGCGGAGCAGATCTTTACGGAGGTGATCTGGGCGCTTACATAAAGAGCACAAACGGCGAGCGAGCCGCTGCGCGATAATTAGCGAAAGTGAAGACACGAGGTTGAAGCTCTCTATTCCCATATTTTGTAGCCGTGTAATGGTCTCAAGCGCGGAATTAGTGTGTAAAGTTGACAGAACTAGATGACCTGTTTGAGCCGCTTTAACCGCAATCTCTGCTGTGTCGAGATCTCGTATTTCTCCCACCATAACCACATCCGGATCTTGGCGTAAAAAAGTGCGCAAGGCTGCAGAAAAACCAAAGCCTATCTTAGGGTTAACTTGAACTTGGTTTATCCCATCTAGATGTATTTCAATAGGGTCTTCGGCAGTTGAGATATTTCGCTCTGGGGTATTAAGAAGTTTGAGTCCCGCATAGAGAGAGACGGTTTTGCCACTTCCAGTAGGCCCTGTCATTAACACCATTCCTTGAGGCTTGTGCAACGCTTGCAAGTAAAGAGCTTGTTGAGTGTCGTTATACCCTAATTGCTCGATATCCAAACGGGCAGAATTTAGGTCGAGAATTCTCAGTACTACCTTTTCTCCCCACATGGTTGGCAGGGTTGATACACGGATATCCGTGGCGGAGTGGGGTGATAGTTTGAGTTTGATTCGACCATCTTGAGGAAGACGGCGCTCAGCAATATCTAGCTTAGCGAGAATCTTCAGGCGAGCAGATAGTCTGCGGCTTAATTGGATCGATGGCTGATGTGCCTCAATAAGAATACCATCACAGCGAAGTCGAATTCGGTACTGGTGTTCGTATGGCTCAAAATGAATATCGGACGCTTTCTTGCTGACGGCTTCTAATAGGATTTGGTGAATGAAACGGCTGACAGGCGAGTCATCCAGCATTAGCTCATCGCAATGCTCAAGTTCACTCTCATTCACTTGTACTAAGTTTGCCAGTTCGTGGGAGGTGAGTTCCTTAGTCTGTTGGCTCCATTGCTCTTGCCCCTCTCCATAAATTTTGCGTATTGCGGCGTTTATGTCTTGATGGTTAGCCAAACCCAGTTCGATTTGTAATCCTGAGGCAAACTTAAAATCACTTTCTAACTGCGAGGGGGTGGGATCGCTGACCGCAACGGTTAGAACGTTGTCGCGCAGTGAAATAGGTAAGGCTTGGTATTGAGTTATGATGTCCCGTAAACCGAGTTGTTGGCACAAACTCGCATAGTCGTTGTCCTTTATCGATACTATTGGGAGTCCAAAAACGTCGGCTAGAACAGCAACAAGCTCTTGAGCCTGACAAAGGTTGAGCTCAGTTGCTCCTTCTGGAACGGAGCAACCAGATAACATGGACAGGTCATATAACGCAGTTTCTTGCGTTTCATCGATGGCGTTAGCCTGTCTTAAAATAGATGGGAGAGTGGACGGGATCATTCAGGTACCGTTACTGAGACGCTTTCGGAATATTGACAGCCCTTTGGTAATACTCCGGATTCTTCCGTGGCAGTACTAATACATGCCCATCCGCCTTGAGCATTTCGTGCTAATGCCAATTTATAATTACTAACCGAAGGACTTGCGTTGGGGACTTGATCAAATGACAAAATAATATTGCCTGCACTGCTGACTCCAGCCTCGGCTTCAATGGCTTCAATAATAGCGCTGGGGAAACCTAATCTGTTTTTTAAGGCAGGTGTAGTTTCGGTATCAGGAAAGCTTCCTTGCTCAAGCGTGTACGCTTCGATATTGGTGCGAAGCCCCGATAAGGTCGCTAAAGCAGAGGCTGCTTCACTTTTTCCAATGTATTTTTGATATTGCGGTAGAGCGACAGCGGCAAGTACACCGATAACGGCAACCACAATCATTAGTTCGATTAAGGTAAACCCTTTTTGGTTAATTCCTTGGTACATAGTGATTCCTCAGAGACGTAAAGCTTGAACAGTAGAGGCATCACCGCTGACGTTGAAGCGACTAGATAAGCGCTTACGAGGAGGCGTGGATAATTAAAAGCAGACTTGCAAAAAATGAGAATGGTGTTGCGGAGCAAGTGGCGATTTCGGGTGTAGAACTCTGGATTGCGTAATGTTGGAAATAAAAAAGCGAAGCTCAAATAGGCTTCGCTTTAGTAAGATTCTCTTATTGAAAAATAGACTAGTCTTTAAATCTCATCGACAAGTCCATTGCTTTCAAGTGCTTGGTCAAAGCACCCACAGAAATATAATCAACGCCAGTTTCCGCAAACTCAGCGATGGTGTCCATAGTGACATTTCCTGAGTTTTCTAAAGCAGCACGGCCAGCGTTAATTTCAACCGCCTTGCGCATCATGTCGGTGCTGAAGTTATCGAGCATAATGATATCCGCTCCTGCATCGATAGCTTGTTGCAGTTCCTCCAGAGATTCCGTTTCGACCTCAACTGGTTTGCCTGGATTAAGCTGTTTCGCAGTTTCAATAGCTTTAGTGATACCACCACAGGCAATGATGTGGTTTTCTTTAATTAAGTAAGCGTCAAATACGCCAATGCGGTGATTAAAGCCACCACCACAAGCGACAGCATACTTCAACGCACTGCGCAGGCCAGGAATGGTTTTGCGTGTATCTAACAGTCGGCACTCGGTATGCGCAATTTTCTCAGCGTACAGCGCAACCACGCTGGCGCAGCCAGACAGAGTTTGGATGAAGTTCATAGCGTTACGTTCGCCTGTAAGCAAGACTCTCGCAGGGCCTGTTAGTGTGCAAAGCACTTGATTCGGTTCCACCTTGTCACCATCTTGGACATGCCATTCAATGAGGACTTCACCACCAAGTTGCTTAAAGACTTCATCAGCCCACATTTGGCCACAGAACACACCGTGCTCACGAGTAATAATCGTTGCAACATTCTGAGTCTCAGCCGGAATTAAACTTGCAGTGATATCCGCTGTGGCATCTAGTGTACCACCGAGGTCTTCGCGTAGTGTATCTGCCACGGCACGAGAGATTTCTGCTGGTAGTTGCTGCTTAAGATATTCGAGGCGTTCTTGACTGTTATGTGTGTTCTTCATCGCTAAAACTGTCTTTGTGGGGTAACAAAGTGCGCATGATACTCTTGCTTGTGCGGAATTTCAGCATCAATTCTCGCATTTTCTTTGTTGTCGGATAAAATCATAACGACATAGAGGTAGATGGAGTCTAGATGTATGCGCAGTAGCAATACAAATGAAGGTAAACAAAGCTTGGAGCTTATTGATGCTCAAGGGTGGTATTGTCATGCGCGAATTGTTCCATCTCCTCACTATGATGTCCGAACAGACACTAGTGATATATCACTACTGGTTATTCATAACATCAGCTTACCGCCAGGCCAGTTTGGTGGCTCTTACATCGAAGACTTTTTCCTAGGCAAGCTCGACTCGTCAATTCACCCTTTCTTCAAAGTGATTGAGAACATGCGAGTATCTGCGCACTGTTTGATCCGACGTGATGGAGAAGTGGTCCAGTTTGTGCCTTTTCTTGCTCGAGCCTGGCACGCAGGAGTATCGAGTTTTGCTGGCCGAGAGAAGTGCAATGATTACTCGATCGGTATTGAGCTTGAAGGGTCGGACTATGTGGCTTACACCGATGAACAGTACCTCAGTCTGCAACGCCTCAGTAGTGCCTTGATTCAATCGTATCCATTAATTACCCAACCACGTATTACAGGGCACCAATATATTGCCCCGCTGAGAAAGAGTGATCCCGGTCTTGTTTTTGACTGGGCTCGATTTAGAAAATCATTGTCATAAAAAACCATTGTTCAATTACTGAGCGGTTGGGTTTCGCTGCAGATTTATTTTGTTATTCAAATTATTAATAACCCGGCCTAGGGTTATTCCTTCCTTTATTGATATTGGTCAAGTTTCCTTGTCCGACAAAACGATTCCTTTGTTATTGATTTATAAGTGTTTTTATAGCACGCAATTTGCCCGATAAGTTTCTTGTATGTAATTGGTCTGACCATGAGTGTTGATGTTTTAATCTATAAATGTTTCAGAATGGTTAATGCAAGGCCGGTTCTATGATTTGAATCAATTTTTCACTAGACATCGGTGTTTTAAATGTGTTAATTTTTACGCCAATTTGAAATTGGTAATACCAATTAACTTCGAAAGAAAAGTAGAATAATAAATATGGCTTATCAAAGGATTCGTCAGCCGAAACTTTCTGATGTGATTGAACAGGAATTGGAACGCTTGATTGTTGAAGGGACACTTTCAGCAGGTCAACAGCTTCCACCTGAACGAGAGCTGGCTAAACAGTTTGATGTTTCTCGACCTTCTATTCGAGAAGCAATTCAGCGCTTAGAAGCGAAGAAACTACTTACCCGCCGCCAAGGTGGAGGTACGTTTGTGAGCGAAAATATTTGGAAAAGTTTCTCGGATCCGTTGCTAGACCTTCTATCTTCCCATAATGAAACGCAGCTTGACTTGCTCGAAGCACGTCATGCTATGGAAGGGATTTCTGCTTATTTCGCAGCATTGCGTGGTACCGATGAAGATTTTGCTCAAATTGAAAATTGCTTAGGCACTATTCGTAAAGTACAAGAAACCGATGACATCGAAGCAGAAGCTGCTGCGGTTATGGCTTTTCTTGTTGCGTTAACTGAAGCCGCACACAATGTTGTTTTGCTTCATATCGTGCGAAGCCTAGCACCACTGCTAGAGCAAAATGTTTTACAGAATTTAAAGTTATTGCACCGCCGAAGTGAAGTGGTGGAGAAAGTCAGTAAACACCGAGCTAATATCGTGGAAGCGATTGTTTCTGGAAAGCCTGAAAAGGCACGTGAAATGTCTCATTCACACTTAGCTTATATCGAAGAAACATTGTTGGATTTGACTAGAGAAGAGTCTCGACGTGAGCGCTCTTTAAGACGAATTCAACAAGATAGTGATTCTTAAAACTAGAAACGCTTACTTTTATTAAGTAGATCCAACCAACAGAAGGAAAGATCGCCATGTCTGACATGAAGCATGACGTAGATGCACTGGAAACTCAAGATTGGCTACAAGCACTTGAGTCCGTTGTTCGCGAAGAAGGTGTAGAACGCGCGCAGTTCCTACTAGAAACAGTTCTAGAGAAAGCACGTTTAGACGGCGTTGATATGCCAACAGGTATCAACACTAACTACATCAACACTATTCCAGCTGCACAAGAACCAGCTTACCCTGGTGATACCACGCTTGAGCGTCGTATTCGTTCGATTATTCGCTGGAACGCAATCATGATCGTATTGCGTGCTTCTAAGAAAGACCTAGACCTTGGTGGTCACATGGCTTCTTACCAGTCTGCAGCAGCATTCTATGAAGTGTGCTTCAACCACTTCTTCCGTGCTCCTAACGAAACAGACGGTGGCGATCTAGTTTATTATCAAGGTCATATCTCACCAGGTATCTACTCTCGCGCATTCGTTGAAGGTCGTCTAACTGAAGAACAGCTAGATAACTTCCGTCAAGAAGTAGACGGTAAAGGTATTCCTTCATACCCACACCCTAAACTGATGCCTGAGTTCTGGCAGTTCCCAACAGTATCTATGGGTCTAGGTCCAATTTCTTCGATCTACCAAGCGCGTTTCCTTAAGTACCTAAATGGTCGCGGCCTTAAAGACACTTCAGCTCAACGTGTTTACGCCTTCCTAGGTGATGGTGAGATGGATGAGCCAGAATCACGTGGTTCACTGTCTTTCGCTGCGCGTGAGAAACTAGATAACCTATGCTTCCTAATCAACTGTAACCTTCAGCGCCTAGATGGTCCTGTAATGGGTAACGGTAGCATCATCCAAGAGCTAGAAGGTCTATTTAAAGGCGCTGGCTGGAACGTTGTTAAAGTTATCTGGGGTAACAACTGGGATGCGCTACTGGCGAAAGATACGTCAGGCAAACTACTGCAGCTAATGAACGAAACTGTAGATGGTGACTACCAAACATTTAAGTCTAAAGATGGCGCGTACGTACGTGAGCACTTCTTTGGCAAGTACCCAGAAACAGCAGCACTTGTTGCTGACATGACAGATGACGAAATCTTCGCGCTTAAGCGTGGTGGTCACGATTCTTCTAAGCTGTATGCAGCGTATAAAAATGCGGCAGAAACTAAAGGCCGTCCTACAGTAATCCTAGCTAAGACAGTTAAAGGTTACGGTATGGGTGATGCAGCTGAAGGTAAAAACATCGCACACCAAGTTAAGAAGATGGACATGACTCACGTACTACACCTACGTGACCGTCTAGGTCTTCAAGACATTCTAACTGATGAGAAAGTAGCAGAGCTTCCATACCTAAAACTGGAAGAAGGTAGTGCGGAATACGAATACCTACACGCTCGTCGTAAAGCACTTAAAGGTTACACGCCACAGCGTCTACCTAAGTTCACTCAAGAATTTAAAGTTCCTGAGCTAGAAGAATTCGCGCCGCTACTAAGCGAGCAGAAGCGTGACATCTCAACTACGATGGCATACGTTCGTACGCTTAATATCCTGCTTAAGAACAAGAACATTGGTAAGAACATTGTTCCTATCATCTGTGACGAAGCTCGTACGTTTGGTATGGAAGGTCTATTCCGTCAGATTGGTATCTACAACCCACACGGTCAGGAATACACACCAGAAGATAAAGGCATCGTTTCTTACTACAAAGAAGCAACCTCTGGTCAGGTTCTGCAAGAAGGTATCAACGAGCTAGGCTCAATGGCTTCTTGGGTTGCCGCTGCAACTTCATACAGCACTAACGATCTACCAATGATTCCGTTCTATATCTACTACTCAATGTTTGGTTTCCAACGTGTAGGTGATATGGCATGGATGGCAGGTGACCAACAAGCTCGTGGTTTCCTACTAGGTGCTACAGCTGGCCGTACAACACTAAATGGTGAAGGTCTACAGCACGAAGATGGTCACTCGCACATCATGGCGAACACAGTACCTAACTGTATCTCTTACGACCCAACATTCGCTTACGAAGTTGCGGTAATTATGCAAGACGGTATCCGTCGCATGTACGGTGAGAACCAAGAGAACGTGTTCTACTACCTAACTGTGATGAACGAAAACTACGCAATGCCAGCAATGCCAGAAGGCGCTGAAGAAGGCATCCGTAAGGGTATTTACAAGCTTGAATCTTACGCTGGTGATAAGTCTAAAGTTCAGCTAATGGGCTCTGGTACTATCATGAACGAAGTACGTAAAGCAGCGACTATCCTAAGCGAAGAGTACGGCATCGCATCTGACGTGTTCTCTGTAACATCGTTCAACGAGCTAACTCGAGATGGTCAAGACGCAGAGCGTTTCAACATGCTTCACCCAGAAGCAGAAGCTAAAGTACCTTACATTGCACAAGTAATGGGTACTGAGCCAGCTATCGCAGCGACTGACTACATGAAGAACTACTCTGAGCAAGTTCGTGCGTTCATGCCTTCAGAGTCATATAAAGTACTTGGTACAGATGGTTACGGCCGTTCAGACAGCCGTGAAAACCTACGTCGTCACTTCGAAGTTAACGCAGGCTACGTGGTAGTTGCAGCACTAACTGAACTAGCGAAGCGCGGTGATGTTGAGAAGTCTGTTGTGACTGAAGCAATTGCTAAGTTCAACATCGACACTGAAAAAACTAACCCACTTTACGCTTAATACAGCGCTTAATTAGAAGGTAAATAAGCAATGGCAATCGAAATTAATGTACCTGACATCGGTGCGGATGAGGTTGAAGTTACTGAGATTCTTGTAAGCGTTGGCGACAAGGTAGAAGAAGAGCAGTCTCTTATCACTGTTGAAGGCGACAAAGCTTCTATGGAAGTTCCAGCGTCTCAAGCAGGTATCGTTAAAGAAATCAAAGTAGCGGAAGGCGATTCTGTTACTACAGGTTCTCTTATCATGATTTTCGAAGCCGAGGGTGCAGCTGCAGCTGCACCTGCTCCTGCGGCTGAAGCGGCTCCAGCAGCGGCTCCAGCTCCAGCAGCAGCGGCAGCAGAACTTAAAGAAGTTCACGTTCCAGATATCGGTGGCGACGAAGTAGAAGTTACTGAAATCATGGTTAAAGTTGGCGATACAGTAGAAGAAGAGCAATCTCTTCTAACTGTAGAAGGCGACAAAGCTTCGATGGAAGTACCAGCACCATTTGCAGGTACGGTTAAAGAGATCAAGATTGCTGAAGGTGATTCAGTAACAACTGGCTCTCTTGTGATGGTATTCGAAACTGCGGGCTCTGGCGCGGCAGCTCCAGTAGCAGAAGCTCCTGCAGCACCTGCGGCGGCTCCAGCAGCATCTGCTGAAAAAGAAGTAAACGTACCAGATATCGGCGGTGACGAAGTTGAAGTTACTGAAGTAATGGTAGCGGTTGGCGATACAGTAGAAGAAGAGCAATCTCTAATTACTGTGGAAGGCGACAAGGCTTCAATGGAAGTTCCAGCACCATTTGCAGGTACAGTAAAGGAAATCAAAATTGCAGCTGGCGACAAAGTAACGACTGGCTCTCTGATCATGGTATTTGAGGTGGCCGGCACTCCGGTTGCTGGTGCGGCTCCAGTAGCGGCTCCTGCTCAAGCGGCAGCATCTGCTCCAGCAGCAGCTCCTGCCGCATCGGCGGACCGTTCAAAAGCTGAAGCTTCAGCAGTTACACCTGCAGCAAACGATTTCCAAGAAAACAACGATTACGCACACGCGTCTCCAGTTGTTCGTCGTCTAGCTCGCGAATTTGGCGTTAACCTTTCTAAGGTTAAAGGTACTGGTCGTAAGAGCCGTATCCTTAAAGAAGACGTTCAGTCTTACGTTAAAGATGCACTTAAGCGTCTTGAGTCTGGTGCTGCGGCATCTGGCAAAGGCGGTGACGGCTCTGCTCTTGGTCTACTACCTTGGCCGAAGGTTGACTTCAGCAAGTTTGGTGAGACTGAAGTTCAGAAGCTTTCTAAGATCAAGAAGATCTCTGGTGCTAACCTTCACCGTAACTGGGTAATGATCCCGCACGTTACACAGTGGGATAACGCTGATATCACAGCCCTAGAAGCGTTCCGTAAAGAGCAAAACGCTATCGAAGCGAAGAAAGATTCAGGCATGAAGATCACTCCACTTGTGTTCATCATGAAAGCTGTTGCAAAAGCACTAGAAGCATTCCCAGCGTTTAACTCTTCTCTATCAGAAGATGGCGAGAGCATCATTCTTAAGAAGTACGTGAACGTTGGTATCGCGGTTGATACGCCAAACGGCCTTGTTGTTCCAGTATTCAAAGATGTAAACAAGAAAGGCATCTACGAGCTATCTGAAGAGCTAATGGTAATTTCTAAGAAAGCACGTGCAGGTAAATTAACTGCGGCTGACATGCAAGGTGGCTGTTTCACTATCTCAAGCCTAGGTGGCATCGGTGGTACAGCATTTACGCCTATCGTAAATGCGCCTGAAGTAGGTATCCTTGGTGTATCTAAGTCTGAAATGAAGCCTGTGTGGAACGGTAAAGAATTCGAACCACGTCTGCAGCTACCTCTGTCTCTATCATACGATCACCGTGTGATTGATGGTGCAGAAGGTGCACGTTTCATTACTTATCTAAACAGCTGCTTAAGCGATATTCGTCGTCTAGTACTGTAAGATAACTTTCCCACTCTCGCTCCCCCTAATCAAAGGGGAGCGAGTGAGGGGAAAACAAATTAATACAACATTTCCAACGTGAATTGTTGTCTAGCTCACAGGCTAAATTGATTTACTTTTCACACCATTAACATCTCTGTAAAATGTTGGCGGTCTGAAATCATAATTGTTTAAGTTATTTGTTTAATAGAACGTCTGTTTAAAACGAAGTCTAAGCATATAAAAATCAATACCCACTCAGCCTGTTAGGGATAATGACTACAAGAGGTCAAAATGAGCAAAGAAATTAAAGCCCAGGTGGTAGTACTTGGTGCCGGTCCTGCTGGTTACTCCGCTGCATTCCGTTGTGCCGATTTAGGCCTAGAAACCGTTCTTATTGAACGTTATAGCACGCTTGGTGGTGTGTGTCTGAATGTGGGTTGTATCCCATCTAAAGCACTACTTCACGTTGCTAAAGTTATCGAAGAAGCAAAAGCGCTTGCTGACCACGGTATCGTATTTGGTGAGCCACAGACTGACATCGATAAGATTCGTCTATGGAAAGAAAAAGTTATTAACCAACTTACTGGTGGTCTTGGCGGTATGGCTAAGATGCGTAAAGTAAATGTGGTTAATGGTTTCGGTAAGTTTACTGGTCCTAACTCAATTGAAGTTGAAGGCGAAGACGGTAAAACGGTTGTTAACTTCGACAACGCCATCGTAGCTGCGGGTTCACGTCCTATTAAATTGCCATTCATCCCGCATGAAGACCCACGTATTTGGGATTCTACTGATGCGCTAGAGCTAAAAGAAGTACCAGGAAAACTGCTTATCATGGGTGGTGGTATCATCGGTCTAGAAATGGCGACGGTATATCACTCTCTGGGTTCTCAGATTGATGTTGTAGAAATGTTTGACCAACTTATCCCAGCTGCGGACAAAGATATGGTTAAAGTCTACACCAAGCGTATTAAGAACAAGTTCAACTTGATGCTTGAAACCAAGGTGACGGCAGTTGAAGCTAAAGAAGACGGCATCTACGTTTCAATGGAAGGTAAGAAAGCACCTTCTGAAGCTGAGCGTTACGATGCAGTGCTTGTGGCTATCGGCCGTGTACCAAACGGTAAACTGCTTTATGCAGAAAAAGCGGGTATTGAAGTAGACGAGCGTGGTTTTATCAATGTTGATAAGCAAATGCGCACAAACGTCCCTCACATCCATGCAATCGGTGATATCGTTGGTCAACCAATGCTTGCTCACAAAGGTGTGCATGAAGGTCACGTAGCGGCAGAGGTTATCTCTGGTAAGAAGCACTACTTTGACCCGAAAGTGATTCCTTCAATTGCTTACACTGAACCAGAAGTAGCTTGGGTTGGTAAGACTGAGAAAGAAGCGAAAGCAGAAGGCATCAACTACGAAACTGCGACATTCCCATGGGCAGCGTCAGGTCGTGCAATCGCATCTGACTGCGCAGACGGTATGACTAAGCTTATTTTCGATAAAGATACTCATCGCGTAATTGGCGGTGCTATCGTGGGTACTAACGGTGGTGAACTGCTTGGTGAAATCGGTCTAGCGATCGAGATGGGTTGTGATGCAGAAGATATCGCATTGACTATCCACGCTCACCCAACGCTTCACGAATCTGTTGGTCTTGCAGCAGAAGTATTTGAAGGCACTATCACTGACCTTCCAAATGCAAAAGCGAAGAAAAAGAAATAATTTCTGAGTGAAGACAAAAACGGCCAGTATCATACTGGCCGTTTTTTTATAGATACTATTTAAAATCAAGCCCTTAAGCATTTTTGCTCAAGGGCTGTTTTTTAGTGGCGGCTATCTTTCTCGTAGATGCAAACCATATCCATATAGCAGTCGGTCAACGACTTGATGGATTCACCATCACTACTGCGATTAGCTTCAACAAACAGTGAATAGCAAATACCGTGGAATAGGCTAGTAAGATGCTTAGTGTTGTGTTGAGAGCAGACTTCGCCACGTTCAATGGCTTTAATGAACATGTTTTCAATCAGTGCTTGGCTAGTTTTGTTCGATGAAACAAACAATGGCCAAACCTCATCGCGCGTAGATGTACTCCATTCAAACCATACCTTATTCCAGTGACAGTCTTCGATCACCATATCCACCACACCATCAAGAATATTGGTTAGGTTTTCTTTGATGTCGACATCAAGGTCAATGGTATTTGATAAGAAGTTGGAATACTGACAGACGACGTGGTTAAGTACTTCATCAACCAAGTCTTCTCGTGTTGGGAAGTAGTTGAATACCGTTGCTACTGAAACTTGTGCAATTTCTGCGATATCCGCGTGACCTCCACGACCAATGCCGCGTTTCGCGAATACTTCTAGTGCAATCTCCATAAGCTGTAACTTGCGCTTTTGTGGAGATAAGCGAGTTCTAGGTCTTTTTACTATTGAGTCCATAATATTTCCTTGCCAACGTTGGTAGGGCTGGTAACTCTATGAGTACGTCCAACTGCGCCCTGTTTGTTATACAGAGTCAGAGATTTGGTCCAATATGAAAGCTGTTATACACAATAACTGGCATATTAATGTTAGTTTTTGGTTAACAATTTCCATTTTGGAAATCACATGCTCTATTTTTTCTTTTGTTTGATAAGTGTAATGGTGCATATGTGCTTTGGTCAATAGTCATACACTGATAATTTTCATAATTAGCATTAATTTACCTGCATATCACACTTTGCGCTGAAAGCGTCATATTCTTTCAACACCATGCGTTAACAAAGATTCGTTCTGGTTTATACCAACAGAGTAATTTGACGCCAGATTTTCGCCTGATTTTTATCCTGAGTCAGAAAGTGATACCATACCGAGCAAATGTGAACGCTTGGTATTTCTTCACTAAAATAGTGTTGTCTGTTTTAGGAGGGGACTCACAGCTACTGTTGCTGTAGCGACCAAGTTAACCAATCAACATCGAGATAGATATGAAACATACTGTTGAAGTCATGATTTCTGAGCAAGAAGTTCATGAGCGTGTAAAAGTGCTAGGTAAAGAAATTACTGAACACTACAAAGGTAGCGAAGATTTAGTTATGGTCGGCTTGCTACGTGGCTCTTTTGTCTTTATGGCGGATTTGGCTCGTGCCATCGAGCTTACTCACTCAGTAGACTTTATGACGGCATCAAGCTATGGCAATACCATGGAAAGCTCACGTGATGTGCGCATCCTGAAAGATCTTGATGATGATATTAAAGGTAAAGATATCCTGCTGGTGGAAGATATTATCGATACTGGTAATACCTTAAATAAAGTGAAAGAGATTCTATCGCTACGTGAACCAAAATCTATTCAGATTTGTACCTTGCTAGACAAGCCATCACGCCGTGAAGTCGATGTCGATGTTAAATGGATTGGCTTCGAAATCCCGGATGAGTTCGTAGTGGGTGTTGGTATCGATTACGCTCAGAAATATCGCCACTTACCTTACATCGGTAAAGTGGTACCTCAGGAATAAATCTGGTCGTACAAACATAAAAAATGCCCATCTCTGTGAGATGGGCATTTTTCTAAATACTGAATTATTTTAGTACTTCGGTACTCAAAATTTTCGACATGGCAGCTTGGTAATTTACTTCAAGACTCTCTCTGCTTGAACAGCGAACACCGAGATCTTGCAACTTACCATCACCAATGCCATAGACCACACCATGAACTTCAACTTCTTGGCCGCGTTCCCAAGCGTTTTGCATAATGGTTGAGTTACCTAGGTTATACACCTGCTCAGCAACGTTAATCTCACAAAGCTTGTCACCCCACATGTCGCGTGGCAATTCACCGAGCCAGTTACGATGCTTTAAGTACAAATCGCGTATATGTAGAAGCCAGTTGTTAATGAGCCCAAGCTGTGGGTTATCAATAGCAGCATTCACGCCACCACAGCCATAGTGACCACAAACGATAATGTGTTTGACTTTTAGCACATCCACCGCGTATTGCACTACAGATAGGCAGTTAAGATCGGTATGAATGACTTGGTTGGCAACATTACGGTGAACAAAGAGTTCGCCTGAATATAACCCCGTTAGACGCTCTGCTGGTACTCGGCTATCGGAGCAACCAATCCAAAGGAATCCAGGGTTTTGGCCTTCCTCTAGCTTTGCGAAATACTCTGGTCTTTCGGAGCGAATTTCTTCAGACCACTTTGAATTGTTGTCAAAGAGTTGTTTGATTTCCGGCATGATACTTCCCTTCAATAATTCGAGATACTATACACAATGTTACAAATTGAATCTCGAAAAAAAAGTATCAAAATGTACTCATCTGACGTGTTCATGTACATAAAATCAGTGACTTAACGATTCAGTGAAAAAAACTTATATCTTATGAAAATTGAATGGCCCTTATTAGTTATTAACTTATTGTCACATTTGTTAAGGTGAGGCAATTTTTTGGTTATTTTCAAGGATAGTAATGAAGTTAGGACGTCGTTTTGAAGATATAAACCTTAAAGGGGATGTATTTGGCGGGGTAACTACCGCGATTATTTCATTGCCACTGGCGTTGGCGTTTGGTGTGGCATCTGGAGCAGGCGCAGAAGCCGGGCTGTGGGGCGCAATCATGGTGGGGCTGTTTGCCTCTCTATTTGGCGGTTCTTCTAGCCTTATTTCCGAACCGACAGGCCCTATGACGGTCATCATGACAGCGGTATTGACAGCAATGATGGCTAAGTACCCGGAAACGGGGATGGCGATGACCTTCACTGTCGTTATGATGGCGGGTATTTTTCAAATCTTGCTTGGTACGTTAAAACTCGGAAAATACGTTACCTTGATGCCATACAGTGTTGTCTCGGGGTTCATGTCGGGAATTGGTGTGATCTTGGTGATTCTTCAACTGGCGCCACTATTGGGACAAGCCGCGCCAACGGGCGGCGTTATTGGGACAATCAGGGCATTACCTGAACTGCTGACCCATATCGACTTTTCAGAATTATTCCTTGGGTTACTGACGTTAGCGATTCTATTTCTGTTCCCTAAAAAATACCGTCAACATATTCCTCCGCAGCTTGTGGCGCTGGTGTTAGTCACAGTGATATCTATGCTGTTTTTCAGTAGTGAGAGTATTCGCAGAATTGGCGAGATTCCAGCAGGTTTGCCTTCTTTAGTCATACCGCATTTTAACGCCGAAATGCTGACTACCATGCTTATCGATGCGCTTGTACTCGGCACATTAGGCTGTATTGATACCTTATTAACAGCTGTTATCGGTGATTCTCTAACTCGGAAAGAGCATGACTCAGATAAGGAATTGCGCGGCCAAGGGTTAGCGAACCTTATCGCAGGTTTGTTTGGGGCTTTACCGGGAGCGGGTGCGACGATGGGGACGGTGACCAATATCCAAGTAGGGGCTCGCTCTCCATTGTCTGGTGTGGTGCGGGCATTGGTGTTGGCGCTGGTGGTACTGGTAGCAAGTGGTTTAACTGAACCTATTCCAATGGCGGTGTTGGCAGGCATTGCTGTTTATGTCGGTTTTAACATACTGGATTGGAGCTTTATTCAGCGAGCACATAAGGTGAGTTTGGCCGGTATGGCGATCATGTACGGTGTTATGCTGCTGACTGTATTTGTAGATCTTATCGTTGCCGTAGGCCTTGGTGTGTTTATCTCGAATATCATCATTATCGAAAGATTGAGCCGTGAGCAAGCTCGTCAGGTAAAAGCGATCAGCGATGCTGATGACGACGATGTGCCGTTAAGTGAATATGAGCGAGAGTTGCTAGAACAAACTCAAGGTAAGGTATTGTTTTTCTACTTATCTGGGCCAATGATTTTTAGTGTCTCTAAAGCAATTTCAAGACAACACTCAAGTATTGCCGATTATCAAGCGATGATACTCGACCTTACCGATGTTCCTATGATCGACGTAACGGTTGGTCTTGCTCTAGAAAATGCCATCAAGGATGCCAAAGACGCAGAGTGTCAGGTGTACTTGTTATGTCCAAATACGCAAACTCGACAGCAATTGGATAAATTCCACGTTATTGATCTTGTTCCGGATGGCAATATCTATCAGCAGCGAGAACACGCATTGGATGCCGCATATAAGGCAACGGCTTAAAAGGGATAAAAAGCGAGTACTAACATACTCGTTTTTTTTTATAGCCAATTTATCACCACCACTTGAAAAATTGAGCCATCATCATCATGTGTAAGGGTATATTCAAACTTTTCGATATCATTGGAAATATCAAATTATTCCAATGATGCATTCTTCGGTGCAAATTATGATCGCATTAGAAATTGAGCAGTTAAGAAAGACCTATGCGGGTGGCTTTGAAGCGCTAAAAGGGGTGAGTCTTCAAGTTGAGCAGGGAGACTTTTATGCTTTGCTTGGACCTAATGGTGCGGGTAAATCGACCACCATCGGTATCATTACGTCTCTAGTCAACAAAACATCGGGCAAGGTCTCGGTGTTTGGTCACGATATTGATAATGAACTTGAACTGGCGAAGCAACAACTTGGTCTGGTGCCACAAGAGTTCAACTTTAACCAGTTCGAAACCGTTGAGCAGATTGTTCTTCAGCAAGCAGGGTATTACGGTGTTGCTAAGGATGTGGCGAAGCAACGCGCGCAAAAATACCTCTCTCAGCTAGACCTTTGGGAAAAGCGTAGCGAGCGAGCACGAAACCTCTCCGGAGGAATGAAGCGTCGACTTATGATCGCTCGCGCTCTAATGCATGAACCCAAACTGCTCATTCTTGATGAACCGACTGCTGGGGTTGATATTGAACTTCGTCGTTCAATGTGGGATTTCCTTAAAGAGATTAATCGACAAGGCATCACCATTATTCTGACAACTCACTACCTTGAAGAAGCGGAACTGCTTTGTCGCAACATCGGTATTATCCAACGCGGTGAGCTGATTGAGAACACATCGATGAAAGCTTTGCTTAATAAGCTGGATGTAGAAACGTTTATTCTCGATATTGACGCAAGCGTTGATATTCCTGAGCTACAAGGGGTTAAATCGCAAAATGTGGTGAATGGCTCTTTGGAGATAGAGATTGAGAAAACTCAGGGGTTAAACCACATTTTCACTCAACTTTCCGAGGCTGGTATTAAAGTGCTGTCAATGAGGAACAAAGCCAATCGACTTGAAGAGTTATTTGTTTCTATTGTGCGTAATCAAACGGAGGCAAACTGATGAATTTGTACGGTTTGTATTGGACGGCATTTAAAAGCCTTCTGACGAAAGAAATTAATCGCTTTACTCGAATTTGGGTACAAACCCTAGTACCGCCAGCGATTACCATGACACTTTACTTCATCATCTTCGGTAGTCTGATTGGTTCTCGAATCGGTGAAATGAACGGCTTCAGTTACATGGAATATATTGTTCCTGGCCTTATCATGATGTCGGTGATTACTAACTCGTATTCGAATGTTGCTTCGTCCTTCTTTAGTGCCAAATTTCAGCGCAATATTGAAGAGCTTCTTGTCGCACCTGTTCCCAATTACGTCATCATTGCTGGTTTTGTCATGGGCGGTGTTGTACGTGGCTTATTGGTTGGCACGATAGTGACTTTTGTCTCACTGTTTTTTGTTGATTTACAAGTTGAACATTGGGCAGTAATTATCGCGACTGTGTTTATGACGTCGGTGGTGTTCTCACTCGGTGGTCTTATTAATGCGGTGTATGCCAAGACCTTTGATGATATATCGATTATTCCCACTTTTGTTTTGACACCGCTGACATATCTAGGCGGTGTGTTTTATTCCATTAGCCTGCTTCCTGAGTTCTGGCAAGGTGTATCCAAAATCAATCCAATCGTTTATATGGTCAATGCTTTCCGTTACGGTTTCTTAGGTGTGTCGGATGTAGGGATTGTGACATCTTTTGGCGTACTCTTGGTGTTTATCGTGGTACTTTATGGAGTAGCCCATCATTTGGTGACTAAGGGTATTGGCCTTAGAAGCTAGAGCAAGATTCTAGTGTAATACACTGATATGTGATCAATGAAGTGGTAGCGGTAGCTGCCACTTTTTGTTTCAGTCGAGACAAGGACGACAAATGCAACTGCCTGCCGAATTACAACACGATGCTCAATCAGCGTTTGAGCGAATTCAACAAGCCTATTCTGACCTATCCCATTGGACTCCAGAGCGACAACAACAGCTAAAGTATGTCATGGCGATGAGCTGTTTCGTGGAAGAGTCACTACTGAAAGATGAAGGGCTGTTCGCGGAGCTACCTGACATGCTATCGCAGCAGAGTAGAGCTGAGGATTATCGGGTGCGATTGGCTACTCAACTTGAGTCTTGTGGTAGCGAAACGGAAGGTCATCGTGTTTTACGTCGATTCCGAAATCGTGAAATGACATATATCGCGTGGCGCGATTTTACTAGTGACTGGAGCCTAGAACAAAGCCTGCACCATCTTTCCATGTTAGCTGAAGCGATGATCTTTGAGACTTATCAATGGCAATATAAAGCGTGCTGCTTGGAATGGGGTACACCTTGTAATGCAGAGGGTGAAGCGCAGCCAATGTTGATTATCGGTATGGGGAAGCTCGGTGGCGGTGAGCTGAATTTCTCATCGGATATCGATCTCATTTTCACTTATCCAGAAAACGGTGAAACACAGGGGACGCGTCGCTCAATTGCTAATGCTCAATTCTTTACACGCCTAGGGCAGCGAATCATCAAAGCACTTGATCAGCAGACGTTTGATGGCTTTTGTTACCGAGTGGATATGAGATTACGCCCATTTGGTGAGAGCGGACCATTGGTGATGAGTTATGCGGCACTGGAAGATTACTATCAAGAGCAAGGCCGTGATTGGGAACGCTATGCGATGGTGAAAGCGCGTGTAATGGGCAGTGAGATGTATCCACAATACCAAGAGCTGCGTAAAATGCTGCGCCCTTTTGTGTTCCGCCGTTATATCGATTTTAGTGCCATCCAGTCATTAAGGCGCATGAAATCGATGATTAGTAGCGAAGTTCGCAGACGCGGATTAGGAAATAATATTAAGCTCGGACCAGGCGGTATTCGTGAAGTGGAATTTATCGCTCAAGTGTTTCAGCTTATTCGTGGAGGACGTGAACCGAGTTTAAGAGGTCGAGGGTTACTGGAAACGCTTGATGCAATCGACACTCTGTCTCTACTAGAGTCAGAAAATGTCCAGCAGCTGCGTTCGGCTTATTGTTTCTTGCGTCGGTTGGAAAACCTATTGCAAGCCATGGCCGATAAGCAGACTCAGACACTACCTGATAAGCCATGCGACCAGCTCAAATTAGCGTGTGCGATGCAATTTGAAAGCTGGTCTGCTTTGGTTCAAGCAACTGAGTTGCATATGCTAAATGTACATCAGGTGTTTGCTAACTTGATTGGCGAAGATGAGGACGAAGAAGACGCGAACCCAATCGCTAAGCACTTCCATGAGTTATGGGATATGGCGGATCGACCAGAAGTGATCGAGCACTTGCTAGAGCATGATCTTCATGTGGAGAATCCAGCCGACAAACAGAAAACCATTCAGCAGTTTAAAGCGGATCTTGCCAAGAAAACACTAGGCCCTCGTGGGCGTGAAGTACTTAATCGATTGATGCCTAAAGTCTTTAGTGCCATTTATGCCCATAAAGATGCAGAGTTTGGTTTATCGCGAGTGCTGCATGTTCTGCATCGTATTGTGACTCGAACGACTTACCTTGAGCTATTGGATGAGCACCCAGCCGCACTTGTGCAGTTAGTGAGGCTCTGTACGGCAAGTCCAATGATCTCGGAACAGCTTGGACGTTATCCGATCTTGCTTGATGAGTTGCTTGATCCTGCGCATCTCTACAACCCAGTACCTCTTGAGTCTTATAAAACCGAACTACGGGATTATCTAGCTCGTATTCCAGAAGAGGATATGGAGCAGCAGATGGAGGCGCTGCGTCAGTTTAAGCAGACCTGTATTCTGAGAATAGCGGCCGCCGATATTGCAGGCGTGCTACCCGTTATGAAAGTAAGTGATCACTTAACGTATTTGGCTGAAGCCATTGTAGAGGCGGGTATAAACCAAGCTTGGCAGCAAATGGCGGCTAAATATGGTGAACCAACACACTTGAAAGATCGTGGCAGCAAAGGTTTTGCCGTGATTGGCTACGGTAAAGTAGGGGGTTGGGAGCTAGGTTATAACTCTGATCTGGATATTGTGTTTATGCATGATTGTCCGGTAAGCGCGTACACCGACGGCAAAAAGGATATCGACGGTCGTCAGTTCTATCTTCGTTTAGCACAGCGCATTATCCACATATTCTCAACCAGAACAGCATCGGGAATTCTGTATGAAGTGGATACTAGACTGCGTCCTTCCGGCGCTTCAGGGCTGCTAGTGAGTCCGACTGACGCCTTTGATGAATACCAGCACAATGATGCTTGGACATGGGAGCATCAAGCTTTAGTCAGAGCACGTATGATATACGGTGATGCACCTCTGCAACACGCATTTGAAAACACCCGCAATGACGTCCTTCGGACCGCTCGTGATGAATTGACATTGAAACAACAGGTGGTCGATATGCGAGAAAAAATGCGCGACCATTTAGGTGGCAAAAAAGCGGGTCGATTTATGCTTAAACAAGATGCTGGGGGCATTACTGATATTGAATTTTTAGCTCAGTATTTGGTGTTGCAATACAGTCATGACAAGCCAAAGCTGACACGCTGGTCGGATAATGTGCGTATATTTGAGTCAATGATGTCCCAAGGTGTGATGGAAGAAGAGCAAGCGATGGCACTCACTCACGCCTACACCACATTGCGTGATGAAATTCATCATCGTAACTTGCTCAACTTAGACGCGGATGTTGACGATAGTAAGTTTACTCAAGAGAAAGCCATCGTCATTGAAGCATGGAAACAGTGGCTAGGGTAATTCTTTCTTCAGCTTGGTATTGAAACGAAGAGTTGTGCTACTATCCATTCAATGGCTTAGCCAAAAGATTTAAGACAAGAGGGCATAATTAAGCCCTCTTACATCATATTGGAGTACAGAAATGAAACCCATCCTACCGAATTACAGCGACTCTGGCGTATTGATTGTCGGTGACCTTATGTTAGACCGTTACTGGTATGGTCCGACAGGGCGTATTTCTCCAGAAGCCCCAGTTCCTGTAGTAAAAGTAGAAAATAACGAAGAACGTCCAGGTGGCGCTGCCAACGTTGCTATGAATATCGCTTCGCTAGGTGGTCATGCACATACTATTGGACTTGTTGGTATGGATGAACCAGCAAAAGTACTGACTGAAACACTGACGTCGTTGAAAGTAACTTGTGATTTTGTTGCATTACCTAACTACCCAACTATCACCAAACTTCGTGTTTTGAGCCGAGGGCAGCAACTGATTCGTTTGGACTTTGAAGATAAGTTCGAGAATACCGATCCTGAGCTTGTACTCGCAAAGATGGATCAAGCGTTACCAAACGTGAAGTCTGTGGTGCTATCCGATTATGCCAAAGGTGCACTAGAGCATGTTCAAGCGTATATCCAGAAAGCGAAAGCCGCAGGTGTTCCTGTATTTATCGACCCTAAAGGGGCTGATTTCGAACGCTATCGCGGCGCAACATTGCTAACACCAAACATGGCGGAATTTGAGCATGTTGTAGGCAAAGTGAAAAGCGAAGAAGAGCTTATCGAGAAAGGTAATGCGCTAATTAAAGAGTTCGACTTTGAAGCATTATTGGTGACACGTAGTGAGCATGGTATGACTTTACTTCGTAAAGATCAGGAACCGTTCCATTTGCCAACACAAGCGAAAGAAGTGTATGACGTTACCGGTGCGGGCGATACGGTTATCTCTGTATTGGCTGCATCAGTAGCAGCAGGTAAACCGCTAGATGAGGCGTGTGCATTGGCTAATGCAGCGGCTGGAGTGGTCGTTGGTAAGCTTGGTACATCAACACTATCTACTATTGAACTTGCTGAAGCGGTTCACGGTAGTCAAGATACTGATTTCGGTGTGATCAGTGAAGCTGCATTGATTGAAGCCGTCGCGAAAGCGCGCTCTAAAGGCGAAACCGTCGTGATGACGAATGGTTGCTTTGACATTCTTCACGCCGGACATGTGTCTTATCTAAACCACGCTGCTGAACTGGGTGATCGCTTAATTGTTGCTGTGAACACAGATGAATCTGTTCGAGCGTTAAAAGGACCAGGTCGTCCGGTTAATCCAACCGATCGACGTATGGCTGTTCTTGCTGGTCTAGGGGCTGTTGATTGGGTTGTACCATTCTCTGAAGAAACGCCACAACGCTTGATCTCAGAAGTGCTACCAAGTCTGCTTGTTAAAGGCGGTGACTATAAGCCAGAAGAGATTGCAGGTGGTAAAGAGGTAATCGCTGCCGGTGGTGAAGTAAAAGTACTGAACTTTGAAGATGGCTGCTCAACGACCGAGATCATTGAAGCTATCAAAGGTGGCCGAGGTTAATCCTTCCGTCAGCATAAACAAATAAAAAGGGACGCATCCGCGTCCCTTTTTATTTCAGTTAGCAATTACTTCGCTTTCTTAAGGCCAGCATTGATATCAACGATATCTTGCTCGCTTAATGTACCTACCGATTGACGTAGGTTCAGAATACTAATGATGTAGTCGTAGCGTGAATCAGAAAGGTTGCTCTCGGCGTTATAAAGTGCCTGAGTGGCTTCTAACACGTCAACGATAGTACGAGTACCAACATCAAAACCAGCTTTAGTGGCTTCTAGTGCAGACTCTGCAGAAATCACTGTTTGCTCATAAGCGCGAATAGCACCAATAGAAGAGTTGATATTGTTGTTATTTGCACGAACATTCTTCACAACTGAGCGGTAAGTTTGCTCTAGCTGTTCACTTGCTTCGACGTACGCGAACTCTGCTTGTTTGGTTTGCGAGGTAATGTTGCCACCAGTGTATAGAGGTACTGATAGGTTAATACCTGCATTGAAACTGTTTGTACTTCCTGCTCGGCTTGCAACTGTATCATTACGTTCGTTACCGTAATTATAACCGCCATCCAATGTTAGTTTTGGAAGGTGACCAGAGCTTGCCAATGTGATGTTATCTTTAGCAATGTCCTGACCAATACGTGCAGAAAGCAAATCTAGATTCTTATTCTGGGCCTCTTCGAGGAAGAAAGTCACGGATTGCTCTGGGCGTGCTGCGGAGAAGCGGTCGGTATCAAGAACATCGATGTTCTTGTGCTCTTGACCCGTGATCTCGCGAAGCGCTTCGTATTGATTTAGTAGGTTGTTTTCTGCAACAACTTCATCTGCTAACACGCGGTCGTATTGTGCTTGTGCATCATGAACGTCAGTAATAGCTGAAAGACCTACTTCAAAACGTTGTTTGGTTTGCTCTAGCTGACGAGCAACTGCCGCTTTGTTAGCGCGAACTGATTCAAGGTTATCTTTTGAACGCAACACTTCAAAGTAAGCTTGTGCAGTACGTAGGATTAGGTCTTGTTGCGCTGCCGCGTATTGTGAGTCAGCTTGACGAGCCGTTTTCTCGGCACTGTCTAGTGTGATCCAGCTAGTACGGTTATAAAGCTCTTGTGAGAAACCAACGCCAGCAGTTGCTTTATCACTATCTGTAATATCGTCATCGCTGCGGTTGATGTTATAACCTGCAGTTAAGTTAATTTGTGGCAACAGAGTCGCACGAGCAGAGTTAATGGCTTCAAATGCACGATCACGTTGTGCCGCAGCTCTTAGTAGCTGAGGATCGTTTTGTTTAGCTTGATCGTAGATTTCTGTTAGGGAGTCGGCCCATGCCGCTGCACTTACGCTTCCTAATGCAGCTGTGATAAATAATGGAAGCAGTTTTTTCATTTGTCCTAATCCTGCCTGATAATACTGATAAGGGTATGATTCACAGTTTAACTTAAAATGACCGTAATTCACTCGAAACTTTGCACTTTTTTACGCAAGCTCACCTAAAATTGCGACAAATAATTAACCAAAAGCAAATTTTATTTGAATTATTGCGTAAAAAGTTGAACCTTGTCGTTGGTAGAACCCCCTTTCCTTGAGTAGACTATAAGATTAACTTCAGCCAGAGGTCAGTGATGAAAGACTCTTTACAACAGCATGATAAGTTTACATCTGACGATGTAGAAATAATGTCAAAACAAACGGTGTTCAAAGGGTTCTTCGAAATGGTTCTATATCGCTTCAAGCATAGACTGTTTGAAGGCGGTTGGAGTTCCGTAATTGACAGAGAAATGTTAGTTCGCGGTGGGGCTGCTGCGATACTGCCTTATGATCCTGTTCGTGACGAGGTAGTACTAATTGAGCAAATCCGAGTTGGTGCCCTTGAACATGAAAACCCATGGCAGGTTGAGATCGTCGCAGGCATCGTTGACAAAGATGAAACGATTGAAGAACTGGTCCGTCGTGAATCGGTAGAAGAAGCTGGAGTAGAAGTTAAGGCATTAGTCCCCATCACTCGCTACTACCCTTCCTCTGGTGGATGTTCAGAACGCATCTCTGTATTTGTCGGGCATGTTGACGCATCACTCGCTAGTGGCGTCCATGGTCTGGAGACAGAGGGAGAGGATATACGAGTTCGCGTTGTGTCTCGTGAAGCGGCGTATCAGATGGTAGAAAGCGGAGAAATTGAAAATGGAGCTTCGATCATTGCATTGCAATGGTTAGAGCTTAATTACCGCAAATTACAGGCAAGTTGGTAGGAATTTTCTATGGTAGGCGTTGTCGATAGTAATACGTATCATGTTGATCTTGCGGAGCTAATGCGGATCTATGAAACGAATTACGCTAAATTGAATCGCTTGATTCCAACAACACCGACGGTTGGAGATGTCCGTTGCTACCAAGCGGCAAATTTGACCTATCAATTGGAAGTTCTAGAAGTGACGAAGTACACAACATTGGTCGAAATTTGCCAAGATGATGAGCTTCCTGTTTTTCCATTGCCTAAAATGACGGTACGACTCTATCACGATGCTAGGGTCGCAGAAGTTTGCAACTGTGAGCAAACTTCGCGAGTAAATGCGCGTTATGATTATCCCAACGCCAAAATGCTGCAAAAAGATGAAAAATTTCAGTTCAATCAATTTCTAAGTGATTGGCTAACTTTTTGCTTAAAAAATGGAATTAGTCGAGCTCCGATTATGTATCGAAGCTGAAAGAATTTGATGTTCAGGTTTCTATATTTTGAAAACAACACCCAGTGATGAATCTCAGTTAAGTAGCGTCAGGTTGCTGCAATTGACCGACACGCATCTATTTGCGCCGCAAGATGGCTGCCTACTGAGTGTTAATACCCAAGAAAGTTTTAATGCTGTTGTGGCTGAAATCGTTGCACAAGGCACGCAATTCGATGCCTTGCTTGCGACTGGTGATATTTCACAAGACCACACAGAAGCTTCATATGAGAAATTTGTTGCGGGAATTGAGCCGTTAGCTCTTCCTTGCTACTGGTTGCCAGGCAATCATGATTACAAACCTTGTATGAATAGCGTGGTGAACTCGCCGCTTATTCAAGATGTTACCCATGTTCTTCTAGGAGAGAAGTGGCAGGTAGTGCTGCTTGACTCTCAGGTCGTGGGAGTACCTCATGGTCGACTGAGTGATAGCCAACTCGAGTTTTTAGACCGTATGCTTTCTACGCATTGTGACAGACATACCTTAGTATTGCTGCATCACCATCCATTGTTAGTAAATAGTGCTTGGCTCGATCAACACTCGCTAAAAGATGCGGATGAGTTTTGGAACGTTGTCGAAAAGCATGACAATGTTCGCGCCGTGCTTTGCGGCCATATTCATCAAGAACTAGATGAAATGCGTGGCGGAGTGCGTGTGCTGGCAACGCCTTCAACTTGTGTGCAGTTTAAACCGAACTCGAACGAGTTCGCGCTAGACGTCCGCTCTCCGGGTTGGCGTGAGCTGGAACTAAGAGAGGATGGTTGCTTACGCACAGAAGTGAAACGCCTTGCTAACGGCTCGTTTAGGCCTGACTTCAACGCGGAAGGCTACTGATGACAAAAAAGAAGCCGCTGCTTTTATATATTCATGGTTTTAACAGCTCGCCTTTATCGGTTAAAGCGCAGGTAATGTCGGAATACTGCCAGAAGCATCGTCCTGATATCAAAGTGTTAGTTCCACAAATGCCTTGTTTTCCTCAACAAGCCGCTGAACTACTAAAGCAATTGATAGAGCGCTATCACAATGACTATCAAATTGCGTTAGTTGGTAGCTCTCTTGGTGGTTATTTGTCAACTTGGCTCAATGCTCATTATGGATTGAAAGCGGTGTTAGTGAATCCTGCTGTAAAGCCCTATGAGTTGTTGCTCGATTTTCTCGGTGAACAAGAGAACCCTTATACTCACGAACGTTATACCCTTGAGCATAAGCATATCGATGAGCTTAAGAGATTAGATGTGCCAGTACTTAAAAAACCTGATGACTTTTGGTTATTGCAACAAGAAGGTGATGAAGTCTTAGATTATCGTCAAGCCGTGGCAAAGTATCAGCACAGTAAGCAAACGGTGGAAGCCGATGGAGATCATAGCTTTATAGGTTTTGAGCGCTATCCAGAAAGGATAATTGAGTTCTTAGCGCTTTAAAGTGGTGCTTTTTTCGTCTCTGCTTGAGGAGACAGTCATAAATTTATCCCCAACTTTGGCTTGAAACTTGACAACACTTCCTCAGAGCCAGAGTATGATGTGTCTGTACTTACGCGTAAGCCTTGGAAGTTTGTCATATTTTGACAGTAAAGTGTCTTCTAACAGGCGTGGTATAAAGCCACAATCTCTATTTTTGCTGCTAAGTATCAATCTTTATTTGAGTAAAATTTCCGTATTATGACAGAACAATATAATGCTGGAGCCATTGAGGTACTCAATGGGCTTGAGCCAGTACGTCGCCGACCAGGGATGTATACGGATACAGTGCGCCCAAACCACTTGGGCCAAGAAGTCATCGATAACAGTGTCGATGAAGCGCTAGCCGGACATGCCTCTAAGGTACAAGTAATTCTGCACGCAGACCAATCTTTGGAAGTCATCGATGATGGTCGAGGCATGCCAGTTGATATCCACCCAGAAGAGAAGATTTCAGGCGTAGAGCTGATTTTTTGTAAGCTGCACGCGGGTGGTAAGTTCTCAAACAAAAACTACCAGTTCTCTGGTGGTCTACATGGTGTAGGTATTTCGGTTGTAAATGCCCTGTCCAAGCGTGTTGAAGTTACTGTCCGTCGTGATGGTCAAGTCTATGAAATGGCTTTTGAAAACGGCAACAAAGTTGAAGAGCTGACCGTGACTGGCACATGTGGTCGTCGCAATAAAGGCACCAGTGTCCACTTCTGGCCAGACGCTAGCTATTTTGATTCGGCTAACTTCTCTGTTACAAGACTTATCAATAACCTACGCGCTAAAGCGGTGCTTTGCCCAGGTCTTGAAATCACCTTTACCGATAAGGTGAATAACAAGGACTATAAGTGGTTTTATGAGGATGGTTTAAAAGACTATCTGGCAGAAGGCGTAAAAGGTTATGCGGTTCTTCCTGAGCAACCATTTACTGGCGAGTTTTCCGCAGAAACTGAAGCGGCAACGTGGGCAGTAATTTGGCAGCCAGAAGGCGGTGAGATGATCACTGAAAGCTACGTCAACTTGATCCCAACGGCTCAAGGCGGTACGCATGTTAATGGTCTTCGCCAAGGTTTGCTTGACGCAATGCGCGAGTTCTGTGAGTTCCGTAATTTATTGCCTCGCGGTGTGAAGCTAACGGGTGATGACGTGTTCGAGCGTTGTTCATACGTTCTCTCTATCAAGATGCAAGACCCGCAATTCGCTGGGCAGACTAAAGAGCGTCTCTCTTCACGTCAATGTGCAGCATTTGTATCTGGTGTCGTTAAAGATGCGTTCAGCTTATGGCTAAATGAAAAGCCTCAGCTAGCAGAACAGTTAGCGGAAGTCTGCATTGCCAATGCGCACCGCCGTATGCGAGCGAGCAAAAAGGTCGTGCGTAAGAAGGTGGCTTCAGGCCCAGCGCTTCCGGGTAAGCTTACAGACTGTTCGCAACAAGATCTAAATCGTACAGAAATCTTCTTTGTGGAAGGGGATTCTGCGGGTGGTAGTGCTAAGCAAGCACGTGACCGTGAGTTCCAAGCGGTGATGCCATTGCGTGGTAAGATTCTCAATACTTGGGAAGTGTCTGCGGACCAAGTGCTAGCATCGCAAGAAGTACATGATATCTCGGTAGCACTGGGCATTGACCCTGACACCGAAAATCTTGACGGGTTGCGTTACGGTAAAGTCTGTATCCTTGCCGATGCGGACTCGGATGGACTTCACATTGCGACACTGTTGTGTGCTCTGTTCACCAAGCATTTCCGTTCTCTCGTTGCTGCTGGCCATGTCTATGTAGCGATGCCTCCTTTGTATCGTATCGACTGTGGCAAAGAAGTGTTCTATGCCCTAGACGATGATGAAAAAGATGGCATTCTTGAGCGCTTAAGTAAGAAGAAAGCGAAAATTAATGTACAGCGATTCAAAGGCCTGGGTGAAATGAACCCGCTTCAACTTCGCGAAACTACGATGGATCCAAACACTCGTCGTCTGGTTCAGTTGACAATTGATGACGATGAAGCGACCGACGAAATGATGGATATGCTGCTAGGTAAGAAACGAGCAGATGATCGCCGTAGTTGGCTGCAAAACAACGGTGATATGGCTGAGGTATAACAATGTCCACTGAAATGTCTTTTGATGGCGTAGAACAACTGCCTCTGCGAAAGTTCACCGAAGACGCCTATTTGAATTATTCAATGTACGTCATTATGGATCGTGCATTGCCTTATATTGGCGACGGCCTAAAACCAGTTCAACGTCGTATTATTTATGCGATGTCAGAACTTGGTTTGTCAGCCGCAGCCAAGTACAAAAAGTCTGCTCGTACCGTTGGTGACGTTCTAGGTAAATATCACCCGCACGGCGACTCGGCTTGTTATGAAGCTATGGTATTGATGGCTCAGCCGTTTTCCTACCGTTACCCTTTAGTTGATGGTCAGGGGAACTGGGGTGCGCCTGACGATCCTAAGTCATTCGCTGCAATGCGTTATACCGAAGCAAAACTGTCTAAGTTCGCGGAAGTCCTGTTAGGTGAAATTGGTCAAGGCACGGTTGAATGGCAACCAAACTTCGATGGCACCATGAAGGAGCCAAAGATTCTTCCCGCTCGTTTACCGCATATCTTGCTCAATGGTATTACCGGTATTGCCGTTGGTATGGCAACCGATATTCCGCCACATAATGTTCGTGAAATTGCGGATGCGACCATTCATCTTATCGACAATCCTAAAGCCGATTTGCCGCAAGTGATGGACTTTGTTAAAGGTCCAGACTATCCAACGGAAGCGGAAATTATCTCGCCAAGTGCTGACTTAGAGAAAATTTATCGTACCGGTCGTGGCAGCGTGAAGATGCGCGCTGTATGGCATAAAGAGGGCTCTGATATTGTTATCACTGCCTTGCCACACCAAGTTTCGGGCGCAAAACTGCTAGAGCAAATTGCCAACCAGATGCGTGCTAAGAAGCTACCTATGGTCGATGATCTGCGCGATGAATCAGACCATGAGAACCCGACTCGTATTGTCGTGGTGCCTCGTTCAAACCGCATCGATTGTGATCAGCTAATGAACCACTTGTTTGCATCGACCGATCTTGAGAAGAACTTCCGAGTTAACCTCAATATGATTGGTCTGGACAATCGTCCACAAGTGAAAGGTTTGGTTCAAATCCTATCTGAATGGATTCAATTCCGTCGCGAGACAGTACGTAAACGCCTTCAATATCGCCTAGATAAAATCCTAGCTCGTTTGCACATCTTAGAAGGTTTGTTGGTCGCGTATCTAAACTTGGATGAAGTGATTGAAATCATTCGTACCGAAGACGAGCCGAAAGCTGTGCTTATGGAACGTTTCGGAATCACAGATATTCAAGCTGATGCTATTTTAGACACCAAACTTCGTCATCTTGCTAAGCTTGAGGAAATGAAAATCCGTGGCGAGCAAGAAGAATTAGAAAAAGAACGTGAGAAGCTAGAAAAACTTCTGGGCTCTGAGCGTCGCATGAATACTTTGCTCAAGAAAGAGATTCAAGCGGATGCAGAGAAATACGGCGATGACCGCCGCTCGCCAATTGTTGAGCGTGCAGAAGCAAAAGCAATGACCGAGCGAGACCTTGTTCCTAGTGAACCAATTACGGTTGTACTGTCTGAAAAAGGCTGGATTCGTCATGCTAAAGGGCATGACGTGGATGCTAGCAGCTTGAACTACAAAGCTGGTGATAAGTACCTGGCCAGCGCGCGAGGTAAGAGCAACCAGCCTGCGGTATTCCTGGGCAGTGATGGCCGAAGTTATTCGCTTGAGTCACATTCGTTGCCATCAGCAAGAAGTCAGGGCGAACCAATTACTGGTCGTTTGAACATTAATGCTGGCACGAATATTCGCCAAGTAGTGATGGGTGAAGAGTCTCAGTTATGGCTTGTGGGGTCTGATGCAGGCTATGGCTTCGTTTGTAAGGGTTCAGATTTGCTTTCTAAGAACCGTAGCGGTAAAGCACTTGTCACGCTTCCACAAGGAGCTGAAGTGATAACGCCGTCAATGATCGGTGACCTAGAGTCAGACGAGATTCTTGCCATCACTAACCAAGGGCGTATGCTACTGTTCCCGATTAAAGACTTACCTCAACTTGGTAAGGGTAAAGGGAACAAGATCATCAACATTCCTTCCGCCAAAGCGAAAGCCCGAGAAGAGTTTGTTTCCCATCTCATGGCATTGCCACAAGGCGCGACAATCACGCTCTATGCAGGTAAACGCAAGCTCGGCTTGAAGCCTGCCGACTTAGAGAACTTCCGTGGTGAGCGCGGTAGAAGAGGTGGTTTGTTGCCTCGTGGATTGCAGCGTGTCACGCGCATTGAAGTCGACTCGGGTGAGAGTGCCTCAGAAGAAGTTCAAGAATAACTCGAACTTTACGACCAAATAAAAAAATCTCCGAGCTCGCTCGGAGATTTTTTTGAGTTCAAAGGATTAATCCATAGTCTGGTCGTTAAACGAATCCCTTTTACTCGCGAGTATCTTCGCCTACTGTAACAGGTACGGTAAGCTCTTTGCCATCACGAAGTAGCTTAACGTCAACGGTGGTGCCAGGTCTTAGATCTGTTACTAAATCTAGCACTCCCTGACGTCCATTGAGTTTGTTGCCATCTATCATGAGGACGATGTCTTGAACTTTGATTCCTGCTTTTGCCGCTGGGCCTTCAGGGTCTAAGCCAAGAACAATAATACCGCCAATATGTTCATTTCCTAGTAACCGAGCGGTTACCGAGTTAATGTCCTGCCCATCGATACCAATATAGCCACGGATCACTCGACCATCGGCAATAATCTTTTCCATGATTTTGCTGGCTAACTGGTAAGGAATTGCAAAAGAAATACCATAGGTTTCAAGGTCGGTTGCTTGTTGGAAAGAAGCCGTATTAATGCCAACTAGCTCACCAAGTGTGTTGACTAGAGCGCCACCTGAATTACCTTGGTTTATCGCTGCATCTGTCTGGATGAACGCTTGAATTCCACCGGCACTAATAGAAGAGCGTCCTGTTGCCGAAATAATACCAAAAGTAGTGGTTTGTCCCAGGTTATAAGGGTTACCAATCGCTAAGACAACATCGCCAACTTTAGGGGAATAATTGGGGTTGAGTGGGATTACGGGTAGGTTACCACCTTCAATGCGCAGAACTGCAATATCCGTGCGTTGATCTTTACCAACCAGTTGTGCTGCTGCCACTCGGCCATCTTGCAGCGCGACTATGATTTGGTCGGCATTCGCGACCACATGATAGTTGGTAATGATGTAGCCCTTGTCGCTAACAATAACGCCAGATCCCAGTCCTTGTGTGGATAGAGTGGTGCGGTCATTTTCTTTATACTGTCGACTGTAGATATTCACAACCGCAGGAGCGGCTTTACGCACAGCTTGGTTAAATGAAATCTGTAGGCTACTATTGTCTGCAGGTTGAGCAGTCAAGTTTTGAGGTATGATGTTCTGTCTTAGAGAAGGGACGGCCAATAGTACTAATAGTGCGGTTACTAGACCCATAGATACCGATCGGATTAGAAAATTCAGCATCATTTCCTCTATTCAAACGCAAAAACCGATGTCGTTAACGTGTTCTTTCAATGACTTCTACTTTGCAAGCATAGTATTGAGAGGCGACTCAAACGAGTTAATTTCATGATATTAACTAAAAAACTCGTGTACATGAAACGACAGCTATAAAGCCAGAGGATATCATTTAAAACTTAAATAATAAAAGAGCAGCCCTAATCAGAGCTGCTCTTTCACTTAGAATTTACAATTTTGTGAGCTTCTAGCGTACAACTAAGTAAATGCTTCGGTCATCACGCTGGATATTGAGAGCTAAAACACCAGGTTTCTTCTCAAGTATCTTACGTAGTTCGCCAACATTCTTCACTCGAGTACGGTTCACTCCGATAATGATATCGCCTTGCTCAAGTTGATATTGAGCAGCTGGAGACCCTTCCGCTACCGATTTCACTTTGACCCCTTCAACAGGGTCGCTCTTATCAGTGTTTGCGAATTCCGCGCCTGTTAGCCCTTCATGAAGTTTATCGGCCTTGGTAATGGTTTTAGCAGCTTCAGTAAGGGTGACATTAAAGGATTTTTCTTTGCCATCACGTATAATGCCGAGCTTAACTGTTTTACCAGCACCAAGCGTTGCCACTTTGGCTCGGAGCTCGCTGAAGGTCGAGATCTTCTTACCGTTAACAGACACAATGATGTCACCCGCTTCAAGTCCAGCTTTATCTGCTGCGCTGTCAGGGACAACTTGACTTACGAAAGCACCTTTACTGGAATCGTAACCTAGTGCTTCCGCAAGTTCCGAAGTGACTTCTCCACCTTGAACTCCCAGCATGCCGCGTTTTACTTCGCCAAACTCGATGATTTGTTCGGTTAAGTTCTTCATCATATTTGAAGGGATTGCGAAGCCTATCCCGACGTTACCGCCGTTAGGGCCAAGGATCGCGGTATTGATACCGATGAGTTCACCTTTCAGGTTCACTAATGCGCCACCAGAGTTACCACTGTTAATTGCGGCATCGGTTTGAATGAAGTTCTCAAAATTTTCTAGATTCAGTCCACTACGACCCAATGCAGAGACGATACCAGAGGTAACAGTTTGACCCAACCCAAACGGGTTACCGATTGCTACCGTAAAGTCACCGACGCGCAGCTGATCTGAGTCGGCAATTTTGATTTCTGTGAGGTTTTTAGCGCCATCAACTTTTAGTAACGCTACATCTGACATTTCATCACCACCGACAAGTTCAGCATCGTACTCTTTACCGTCATGAAGTTTAACGCGGATATCTTCTGCGCCATTGATGACGTGATAGTTAGTAACGATATAGCCTTTGTCCGCATCTACGACAACACCAGATCCTAACCCTCTAAAAGGCCTTTCTTGTAATTGCTCGGTTGGGAAGTCAGGGCCGAAGAAAAAACGGAATTGCTCAGGCAAACTTTGACGGGAAACCTGAGTACCTTCAACAGCAATACTAACAACTGCGGGCGTAACTTGCTCTAGCATAGGAGCAAGGCTTGGAAGCTGTTCGCCATCGACAGATAAAGGTAAAGCAGCGGTTGCAGGTAGTGGGGCGATGATTGAACTCAAGCTTAACGATAGAACAGTTAATGCAAGCAATGGTTTTTTCATCATAAAACTCCTCTATGGATCAGTAAGGGTTATGACTCAACGAATTCTATAAAGTTCACTTGGGGTGGTGAATTAGCCAGCAATTTGTGTAATTGCTGGCCAATAGATGAGGATGTTACGAAGCTTTAGCGGTGACGGGCTCTTGTGAGACAGCTTCTGGAGCTTCAATCACTTCCTTCTTCTCTTCTCTAAGAAGTCCTGTCGCGCCATTAACGTAATCCTTTGGCGGTTCTTCTGTAGTGTTAACATCGTTTATCGTTTCTACATTGTGTTCAGCAATCTTTTTGACAAACGGGTTATCTTGCTCGGGTAGGTTTGGCAGCAGCTCCGAAGAGGTCTTCGCCATGTGTTGATAAAGCTTAGTGTAGTCTTTCCCCAATGTATCAAGCATTTCAGCGGTTTGTGCGAAATGATCAGACAATTCTTGACGCTGTTGCTCCAGTGCAAACTTCGCGGACTCAAGGTCTTTTTGGATGGTCTTTTGTTTCTTGTATTGTGGAGTAGTCAGTCGAGAAATCACAATTCCTAGAATAGCACCAACTAGCAAGCCGACAATGGCATATATCCAAGGCATAACAGCTCCTTTATAATGTTTATTAACATGTGCGTTACCAAGCGGTTACACACGTCGTTTAGCCATGTTACTATGAGAATTCAAGCCAATAAAGCAAAATACGCTAATAATAACAGTTGGATCAGTGTTGCGAGTTATCCATGACGCCCATAGAAAAATACAATAATGATATTGAAACAAATGGTTTCCAAAGCGACCCCGCGCAGAGGGCTGCCGTTGAAGCCTTAGACCGTTTGCATCATGAGTACGTCGATTATTTGAACTTCGAAGCCCCTGCGTTAAGTATGATGCAGAAGCTGCTAGGAAAATCCCCCGAGCAAGCTACTCCGCCACAAGGGTTATACTTTTGGGGTGGGGTAGGTCGAGGGAAAACCTACTTAATGGACGCATTTTTCGACAGTCTGCCGACGTCTCAAAAGATGCGAGTTCATTTCCACCGTTTTATGTATCGAGTTCATGATGAGCTAAAGCGCTTAGGTGATGTGCAAGACCCTCTAGAACAGGTCGCAGATACGTTTGCTTCTGAAGCGAAAATCATCTGCTTTGATGAGTTTTATGTTTCTGATATTACGGATGCCATGATTCTAGCCACTTTGTTGCAAGCTCTATTTAAGCGTGGTGTTGTACTGGTAGCGACGTCGAATATTCCGCCAGAAAACCTATATCGAAACGGTTTGCAGCGAGCAAGGTTCCTTCCTGCTATTACTATGATTCAGAAAAACTGTAATGTACTGAACGTCGATAGTGGTATTGATTACCGTTTGAGAACATTAGAACAGGCAGAGATCTATCATTACCCGTTAGATGCCGCTGCGCATGCCAATCTAAAGCGTTATTTTGGTCAGTTAGTAACAGAGGATCGAGTTCAAGAGCAATCAATAGAGATTAATCATCGAGACATCGAAGTGATTGCCTCTGCCGATGATGTACTCTACGCCAGTTTTGCACAGCTTTGTCAAACCATGCGCAGCCAAAATGATTACATCGAGATATCGAGAATTTATCACACTGTATTGCTGGCTGATGTTAAGCAGATGGATGCCAAGTTAGATGATGCGGCGAGGCGCTTTATTGCCTTAGTTGATGAATTTTACGAGCGAAGGGTAAAACTTATCATTTCTGCTGAGGTAGCCCTTGAGAATATCTATACTAAAGGTCAGCTGGAGTTTGAATTTAAGCGCTGTATTTCGCGATTAACGGAAATGCAAAGCCATGACTATTTGGCATCAGAGCACTTAGCTTGAGGTTTTTGCCAATTTTGTCCAAAAAATAGATGATTTTTTCTTCGAGCTTCTCTATAATCCTGCGACCCACCGTTACTGCAGGCTAGTTTCTTTGAAACAAATAGCCGAGAGTTTCAACACTCGAAGGGGTGATGTATGGGCTCTTAGACAGTGGGAGCGAAAGCTCCTTAAGTGTAAATTTAATTAACGGGTTATTATTAGCATGAAAACTTTCGTTGCTAAACCAGAAACTGTAAAACGCGACTGGTACGTTGTAGACGCTGAAGGTAAAACTCTTGGCCGTCTAGCAAGTGAAATTGCATCTCGCCTACGTGGCAAACATAAAGCTGAATACACTCCACACGTTGACACTGGTGATTACATCATCGTTGTAAACGCGGAGAAAGTTACTGTAACTGGTAACAAGGCTAAAAACAAAGTTTACTACCGTCACTCTGAGTTCCCAGGTGGCCTAAAATCAATCACTTTCGAAAAGCTGATTGATCGTAAGCCTGAAATGGCTCTTGAGCTAGCGGTTAAAGGTATGCTACCACGTGGTCCTCTAGGCCGTGCTATGTACCGTAAGCTTAAAGTTTACGCTGGCGCTGAGCACAACCATGTTGCTCAACAACCACAAGTACTAGACATCTAATCGGGGATTTCGAAAATGGCAGAGAATCAATACTACGGCACTGGCCGTCGCAAAAGCTCAGCTGCTCGTGTTTTCATCAAACCAGGCACTGGCAACATCGTAGTTAACAAGCGTGATCTAGAAACTTACTTCGGTCGCGAAACTTCTTGCATGGTAGTTCGTCAGCCTCTTGAGCTAACTGAACTAACTGAGAAGCTAGACCTATTCGTTACTGTTAAAGGTGGCGGTATTTCTGGTCAAGCAGGTGCTATCCGTCACGGTATCACTCGCGCGCTAATGGAATACGATGAGACTCTACGTCCTGCTCTACGTGCAGCTGGCTACGTTACTCGCGACGCTCGTTGCGTTGAGCGTAAGAAAGTTGGTCTACGTAAAGCACGTCGTCGTCCACAGTTCTCTAAGCGTTAATTTTCTCCTTATCGAGAAGATTATGCTTTCCAGTTTCGACTGGATTGTGGATCAAAAAGCTCAGCCTTATGGCTGGGCTTTTTTGTTTATTGCGTTTATCTAACCTCTGAAAATTGCTCAACTCCTCATAACAGACTGTCCTTTTCCTCCCTTTTGTGAACTAGCAAGCGATTTCCTGCTATAGATGTTACGAAAAGGTAGCTTTATCTTGTCAAAAAGTAGGGTTTTCTTTATCATTTGCTATCAAATAAATACAACAAAAATTTGTACTTTGTTAGCCATGCTCTGCTGGTCGGAATCGATGTCTGAGCTGACTCAAGTAGCCAAAATAATAAACTAGATTTGGCTCGTTCAATTCAAGGAAAATAACCCAAGGAATGGTTCCCCGTAAGGTTATTTAACATGAAAGAGCAACTTGGATTCGCTCGGTATTGACCCAAAGGAGCAAATGGGAGAAATGTTGGATGAGCAATGCGCCTTTAAATAACGGTCGCAGGCGTTTCCTAACTGCTACAACTGCGGTTGTTGGTGGTCTGGGGGCAGCTGCAGTCGCCGTTCCTTTTATTAAATCTTGGAACCCAAGTGCCAAAGCTAAAGCTGCTGGTGCCCCTGTAGAGGTGGAAGTCAGTAAGCTCGAAGAAGGCCAAATGGTCCGTGTCGAATGGCAGGGTAAGCCCGTTTGGATCGTACGTCGAGCTCAATCAGTTTTGGACAACCTGACTACTATCGATGGTCAGTTACGAGATCCTAAATCTGTTGAAGAACAGCAACCTGAATATGCACAAAATGAATTCCGCTCAATTAAACCTGAGTATTTTGTTGCCGTCGGTTTCTGCACCCACCTAGGATGTTCACCTACTTATCTACCAGACACTTTTAGTGAACAAGTTCAAGGTGTACGTTCTGGATTCTTCTGTCCATGTCACGGTTCTAAGTTCGACATGGCGGGACGTGTATTCCAGAGTGTTCCTGCGCCACTTAACCTAGTGGTCCCTAAACATATGTATTTGAGTGACACGAAAATACTCATTGGTGTTGATGAGGGGGATGCATAATGCAAGCGTTACTTGATTGGGTAGAAAAACGTATACCAGCAATGAATGCTTATAAAAAGCATTTATCTGAATACCCGATGCCAAAGAACTTTAATTTTTGGTATCTATTTGGCTCTCTAGCCATGCTTGTCCTGGTTAACCAAATCCTTACAGGCATTTGGCTAACTATGAACTACGTACCTTCTGGCGAAGGTGCATTTGCATCTGTTGAATACATCATGCGTGATGTGGAATACGGTTGGCTACTTCGTTACATGCACTCTACGGGTGCTTCAGCATTCTTTGTTGTCGTATATCTTCACATGTTCCGTGGTCTGATTTATGGGTCATACCAAAAGCCTCGTGAACTACTGTGGGTATTCGGTATGCTCATCTTCCTAGTATTAATGGCAGAAGCTTTCATGGGCTATCTATTACCATGGGGACAAATGTCATACTGGGGTGCTCAGGTTATTATCTCACTATTTGGTGCGATTCCTGTTATTGGTGACGACCTTACTCTTTGGATTCGTGGTGACTACATCATCTCTGGAGCGACGCTCAACCGCTTCTTTGCTCTGCATGTTATTGCTCTGCCTATCGTGCTACTTCTTCTTATCGTTTTACACGTTTTAGCACTTCACGAAGTGGGTTCGAACAACCCTGATGGTATCGAGACTAAGCTACCGAAAGGCACAATGGGCGACGATTATAAGACGCAGTTTAAGTTCCACGATTACTACAGCAAGAAATATGACATCATCGATTCCATTCCATTCCACCCTTATGGAACTGTTAAGGATATGGTGGGTATCGCAGGTTTCTTCTTCTTGTTCTGTTACGTGTTGTTCTTCAATCCAGAAATGGGCGGCTATTTCCTTGAGCCACCTAACTTTGAAGCAGCAAACCCTCTGAAAACGCCTGAGCATATTGCTCCTGTATGGTACTTCACCCCGTTCTACGCGATTCTTCGTGCTGTACCGGACAAGTTACTAGGTGTTGTTGCAATGGGACTATCGATTGTATTCCTATTCCTATTGCCATGGTTCGACCGTTGTAAAGTACGCTCTTATCGCTACAGAAGTAAGATTCACCTACTGAACATCATCCAGTTCACCATCAGCTTCATTGCTTTGGGTATTCTTGGTGCGCTACCTGCAACACCAACGTATACGCTGCTGGCTCAGATCTTCAGTTTAGGTTACTTCATGTTCTTCGTTCTGTTGTACTTCTACAGTAAGAATGAAAAAACTAAGCCATTACCAGAGAGGGTGACTTTCAAATGAAAAAGTGGATTGTAGTACTTTTCGCATTGCTACCATCTCTAGCGCTAGCTGCTGGTGGTAATGTACATCTAGATAAAGCAAACAACGATCTTAGTGACCAAGCATCACTTCAAAATGGCGCTAAGCTGTTTATGAACTACTGCTTTGCATGTCACTCAACGCAATATCAACGTTATGAGCGTGTCGCGAATGACTTAGGTATCCCAGTAGACCTCGCAAAAGAAAACCTTGTTTTCGACCCCGAAGCGAAGATTGGTGATTTGATGGTGAATGCAATGCCACAGAAGCAAGCTGCGGCTTGGTTTGGTGCTGCGCCACCTGATCTAACACTTGTTGCACGTGTTCGTGGTGTTGATTGGCTATATACCTATCTGCGTTCATTCTATGTGGACCCAAGCCGTCCGTTTGGCGTGAATAACGTTACGTTCCCGAACGTAGGTATGCCACACGTTCTTGAAGAGCTTCAAGGCATTCCAACTCCAATCTATGAGACACAAGTTGTTGATGGTCAAGAAGTCCAAGTGGTTGTTGGTACAGAAACTGATGGCCGCGGTGAACTGAGTTCGAGTGAGTATGATGATGCCGTTCGAGACTTGGTGAACTTCCTAGAATACTCTGGTGACCCAGTGAAACTTGAGCGTCATGCGCTAGGTTGGTGGGTGATGGGTTTCCTAGTCATCTTCACTATTGTCGTAGTGTTGCTCAAGAAAGAGTATTGGCGTGATGTTCACTAATTGTGCTATAATCTCGCGCTAATTCCAAATTTGTTCACAATGGAGGCGTTGCCTCCATTGTTTTTTTGTAAGTATCCCGGAGGGCTCCATGGCTGTAGCTGCCAATAAACGTTCTGTGATGACTCTTTTCTCAAGTGCTACCGATTTATATAGCCACCAGGTTCGAATCGTTCTAGCAGAAAAAGGTGTCAGTGTTGAAGTTGAGTTAGTGGATGAAATGAACATCCCTGCTGAGCTTGCTGAGCTAAACCCATATAAGACCGTTCCTACTTTGGTTGATCGTGAGCTAGCCCTTTACGATTCAAAGATCATTATGGAATATCTTGATGAGCGTTTCCCTCATCCACCACTTATGCCTGTTTACCCAGTTGCACGTGGTAATAGCCGACTAATGATCTACCGTATTGAGCGTAACTGGTACACGCTTGCGGAGAAAGTTATGAAAGGTTCTGCAGAAGAATCTGAGGCGGCTCGCAATAAACTACGCAATGATCTTCTGACTCTTGCACCGATTTTTGCTGAGTACGAATACTTCATGAGTGAAGAATTCAGCTTGATCGATTGCTACCTAGCACCACTACTATGGCGCTTACCTGAAATGGGTATCGAGCTAATTGGTCCTGGATCTAAAGAGATCAAAGTTTACATGAATCGTGTATTTGAACGTGATTCATTCCTTGCTTCACTGACTGAAGCTGAACGTGAGATGCGTTTGGTTCGCTAAGTGACCATGGATATTGAAAAAATGACACCTCGCCGACCATACATGCTGCGCGCATTCTATGATTGGCTGGTGGAAAATGATCTAACACCACATATTGTTGTCGATGCAATGTTGCCTGGTGTTCGCGTTCCTCAAGAGTTTATTCAAGATGGTCAAATCATCCTGAATATTGCTCCTAGAGCAGTAGGTCAACTCGAATTGGGCAATGAAGCGATTACCTTCCATGCTCGATTTGGTGGTCGACCACACTCGGTCATCGTGCCTCTCTATTCTGTACAAGCTATTTATGCTCGTGAGAATGGTGCAGGAACAATGTTTGAGCCAGAAGATGCTTATCTTTCGATTGAGGAAGAGGAGACGACTGAGGCAACACCAGTTTCTGGCTTGTCTGTCGCATCTGAACCGGAAGTTACTGAGTCTGAAATAAACTCACCTGATGGCGATGATGAGCCACCAAAGCCGAAAGGCCGTCCTAGTCTTCGTGTGGTAAAATAGACGTTAGAATGAAAAAAAGCTGCAAGTGATTGCAGCTTTTTTTATACCTCAAGAATCAACATCTAAAGCCCTAACTATCGCCTCTACATCTTATGAGTCTTCATCTTGAGACGTGAAAAATGCGTGCCACTGTATTAGACTAAAGTCTAACGCTGGTTAAAACTTGACCTAAAAGGAATAATCAGTAAACTACCAGTTCTTGAATATAGGTCACACTTTTTTACAAACACTTTTTCTTATTTCAAGAACGGAATTCTTCAAGTTTTTGACAAAATATATCAAGGATGTCAAATAGTTGGGTGGTAGAGGTTCGTTATGTACAATCACTTTTTGGTAAGACTTACCATTGGGACTCTCGTTGTTTTAGGTATTAAGCTGAGTGCATTATACTTTTTGCCTATGGTGCTACTATTGAATACGCACCACAAAGAGTTTTTTGGATGGTAAAAATCGGGGCTAGCCCCGATTTTTTTATGCCATTTCTATCTCATCAACCGTTGACTCAATCTCTTTCATCATTCGATATAGCTGTTCAGCAAGTTGCTGTTTCGCACCATCAAGATCTTTGTCTAGCGTTAGCTTCATGATCTTCTCATGTTCATCGAGGTTGAATAGCTGTGAGAAGTTTTTTGGTGAATGGGTTAACGAGATACGTCGATAACGTTTAACCTGCCTGATAATATCGCTAAAAAACTCAAGCATGTTCTTAGAGAAGCAACCACTTAATAGAGAACTGTAGAAGGCTTCTTGACGCTCTTCCCACTCTTGCCAATTGAAGTTTTCTGCTTGGAACTTAAAGCGCGATAGCTTATGGAACTCAGTCAGTATTTCCAGCTCCCAGCTTTCACTGCCTTCTTTGATTGATTTTTCTAGTAACACAGAGGACACAACCTTGAGGCTTTCATATAGGTCGTAGAGTTCGACCTTAGAAACAGGTGCAACCCAGCATCCTTTTTGCGGTTCAAGCTTTACGTACTTAATCCACGAAAGCTGAATTAGTGCCTCTCGGATAGGGGATGCTCCTACGTTATATTTTTCTTTAAGCTCCGCAACAACCAGCTTTTGGTTTGGTTTAAGCTCTCCGGAAAGAATATCCTGACAGATTAGCTTCGCTACTTTGTCTGTCAAAGTTGGGCTAGACACAATGCACCTCATTAACTTAATAGAATTACCTAAAAGCAACTCAGCAGTATGCTGTGTTGTAAAAACGTAAGGATAGTACAGCGTGTTGAAAAATTGGGCAAGATAATTATAAAAAAAAGAGGGCGTATGCCCTCTTTTTATAGATGTTCTGAATGTACTGTAAGAATTATAGTACGTGAACAGAAGCTGTGTTAGTTGTGCCTGAAGCTACTAGAGCACCAGAAACCATTACTACGATGTCGCCTTTCTTACCAAAACCAGACTCTAGAGCGTACTCTTTACCGTTTTTGTAGAACTCATCAGTGCTGTCGATTGAATCAACAAGAACTGGGCGAACACCCTTAGTAAGAACTAGCTGTGCAGCAGTCTTAGGGTTAGTTGTTAGCGCAACGATGCTTGCTGTTGGGAAGTATTTACGTACAGAACGTGCAGACTTACCACCTTCAGTAGCAACGATGATTAGTGGAGCAGCTAGCTTCTCAGCTGTGTCTACTGCACCTTTACATACTGCTTCTGTGATGCGCAGGCGTGGGCTGTCTAGACGAGAACCTAGCTCAGCTTTTAGTGCGCCGTCAGTACGGTTAGCGATTTGAGCCATGATAGTTACCGCTTCAACAGGGTATTTACCTTTAGCTGTCTCACCTGAAAGCATTACTGCATCAGTACCGTCCATGATTGCGTTCGCAACGTCACCCGCTTCAGCACGAGTTGGACGTGGGTTGTTGATCATAGAGTCAAGCATTTGAGTTGCAGTGATAACTGTCTTACGAGCACGGTTACACTTCTCAATCATCATTTTCTGAGCGAAGATTACTTCTTCAGCTGGGATTTCAACACCAAGGTCACCACGAGCAACCATGATACCGTCAGAAAGCTCTAGGATCTCGTCGAAGTTATCTACACCTTCTTGGTTTTCGATCTTAGAAATGATGTGGATGTTCTCGCCACCGTTTGCGTTTAGAACGTCACGGATTTCTTTAACGTCAGAAGCTTTACGAATGAAAGAAGCTGCAACAAAGTCAACGCCTTGCTCACAACCAAATTTTAGGTCGTTCTTATCTTTTTCAGATAGAGCTGGAAGCTGAACAGAAACGCCCGGTAGGTTAACACCTTTGTTTTCGCCTAGAGCACCGTTGTTAAGAACTTTACACTTAACTTCAGTTTCAGTAGTAGAGATAACTTCCATCTCGATTAGACCGTCGTCTACTAGGATAGTGTTACCAGCAGAAAGGTCTTGTGCAAAACCAGCGTAAGTAACAGCAACAGTGTCTTTGTTACCAACAACAGAGATATCTGTTGTGAAAGTGAATTCTTGACCAGCTACTAGATCAACGTCATTGCCGCCTTCTAGTTTGATAGTACGAATTTCTGGACCTTTAGTGTCTAGAAGAATTGCAAGTTGCTTACCAACGTTTGCCATAACTTCACGGAAGTTAGCAATACGAGTGCCGTGCTCTTCGTAGTCACCGTGAGAGAAGTTAAGACGCATAACGTTCATGCCTGCGTTTACTAGTTCAGTTAGCTTCTCTACTGATTCAGTTTTAGGGCCAATCGTACATACGATTTTGGTCTTTTTCATGGAAGATACTCTCCGGGTAAATATTATTACAATTTGAAAGTTAGTATTAGTCTCTCTAGAAGGCTAGGGATGCCCATAAATAATTCACATGAGCTATCAAATGTCTTGCCTATTTTGCTTCTTCTAGAAATGAAAGTCTTTCAACAAGTTTAGTCATTTTATGACCAACTGAGGCGCTTTCTAGGCCACTTTTTTTGAGCTAATCCACTATATTTCAGTAAGATTGCAAAAAAATAACCGCTAATTCTGTAATTTTTTTTCTTTTCGGGCACGAATTCTACCACCGAATTGATCAGATTTCACTGTGCATAACTTGTTTTAGAGCAAGGTTTCGGCGCTTAGTATTTAATTTTTGGATCAAAATAAATAATCCGGATGAATGGGCACCATTTGGTAACTTTTTTTCAAAATAGTAGTCCATACGGTACAAGTTCTTCCTTCATTGAAGCCAATAAACCCTGATGATATTGTGTGCTTTTTATGGCGATTTGTTGTTCGAAGACAACAGACTGAAATCAGGTGGTGAAATAAAATATGGCATCAAAGAGAATCAAATGCGTGATTTTTGATTGTGATGGAACACTGATCGATAGTGAACGTTTGTGTTTGCAAGCTATTGTAGAGGTGCTAAGCAGTATTGGCGTCGAGGTAAACTATGATGATGTCAAAGATCAGTTTCAAGGCGTGAAACTGGAAAAGATCTTCGGGGCACTGGTCGACGACAACTCCAAGCTTGCTAATGATGGTTTAGCTAAACTTATTAGCCACTATCGACTGCGTTGTAAGGAGCTGTTTGCTGAACAATTAACGGTTATCGATGGTGTCTATGAAGTATTGGATGAGCTGAAGGCGAATAATATTGCGGTATGTATCGCATCAAATGCTCCCCATGAAAAGATGGCGTTTACGTTGCCGCTGGCTAAACTAGACCAGTACTTTGAAGGCACTGTCTTCAGTGCTTTGGATGCCAATGCATGGAAGCCCGATCCCAAACTGTTGCACTACGTGATGGACAAAATGCAAGTGAGCTCAGAAGAGTGTTTATTCATAGATGATTCTCTGGTTGGCATTCAAGCTGGCGTTGAAGCCAATGTAACCACGTTGTACTTTTCCCATGCCGAACCGCATAAAGAGACCACAATCAATAGCTCATATTTACATAGCATTACTGAAATGCACCAACTGCTGACCTTTATTCGATGATACGAAAATGAGTGGCTAATTATGTTTTTCTGGGCGGATGGTCGATTGGTTGAGTAGCTGATTAGCCGCCACTAATGCTCCTCTCATACTGACCACAGATGCGTCTAGAATGTCGATTGCCCATAGTGGTAGTTTGCCTGAAATGGAGTAAAACGCCCATTGACCTTTTCTTCTATCTGAAACGATCCCGCAATTTCTGAGTACTGCGAGCGCTCGGGAAATCTTAGGCTGTGATTCTTGTAATGCTTCACACAGCTCCCCAACACTCAATTCAACCTCTGTAAAGATCAATAAAGTGATCATGAGGCGAGTCTGATCGCCTAAGCACTTATGTAGTACTAAAGGATCAAAATCTAAATCGTTAGTCGGTTGATGAACGGTAACAAACAAGTCGATGCGCTTTTGCAGATCATATAAAGACGCTTCGAAGGAGATATCAGAGAGTGACGTTGGCGCAGGAAGATCCCAATAAATACTTTCTTCAGTGTTCTCGAATACACCACATTCACGCTTCGCTGAAGAGCAGAGCGTAATTACATAGTCAAAATGCGTGTCTTTAAACTCGTCGATGGACTTTGAATACAGTTCATCGGTAGGAAAATCTGCATCGTTTAATGTCGATATTGTTCTTGCGTCAACCTGACTTGGACTGCTCCCTGCACTAAAGGCTTGATAAAACTCAGCATAATCGCGATTTATAATCGCTTCCGCTAGTTGCGAACGTGCTGAATTGCCTCGGCAGACAAAGAGAATCTTTTTAGTCATGGTTTCCTCAAGAGATTGAGCATCACGGTGTGGTTACAGGCAATATTATGAGAGTTATTTGCAGCTAAAGAAAGACCTTTCATCATTGAAAGGTCTTATCAAGCTATACGCGAGTTTTATAGCAGGAGCGGTTTTAAAGTAGGGGTTAAGCTGCGGTGGCTAGCTTGCCATCTGCAATTGCTCTCAAGTTATCCATGGTTTCCGCATAACTAGTTGGTTTACCAAATAAGCCAGCAGTACCAAGGATAAAGTATTCGATTTTATCCTTAAGCAAATCGATGACTTCAGGGCTGATCGCACCATCAATAGCCAGCTTAGTATCGGTACCTTGTTTGTTGATCATGTCAATAATGCGATCAATTCGATTGAAAGCATTGGCAATGAACTTCTGCCCCGCAAATCCTGGGTTAACTGACATCACCAAAATTACGTCTGTGACATCAAGTACATCTTCAATCACACTCAGTGGTGTGCCTGGATTGATAGCCAGACCTGATTTAATACCTTTAGCTTGAATATTACCAAGCGTACGATGTAGGTGCGGTGGTGCCTCCGCATGAACATACATTAGGCTTGCACCGAGATCAGCAAACATATCAATGTACTGATCTGGATTGGACAACATTAGGTGCACATCGTATTCAATATCGGTTGTATTGCGGATAGCCTTAATATCTTCCGGGCCTAGGGCGAAGTTAGGAACAAAGTGTCCATCCATTACATCAATATGAAGCATATCTACTTTGGCTTTCTCTAGCTCAGCCAACTCTTGAGGTAATTTAGAGAAATCCACACACATCATTGAAGGACAAAACTTAGCCATGAGTGAGCTCCTTTTCGATGTCAGCAATTTGGTTAATACGATTCTGGTGACGGCCACCTTCAAACTCACCTTCTAGCCAACGGTCTACAATCATTTTAGCGAGCTCAATTCCTACGACGCGAGAGCCAAACGAAAGAATGTTGGTGTCGTTGTGCTCGCGAGAAAGCTGGGCGGTGTATGGGTCGCTGCAAACCACTGCGCGAATTCCTGGAACTTTGTTAGCGGCTAGCGAAATGCCAACACCTGTACCGCAAATCAAAATACCGCGCTCGGCTTGACCTGAAATTACTGAGTTTGCAACCGCTTTGCCGTATTGAGGGTAGTCTGTTCGCTCGGCAGATTGAGCACCTAAGTCGATCACTTGATGACCTTTTTGTTCTAAGTGACTAATAACGAGAGCTTTGTGTTCGAAACCTACGTGGTCACAACCAATAGAAATGATCATGTTTGTCTGTACCTTAACCGATGAATATGGCTTTAATTTTACGATAAAATTCACTCCTGTAAATATTTAAATTTCATTAAAATCGCCAATAATAATATAAGCAATTGAAAAATAGAGGATTAAAAATTCACAATAAAATTCACAATAGTGCAAATTTCATAAAATAATTTATTTTGTGATAAAGATCGTCGTCTAGCACGTAAAGGGGTGATAGATTGAAAAGCAATTACTCAATAAACAAATCGCAGGATGAAATGATGTCTTATTCGTTGATTGCAGAAGAGTTGGTTAACTCGTTAGGCGGTGAACAAAACATAGTATCGGTTGCGCACTGTGCAACACGCTTACGTGTGATGGTGGCGGATGAAGCCAAAATCGATAAAGAGAGGATTGAAGATACAGACAAGGTAAAGGGCGCGTTCTTTAACAGTGGTCAGTACCAAATTATCTTCGGAACTGGGACGGTTAACCGTGTGTTTGAAGCGGTTCAGAATCTCGATTTATCGACGTCTTCAAAGTCAGAAATTAAACAAGCAGCAAACCAACAAGGTACGGCGCTACAACGAGCGATTCGCACATTCAGTGATGTATTCGTCCCACTGATACCTGCCTTGGTAGCAACAGGATTGTTCATGGGGCTTCGTGGACTTGTGACGCGACCTGAAGTGTTGGCTATATTTGGCCTAACGCCTGATTCTATCCCTGCAAACTTTATCCTTTATACCCAAATTCTCACGGATACGGCGTTTATTTTCTTACCTGCGATGGTGGCTTGGTCGGCAAGCCGCGTATTCGGAGGGACTCCATTGATAGGTTTGGTGCTTGGTCTAATGCTGGTTTCTCCTGCATTACCTAATGCATGGGCGGTTGGTTTCGGTGAAGCAAATCCATTGATGTTCTTTGGCTTTATTCCAGTCGTTGGTTACCAAGGTTCTGTTATTCCAGCATTTATTGCAGGTTTCCTAACCGCGAAGTTGGAACGCCGCATTCGCTCAATCATGCCAGAAGCGTTTGATTTGGTGATGACTCCGTTCCTAACGCTGCTTATTATGAGTGCTGTTGCACTTCTTGCTGTAGGTCCATTGTTCCACATCGTTGAAGTGACTATGGTAGAGGCAACTAAGTACTTGCTTGACCTACCATTTGGCTTGAGTGGTCTGATTATCGGTTTCGTGTGGGATTTGATTGTTATCACTGGTGTTCACCACGTGTTTAACCTGCTAGAAATCCAGCTACTAGCGAACGAAGGTAGCAACGTTTTCAACGCACTTATCACTGGTGCTATCTCAGCTCAGGGTGCAGCGTGTCTAGCAGTTGGTATGAAGACGCAGAGTAAGAAGCTTAAAGCGCTGTGTTTCCCATCAACGGTATCTGCTTTCCTAGGCATTATTGAACCAGCAATCTTTGGTGTGAACCTTCGTTACTATCGTCCATTCGTATTCGCCCTAGTTGGTGGTGCTGCTGGTGGTTTTGTGGCGCAAATTCTTGGTCTAGCAGCGAGCGGTATGGCAGTAACCGTTATCCCAGGCACGCTACTTTATTTAGATGGTCAGATTCTCTCTTACTTACTCGTTCACGCGGTAAGTTGTGGTGTGGCGTTCTCGTTGACTTACACCATGGGCTTCTCTGACAAGATGCTTGAAAAGAAATAAGCGATTTAATGATAAGCCTCCCTTAATGGGAGGCTTTGGAGTTTTTATGACAGATTCTCAATATTTCCTGCGAACCATCCAATCTTTGCTTAATGCCCCTAAACATGGAGAGCATGATCCATATCGTCCAGTGTGGCACTTCGCTCCACGTGTTGGTTTATTGAATGATCCCAACGGCTTGTCGTTTTTTAATGGTGAATACCATTTGTTTTATCAGTGGAACCCACTCAAATGTGAACATGGTGCAAAGGCTTGGGGGCTAGCAACGTCTTCAGACCTTATCCATTGGCAACATAAACCCTTAGCCTTGGCACCGACTGAAGACTATGAGATATCGGGTTGTTATTCCGGTTCCGCTATTGAAGTCGATGGTAAGCTTGAGCTGTTTTACACCGGTAATGTTAAATACCCAGAGGGTGGTCGAACTGCCTATCAATGTAGAGCACAGCTAGATGAGCAGGGCACGGTAACTAAACTTGGGCCGGTATTGTCATTGCCTGATGGTTATAGCGGTCATGTTCGCGATCCTAAAGTTTGGAAACGTGGCAATCATTATTACATGGTGCTTGGAGCAGAAGATCTGCAGCGGCGTGGCGTGGTGATTCTGTATCGTTCTACTGACCTGTATCAGTGGGAGAAATGTGGTGACATTTACGGTACTGACATTAACGGCAAGCAAGATGCTAACTTTATGCTGGAGTGTCCAGATCTCTTTGCTCTTGATGGTTGCGATGTCATGATTACTTGTCCAAAGACTTGGATAGATATAGAAGGCAAAGCGACAGAAACATTTGATGTTGAGGTCACTTTGGGTGAGCTCGATTACCATCAAGCGCTTTACAACGCTACTGGCAGCCGTTTGATGGACCACGGGTTCGATTTCTATGCGCCCCAAACCTTCGAAGATAACAAGGGACGTCGTATTTTGTTTGGTTGGATGGGCAAACCGGATGAGTTTGAACCTTATCAACCAACTATTGAATATGGTTGGATTCACCAAATGACCTGCCCGCGCAGATTAACCATTCTCAACGGTGAGCTGTTACAACAACCTGTTGAAGAATTGACGACGTTGCGCCGCAACCCACAATCGGGCACCTGCTTATCCACCTCTTTGGTTGGATTAAGTGCAGAATTGTTGCTGCAAGATATTGACGGAGCCACTATCACGATTGAGCTGTCCGACGACTTATCACTGTTAGTCACGCCTTCGAGTATCACAACTCGACGAAAGAACCTTAAAACAGGTTTATGGGAAGATAGAGCATGGAAGGGAAAAGCCTCTTCGTTGCAGCTGATGCGTGACCACTCATGCGTTGAAGTCTTTATCAATGATGGAAAAGCTGTAATGACCAGTCGATTGTTTGGACAAGCAAGTAGCAGTGAGCTGCAATGTGGTTTCCGGTTCGAAAGTTATAAAGCAGTCAGCTACCAGCATTGGACATTAGAAGTTTAGCGATTCAAGTGCACACTCGTCACCGACAGGTGCAGAAAATCCAGTAGTTTTAGGGTTATAATGAAGGAAATACTTTGAGAGCTGTGTTGAAAGTTGTGAACTCGAATCAGGTAATCCCCAATATACGTATGATGATGCCGTCGCTGACTAAGACGGAACAGTCGATAGCGGAAAACTTTTTGCAGCCGCATTTTTTGCAAAAGTCGACCTCGATAAATGAGGTTGCCGAACGATTAAGCGTCTCTCCGGCGCTGATTGTCAAAGTATCGAAGAAGTTGGGGTTTAGCGGCTTTAAACAGCTGAAAGAGTCGTTATATGCGCAGAGCGAAACTCAGTCCTATGCGCCAAGTGAGCGTTTGTTGCCTGATGATAGCGCCGAGAAGATTGTGTCAAAGGTACTGCAAAACTCCATAAATGCCCTAACTGAGATCCTCAATTTTGTGGATGTAAGCATGGTCGATGCGGCTGCAGAGGCCCTGCTAAAGGCTCGAAATATCGAGCTTTTTGCAGTTGGTGGTTCAAGCATCATCTGTGAAGATTTTCAGCATAAGCTGCTACGTATTGGTATTAAATCATCGGTGCCTAAAGATCGTCACTTAATGCTGATGTCAGCGAGCATTATGACAGACCAAGACGTTGTATTGGTGGTCTCTCACTCTGGCCAGACGGTTGATCTCATGGATGCTGTGCGTCAGGCAAAACAGTCTGGTGCGACCGTGATTTCTATTACCAATAACTATCACGCAGAGCTGTCATCCTTGTCGGATATCCCACTTTATGCCCCAGCGTCGCCTGAGCCTGTACTTGGCAAAAACGGCACTGCACGTTTGGTTAAATTGGCGATGATCGACAGCTTGTATGCCACCATGGCAAGCAAAATGCCATCTTTAGCGGAAGAGAGCTTGAGCAAAACCATCAGAGCAGTAGAACGGCTACATCGCTAAATTTTTGTTAAATAAATAGTTTATTCTGCCAACTGAGCTCATCGACCGTAAGAAGTTGATGGGCTTTTCTATGTATCCCTATCCATTTAATTATGAAGATTTTATGACAGGTCAAAAAGATCCTTGACTCTTAGTATGTAAAAATTAATATATACGCATATCCATATATGAGTATTTAACTATGCTTCCACATGAGTTTTTCAAATTGATGTCTGATGAAACACGTATCCGAACCTTGTTGTGGGTGTCTGCGAATGAATCAGTCTGTGTGAATAGTCTTGTTGAGGCCTTGGAAGAGAGCCAACCAAAAGTCTCAAGACATTTGGCAATGTTAAGGCAAGCTGGTGTACTAAAAGATACTCGTAAAGGGCAGCATGTTTTTTATAGCTTGGCGGAAGGGCTGCCAGGCTGGTTATACAGAACCTTGAAAGGGCTTGAGCAATCGAACTGCTTGCAAAGCGCTTATCAACTAAACTTTAACGAACTTGTGCCACCTTCTAAGTAGGTATTAGGCGTTAGTTCATCACCGAATGTATTAAGTAATTAAGAGATTGAGTTATGGCTATTAAAGTAGGTATTAACGGATTTGGTCGAATTGGTCGTTTGGCGCTGCGTGCTGCTTTCGATTGGCAAGAATTAGAATTTGTATTGATCAACGATGTCGCAGGCGATGCAACCACACTAGGTCACCTGCTTGAATTCGATTCAGTTCAAGGTACCTGGCATCATGGTGTTACAGTCGAAGGTAATGAGCTTGTCATCGATGGTAAACGCATTAAAACCACGCAAGAGCGCGATATCGACGCGATCGATTGGTCTGACTGTGATGTGGTGATTGAAGCAACAGGTGTGCACCGCAAAACTGAATTCTTGAACAAATACTTAGATCAAGGCGTTAAGCGTGTTGTGGTTTCTGCGCCAGTGAAAGAAGCCGGTATTGCTAATATTGTCGTCGGTGTTAACGACGATATTTTCGACGCTGAAGCACATCGTATTGTTACCGCAGCATCGTGTACGACTAACTGTATTGCACCAGTTGTGAAAGTGATTCACGAAAAATTGGGTATTGAGCAGTCATCGTTTACTACGATTCATGACCTGACTAATACGCAAACTATCCTAGATGCACCACACAAAGATCTACGTCGTGCTCGCGCCTGTGGTATGAGCCTTATTCCAACAACGACAGGTAGTGCAACTGCTATCGTTGAGATTTTCCCAGAGCTTAAGGGCAAGATTAATGGCCACGCTGTTCGTGTCCCGTTAGCGAATGCATCTTTGACTGACATTATATTTGACGTTAAACGTGACACCACTGCAGAAGAGGTTAACGCGCTACTGAAAGAAGCGTCAGAGGGTGAGCTGAAGGGAATTCTTGGCTTTGAAGAACGACCATTGGTGTCCATCGATTATAAAGGTGACCAGCGCTCAACGATTGTCGATGCTCAATCTACAATGGTGGTCGGCTCTCGTATGGTGAAAATCTATGCGTGGTATGACAATGAAATGGGCTATGCAACGCGCACTGCAGAATTGGTTCGTAAAGTCGGTCTAGCGGGGTAATGATGATGCATCCAACATGGGAACTTAAAGTAGATAACGCAGCGCTTGTATTAACGCCTTGTCCTGGTACTAAAGATGTGTCTCTGGATGATTCATTAGCGCAACTTAAAACTCAAGGTGTGACTGTGATCGTGACGGCTCTCGATAATCACGAGATGGCGGAAGCAGGAGTTGCAGAGCTTGGTGCAAAAGCAAGGTCATTAGGAATCAAATGGTTTCAAACTTCGATTGAAGATGATCGCGCGCCAAGTGTTGAATTTGCAGCGGATTGGAAAGCAATTTCGCCAGAATTACATCAAGCGGTTGAGGCGGGTGAAAAGATTGCAATGCACTGCATGGGTGGTTCCGGACGCACTGGTCTTCTAGCGGCCAATTTGCTGCTAGAAAAAGGTTGGGATCTTGAGACGATTCGCCGTGAAGTGCAGGCATTACGTCCAGGCGCATTTACCAAACAGCCACAAATCGACTATGTAGAGAAGTTAGCGGCGACGTTCTAGTTGTCGCTAGTTTAACTTCTATCCTAATTATTGTATTAGTGAAAGCGGGAGCCTCGTTTTCGCTGAAACAGTAATTGGGTAGACCCCTGCTTGAGCAGGGATGACGTTGCTTTACTGAGTAGCTCTGTTTTACGCAAGTCACTCAACTTTACACGAGTAATTAAACCCTACTCAGGCAGAAGAATTATGTTGTCTAACCTTAACAAAAGCGTTCGCCAGTATATGCTGGTCACTTTTAACTACTGGAATTTCACTATTACTGATGGTGCGCTACGCATGTTGGTGGTGCTGTATTTCCATGATCTAGGTTATAGCACCTTAGCTATTGCTTCTCTGTTTTTGTTCTATGAGTTCTTTGGTGTTGTCACTAACTTAATTGGTGGCTGGCTTGGGGCTCGCTTGGGGCTAAATCGAACCATGAATATCGGCCTTGGGATGCAGATCTTCGCTTTGTTGATGTTGGCCGTGCCGAGTGTCTGGCTAACCATCCCTTGGGTGATGGCTGCACAAGCGCTATCTGGAATCGCCAAAGATCTGAATAAAATGAGTGCGAAGAGCGCCATTAAGACGTTAGTGCCTGACGAACAGCAAGGTGCACTCTACAAGTGGGTGGCGATTCTAACTGGCTCTAAGAATGCACTGAAAGGGGCCGGCTTCTTTATCGGTGGATTACTGCTCTCTGTGCTCGGTTTCCAATATGCCGTTGCTGCCATGGCAGCTGTGCTTAGTTTGGTGTTTATCGGCAGCGTACTTAGCCTAGAAAGTGATATGGGTAAAGCGAAAGCGAAGCCTAAGTTTAAGCAGATTTTCTCTAAATCGGAGAGCATCAATATTCTGTCAGCGGCACGCATGTTCCTATTTGGTGCTCGTGATGTCTGGTTTGTCGTGGCATTACCTATTTACCTTGGTTCAGTGTTCGGTTGGGATCATACATTAGTCGGTGGTTTTCTGGCTACGTGGGTAATTGCCTATGGCTTTGTTCAAGGCATTGCCCCAAAAATCACGGGCAAAGCCCAAGGAAAGGTGCCCGATGGCAGTGCAGCAATGTGGTGGGCATTAGCACTTGCGGCCGTGACTGGCATAATCGCTTATTGTGTTCAAATGCAATGGTACCCACAGGCTGTGATTGTGGTTGGATTATTGATTTTCGGCGCTATCTTTGCAGTAAACTCCTCGCTCCATAGCTATCTGATCGTCAGCTATGCCAAAGGTGATGGAGTTTCCATGGATGTAGGCTTTTACTACATGGCTAATGCGATGGGACGTTTAATTGGCACTGTGTTGTCTGGCTGGGTATTCCAAGTTGCTGGTCTTGCAGCATGTATGTGGGTCTCTTTTGCCTTCCTTGTGCTCACGACCATCATTTCGATCCGCCTACCTGGTGCTCCGAAAGCGATCGCTCAGTAAGTCATAAAATATCCACTTTAAAGAGTTAATCGTTAAACGACGATTGACTCTTTTTTATGTCAGGCGTATATTTATCGTCAAAATACGATAGAGGGTAGAGTGTGACGAATTGTACAGTTGATAATACTGAAATGTTCATTGCATCAGATGAGCAACTGGTCCAAGAGAAAACGCTGGCGGCACAAGCTAAGGCATTGTCCCATCCTGCTCGTATTCGTATCTTACGAATTCTGTCAGACCTAGAACGAGCCGGTGGTTGTTTAAACAGCGATCTAGTTTCTCAATTGGGTCTCGCTCAATCAACGGTATCTGAGCATTTACGTATACTTAAAGTCGCCGGTTTTATTAGTGCTGAGCCGATGCCACCGAAGGTGTGTTATCGAATCCAGAGAGAGGCACTCAGTGACTTTGCGCGTCTAACACAATCAGCCTTTGATTAAGCAAACTTCTATCATTCTTTGATTATTGAGTCGGCATTGCCGACTTTTATTACTATAATTTAATCGTTATTCGACGATTGACGATATTGGAGAGTTAACATGTCCGAGTTAGCTATGCAACAACCGAAAAAGCTGGGCTTCCTTGATCGCTTTCTTACTTTATGGATCTTTTTGGCGATGGGAATTGGGGTGGTTCTGGGAGTTGCATTTCCGAGCCAGATTGAGAACTTGAATGAGTCAATGACGGTGGGTAGCACTAATATCCCTCTCGCCATTGGCTTGATACTGATGATGTACCCGCCATTGGCGAAAGTGAACTACGGCCTGATGGGCAGTGTGCTCCAAGACAAAAAGGCTGTGACACTTTCATTGGTTATGAACTGGCTGGTTGGCCCAATTCTTATGTTTGTGCTGGCACTGACATTTCTGGGTGATGAACCCAGCTTAATGACAGGTGTCATCTTAATTGGTCTAGCTCGTTGTATTGCTATGGTACTAGTATGGAATGACATTGGTGGTGGTAACAAAGAATACGGCGCAGCCTTAGTCGCACTGAACAGCGTATTCCAAATTATCACATATAGCTTCCTTGCTTGGTTATTCATTACGGTGTTGCCACCAAAATTTGGTTTCCAGGGGCAGGTCGTGGATATCTCAATGGGTGATATCGCTGAAAGTGTAATGATTTACCTAGGTATTCCTTTCTTGGCTGGATTTTTAAGTCGCAAGATCTTAGTCGCGAAGAAAGGAGAGCAATGGTACAACGAGACCTTTATTCCTAAGGTTTCACCGATGACGTTAATCGCACTACTGGCTACCATCGTACTGATGTTCAGCCTTAAAGGTGAGATGATAGTTGAACTACCAATGCAAGTAGTACGCGTAGCGATTCCACTTACGATCTACTTCTTTATGATGTTCTTTGTGAGTTTCTTTGTTGCTAAGAAGATGGGTGTTCCTTTCGATAAGAATGCGTCAATTGCCTATACCGCGACGGGTAATAACTTTGAACTGGCCATCGCCGTGGCTATTGCCGTATTTGGCTTGAATTCACCTGAAGCATTCGCGGGGGTTATTGGTCCTCTGATTGAGGTGCCAGTGCTGATTGCCTTAGTGAACTTCACATTGAAAATGAAAAAACGCTACTAGCGCCAAAAATAAAAGTGAAAAGCTGAGCATTAGGCTCAGCTTTTTTATAATAGGACTTTAGGCTTTTTTGCGCGTTTATCGTGCTTACTTTGGTACATGGCAAGGTCGGCTTTCTTCAAAGTGATTCGTAAACTGGACTGGAATGCCGAATAGCCGATACTGTGGCAAAGCTCAGGGTAGGCTTGGAAGTCATCAATAAATAAGCGATGCAGTTTGCTTATAGATTGCTTTAATGTGTCTTCATTTTCATAGTGCGTTAAAACTACAAACTCATCCCCACCATATCGAACAATCACATCCTTATCAGAAAAGCTCTGTCGTAAGCAACGTGCGAACCTAAGTAGAACCAAATCGCCTTCACTATGACCCAAGTTATCGTTAATCTGTTTAAAGTTATCGAGGTCAATAACGACGCAGAATCCTTTTTTCCAGCGAATCGAACTGAGATAAGTCAGGTTTCGCAGTTTAGTTAATGGATCGGTATACGCTTTCTTTTCGAAGAACTTTGCTTCTTGATGCAGTTCAGAAACATCGAAGCTGGTGGTATAGATGAAAGACTCGCCTTCAATGTCGACTTTAAACTTCAGCACATTGTAGTAAAAAGTGGAATGTAAGCTTTGAAACTTAACGATTTTTGGAATGCATTGGCCGGACTCAATATAATCGATACTCGCGTCATGACATTCTTGAAGCATATTGGCTACATTTTCAGGAACCACTTGAGCTAGCGCGTTTGCCGTCATCCCTATTGGGTTGATGTCGGTATACTGGCGCAACCAGACATTAAATTTATCATTAATATAGACGTATTCGTGGGACGAATTTCTAATCGACAGAAACCCCGGAAAATGGCGAAATAGTTCATTCGCTTGGTGATATGTCAAATCTGTCACTGCTAAATCTCACTCAAGTAAGTCCGATCTTCCTACAGCTGAAAAGCGGTCGATGTCGTTATCGTTTTTTCAGCCGTTTCTAGCATGCTCCCAGCATAAGAACTGTGATGCACATCCTCTTGTTGATAGTTATTGGAAAAGAATGACTTAGTTCTCATGGATGAGACGGTTTGAGAGAGGATAAAGCAGCCGAAGCTGCTTTGAAGAAGGTAACGTAGACACTAAATGGACATAGCATTGTGCTTGTTTAGATACTGTTTAGCGTGTTCAGATCCCATATAGCGAGCTAAGGATTTATGAGGTACCGAGGTGAGATCGACAACGATCAAACCATCCAATGCGTCATTGAAGTTGGGGTCGACGTTAAAACAAACCAACTTGCCGTTTAAGTTTAGGTATTGTCTTAACAAGACAGGTACGCTTTTTCCAGTGTCCAGTCTTGAGATAACGCGCGACAACAGTTGAACGTCCGCTAGAGCACCCAGTGTTTGAGGGCACCACTGTCTATGGCGACTTTGTTTAGGGGGATTAGACGCGCTTACATATCGTGCACTGTCATTATCGTAGTGATGCAAGGTCATTGTGTCGGTGAGGAGCTGGCGAGCGATGTCGCTATAGTCATTGCTAATACTCACCGGACCAAATAGATGAGTGTAGTTTGGATTTCGACGTACAAATTCCGCAATACCTTTCCACAGCAGTAGTAGGGCGCTCATGCTCTTTTGGTATTCTTCTGCGACAACACTGCGTCCCATTTCAATGGATTTGCCCATTGTATTTAAGAAAGTGTGCTCGAAGTTAAACAGGGTGCGAGAGTATAAGGTGCGCATATCCCCTTGCTTAATGAGCTGATCAACGAGACCTAGACGATAAGCGCCGACCAACTTTTGTTTCTCCTTGTCCCAAACAAATAGGTGTTGATAGAGCTGATCAAACTGATCGATGTCTAAAGATTGCCCCGTTCCTTCTCCAACTTGTCGAAAGTTAATTTCCCTTATACGTCCGATTTCTCGCATCACCGCAGGAATGTGATCCATGGTGGTACAGTAAACCTCAAACTCACCGCTAGTAAGGAGTAAGTGCTCTTGAGGGAGGAGTTCGATGTCCTCAAGCAGTTCGCTGAGGTGAGTTTCTGAGGCTATGGCTTGCTCACGTTGATGAGAAGAAAGTGAGCTATGGTTTCTTTCAGGATGTTGCTGATTGAGCAAATAGGTATTAAGGCGCAGATAACTAACTAGCTGCTGACTGTCTAGCGAACTCACCTCTTTAAACTTGATTTTGTTGCCAATTGAAATTCGGATGGCGGTGTTCTTTTTATTGAGAAGCTCGCGACCTAGCATGGCCGTTCTCAGCATCGGGTGGACCTTTCCTGCCAAGTAGAAGTGTTTGGAGTTAACGCCGCCGATATGCACTGGCACAGTGGTTGCCTGATTTCTTTTGATAAGGGTACTAACGGATCGGCTCCATTGCTTGTCCTCCAGTTGAAGCGATTTTCTGTCAACCAGTTGGGACACTTCGCCTGCAGGAAATACAAGCAGAAGGCCACCAAGTTCTAAATGTTGGTTGGCTTGTCGCAATGCTCTGGAGTTTGATCGATGTGCATTGGTTCCGTTGAACACATCTACGCCGATGAACAAAGGCTCCAGCTCCGGAACCAGTTTAAGAAATTCATTGGCAAGAATTTTCACGTCCTTGCGAATCTGCAGTAGCACCTCAGCCAAGATGACGCCTTCAACACAACCCAGAGGATGATTAGCTACGATGATGGTTGCTCCAGTTTTAGGTATCGTCTCACTACTGCCTGCTTCGATGCGATAATCAATACCTAGGATATCCAACGTGAAACGCAAGAAAGTCTCGGTATCACAATCTGCAGGACGTTGAGCGTATAATCGGTCTAAAACTGACAGGCCAGTAGCCCACTCAGTAACGTTTTCTGCTAGGCCTAGTGGAGACCTGCGCGGCAGACGAAAAGGACTGGTAGTTTCCATGACAACCTCTGAACATAAGTCAAATTAATGTGGTTAAAATGCTATGACGTTGATATGTCAAAATGGCGAACAGCAGATGGAAGATGGATGACGTGTTGATGTCAAAATCGTGACATCGAATTAGAGGGATATGAGACAGTGAGAAGAAAAAGCCCAGCGATGAGGTCGCTGGGCTCGATTTAGTTAGTTTAGAATGTTGCGTTCACGGACAGTTTGAATCGGCGTTCATTTCCGAAATGAACATCGTTGATCACGCCTGTCGAGCTACCTGATTTAGTGGTATATTCGCCACCACCACCTGTGCCAGCAACATACTCTTTATCAAAGAGGTTTTCGATATTGAATCGGAAATCCCACACGACATAATCGCTCTTAATTTTGTGTGATGCACCGGCATCAAAGCGCACGTAACCATCCAGTTTGACGGTGTTAGCATTATCAGCCCAGCGCTCACCTTGATAGAACATACCAAGGTTAAATGCCGTCGAGTCAGTCATCGCATAGCGAGTCCATGCAGAGCCACTCCATTCTGGAACGTTGGCTGGACGTTTATCTTGGTATTTATCATGTTTGTCGAAGTTTGCATCTAAGTACATACCGGTTGCCATCACAAACCATTTATCGGCGATTTGACCTTGTGCACCAGCTTCTACGCCTTGGTGGCGCTGAGTACCGTTTTGTGTCGTGATTCCATTCTCTTTGATACTGATGTTCTTTTTCTCAATATCGAATATAGCACCAGTAAGCAGTAAACGATTATCCATTAGCTCCCATTTTGTGCCCAACTCGTACTGACGGCTTTTCTCAGGTACACGCTCGGTAATAGAGTTGTCATCATTAACCACGTTAGAGACTGGGTTGAAGCTCTCAGAGTAGTTAGCGTAAATGCTACCATTATAGCTTGGATGGAATATCAAGCCTGCTTTTGGAGAGAAGGATTGACTGTCATTTGCACCGCTTACAACTTCATCTTTTGAGTTGGTACCATCGGCAAAGTACATGTCATATCGACCACCTACAAGTGCTTGCCACTGGTCATTGAAAGTGATTAAATCTTGAGCATAAAAACCGTAGAAATGGTTGTTACTCTCATAAGTAGACGTGGCATTGTTATAGTCTAGCCCCGGGTTTGCTGGGTTCTCACCAGGTTGCACACTAATTGAGCTGCCTTTCACTCGCTGCTGCGCATAGTCATAGAACTGGCCATTTGTACCGATCAAGACTTGGTGATCCACATTGAGAGCAGTGAAGTTACCGTGAAGATCTGCGTGGAAAGCTTGAGTTTTCCAATGATCATGACGATCAAATGGGCTCATGGTGTAACTGCCATCAACGAGCGTATTAGAGTCTGGTGTCGGCATCGAATCATAGCGATGACGCTTCATGTCCTGTAAGTTGTAGCTTAGTTTGGCTTCCCATTGTGTATTGATATACAGATTAAGATCAGCACCAAAGTTTTCTACATCGTTGTTGATGAATGACCAGTGAGCGTCTCTGATGGTTTCTTTATCGCCAATTCGATTACCATTTAGGTCCAACCAAGAGCCTGAGTCGATCGGTGCATTATCTTGAGTCTTTTCGTAGTTGAAAGAGAGTAGACCCCAGTCGTAAAGATCAGCTTCAATGACGCCATAACCTAGAAAACGATCGCGTTCTCGGTTATCACCCGTTGCGTACTTTCTACTTTCAACACTGTCTTGTTTTACTAAGACAGTACGACCACGAAGTGTCCCTGATTCATTCAATTTGCCCGATGCATCAACGTGATAGCGCGTGCTCCCTAGATCGTCAAAATCTGCACCTACGTTGACTTTTGGAGTCGCAGTCGGCTTTTTTGACACCATATTAATCATGCCGCCTGGCGCTGAGTTACCGTATAAAAGGCTGGATGGACCCTTTATGACCTCAATGCGATCTAAGGTTTCAATTGGCAACATGTAGTGAGTGAATAGTGAGTGACCATTGCGCAAGTAGCCATTGGTTGATGACAGCTCAAATCCACGTAAGTAGAACGTTTCTCTATTCCATTTCTGTGAGCCTGCGCTGACACTAGCATCGTTTTGCAACGCTTCACCTAATGTGGTTGCCAGTTGTTCATCCAAGACAATCTCGGGAATCACGTTTACAGATTGCGGGGTTTCTAACATAGAGGCATCGGTGCGCATAGCACCTGAAGCACTGTCAACTTTATAGTCATCAAAGCTTTGCGCATGTACGACGAGTGTTTCATCCACACTCGATTTGTTTTGTTCGGCAAATGCTGGAGAGGTGCTAAGTGCGAGTACCACGGCACTGCAAAGTGTGGTCACTTGGAATTTCATTCTGGGCTTTCCTTGCTCGTAAAAATCGAGACAAATTGAATAGTTTATTATTGGTATATGACATCATATTAGTAGCGAGGTGAATGCTAATGCTATTTATTATCATTTGCAATATTGCTAAATGTAACAATCTGTATCTTTTGAAATTTAGGCTGATGGATTGCATCAAACAGGTAAATGAGGTGTAATTAATTTGTTGGTAAACAAAAGGATAGCGTCAGTGGAATGGGGACAAAAAAAACAATATGAATGTTATCGTTACCTTAAAACAGGTATGAAACTCAGTCTTTCTGTTACAGGTGAAGAGCCGCTCAAAGGGCTACCTGCGTCTTTAATCGGCTTTAAATTTGATGACTATTTGGTTGTGGATGCGCAAGAACTGGAGCAAGAGACGATTTGTGCCTTGATAGAAAAAGAGGTGATTGTCAGGGGGTTGACGGATACGGGGTACGGACATGTAGTGGCGTTTACTTGTCAGTGCATTGCCGATTCTAGTGTGCCTAGTAAACAGATTTATCTTTCACCTCCCAACAACTTCGTATCTAAGCCCATTAGAGAGCATTCGCGTTATAAGCTTGCAATTCCTTGCTCTCTTTCTGTTGGTAAAGCGCAAACCGAAGCAACAATGGTGGATTTCTCGTTGTCTGGTTGTGGTATTTTTATCGCTTCAGAACATGATTTTTGTAAAGGGCTAGAGGTAAAAATAGATTGTGAGCTGAATCGTTTTTTACCCGCAGGAATTACCTTCGAAATAGCTAGTATTAAAAAGCATGGAGTGGGTTCGTTAATCGGAATTCAATTCAACCAGCAAGTATTGATGTCAAATAACCTAAAAATGACACTTGCCGAATGGTCTCTTCAAGCCAGTCATTAGGGCGAGTAGGCACTTACTTTTCACCTTAGTCGAGAACAAGGCTTTCTCTTCGCTTATTTCAAGGTGTAAACTGTGCTATATAAAGAGCAGATTTTTTCGATGGAACGTGCCAGTTTATGCGTATCTTTACCCTAGTGTTGTTAGTTGTTTTTTCTTGGTTGCAATATACTCTCTGGTTTGGAAAAAACGGTATCGTCGACTTCAATCAAGTTGAATCAGAAATCCAAGTGCAACAGCAAGTGAATCAAAACCTACAGACACGTAATAACGAGATGTTTGCGGAGATTGATGACCTTCGACAAGGGCTTGATGCCATTGAAGAAAGAGCACGACATGAACTAGGAATGATTCAAGACGGAGAGACTTTCTATCGCATCATAGGTGAGGACAACCAATGATCCCTGAACACCATCCTATCATTGCTATTGTGCCAGCTGCTGGCGTGGGCAGTCGTATGCAAGCTGACCTCCCTAAGCAATACCTTAAGATTAATGACAAAACCATCTTAGAGCATACGGTTGATAAGTTACTGTCACATCCAAGTGTCGAAAGCGTCATTGTCGCTGTTAGTGAAAATGACCCTTATTATTCTGGACTGTCATTTTTATCGGAAAAGCCAGTAGTGCGTGTTGCTGGTGGTAATGAGCGTGCCGACTCGGTACTCGCTGCCATCGACTACGTTAAACAGCGTATTCCTAATGCGTGGTGTTTGGTTCATGATGCCGCTCGACCTTGTATCACCTTGGCAGACATCAGCAAGCTGATTTATGAAGTGTCCGTACACCCGGTTGGCGGAATTTTAGCTTCGCCCGTGAAAGACACCATGAAGCGAGCCGATGACGTTAATGGTATTGACCATACTGTAGAGCGAGTGGGTTTGTGGCATGCGTTGACGCCACAAATGTTCAAAGTAGAGCTACTTCATAGTGCACTTACTAATGCACTAGAGGAAGGGGTTTCTATTACCGATGAAGCGTCTGCTGTTGAGTGGACTGGGCTTTCTCCATTGCTAGTTGAAGGGCGTGGAGACAACATCAAAATTACTAGGCCAGAAGATTTAGCTCTGGCTGAATTTTATTTAATGAAAGAGGAAGTACAACAATGAGAATAGGCCATGGCTTTGACGTTCATAAGTTTGGTGGCGAAGGTCCTGTAATCATTGGCGGCGTGGCCATCCCTTACGAGCAAGGACTGATCGCACACTCTGATGGTGATGTTGCACTTCACGCTTTATGTGATGCCTTGCTTGGGGCTATCGCCGCAGGAGATATTGGTCGTCACTTTCCAGATACTGATGCCGAGTGGGAAGGAGCGGATAGTCGCGCTCTACTTCGTGATGTGTACAGTAAAGTGAAAGCGAAAGGCTACGAACTGGTTAATGCGGATATCACCATCATGGCGCAAGCACCTAAAATGGCCCCTCACATTGACAGCATGTGCCAAGTCATTGCACAAGACTTAGATACCGATATTGGTAACGTCAATGTGAAGGCAACGACAACTGAAAGATTAGGCTTTACAGGACGTAAAGAAGGAATTGCCACTGAAGCAGTGGTATTGATTAGCAAAATTACGTCTTAATAGGCAGCGATGATGACTGATGTTTTACAACACTTAGCTTACCTATACGGTAAGCCGACCACGACAGCCAAATTTAAAGCGACCAATGAAGATTTTGTGGTTAGCGAAGTACTTGGCTATGAGTTCACAGGAGAAGGCGAGCATTTGATGCTACGCGTTCGCAAAAATGGTGAGAATACCAGCTTTGTTGCCAACGAACTGGCAAGGTTTTGCGGGGTCAAGTCCAAAGATATAGGTTGGGCAGGTCTTAAAGACAGACATGCTGTGACAGAGCAGTGGTTGAGTGTGCATCTGCCGAAAAAGAATGTCCCTGACTTTTCCGACTTTCATAAGCAATATCCTAGTATTGAGATAGTAGCAACTAACTGGCATAACAAGAAGTTAAGACCAGGTGATTTAGCGGGGAACGAGTTTGATATTCGTCTTACGGACGTTTCTGATATAACGGAATTGAGCGCGAGATTACAGCAAGTCGAAGCGAGTGGTGTTCCTAACTATTTTGGTCAGCAACGATTTGGTAGAGATGGCGGCAATGTCACCGAAGCAAGACGTTGGGGACGTGAAAATGTACGAACTCGTAACCAAAATAAGCGCAGCCTATATTTGTCGGCAGCTCGCTCTTGGATTTTTAATGAGATTGTCTCTAAGCGCATCGAAGCTCAGTGTTTCGAGAGTGCAATCGCGGGTGATATTCTGGACGATAATGGCGCGATTACCGCTGCACTGGCTGGTGATAACGCCCTGCCGACAGAGCAAGATGCTTTAACACTTGAGCAAAGCGCGGTAGATCAAGAGCCTGACCTCATGTTGTTGATTCGTGGTAATCGTATGCGACACGATCGCCGAGCTATCTTACTGAAGCCTGAATCATTAAAAAGTCAGCTAGAAGATGATGCCGTGACGCTTTCTTTCTTTTTAGACTCAGGTAGCTTTGCAACATCAATCTTACGAGAGCTGGCTCAAATAGAAGAAGTGGAACGACAATTCTAAACACATGGATATGAGTAAAAAACTTAGCATTTTAATCAGCAATGATGATGGGGTGCATGCCGAAGGCATTCGAGCACTAGCGAAAGAACTTAGTGATATTGCGCAAGTAACCATTGTTGCACCAGATCGCAACCGATCTGGTGCCTCCAACTCATTGACGCTAGAACAGCCTCTGCGCGTAAATCAAATTGAGCCGGGTGTTTACTCTGTGCAAGGCACACCGACGGATTGTGTGCATTTTGCACTCAATGAGCTAATGAAAGATGACCTGCCTGATCTCGTGCTGTCTGGTATTAATCATGGTGCAAACCTTGGTGACGATGTTCTGTATTCCGGAACGGTTGCCGCAGCTATGGAAGGGCACTTTCTTGGAGTTCAATCCATTGCATTTAGCTTGGTAGGCAAACAGAACTTTACAGCTGCAGCGATTATCGCTCGACAGTTTGTGGAGCGACATCTTAAGCAAAGAGTCCCAACTAATCGCTTGTTGAATATCAATATTCCAGATTTTCCATTAGCACAATTAGGTCAGGTTGAGGTGACTCGATTAGGCGCGCGCCATCATGCTGAGAGTATGATTAAACAGAAGGACCCACGTGGTCACGATATCTATTGGCTAGGTCCTCCGGGGAAAGAGCAAGATGCGGGTATAGGAACGGATTTCTATGCAATAGAGCATGGCCATATTTCCATCACTCCACTTCAGGTGGATTTGACCGCGCATGAATCAATTGGTGCAATGGAACGTTGGATAGCAGGGAGAGATTAAGGTAATGAATCCGCAAGCGGAACGACTCGTTGAGTTTATCAAAGGGCATGGCATTACCAATGGTGCAGTGTTGGAGGCGATTCAATCTGTACCGAGAGAACAGTTCGTGTCTCAAGCGATGATACATCAAGCGTATGATAACAATGCGTTGCCTATTGGCGCTGGCCAAACAATATCTCAACCTTATATTGTCGCCAAAATGACCGAGCTTTTAGAGCTATCAAGAGAAACTAAAGTACTCGAGATAGGAACGGGTTCTGGCTACCAAACTGCAGTTTTAGCTCAAATAGTTGAGCACGTCTTCTCGGTAGAAAGAATCAAATCTCTTCAATGGGATGCTAAACGTCGCCTAAAGAGACTCGATATTTACAATGTCTCGACTAAACATGGTGATGGTTGGCAAGGATGGAAAGCAAAAGGTCCTTTTGATGCGATTATTGTGACAGCTGCAGCGGCGACAGTCCCTGACGCTTTACTGTCTCAGCTCACAGAAGGTGGGCGACTTGTAATTCCTGTTGGTGATGATGAACAACAACTATTAAAAATCACTCGAAAAGGTGATAGTTTTAATACCGAAGTTATTGAATTAGTAAGGTTTGTTCCTTTGATTGCAGGTGAATTAGCGTAAATGCAAAGCCGTTTGAAGGCCGTGGGTTCCGTAATTATGTTGTCCAGTGCACTTGTTGGGTGTGCTGGGCGTTCGCCTGCACCTGTCTCAGATTTGGGAGGCAGGTACGATAATGTCTCTCGAGGGAGCTATCGCGGTAGTTATTACGAAGTGCAAAAGGGTGATACCCTCTATTTCATCGCCTACAAAACGGATAAAGACGTTAAGGAACTGATTCGACTAAATAATCTTCGTTCTCCTTACACCATTCATCCTGGTCAGCGCCTCAATTTGTGGCGACCTGTTTATACTCCTCCTGCGTACGCTGGCTCTGGTGCTGGGGAAGTGGCTGCGGCTTCTACTGCAACAGCTGCCGCGGGTTCTACCACCGCTAAAGCTAAGTCTTCTAACTCGCAATCCTCCAAAGCGAAGACGGGTAGTTCATCAACGCAAAATAGTCAAAAAACAGCCACTAAGAAGGTTGATCAATCAAAAACAAAGGAGTATGGTGACTCTAAAGGTAAACAAAATGTTAATAACACAAAACCCAATACGGCAAAACAGAGCACTGCTCAAACCAAGCCGAAGCCACCACCTAGCTCTAGCGGCAAAGTAACGAGCTGGCAATGGCCAACCAAGGGACGTGTAATAAAGAACTTTTCTGCAGGGGACCAAGGAAATAAAGGTATCGACATTGCAGGCCAGAGAGGCCAAGCGATTGTTGCCACTGCAAAAGGAACCGTGGTTTATTCGGGTAATGCACTCAGAGGTTATGGAAATTTGGTTATTGTTAAGCATAACGATAACTACCTCAGTGCCTACGCGCATAACGATCGGTTATTGGTATCAGAAGGACAAAGTGTAAAAGCCGGACAAAAAATCGCAACAATGGGAAGCTCCGGAACCAATAGTGTAAGACTGCACTTTGAAATTCGTTACCAAGGTAAATCGGTAAATCCTAAGCGTTACTTACCGTAATTACCGTATACGTATTTACAATACGAAAGCTACTTGCAATTTGATTGACGTTATCAGAGAAGGTTAGCGACATAGTTTGTAGTCATGTTTTGCTAGCTCGCCAGGGGGAGGCGCTATGAGTATCAGCAATGCAGTAACCAAAAATGAAAACTTCGACGTTGAAACGGAATCAACGGAGATCGTCGAAAACGCACTTACCAACGATGAATCCATTTCTGAAGATAAAGATATGTATGACGCATCGGCGAAAAGCCTGGATGCGACTCAGCTTTACTTAGGCGAAATTGGTTTCTCTCCATTACTTACCGCGGAAGAAGAAGTCCTGTATGCGCGACGTGCCCTAAAGGGTGACGAAGCCGCTCGTAAACGTATGATCGAAAGTAACCTTCGCTTGGTGGTGAAGATCTCTCGACGTTACAGCAATCGTGGACTGGCGCTGCTTGATCTTATTGAGGAAGGAAACCTTGGTTTGATTCGAGCAGTCGAAAAGTTTGACCCAGAACGAGGCTTCCGTTTTTCTACTTACGCCACTTGGTGGATTCGACAAACGATTGAACGTGCGTTAATGAACCAGACTCGCACCATTCGTCTTCCGATTCATGTTGTGAAAGAACTCAATATCTATTTGCGTACTGCTCGTGAGTTATCACAGAAGCTAGACCATGAGCCTACAGCAGAAGAGATTGCACAGAAGCTTGATAAGCCAGTCAGTGATGTGTCTAAGATGCTACGTCTAAATGAACGTATTAGCTCAGTAGATACACCGATTGGCGGTGATGGTGAAAAAGCACTCCTAGATATTATTCCTGACTCAACGCATTCAGACCCTGAAGTATCGACTCAAGATGATGATATCAAGTCTTCGCTGATTCACTGGCTTGACGAGCTAAACCCTAAGCAGAAAGAAGTACTAGCACGACGTTTTGGTCTGCTCGGTTATGAGCCATCGACACTAGAAGAAGTAGGACGTGAGATTAATCTGACCCGTGAACGCGTGAGACAGATTCAAGTTGAAGGCTTACGTCGACTTCGCGATATCCTGATCAAACAAGGGTTGAATATGGAGTCACTGTTCAATTTCGATGACGATTAAACTTTTCGTCTCATGAACAAAAAAATACCGCCAAATTAGGCGGTATTTTTGTCTGTGCGTAATGCTGAACTGTCTTATGCCCAGCCGTTTGGACTCTTCTTACGACGAGGAATGATGTGTGGAAGAATCAAACCAAACAACAGACCTGCTCCAGCTACACCACCGCCATACATAAAGTAGCGCAGCAGTAGGTCTTCTTTCTGTGTATCCAGCTTTGCGCGCAGCTCACGGATTTCAGTTTGAGATGAGGTTAGCTGCGAGCTGATATCTGAGTAGTTTTGCTCCAGTTCAGCAATTTGCTTGTTACGTGCTTCTAGAGAGCTCACCAGACCATCTTTTTCGCTGTTCGCTGTTTCACGAGCGTTAGCCAGTAGTGATTTCGCTTCAGTCAGTTCTTTCTCAAGACGCGGAAGACGCACTGCCATGCTCTCTTGAGTGGTCACATACTTAGTTTCAACCCAGCCTTTGCGGCCACGGCTATCTTGAACTTGAGAGTAACCATTCTCTCTATTAGTGGAGAGTAGTCGAACTTTGTCACCAGCATTGATGCTGCCAATGATTCGATATTGGCTGCTAGGGCCAGAATGCATATAAGTAAATAGCTTGTCAGCAATATAACGATCCTGCGCCAATGCAGCAGGGGCTGCCAGTAATGACACCATGATCATGCAGATCAGTTTTTTCACAGTAAGTCCCTTAAGTGTTTCAATGGGGAATGAACAAGAAAGTATCGTTCGCTTTGGTCGCGGAGACGTACTCTCAATTTGTAAATTTTTAAGAATGGGCAAATAGTATGAAGTTTCTTAACGGGGTGCAACAAAGAAGGGAGGCAAAGCCTCCCTTTATTTGAATTTGAGTCAAATATGACGTGAGCTTCACATCTCTCTGACTTTATTGCACATCGTGCTTATGCACCAAAGATGGCTTGCATAGCGTAGAAGAATACGACCGCTAGTAGTGCACCTGCTGGTAACGTAACAATCCAAGAAGCTACGATGTTACGAACAACACCTAAGTTTAGTGCAGCAATACCGCGAGCAAAACCAACACCTAAAACCGCACCTACAAGTGTTTGCGTGGTCGAAATAGGAAGACCTGTACCTGAAGCCAAAACAACCGTACAAGCTGTTGCTAGCTGTGCAGCAAAGCCACGGCTTGGTGTTAGTTCGGTAATACCCGTACCAACAGTCGCCATTACTTTGTGGCCCATTGTTGCAAGACCAACAACGATACCGATACCACCTAATGGAAGAATCCACCAAGCGATAGAGCTTTTCGCTGTAATTTCGCCCATGTGTTCAACGGTAGATACTACCGCAGACAGTGGACCAATTGCGTTAGCTACGTCGTTCGAACCGTGTGCGAATGCCATTGCACAAGCTGTGATAACCATTAGAACACTGAAGATACCTTCAACGCCGCTAAAACCATGATCCTCCTCACGGTCAGCAAACTTACGTTGGATATAGATGTAACCACCGATCATAACGAGTGCAGAAACACCTGCAGCCCAGAACCACGCTTCCATACCTTCTAGGTGCAGACCTACGTGCTTAAGACCTTTTTTAATCGTTACCAGGGCGATAACCATGGTAGTAATGAACATGTAAACTGGCACAAAGCGCTTTGCGTTAAACAGTGGTTTTTCAGTATCAAATATCAGTCGTTGTGCACTGATAAATATTACGTAAGCAAAAAAGCCAGAAATAACAGGGGTAATAACCCAGCTACCTACGATGCCTTTAACTGAGCCCCAGTCTACCGCTTCAGTACCGACTGACACACATGCGAAACCAATGATGGCACCGATGATTGAGTGTGTCGTTGATACTGGCCAGCCCATGTAAGAAGCTAGAAGTAGCCATGTACCTGCGGCAAGTAGAGAGGACATCATACCGTAGACAAGAATGTCAGGTTGATGGGCGAACAGTGACGTTTCAATAACACCTTTACGAATCGTGTCAGTCACTTCACCGCCGGCAAGGTATGCGCCAGCAAATTCAAAGATCATCGCGATGATGATCGCTTGCTTAACTGTTAGAGCTTTAGAGCCAACAGAAGTACCCATTGCATTGGCAACATCATTTGCACCAATACCGATTGCCATAAGGAAACCGAATACTGCTGCAACAATAATTAGGATAGTGCCGTAGTTTGCAAGAATATCCATTGTAATACCTAGTTTTGTTTCATAACAAGCGGAGCAATTCTTTAGGCGCAGGGCAAACTCTTAAGCATTGTCTGTGCTCAACGCCTAATTCATCCTTGCTCTTTGTTACTTAGTTAACGTTCGATTAAGACCTAGACAGCATCACTTCAAGACGAGCGCCTACACGCTGTGCTTGATCTGCAATACCGCCGACCCATTCAAAAATCTTGTAGAGGAACATGACATCAATTGGATTCATGTCGTGCTCAATCGTCATCAATTGCTGACGAAGTTGGATCTGCATTGCATCAGTATCATCTTCGATGATATCTAGCTGATGAATCATTTCTGCTACAAGCGTAACTTCGCGGCCTTTAAAGCCAGTCTCTAACAGTTCATCAAGCTCGTTAATTACTTTTTGAGCTTGGTTAGCTGCATCAAGACAACGCTTTACATAAGCGATGAAGTTTTCTTGCAGTGGAGCTGGAATGACGAGTTGTCGACCGTATACACGACCGGCAATGTCTTTTGATAGGTTCGCTAACTTATCTTGCTGTGTAAGTAGCTCAAGCATGTCGCTACGATCCACAGGCATGAATAAACCGCGTGGTAGTTTTAAGCGTATTTCACGCTTAAGTACGTCCGCTTCTTTCTCTAGGTGAGAAATCTGCGCACGGATCTCTGCTGCTTTCTCCCAATCGCCTTGAGCACTAGTCTCAAAGAAGTTGATAAGATGAGAACAACATTCTGTTACGCACACTACGTGGCGCTGCAAAGGCTTAATAGGGGACTTTGCAAATAACCCCATAATTGTATTTACTGGCATGGTCATTCAACCTAATTAATATAACCTGAAATAAACATACACCAATTCATGGTGAAATGTTGAGCGATGGCTATAAAGGCGCGCATGGTAACCCATTAAAAGTCTGATTTAAACTGTTTTAGATCATCATTTGGGTGATATTTGTCACTTGCTGAACGCATCGATTGCTCATATCCTGTTGTGAGTGTCCCCGAAAGGTAAAACTATGGAAACCGAGATAGAACTGAAGTTTTTTGTTTCTCCTGAATTTTCAGAAACTTTACGTAACAAAATTTCTGAAACAAAAGTACTTCAGCACAGTTGTCGTGAGTTAGGAAACACTTACTTCGATACTCCTGATAACTGGTTACGCCAACATGATATTGGCTTAAGAATTCGCCGTTTTGATGATGTTTTTGTTCAAACTGTAAAAACATCTGGACGCGTGGTTGCAGGTTTGCACCAACGTCCAGAATTTAATGCAGAACACACTTCCAACTCTCCATTGCTCACACTTCATCCAGTAGATATCTATCCTCAAGGAAAAGATATCGATGTATTGCAAGCAGAACTGACACCTATTTTTGCGACAGACTTTACGCGTGAACAGTGGTTGATTGGTATGGCTGATGGTAGCCAAGTGGAAGTGGCCTTCGATCAAGGAGTGGTCTCTTCGGGTGATAAAACTTATCCCATTTGCGAAGTGGAGCTGGAGTTAAAATCAGGTCAAACCGATGCGCTATTCACATTGGCTCGCTCATTTAGTGAAGACGGTGGCATTCGCTTAGGTAACTTAAGTAAAGCGGCGAGAGGTTATCGCTTGGCAATGGATTACGAAGGTGATCCCGTCAAGACAATGGATTTAGTCGACACCGTAGAAAGCGATAGTGTAGAAACCTGCTTTATTCAGTCTCTCGAACATGCTCTAGCTCACTGGCATTATCATGAGCAAATTTACGTTGAGCATGAGTCCATAGAAGCGCTGCATGAAATTAGTCATGCACTAAGCTTTATTCGCCAGATTCTTACTGTTTACGGTGGCATTGTTCCTCGCCGTGCTAGTGCAATTGTACGACAAGAATTGAAGTGGTTAGAAGAGGAGCTAAGCTGGCTCAAGAGTTATGATCACTTCGAAATGTTACTTGAAGATAAAGGGCATGTTCTAAGAAAGCTGGATGCAAGAAAGTATTTGGTTGCTGAGCTGAAAGAGATGGAGCAAGAGCTACCTGATCGTGAAGACATGCTGAAATTGATTCACTCGGCACGCTATGCAGGTCTATTACTAGACCTAAGTCGCTGGATTTTATCGCGAGGCTGGCAGCCGTTTCTTGATGACAAAGCTCGCGATAAGATGGCGCAAAACATTAAGCCGTTTTCCATCAAACAGCTTGCACGCACTTGGGCTGAGTTGATTGAGGCTTTCCCACCAGAGAAACTGCTCACTCGACAGGATTACATCGACCAACAATATCGTTTGATGAGGAATCTCTACACCGGTGTTGGTTTTGCTAGCCTTTATAATATGGATGAGCGCAATAGTTTCCGGCTTCCTTGGGCAGATTTACTTCAGGGAATCGACGACTTACTGATGTTGGAGCCTTTAGAGCGCTTAGTCACAAAATTAGAAGGCGAAGAGCAACAGCAACTAGAACGTTGGTTGAAACGCCAGGAGAGCTCCATACTACATGCGATGGAGCAAACTCGACAAATCAGTATTGAAGCTCAGCCTTACTGGCAGGACTAGTGGCTAATTAATTGCTGCAAAAAAGAGGCGTGGTGCCTCTTTTTTGTTATTTATTGGAATCCAGCGAGTCCATTTTTCTTTCGATTTTCTCTAGCTTGTGTAAGATGATTTCTTGTTGGTTTAACACCTTCTGTAGCATCACTTCTTTATGTTTGGAACGCCTTTCATCCATTGAACTTGGTGAGGAAAGCAGCGAGGTAATCAAACCTGATGTCATACCAAACAAACCAACACCACAGATGATAATCACTCCAGCTAGCGCTTTTCCCAAACCCGTAACAGGGTAATGATCTCCATAGCCCACTGTTGAAACGGTAACGAAAGCCCACCAAACTGCATCGCCGATATGCTGAATATTGGCTTCGGGATCATCTCCTTCCGCCCAGAGCATAAGCCCAGCGCCTGCGGTGATCAGTAAGATCAGTAGTAATAAAATAGAAGCAATGGTGGTTTCGTGCTTATTCCGCGCCAGTTGTCTTAGTAGGGCCTCACCAGAACGGATAACCAAAATAACTCTAAAGATATGAAACACTCTGGCAAAACGTAGCGGCTCAATCATAGGTACACTAGCGACAAAATCGATCCAGTGGGTTTTCATAAATTGCAGACGATCTGTGGAGCGGATCAGATCTATGAAAAGCTGCAGCAGAAATAAACTACAGATTATAAAGTCTAGGCCGATAAGGACGGTACGCTCATCGCTATTGATAGGCGCAAACAACAAGGCTGAGATCACAAATAGCGCCATAAACGACAGAAAAAGTGACAATAAACTCAGAGGCTTAGTTTCAGTTTTGGTATCATTTGCTTTCATACGAGGCTCGAAATAAATAACTTGGGCTCATGCGTGCCATTTCCTTTAGCGAAGGTAACGTACAAGTAAATGACGTTGGCATCAAAGTTAGGTAAAGACACCCTAACTATATAATAAATAATGGAGAACGGATAATGACCACACTGGCATTTAAACCTTGGGAGCGTGTAATAACGGACGTGCGCTTAGTTCCTAAGATGTTGATGTTGATGATATTTAGTACGGTTCTGTTGGTTAGCAAGCAATTATGGGATGCCAGTACATTTTATGATTCATTGCTTGCTGCGACGCAAAGTGCAGAGGTCGCGCAACAGCATTATGAAGCCTACTTGGTTCAAGTGGTTTGGCAAACAGCATTGATGATCGTGCTCTTTGTTGCGCTCTTATTATTCGCCGCTAAAACGATGTTAAAACAAACTACATATCTCAGCGATGCTATCAAACGCATGGCGGACAAAGACCTGACCGTGCCGGTCAACATGGATTGTAAAGATGAGTACGGTGACGTTGCTAGAGAGCTAGAACGCACTCGTGTTCAGCTGCAAGATATCATCAAGACTCAAGTGGTTACTTCTCAAGAACTCGCGACGCTCACTGAAGTGATGACGTTAAGCATGTCTGAAACCAAAGAGTCTTCTCAAGAAGAGTTTAACGAAATCGATCAGCTTGCCACGGCAATGAGTGAAATGACTTCAACGGTTCAGACCGTTGCAGATCACGCTCAGAATGCTTCTCAGCTAACAGAACAAGCTTCAGGGCAGGCATCGACAGGTCAACGTTTTGTTCAAGGCACTGTGACTAAAATGAGTGAGTTGTCGGATGATATCGCAGCTTCTGCGCAAGCGGTAAACCAAGTTGAAGAACGTGTTGAGTCCATCGGCAGTGTTGTGGGCACCATTCAAGGTATTTCAGAGCAGACTAACCTTCTAGCGCTTAATGCAGCTATTGAAGCTGCACGTGCAGGAGAGGCAGGCCGAGGCTTTGCTGTTGTTGCGGATGAAGTGCGCAATCTCGCTCAACGCACACAGCAGGCGACAGTAGAAATCCAAGAGATGATTTCTCAACTGCAATCAAGCGCCAATTCAGCGGTTGAATTGATGGAAAAGAGCGTGGTCGAAGCGGCCGACGGTGTAGAACTTGTCACCAATGCCGGTGTAGAACTTGATGGCATTGTGAATCAAGTCAATCAGATTAATGATATGAACTTCCAAATTGCCACTGCAGCGGGTCAGCAAAGCAGTGTTGCCGAAGAGATGAATCAAAACCTGACTAATGTAAGAGAGCTGGTCGAAGCGTCGGTTGTGGTTGTTACTGAGCTGTTGGAAACGTCGGAAATGATGCAGAATAACGCAACAGAACTCGATGGTAAGATTCAATCGTTTAGAGTTTAATTCGCAATAATAGAAAAGGGGTCACTGATTACAGTGACCCCTTTTTTGTATCCAACGAATGTGTGCACTGTAGCAACAAAAACTACAGTGCTAGTTTTCTTCTGCTGATTCTGTTTCCGCTTGTTGCTGTTGTAACTCTAAGACTTGGTTGTCAATTAGACGCGCTTTTCCTAAGAAAGCCGACATCAAAATAACCGCGTGCGTTGAATCACTGCTAATCGGTTGCAAGCTGTGTGCGTCGCGAATGAAAATTTCGTCTGGCTGAAGACCTGCTGCACGCAATTGATCACTTGCGTCTTCAACAATGGAAGCGTAATCATCACGACCACCGCGAATTGCACTGTTAATCCAACGCATGGTTTTTGCTAACACAGGTGCACGCTGGCGTTCATCCATTGTCAGATAACCATTACGTGAGCTCATTGCCAAGCCATCCATTTCACGCACTGTTGGGACACCGACAATGTCAATATTCATGGCAAGATCGCTCACCATTTGACGGATAAGCGCCAGTTGCTGGTAATCTTTTTCACCAAAGCAAGCTACGTCTGGCTGAACGATATTGAACAGCTTAGTGACGATAGTTGATACGCCTCTAAAGTGCCCTGGACGTGAAGCACCTTCAAGCATGTGAGAAATGCCTGGAACCTCAACAAAGCTCTGTTTATCCAAGCCTTGTGGGTACATAACTTCTGGTGTTGGCGTGAACAATAAGTCGACACCTTCAGCCGTCAACTTCGCCATATCTTCGTCAAGCGTGCGTGGATAGTTGTTTAAGTCATCCGCACGATCAAATTGCATCGGATTAACAAAAATGCTCGCGACGACGACATCAGCATGTTCGCGTGCTTTGCGCATTAAAGTAAGATGGCCTTCGTGCAAATTACCCATAGTAGGAACAAAGGCAATTCGACGCTGTTCGCGCTTAAGTAGTGCAATTTGCTCTCTAAGTTCAGCAATATCAGCTAAAGTTTGCATGATTCCCCCTAGGCAATCGTATGAGCGTCATCAGGGAAAGCGCCGCTTTCCACATCAGCGATGTACTTCGCGACAGCACTGCGCATATCACCAGTTTCTGCGAGGAAGTTTTTCGAGAACTTAGGCATGTAGTTCGCCGAAATACCAAACATGTCATGCATCACTAAGATTTGGCCATCAGTAGTGTTACCTGCACCGATACCAATAACAGGGACATCGAGCGCTTCTGTGATACGTTTTGCGAGCTCTTGAGGAACGCATTCCAATAGAACGATTTGAGCGCCAGCTTCTTGAAGAGCCAGTGCGTCACGTACCATTTTGTCTGCATTCTTCTGATCGCGACCTTGAACTTTATAACCACCAAAAATATTGACGCTTTGCGGCGTTAAACCTAGGTGAGCACAAACTGGAACAGCACGTTCAGTCAGCATTCTTACGGTATCAACGAGCCAATCACTGCCTTCAATTTTAACCATGTTAGCGCCTGCACGCATCAGCTTTGCCGCATTCTCACAAGCTTGCTCTGGAGTGGCATAGCTCATGAAAGGCATGTCGGCCATAAGAAGACAGTTTGGGCTGCCTGCACGTACACTACGAGTATGATAAACAACGTCTTCTACTGTTACAGGAAGTGTGTCGTTGCGGCCTTGAAGTACCATACCTAGTGAATCACCCACTAGTAGAACTGGCATTTCTTGGCTTTCAAATAAACCTGCAAAGCTCGCATCATACGCGGTTGACGTTGCAAATTTACGACCTTCTTGTTTCCATTTAACAAGATCGTTGATGGTGATTTTTTTCATTTTTAATCCTTACTTAGGGGTTGGCTACGATTGCCAAACTCTGAGCCCATTACGTGACACATTGTCCACCAGTGTTTTGAGCTCAGTCCCGTCAGGGAGTTGTAAATTTGGTGCGATTTCCAGAAGCGGATAGAGAACAAATTCTCTCTCTTTCATCCCATAATGAGGAACGGTTAGGCGCTCGGAATCGATCACCTCATTGCCATAAAGAATAATATCGAGATCAAGAGTTCTTGGGCCCCATCTCTCATCTTTACGGACACGCCCTTGTTCCAGTTCGATCGCTTGTGTGCAATCGAGGAGCTCAAGTGGCGTTAATTCGGTAGAAACTTGCGCGACAGCATTAATATAATCAGGCTGATTTTGTGGTCCCATTGGTGTGCTGCTATAAAGCGAGGAGCAAATTGTGAGCTTACTCTTTGGTAAGTGCTTAAGTGCTTCAATCGCTTCGTTAGCTTGAGCTACGGGATCTGACAGATTGCTGCCAATCGCTATAAAACAAGTGATCATTACTCAGCGCTCTTAGATTTCTTCGGTGTTCTTCTGCGACGAGAACCAGAACGAGAGCTTGAACCACCAAGGTCATTGACCATGGCTTGACGCATATTACGACCCGCTGATTGGAACGTTGCCCACCATTTTGCCAAAGCAGCTACTTCACCGCCTTCAATTTCACCACGCATTTCGAGGAAATCAAAGCCCGCTCGGAACTTGTTAAGCTCCATCAGTCGGTAAGCTCGCTTGCCTGAACGACGAGGCAGTCGCAATTGCAGTTGCCATATCTCGCGAATCGTTGCGGTATGACGGCGCGGGATCGCTGTCGATTTGACTTGTTCATCGAGGATATTATTACTAGCTTCCATGATAGCGTCGTACTCAGACATGCCTTTTGACATTAATCGAGTGGCATATTCCATCATTGGGTACCAAAGCATGGCGGCAAACATAAACGCAGGGTTTACGCGTTTACCTTCTTCGATGCGCTCATCGGTAGCATCCAACACCAAGTCTAAGACTTGCTCAGTGCGAGAAGAATACTCTTCAGTAAAGTGCGGCGCTATGATTGGGAACAATTGTTGGAATAAATTGTATTCCCTCAATAGGTGATAGGTTTCTAGTCCATACCCAGACTGTAATAGCTTTAATGACTCTTCATATAAGCGAGCAGATGGGATATCACGCAATAATGGTGCAAGTTCTTCAATCGGCGCTGCTGTGTCTTCTTCAATGTCAAAATCTAATTTGGCAGCAAAGCGTATAGCGCGCAGCATACGCACTGGATCTTCGCGGTAGCGAACTTCAGGCTCACCGATAAGACGAATTAAACGATCTTCTAGATCTTCCATTCCACCTGCATAGTCGTGAATGGAGTAGTCGCCGATGTTGTAATACATCGCATTGATTGAGAAATCACGACGCTCTGCATCTTCATCAATAGAACCATAGACATTGTCGCGCAGTAGCATGCCTTCTTTGCTCTGTTGAGAAACGTTTTTCTCTTGTTCTTGATGGTGTCCACGGAAGGTAGCGACTTCAATAATATCGCGACCGAACATAATGTGTGCAAGACGAAAACGTCGACCAATGAGACGACAATTCCTAAATAGTTTTTTGATCTGCTCTGGCGTTGCGTTAGTGGCTATATCAAAATCTTTAGGTTGTTCTCCAAGCAGCAGATCGCGCACGCCGCCGCCAACGAGATATGCGTCATATCCTGCACCATTAAGGCGATATAAGACTTTTAACGCATTTTCGCTGATCTGCTTGCGCGAGATGTTGTGTTCGTCTCGGCTATAAGTCTGCAATGAAAGCTCGTGATAGACCGGTTGAACTTTTTGAGAATTTTCTTTTTTATTCATAATATTAACGCAATTTAGGTTCGCGAAATGACGCAGTTTTGGCGTACATTCCGTGCCTGACGCATGAAATTTGCCGCTTATGATAGCTTAGAGAGCCTCATTTGAGAATGGCGGTTTGATTTTGAGCTTATTTGGCAGTTGTAAAAGCTGCCAGTTTTCCACGCCCCACTGGATGATAGTCTCTATGTTTTCTGTTTCAATATGGCTATCAATGTTGAAACCAAGAAAACGCATTGCATTGAGTAATGTGGGTCTTGGATTATCTAAATCAATAGCGGTGGCATGATTTTGTTTGGATAACTTGTTGCCATTATCATCAATTGCCAGCGGAAGATGCAGGTAGCTTACTGGTTCCACCTCTAATGTCTTATATAAGCTGATTTGACGACCTGTCGGCTCAATAAGGTCAGCACCGCGAACAACTTCAGTGATGTTCTGGTAAATATCATCGAGCACCACCGCAAGGTTGTAGGCAAACAACCCGTCACGACGCTTAATAATGAAGTCTTCTTCAGCTAAAGCTCTAGGGATGTCCAGTTGGCCATATCGTTGGTCGATAAAGGATTCAACCGGGTGGTGCATTTTGAGACGGACTGCGCACTGATCGCTTGCACTCAGTGCTTTATCACGACACGTACCTTGGTAGTATCCACCTAGTGCTTTTATTTGCTTTCTGGTGCACTCACACAAATAAGCTTGCCCTTGATGTAGCCAATGGTCGATTTGAGCCTGATAAGCCTCCAACCGAGAGCTTTGGTAAAGAACATCACCATCCCAATGCAATTGATAGGCTTCCAATGTTTTTAAGATAAGCGAGGCTGCCCCAGTCACTTCACGCGGAGGATCAATGTCTTCTATTCGAACTAACCACTGACCTGAATGGCTTTTGGCTTGGAAATAACTTCCCAGAGCGGCAATTAAGGAACCAAAATGGAGTGGACCTGAGGGAGAGGGGGCAAATCGACCTATGTACATAGTATTAGTTTCGTATGAAGTAGTGGATCAAAAAAGGGAGCGTTTGCTCCCTTTTCTTATCGCTTATTAGCCTTGCATTTGTCTTTCTTTGATCTCTGCAAGAGTCTTACAGTCGATACATAAATCGGCAGTAGGACGAGCTTCTAAACGACGGATACCGATTTCGATACCACAAGATTCACAGAAGCCAAACTCGTCTTCTTCAATCTTGTTTAGTGTCTTCTCAATCTTTTTGATTAAGCGACGTTCGCGGTCACGGTTGCGAAGTTCGAGACTGAACTCTTCTTCTTGTGACGCGCGGTCAACGGGATCAGGAAAGTTAGCTGCTTCGTCTTGCATGTGGTGCACAGTTCGATCAACTTCTTCCCTAAGTTGGTTGCGCCAAGCGCTCAAAATTTTTGTAAAGTGATCCATTTGAGCTTGTGACATGTATTCTTCACCAGCTTTCTCTTGATATGGTTCAACACCTGCAATGGCTAGGATGCCTAGCGCTTTTTTCTTAGTTTCTGGCATGCAGCATCTCCTACTTACACCTAGTCAACTGTGCGTACAGTTAATTTTAAGGCGGGTATCTATAGCAAAAAGAAATGCTGGTGGCAAATGAAGTTTGTTAAAGTTCTTATCAATGTGAAGTGAAATCACTTTTAGCTGAAATCGACCTTCGATAAGAGCGTAATTTCATTATCAAAAAACGCTGCCTTGTAACAAATTACCTCTACCCCTGCTTTCTCTGCTTGCTTGAGTAATTGTGAATATTTCGCATCTATATGGTGTGCCGCTGACACTTTTTCAATCCCTGAATGCAAAACAGCGAAAAATAATACAGCTCGATGTCCGGTTTGAACCATTTCTGTGAGCTCTCGCAAATGCTTTTGTCCTCTTGTGGTTTGTGCATCTGGAAAGTAGCCCTGACCGGTGGTGCTTGCATCATCAAGCAGTGTGACACTTTTTACTTCAATGTAGCAATCTGCGCGATCACTATCTTGTAATAAAATGTCGATTCTGCTGTTTTCTTGACCATACTTCACCTCGGTTCTCAACGATTGATAACCATTAAGCTCCTCAACAATGCCATTTTCTATTGCTTCAACAACTAAAGTATTAGCCCTAACCGTATTAACGCAAATTTTATGACCTGAGACGGTTTCCGTTAGCTCCCAACTATTAGGGTATTTTCGCTTTGCATTGTCAGAGGTGGAGTACCAAACGGTAGATTCTGGGTCGGCGCAACCAGTCATTGCCCCGGTGTTTGCGCAGTGAATAGTGATCTGTTCTTTGTTGCTTAAATGGATATCAGCAAGAAAGCGTTTGTATCGTTTTATTAGCTTTCCTTGCTTTAAAGGAGGATCAAAGTGCATTTCGAGGCCATTTTTTATTAGAATGAGTGGCCACATTACAACATAAGGTCAAAGCGTTGTCACAGCTCCCTATAGAACAAGTGTTGCCTTCAATATTTGAAGCGATTTCCTCATCGAATCAGATCATACTCAAGGCGGCGACTGGTGCCGGTAAGTCAACGTACTTTCCTGAAAAGCTTGTTGAAAGTGGACTGATAGACGGCAAAATTATCATGCTCGAACCGCGACGTATTGCGGCCAGGAATATAGCCATGTACGTAGCGTCGCAGCGTAGTGAAACGGTTGGTCAAACCGTAGGATACCGAGTACGTGGTGAGAGTAAGGTAAGCAAGGATACAAAGTTAGAAGTTGTGACAGAGGGCATCTTAACCCGTATGCTGCAAGACGACCCAGAGTTGACGGGTGTTGGTGCGATTATCTTTGATGAGTTTCATGAGCGCAGCCTGCATGCCGATACCGCACTCGCTTTTTCCCTTGAAAGCCAAGAGGCGCTGCGAGATGACTTGAAGCTGATTGTGATGTCTGCAACGTTGGAAGCCAATGACCTTCAACGTGTATTACCAACAGCAACCTTTATAGAATCCAGTGGACGCTCTTTCCCAGTGGAAACCCATTATGTGCCAATGAGCCGTAATGATAATCTGCCAATGTTTATGGCAAAACAAATAGAGAACCTGATGCTACGTGAGTCAGGTTCTTTGCTGGCTTTTTTACCGGGCGTTGGCGCCATCAAAAGAGTTGAAGAGCTTTTGAGCCAATCTGGTATCGAAGCAGATGTCTGTCCTTTATATGGGCAGTTGGATTTTAAAGCGCAGCAAAAGGCTATCCAGCCAGCTAAATCCGGGACACGAAAAGTCGTTCTTGCTACCAATATCGCTGAAACTTCCCTAACCATTGAAGGTATTCGCCTCGTCGTAGATTCGGGTTTAGAAAACCAATCTTGGTTTGATTTAAAGACCGGTGTTTCGAGACTTGAACAAACCCGCATTGCACAGTCCTCCGCGATTCAAAGGGCAGGACGTGCAGGTCGAATTGAGCCTGGGCTTTGTGTACGTTTATATAGTGAAGCTCAGTTCAACTCACAACCTGAGCAAAGTACGCCAGAAATTCTACGTAGTGACTTGTCCGCATTGCAATTAGAACTGACCAAGTGGGGCTGCTCTGATGCAATGGATTTAGCTTGGATAGACCCTCCTAAGTCCACGCATCTACAGCAAGCCCAGTCGCTTCTTAGCAAGCTGAAACTTATCGATGAGAAGGGCAAGCAAACCGCACTTGGACATCAAGCTCATGAGTTGGGTGTTGAGCCTCGCCTTGCTAGCATGTTGCTACAGGCTAAGCAGTTAGGGTCTAAGACGCTCAATGTGGCAATAGCCGTATGCTGCCTGATTGAAGAGCCCGAACGTAATGAGCTGGATCTTACCCGTTCATTAACGCGCTGGCAGCAAGGCACTCACTCTCGCCGTGGCCCTCTTTCCCAAAGAGCTTCTGTATTGGCGCAACGTTTATCGCATCGTTTTGTTTTAGAGGTGATGAATGAATCTTTACTCGGATTTGTCGCAGTGCTCGCATTCCCAGATAGAATAGCGGCAAGTCGCAGTGCTGCATCGGGAAACTATTTGTTAGCAAATGGGCATGGAGCAAGTGTCGATAATCAGCAACCATTAGCGAAGTCACTTTACTTGGCCGTTGTTGATTTAATGAAAACCGGTCAGGGAAGTAGTCAGATTTTTAAGGCGTTGCCGCTGGATATTGAGCTGCTTTCGACAACAGCACCGCAATTAATTGATGAACTCTCTGTGGTGGATTGGGATGATCAGAAAGGTCGCTTAGTTGCCAGTGAACAACGAAAAATTGGCGCGATTGTTTTGCATCACAAAGAGATTCCCGTTCCAGAAAAAGCGGATGTTGAAGCTGCGCTGCTTGGCTATGTTAAGCGTAAAGGCTTAGCTGCGTTAGACTGGAGCTCTGACGCGCAAGCGCTTTGTACGCGCGTCATATGTGCTTCGGACTGGCTCCCAGATGAAGGTTGGCCGGATATGTCTGAGCAAGCATTGTTCGACGAGCTTGAGACGTGGTTATTACCCTTCATGACTGGCATCAAGAATGCCAAACAACTTAAGAAGTTGGATGTAATGGCCGCATTACAAGCCCGCTTAGGTTGGGATAAACAACAACGACTCAATGAGTGGCTCCCGACACATTTGGTGGTTGCCTCTGGCGGAAGAAAGAAAATACATTACCAAGTTGGTGAAGCTCCGACGTTGTCGGTGAAGTTGCAAGAAATGTTTGGCGAAAAGTCGTCACCTACTATTGCGCTAGGGAAACAAGCGATTGTGTTAGAACTGTTATCTCCAGCTCAACGTCCGTTGCAGATAACCAGAGACTTGGCGGCATTTTGGCAAGGTGCCTACAAAGAAGTACAGAAAGAGATGAAGGGGCGTTACCCGAAACATCCTTGGCCTGATGACCCAATGAATCATCAGGCAACGAGTAAAACTAAAAGACAATTGAATTCATGACAGTAACGAAAAAGTTGGCACCTAGTGGTAAAAAGCCAACACCAAGAAAGACCACCACAAAATCGGCTCCTAAATCGAAAGCCAAAAGCAGCAAACCTAAGCGTAAGCCGAGTCGGAAAAAACCGAAACAAGGGTGGGGGAAACGCCTGTTCTCAATCGGTTGGAAACTGGCTTTGGTTGGCGTGGTCGCTCTTGGCGCGGTGTTTTACTATCTTGATCAAGTGGTTAAAGAGCGCTTTGAAGGCAATTTATTCGAGTTGCCAACAGTGGTTTATGCTCGTGTGCTCAATCTGTCTGTCGGCGACAACATCACGATAGCTCAGCTACGTAATGAACTGGACGTATTGAACTATCGTAAGGTATCTCAACCGCGCCATCCAGGAGAGTATTCCTCGTCTTCCACCAAGATAGAACTGATTCGCCGTCCCTTCGAATTTGCCGACGGTCCAGAGCCTGATCGTCATGTGATGTTATATTTCAACGATGGATCATTGTCTCGTATTCAGTCGTTGGAAAAGAAAGGGGATCTTGGCTTTCTAAGAATTGAACCCAAGATGCTTGGGATGCTCGAGAAAAAAGCCGATGAACAACGGTTGTTTTTGAGACGTGATCAATTTCCAGAGATCATGATCGATGCGTTATTAGCAACGGAAGATCGTGATTTTTACCAACATGATGGTATCTCTCCTACTGCCATAGCACGCGCGTTTTTTGCTAACATTCGTGCTGGCCGTACGGTACAAGGGGGCAGTACGTTAACACAACAGTTGGCTAAAAACCTGTTCCTCACCAGTGATAGAACCTTATGGCGTAAAGTAAGAGAAGTGTTTATCGCACTCATTCTTGATTATCGCTATAGCAAAGACCAAATCTTAGAAGCATATTTAAATGAAGTTTACCTTGGCCAAAGCCGCGGTGAGGCTATTCATGGTTTTGGGCTAGCGTCTCGTTTGTATTTTGGTCAGCCACTACAAGAGTTGAGAATTGACCAGCTTGCGTTATTGGTGGGTATGGTAAAAGGGCCATCGTACTACAACCCTATTCGTCATCCAGAGCGAGCTAAGCAGCGCAGAGACTTAGTGCTGCGTTTAATGATGGATCAGAACATGCTGACCGGACGTGAGTTTGAAATGGCAGCCTCTCGTGATCTCGACTTGCAGAACAATCCACAAATTGCGAGCCGCCAACCAGCGTATTTTCAGCAGCTTAACCGTGAGCTGAATAGCAAGCTAGGCGATAAGCTACGTGGTGGCAAAGGCATTCGAATCTACACCTCTCTGGATCCTGTTTCACAGGACAAGTTAGAAAAGGCCATTGCTAAGCGGGTACCTCAGTTAGAGAAAACCTCCGGCAAAGGGCTTGAAGCCGCTGCCGTAGCGGTGGACAGAAATACTGGCGAAATCCGCGCTATGGTGGGTGGTAAGCGCACTGGTTACAGTGGTTTTAACCGAGCGTTGAATGCGAGCAGGCCAATCGGGTCGTTAGTTAAGCCTGCAGTCTATCTAACTGCGTTAGAACAGCCGCAGAGCTATGATTTGGCATCGACTCTAAAAGACACTCCAATTACATTGAAAGGCAGTCAAGGTAATGTTTGGCAACCACGAAACTACGACCGTAAGTTCCGTGGTGATGTGCCGCTCTATCAAGCGCTTGCAAAATCCCTTAATGTACCGACAGTGCGTTTAGGGATGTCTCTCGGCATCAAGCCAGTTTCTGAGACATTAGTACGATTAGGCGTAGATGCGAATGAGATCAGGCCTGTTCCATCCATGTTCCTTGGTTCGCTGTCGTTGACGCCATATCAAGTGGCGCAGATGTTCCAGACCATCGCTAACTCAGGACGACAAGCTGAGCTATCGGCTTTACGTTCAGTCGTTACTGTAGAGGGGGAAGTGCTCTATCGATCTCTACCAAAAGCCCAACAGAAGGTCCCTCAGCAAGCAGCATGGCTTACCACCTTTGCGATGAAAAAAGGGGTAGCTGAGGGAACAGGACGTTATCTGAATAGTCAGTTTGCATGGGCAGCACTGGCAGGAAAAACGGGTACTAGTAATGACACTCGTGATAGTTGGTTTGTTGGTGTCGATGGACGAGAGGTAACGACAATTTGGGTCGGGCGTGATGATAACAAGTCGACTAAACTCACAGGGTCTAGTGGTGCATTACGAGTGTATTCTGACTATTTGAAAGCTCGAATTCCGGAGAAGTTAACATTACCTTGGCCTAAGAACATCAGCATGATTGGTTTCTCTAAACAGCGTAGCGGTGCACTGGAACTTGATTGCGGAAGCCAATTTGAATTACCCGTCTGGGATGAAGGTGGAAAACTCAAAGCGTCCTGTGACAACCAACCCAAACAGTGGATAAAAAACCTGTTTGATTGGTGATTTCAACTACGTTTAATTATGAAGAGAATTTGCTAATTACCTGATATATTGGATTAACCATAATAAAAAGCGCTTTTAGGGATGAATGTGAAACGCCTGACTCAGTGGCTAGTAGCCGTCGCTCTCCTGTCCAGCAGTGGATGGGTGTTAGCAACCGAAAATACCGATAACAACGCAAAGGAACTTGACCGTCCTAAGATAGGATTGGTTTTGGCAGGCGGTGGCGCGAAAGGGGCTGCGCACATTGGTGTTCTAAAAGCACTAGAAGAAATGCAGATTCCTGTTGATATCATCACGGGCACGAGCATGGGGGCCTATGTGGGTGGCCTTTATGCTACCGGGATGAGTGCCGATGAGATTGAAAGCTTCATCTATACCGTGGATTGGAATAATGGATATCGCGACCGCGTTAGCCGCAGTCAACGCCGAGTTCGCGATAAGGAGTCGGAAGACCGCTATCAAATTCGCACCGATATCGGTTTACATTTTGGCTCGATAGAAGCCCCAAAAGGGGTGGTACAAGGCCAGAATATGTTACGCATTCTGCGCAAAACTACGGGCAACCTTCCTGAGTTTAAATCGTTTGATGACTTGGCCATTCCTTATCGTTCGGTAGCGACGGATATACTAAAACTTGAACCTGTTGTACTGGATAAAGGTTATCTAGTGGACGCAATGATGGCGAGTATGTCGGTGCCGGGCGCACTACCTCCTTATGAGCTAGATGGCTATTTACTGGTTGATGGTGGGGTGACCAATAACATGCCTGTCGAGCTGGCGAAGCAAATGGGTGCGGATATTATCATCGCGGTTGATATCAGTAGTGATTACAAAACCCGAGAGGATTTCAGTAGCTTCTTAACTGTTGGCGAACAGCTATCCAATTATTTGGTACGCCGCAGTACAGAAGAGCAAATGCAAGCTCTGGATGACAACGACATCTTAATGCATCCAGATGTGGGACAGATCGCTACCACCGATTTTTCAGCGATGCCGAAAGCGTATGACTTAGGGTATCAAGCGGCTTATCGTAATGAGAAACAGCTTAAAGCTCTGACCGTAAACAGTGCTAAGTTTCAGCAATACATCGATGCCAAACAGTTAGCACGTAAAAAGTTGGTGTACGGTGATGAGAACGTAGTCGATAAGATAGTGATCAATAACCAGAGTCACTACAGTGATGAGTTAATCAAAAGCCGTCTGGGGCTGGAAGCGGGTGAGATTCTAGAAACTGATGAGATAGAAAAGCATATCGAGGAGCTCTATGCGCTCGATCGTTTTGAATTGATCACATACCGTTACGATGATAAAGGCGATGAAACAGATCTTGTTGTCGATGTAAAAGAGAAATCTTGGGGTCCAAATTATATGGACTTTCGTTTCTACCTTGAAGAAGACTTCAATGCGAACAGCTTCTATTCGATCGGTGTTACCACTAACTTTACCGACTTGAACGATCGCGGGGCAGAGCTGAGAGTGAACGCGGACTTTGGTACTGACAAGCGAGTGGAAGCAGAGGTCTACTCGCCATTCATGTTCAATCAAGACTTTTTCTTGTTAGGTGGCCTTCGCTACAACAGCGACAAGCGAAATGTGCTCTGTCAATTAAACTCCAGCGGGGATGGTTGCATGGAGCCAGCTCTTGAAGGCAATGCTGATTTTATTCCAGTATCGTATCGCGAGTGGGAAGGAGAGTTTGCGGTTGGTTATCAACCAGCGCTATGGCAAGAAGTGAAAATTGGTGCAAGGTATACGACTGGTGAATCGTATGTATCACCTTTACCTTCTGCTGGTACGTTTGATTTTGATCGTCGAGGTATTTTTGCCAACTACAAACTGGACACGTTAGATGATTATAGTTTGCCGACAAAAGGCTGGTTGGTGAATTTAGAGTATTTGCTATCGAGAGACAGTGGCGACCAAAACATCCAAACTGAACCTTCAGAATTTTCTGATAACGCCTACGAAATTAGCATTGCTACTAAATATGCAAAAACCTTTAATCGTAATACCTTAGTCGGCTCGTTCGATTACGAAATGATCGAGACGGAAAACGACTCATTGCCAGTGAGCCCAAGAGAACTTGGTGGCTTTTTGAATATGTCGGGTATTCCTCGTAATAGTTTGATTGGCCAGAACAAGCTCTATGGTAGTCTCGTGTATCGCTATCGCTGGTTCGATAACGACTTTGGCATGTTCCAATCCCCAGTTTACTTAGGAGCAAGTGCTGAGTACGGCGGTGTCTGGGATGGCGACCGTTCGTTGTCTAATGCGCCACTGTATCTGGCAGGGTCGGTCTTTGCTGGCATAGACTCTCCTGTCGGGCCTATTATGCTGTCTTATGGTCAAGTAGAAACAGGGTTACGCTCGTTCTATTTGATTATTGGAGCTGCTTATTAAACGTCATTATCACTCCAGATTATGTTGAATATAAATACTCTAAATGAAGGGTAGTATTGCAGCGACCTGCTGCAACTTTAGTCGCAAAATGCTTGTTTTTACTCAAACTTGCAATGTTGGTCAAAATGATAAGATTTTAATCTAACGTTAAATTTGCTATCCTTCGCCCCACAGTTTGGCCTCTCTGGCACTGCTGATTCAGTTACTTGATGACGAGATAAGGCGAGGGAGAGCCAAGTTTCCAAGGATGTCCACTCCTAATTCTAATTATTAAGGAGGGACCGCAATGAGAGGAAAAAGTCGTGCTTGAAGCCTACCGTAAACACGTCGAAGAGCGTGCTGCCGAAGGAGTTGTCCCAAGACCCCTAGATGCCGAACAAGTTGCTGGACTTGTTGAGCTATTAAAGAACCCACCTCAGGGTGAAGAAGAGTTTATTCTAGACCTCCTCGAGAACCGTATTCCACCTGGTGTTGATGAAGCTGCTTATGTTAAAGCAGGTTTTCTGACGGCTGTAACTAAGGGCGAAGTAGAATCGCCACTAGTGAGCCGTGAAAAAGCAGCTGAACTCCTAGGCACCATGCAAGGTGGTTATAACATTGAATCACTGATTGCCTTGCTTGACGATGCAGCGCTAGCGCCAATTGCCGTTAAAGCACTGTCTCATACGCTACTAATGTTTGACGCTTTCTATGATGTTGAAGAGAAAGCAAAAGCAGGCAATGCTTACGCGAAACAAGTCCTAACCTCTTGGGCAGAGGCAGAATGGTTCCTGTCTAAGCCAGAACTACAAGAGAAAATTACGTTGACAGTATTTAAGGTGACGGGTGAAACCAACACTGATGATCTGTCTCCTGCTCCTGATGCATGGTCTCGTCCAGATATTCCAGTACACGCCCTAGCGATGTTGAAAAACGTACGCGATGGCATTGAACCTGATCAACCAGGTTCAATCGGCCCAATCAAACAAATTGAAGCACTTAAAGGCAAAGGCCATCAACTTGTTTATGTTGGTGACGTGGTAGGTACAGGTTCTTCTCGTAAATCAGCAACCAACTCTGTGCTGTGGTTTATGGGTGATGACATTCCAAACGTACCAAATAAGCGTGCTGGTGGTTATGTATTAGGTGGCAAGATTGCGCCAATCTTCTTCAACACAATGGAAGATGCAGGGGCACTGCCAATCGAAGTGGATGTAACTAAGCTGAACATGGGTGACGTGATTGACGTGTATCCATACCAAGGCAAAGTATGTAACCACGATTCAGGTGAAACCCTAGCAGAGTTTGCACTAAAAACAGACGTACTGATTGATGAAGTTCGTGCTGGTGGTCGTATTCCACTGATCATTGGTCGTGGTCTAACAGACCGTGCTCGCCAATCTCTAGGCCTTGAGCCGTCAGAAGTTTTCCGCCGCCCAGTAGCTGTTGAAGAGTCAGATGCTGGCTATACATTGGCTCAGAAGATGGTTGGTAAAGCCTGTGGCGTTGAAGGTGTTCGTCCGGGGACTTACTGTGAGCCGAAGATGACGACGGTTGGTTCTCAAGATACGACAGGCCCAATGACGCGTGATGAACTAAAAGACTTAGCATGTCTAGGCTTCTCTGCAGACCTAGTAATGCAGTCATTCTGTCACACCTCAGCGTATCCAAAACCAGTCGATGTGAATACTCATCATACACTGCCTGATTTCATCATGAACCGTGCCGGTGTTTCACTGCGTCCAGGTGATGGTGTTATCCACTCTTGGTTAAACCGTATGCTTCTACCTGATACCGTTGGTACAGGTGGTGACTCACATACTCGTTTCCCTCTTGGTATTTCTTTCCCAGCAGGTTCTGGCCTGGTCGCGTTTGCTGCGGCAACCGGTGTTATGCCTCTTGATATGCCAGAATCTATCCTTGTTCGCTTTAAAGGTGAAATGCAGCCAGGCATCACACTTCGTGACCTTGTTCATGCGATTCCTTACTATGCGATTCAGCAAGGTCTATTGACGGTTGAGAAAGCCGGTAAGATCAACGAGTTCTCTGGTCGTATCCTAGAGATTGAGGGCGTTGAACATCTAACTGTTGAACAAGCATTCGAACTTTCTGATGCTTCGGCTGAGCGTAGTGCTGCAGGTTGTACCGTTAAACTGTCTCAAGAGTCCATCGAAGAGTACTTGAACTCAAACATCACTATGCTTAAGTGGATGATTTCAGAAGGCTATGGTGACCGTCGTACTATCGAACGTCGTATTGTTGCAATGCAAGAGTGGCTGGCTAACCCAGAACTAATGCAAGCGGATAGCGATGCAGAATACGCTCATGTTATCGAGATTGATCTTGCAGACGTGACGCAGCCAATCCTTTGTGCACCAAATGACCCAGATGATGCTCGTTTACTTTCTGAGGTGCAAGGGACAGAAATCAACGAAGTCTTCATTGGTTCTTGTATGACTAACATTGGTCACTTCCGCGCTGCTGGTAAGTTACTTGATAAGTACAATGGTCAACTAGATACTCGTTTATGGATTGCTCCGCCAACGAAAATGGACCGTGACCAGCTAACAGAAGAAGGCTACTACGGTATCTTTGGTCGCGCTGGGGTTCGTATCGAAACACCGGGATGTTCTTTGTGTATGGGTAACCAAGCGCGTGTGGCTGACGAAGCGACAGTTATGTCTACGTCGACTCGTAATTTCCCGAACCGTCTTGGTACTGGTGCTAATGTATACCTTGCGTCAGCTGAACTTTCTTCAGTCGGTGCAATCCTAGGTAAGATTCCAACGAAAGAAGAATACCTAGAGTACATGAAGCAGATTGACCCAACGGCAGCAGATACATACCGCTATCTAAACTTCCACCGTATGGGCCAGTACACAGAGAAAGCAGACACAGTCATCTTTCAAGAGCCTGCTTAATGGTGAATTATAGAGCTTGCTAAGAGCTCTATACTGAATAAAAAAACGGCCACTTTGAGTGGCCGTTTTTTTATGCGCTGAGTTAGTGATTTGCTCTAGGCTAATTGGTCAGCAACTTTTGCAGCTTGTCGCGCAGAGCAATAATATGGTCACGCTCTGGGCCTTGACGGTGACAATGGTCGAGTATGTATTCTACGGAGCTGAGTACTGTGCGCCAACGAGGTGTTTTAGGTAACGTCTCTAAGCGCAAATATTTATCCAATGTGCGCGTTTGCAAGGTACTGCGGTCCAAGTAAACACGCCACAAGCCACTTTGTTCAGCAAAGGCAAATTTGCTTTGTCCAGTAACACTTTCCCAATACTCCAGCGCATTGGTCATGGTATCTACCAATAACTCGCGCATCAATTCAGGACGAGACTTCTCTTCATCGACGGCTTTATCCGCTAATTGAGTAAATTCTCCGCCCAGCTCTTTGAGTTCCAGCAGTTTCGCCTTATCACCTTCAATCGCATATCGAGATAACGCATCAATAGCGGTTTCTAGGTTCTTCACGCGCGTTTGATCTAGGGACTGCCCTTGTTCGAATATGTAAATGCTCTTTAACCCCGAACCTTCAGGTAAGGTGAGAATATCGGTGTTTATATGTTGGCGTACATCATCGACAAAAATATCGATATCGCCGCAATAATGCTCCTGAGACAAGTGAATAAATTTAGGCGCAATTAGCTCTTCAACATTGGAGCGTTTGAGCTGTTCAACACTGCGTTTAAACATACGTCCGGCACTTTGGTTAGCAAACTGTACCTTGAGGTCTTCTCTGATGCATAGAATCGCTTCCGGCGCACTATCGAGTTGCTCGATCAAGCGCCCTTGTGTTTCTAACAAACTTGCTTCAACCAGCGCACGTTGCTTGATTTCATACTTGAGAAGTTGATTTTCGGCGCGTCTCTCTTCAGCTTTGCTTGCTTGAAGGTGAGCGGCGATGCGTGCCGCTAGCTCCGGCTTACTGAACGGTTTTGCAAGGTAGTCATTGGCACCGAGCTCAAAACCACGAACTCTGTCTTCTGATTGATTCAAAGCAGTGAGCATAATGATAGGCAGCGCGGCATGATCGTATTGTTCACGAATGGTTTCACACACTTCAAAGCCACTCATTCCAGGCATCATAATATCGAGTAGCAGTAAGTCTGGTTTTTCATGCTCAATGATATCCAGTGTTTCTAAGCCATCTTTGGCCAATTTCACTTGATAGCCTTCTAGTCTTAAAAAGCTCTCTAGGATACGTAAATTCACTGGCTCATCATCCGCGACAAGCAACACTGGTCCATCAGGATTCTCTGGAAGGACTTCCTCTTCTTCGGGATTGATCTCAGTCGGCTCGGCGATATGGAAGTGACTATTTTGTCCTAATTGAGACATATGCTCTATTTCTTCCTGTGTCGCTAAAGGAAGGGTGAAGCTGAACGTGGTGCCAACATGAGGCTGACTACTGACATAAAGAGAACCGCCCATTAACTCAATAAGCTGTCGACTTATCGATAAGCCAAGCCCTGCACCTTGGCGGTAGTGACCTGAATCATGGCCAGCTTGAACCAACGGCTCGAAAATATGTTCAAGCTGTTGAGCAGGAATCCCTTGGCCGGTATCCACAACTTGCACTCGAATATGATCATCCATGGCGGTGGCCGATAATACGATCTTACCTTCATTGGTGTATTTGATGGCATTACCTACAAGGTTATAAAGTACCTGTTCTAAGCGCTGTGGGTCGGCTGAGACATAAGGCAATGGTTCGAGGACTTGATTGATAATTCGAATCTTCTTTTCACCAAGCAAGTGATGTGACAGCTCCAAGACCAGCTGTGTTGCACCGGTTAAGCTGATAGCAGAACGTTCAATATCTAAGTTGCCGTAACGCATCTTGTGATAATCGAGAAGATCGTCCACCAATCCAGCAAGGCGCTGGCCACTGTTAACAATGATATCAAGCTGATACTTATGGTTGGCGCCAATTGGTCCATTGGCACCAGAGATCATTGCCTCTGCAATCCCAATCATGCCGTGAAGTGGAGTGCGAAGTTCGTGAGAGGTGGTTGCAAGGAATTCATCTTTCAGCTTGTTTGCTAGCTGTAATTCTTCGTTTTGCTTTTTAATCGTGACTAAATTCTGCTCTAGCTCTTGGTTCTGACTCTTAATGAGCTCGATCTTCTCTTTTATTGAGCGCCTCATACGCTCGAAACTCAGAGCCAATCGGCCAATCTCATCTTTACGGTCTGCGCTAATAATCGAAGGTTCTAAGTCTCCACCAGAGGCTCTTTCGGCTGCCCAAGTAAGCTTAAGCAGTGGAGAAGTAATGAAGTTAGAAAGGTAGTGTGAAGCAATGACAACCAGCACAATCGCGGTCAGCATTGCAATAACAAACAGTTTTTCTAGTTGCTTAACGCTAGCAAAAGCGATGGCCTCTGGTGTTTCGGCAACCAGTGCCCAATTGGTTTCATTGAGTTGAATAGGAGTGAATGCCGCAAAGTAGTCTTCGCCTTTGGCATTGGTGTAGCTACCCACCATGGTGAGACCCGATAAGGCTTGTGAGATAACTTCGTTGCTGTTGTCTATGGTGTCTTGTTCAAGCCCAAGTATCTTGGCGGCATGGTCACTACCGACCAGCAGCAGCTTAATATCATCTGGTTTGCCGTCAGTGATGAGTTTAGTGATTCCTTTGATGGGAAGCCTGAACATGGCATAACTGTGAAGATAACCTTGCTGGATAATCGGTGCACCAAGCCAAGCGTACTGTTGGTCATCTTGTAGGGCAAAATCGGAAATAACAACCGGGGTGTACTCTTCGTTTTCTTTGCGTTTGTGAGTGACTTCTGATTTCAAACGATCAAAGGTTTCGCCAAGGATCTGAGTTGAAAACTCGCCCGTTTCTAAATTTGTGCCGTAATAACGATTTTTATAGACGGAGTAGGTGACGTTGCCTGCAAGATCGACCAGTATGATGTCATCAAAGTCTGAGCGTTTCAGGTGCTCCATAAACGCCCTATGATAGCGCTTGTGTAGAAGACGGTAGCGCTCACTTCCTACATAACTACTAGAGTCTGGAAGGATTGCGGTTTTTACTTGATTGCCTGAACCTTGAATATAGCGTTCTTGCGCATGTTCTCTTGCTTGTTCTATATCGTCACCGAGGCGCTGAAACGCATTAACCAGTCCATAGAATCGCCCACCACTGGCATAAGCTAGCTCTGAACGTACAAATCCCATGACTTCAGACTCTTGAGCTTGAAAGTAGTTGATCAACTGCTGTTTTTTAGTATCTCTTATCGATACCAGATGAGAGGTACTTTGATCTTTTAGATCCTGACTGTGTGCGTTGAGAAAGAATAGAGCGATGACCGTCAAGGGCGTAATGCTGAGCACCAAAAAAGCCATCATCAAGGTGTTTTGCAGTCGCTTGAATTTCTGTTTTCGATACAACTTGAACATATTTATCGCTTAGCTCTCGGTATGACGAATTAAGAAAGAGTTAACCTTAGCAATTTAATGACTTTTTTTTCTTTGACAAGTAAGTTGGCGATAAACCGTGTTGAGTAACACAAAAATAACGTATGCAATCAGCTTTGTGGTGTAAGAAAGGGCCTAATGAAGCGAGTTATTTAAATGAATTCAATTGGTTGGTGAAAGGGTTGAGAATACCAACCAATTGGATTCTTGATGACTTATTTTGTTGCGTGATAGATAGCAAACTTACGATTTTTATCGACAGTGTGACAGTGACCAAATTGCTGCTCAATAATAGGGGGGTATTTGAGGAAGCTATTGGCGACAATCATTAACTGCCCTTTGCTATTCATATAGTTAGGTGCGACAGACAATAAGGTTTCTGTTGCTGAATAACTGGTATCTAAGCCAGCGTGAAACGGTGGATTACTGATAATAAAGTCGAGTCCTGGGGTGACATCGGAGTAGACGTCTGACGCAAATACCTGCCCTTCTAAATTATTCGCTAATAGAGTTTGCCTGCTTGATTCAATGGCAAATGCATTGATATCACACATATTGAGTTCAATATCGTTATATTTTAGCCCCATGTAAGCGCCAATAACACCGGCACCACAACCAAAGTCGAGCACTTTACCTTTCAGTTCAGGTAGGTTGTTTAGGAGCAACTGACTACCACTATCAAATTCACCGTGACTGAAGACGCCTGGCAGGCTTTTAACTGTGATGGGTAATCCATTGAGCTCTACTTGGTAGCTTTTAAACCAGTTTTTAAGCTCAAATGACTCGGGGGCTGACTGACACATGCCCCAGTAAAATGAGCAACGTCGAGCTGAGTCATATTTGTTCATTGGTCCGTAAGGCTTGAACATTTTTTCGATGCTCTTTACGCCAGAGCGATTTTCACCTACAACAGCAATCTCAGTGTTGTTGCCAAGTTTTGCTAGTGCCATTTCGAGTAGCATTTGCGCTTCGGCTTTCGCTTTTGGCCAGTAGAGTAAAATCATATCGGCATCAATGTCACTCGATAATGAAGCGCCGAACAACGTCGTGATTTTACTTGAAGAGCTTAACATGCGGTAGGTGATGTAATTACTGGTAAATACTGTCACCTTGTCGCAGTGTTTACTAAGCTCGACAGGGAACTGATCTTCTATTTCGCCGATGACCAATACACGCTTTTGTGCGAAGTATTCGAGTTGCCTTTCCGCGATTTGACTAGGTGCGATGTAGGTTGCCATGACGAGTTATCTCTGGAAGTAAAAAGGGAGGGGATTCTCTCACAAAGCCCTCCCTGAAAAAAGTGTCTAGCTGTTATCTTGTCCGTCTAAGAAGTCTTTAAATTCTTCTTCGTACATATTGAACAGAACCATAGTGATGGCAAAGATAAGAGGGCCGTAAATTAATCCAATTAAGCCAAATAGATGAATACCACCTAAGAGAGAGAAGAATATCATCAGAGTATTCATACCCGCACTGCCCTGCATTAGCAGCGGGCGTAGTACGTTATCAATAGAGCCTACGACGGCGATGCTCCAGACGGCTAAGAACAAGCCCCACGTGGTATCGCCGGTAATGAGCAAGTAAGCGGTAGCTGGTATCCATATAAGTGCGGTTCCTACAACAGGAATAAAGGACGCAAAGCCCATCATTGTGCCCCAAAACAGCCCGGGGAAACCTGCCATCCACATACCAAAACCACCTGCGGCTCCTTGAGCTATTGCGGTCAAGAATGAACCCATGACCGCTGATTTCGACACTTTTTCAATCTCATTCAATAGGCGGTCTTCTTGACTGCGCGAGAAAGGCAGAATATGGCGAATCGCAGCGATGATTTTGTCGTGGTCACGCAATAGGAAAAACAGAACAAACAACATCAAGAAGAAGTTCATCAGGAAGTTTGTTGCGTCACCAAGAATTTTTGCACTAGTCGCAACTAAGTTCGAACCTAGCGAAGTCGCAAACTCAGCCGCTTTCTGAGCAATATCTTGAGCGTTAATTGCGTCAAAAGGTAGGTAGTCATTGATAAAAGACAACCCTTTCTTTACCCAAGGGTGGGCGATAACCTCTTGAATACCACCGCCAGTGACCCATTGATACATGTTTTGAGAAAACACGGAACCCTGTTGAACGATAGCACTAAACACTAAAAGTAGAGGCATGACGATAATAAACGTCAATACAATACATGAGAGCAAGGCGACGACGTTTTTGTGCTTCGGCATTTTGCTCTCAATCCACTCATGAATCGGGAACATCAACAGAGAAAGGATGAACGCCATAACAATGGAGTTCATATAGGGTTCAACTAATAAATAACAAGCAAACGCTGCAAACAGAAGGGCAAGGATAAGTACCCAGTGGCTAGCAGTCACATTCATTTTATTCTTCACAACGTTTCCTCAGACCTTCTTAAAGAAGGGGTAATGACTTTATGACAAACACCTACAGACGAGGCGTTTTTACTTAGTTATAGTGGTCATATAATGGACGCAAAATGTTGATCGATCAACGTTAATTACTTTTCATTCATGGGCTTTACGGAGGGGATATGGGGTGTTGTAGCGACGACAAGAAGTGTCAATCGAATAAGCGTCAAAAACGTGCTATTCCTTGGTTTTCTCTGACCATTGCAGTGCTCATTATTCTGGCATTGTTTAATTGGCAGGCATAAAAAAGGGCTGATTAATCAGCCCTTAAGATATTTTTCAATGCTTGCTTATGCTTCGCTAGCAATGATGGCGAAACAGCGATCAGCTGCTTCTAATGTCGCATCGATTTCTTTAGAGCCGTGTGCCAACGATGTGAAGCTGGCTTCAAATGCTGATGGGGCTAGGTAAACACCGTGGTCTAGCATTAAGTGGAAGAAGCGTTTGAAACGTTCAACATCACACTTAGCAACCTCTTCATAGCAAGTGATAGTTTCTTGCTCAGTGAAGAAGAAGCCGAACATGCCACCTACTTGGTTCACGACTAGTGGTACACCGTGTTTGTCAGCAAGTTGCTTAAAGCCATCAGCGAGTTGTTTAGTCTTGTTCGCTAGGCGTTTTTCATTGCCTTCTTCAGAAAGTAGCGTCAAACAAGCGTAACCAGCCGCCATCGCAATTGGGTTGCCTGATAGCGTACCTGCTTGATAAACAGGACCTGTCGGTGCAATGTATTGCATCACTTCTTTACGACCACCGAAAGCACCAACTGGCATACCACCACCAATGATTTTACCTAGCGTGGTTAGGTCTGGTTTAATGTTGTAATGTGCCTGTGCGCCACCTTGAGCAACACGGAAACCTGTCATTACTTCATCAAAAATAAGTAGAGCACCTTCCTCATCGCAAATTTGACGTAGACCTTCATGGAAACCCTCCACTGGCGGAATACAGTTCATATTGCCCGCAACAGGCTCAACGATAATACAAGCGATTTCGCCTTTGTTTGCTTCAAACAGAGCCTTAACAGAATCTAGATCGTTGAAACGTGCCGTCAGTGTATATTTAGCAAAGTCAGCTGGTACACCTGGAGAGCTTGGTTGTCCAAGTGTTAGTGCACCTGAACCTGCTTTAACCAATAAACTATCAGCATGACCGTGGTAGCAACCTTCGAATTTAAGAATTTTGTCACGACCAGTGTAGCCACGCGCTAGACGAATCGCACTCATGGTTGCTTCTGTACCAGAACTAACCATGCGCAGTTGTTCCATTGATGGCACCAACTTGCGAACTAATTCCGCCATGTTGATTTCCATTTCAGTTGGTGCACCGAAACTTAATCCACGTTGTGCTGCATCTATCACAGCATCACGAATTGCAGCGTGGTTGTGGCCTAGAATCATAGGACCCCATGAACCTACGTAATCAATGTACGCTTTACCATCAGCATCAAAAATCAATGGACCATCGGCACGTTCGATAAAAATAGGTGAACCACCTACGCCGTTGAAGGCACGAACCGGAGAATTAACACCGCCCGGGATGGTCTGTTGCGCTTTTTCATACAGCTCAGCTGATTTGGTCATGGAAAGTTCCTCTTTGCTTGTTCGGACCAAGTTGAGCAGCATTGTACATCTCCGCACAGATTCTAGTAGTGTTTTGAGCACATTTTCGTAAATTAGCGTTTGAATCTGCTGTAAAGCTAATTTGCTTTTGCGTAATACTTGAACGAAGCAGTCAGGTATTAGATAATCTGGTGCAATAACTTTAAAAATTATATGCAAGGTCTGGTGAGCAACTGGGCCGTCGTTTTTCATCGCAGGGGATATCTGCCCATCATTAGGTTGTGGTAGGGTGTTATTTGCGATTGAGTAGCAAGAGAGGTTCCCGTGAGTGATGTAGCTATTCCTTTAGATTTTTCAGATGCCGCGGCAACGCGTGTACAGACCCTAATTGCAGAAGAAGAAAACCCACAGCTTAAGCTTCGCGTTTATATTACGGGTGGCGGTTGTAGTGGATTCCAATATGGCTTTACGTTTGATGAGAACGTGAACGAAGGTGACACGACTATTGAGAAATGTGGTGTAACTCTAGTGGTTGATCCAATGAGCCTGCAGTATTTAGTTGGTGGTGTGGTTGATTATACTGAGGGACTAGAAGGTTCTCGTTTCTTCGTGAATAACCCAAATGCGACCACAACCTGTGGCTGTGGCGCATCTTTTAGCGTATAGCAAATAAAAAGGCGAACCATGTGTTCGCCTTTTTTGATCTCGCTTTTAACATTGTGAAAAATTCCCCATTAAGAGCAGATTAGGAGAGAAGTTTAGTTGTCTATTTCTCTAGGCTGAGTAAAGTAGTTCAGTCACCACATTAAACATAGGATGTCGTTTAATGTTTGATTGCTAATAATTTTTTAGAACTAGTTGCCTTAGAGCAACGTATCTAACCGTTAGCGTCAAAAACACAATTATAAGGAAATGATTATGCCAATCAGTCAATCTGGCAGTTTTTTTTCGAAACGTCCTTGGCTTATTTCTCTGCTCTGTATCTTCATACTTAGTGTGTGGCTAGGTTTAGGCGTGTTAAAAGCTGAAGAAAATCAATCTACCGCACCTTCCGATGATCCTGCGCCTCTAGCTCGCGTTGTATATCAAACTTTTAATGCTCAACAAGTCGAGAAGAAAATCGATCTCTACGGCCGAACAGCGCCAGATCGTACCGCGAAATTGGGTGCTGAGATTGCAGGTAAGATCATTAAACTGAATGTACGAAAAGGTGATTCAGTTAAAGCAGGTCAGTCAATCGCTCAAATCGATCTCGGTGATCTGCAGATACGCTTAGAGCGTGCTCAAGCGATGCTAAATGTCAGACAGCAAGAATTCAATGCCTCTAAATCTTTAAAAAGCAAAGGACTTCAAGGAGAAGTAGCTTACTCAACCGCTGCCGCAAATTTAACTGAAGCGAAAGCTATGGTGAGTGCGGCGAAATTGGCATTACGCAATACATCAGTCAAAGCTCCATTTACCGGTATTGTCGACCATCTATATATTGAACTTGGTGATTTTGTTTCGGTTGGTGACCCTGTGGCGACGCTGATTGATTTAGAAACGTTGATCATCGAAGCGGATGTTAGCGAGAGACATATTCAGCAATTGGTCACTAGCCAGCCATCGCAAATCCGCTTTATTAACGGTGATGAAGTGACTGGAAAGTTGCGCTATATCTCTCGAGTTTCTTCCGAGTCGACGAATACTTTCCCGATTGAAATCGAAGTACCAAATCCTAATCAACGTATTCCGGCTGGTATCAGTGCTGAGGTTGAACTTGCGTTAGATGAGCAATTAGCGATTAAGATTACGCCTGCAATGCTGGCGCTAGATGAAAGTGGCAACCTAGGGGTGAAAACTCTAAAGGAAAATCGAGTCGCCTTTATACCGATTCAGCTTGTTAAAGCTGAGCAAGATGGCGTTTGGCTGACCGGACTGGGCAAGCAAGTTGACATTATTGTGCTCGGACAGGGGTTTGTTCGTGATGGGGACAACGTTGAAGCCATCAGTGTTTACCAAGCCAATCAAATTGCCCAGCAGCAAGAGCAATAAGGAGCTGCTATGTTTGCATTAATTGATGCGGCGCTGTCTCGCTCCAGAACCATGTTGAGTTTACTGGTTCTAATTTTGATTGCTGGTATTGCGACTTATAACTCGATACCAAAAGAGTCGAGCCCCGACATTACCATTCCAATCATTTATGTTTCTGTTAGCCACCAAGGTATTTCTCCTACTGACAGTGAACGACTATTAGTTCGTCCTCTTGAAAAAGAGATGCGCTCCGTAGAGGGAGTGAAAGAGATGACGGCAACGGCTTCAGAAGGACATGGCTCAGTGACGTTGGAATTTAACGTAGGTGTCGATCTAGCCAAAGCGATGGCCGATGTCAGAGATGCGGTGGATTTAGCGAAACCTAAACTGCCTGATGGCAGTGATGAACCGACGGTAAACGAAGTAACCCTTGCCTCTGAGCAACCTGTGTTATCAGTCGTTCTTTACGGTACTGTTCCAGAGCGCACAATTGTTCAACTCGCTCGCCAATTGCGGGATAAGTTGGAGAGCTATAGGCAGATCCTTGAAGTGGATATCGCGGGTGACCGTGAAGACATCGTTGAAATCGTTGTCGATCCATTGTTGATGGAAAGCTATGGCTTAGATCAGGGCGATATCTACAATTTAATCGCATTGAACAATAAGGTGGTGGCTGCGGGTTTTGTCGATACTGGATATGGACGTTTTTCCGTTAAAGTTCCTTCCGTATTTGATAGCTTGAAAGATGTATTGGAGCTACCAGTTAAGGTCGATGGCAAACAGGTGATTACTTTTGGTGATGTGGCGACAGTGCGCCGCGCATTTAGAGATCCTGACAGCTTTGCTCGTTTAGATGGTCGTTCGGCAGTGGTACTTGATGTCAAAAAACGCTCGGGTGAGAACATTATTGAAACGGTAGATCTCGTTAAAGAGGTATTACGCCAAGCGCAAATGCTACCGGAGTGGCCAAATAACCTTCTGGTGAAATTCACCAAAGATGAATCGAAAGACGTAAAGATCATGCTTAATGATCTCCAAAACAATATTCTTTCGGCCATCATTTTAGTAGTGATCGTCATTATTGCTATTCTTGGTGTACGCACGGCCTTGTTGGTAGGGATATCAATTCCCGGCTCTTTCCTAACGGGCTTATTGGTGCTCTCAGTATTTGGTTTAACGGTCAATATTATCGTGCTGTTCTCACTAATCATGGCTGTGGGGATGCTGGTTGATGGGGCCATTGTTGTAACGGAGTTTGCTGACCGTCGAATGCAAGAGGGTACCCCTCGTAAACAAGCTTATCGAGATGCTGCAAGGCGAATGGCTTGGCCAATTACAGCCTCAACGGCCACTACGCTAGCAGCTTTTGCGCCGCTATTATTCTGGCCGGACACCACCGGCGAATTTATGAAATTCCTACCGTTGACTCTTATCGCAACCCTCACTGCATCGCTTGTCATGGCACTGTTGTTCGTACCTGTGATCGGTGGTTTGATTGGCAAGCCTCAGTATGTTTCACAGAAGCGCCAGCAACAGATGGTTGCGTTACATAACGGTGAATTTGATCAAGCAACCGGTATCACTAAGCTATATTACCACACACTAGATATTGCCATCGGTCACCCATTGAAAATACTGTTGTTGGCGATTTTGATGGCGATAGGGGTCGGGTTCGCCTACAACAAAGCGGGTCTAGGTGCCGAGTTCTTCCCTGAGGTAGATCCTCCTTACTTCAATGTAAAAGTGCGTTCTCACGGTGACTTATCGATCAAGGAGAAAGATGAAGTGATGAGAGTGGTGGAACAGGTAATGTTTAACCACAAAGAATTTGAGAGCGTCTATACCAAAACCGGTGGTAAGGATGAAATTGGTACGATTCAGATCACTCCGGTTGATTGGCAAGATCGTCGCCGTGTGAATGTTATTATCGAAGAGCTAAAGCAGACCACGGATCAGTTTGCTGGTGTCGAAATCGAGTACAAATTCCCAGATGCTGGACCGCCTGTTGAACACGATCTAGAAATTGAGCTCTCAGCGCGTTTCCCAGAAAAGCTCGATGAAGCCGCTAAAATGATACGTCGCTGGGCTGATGGTAACTCTAAGCTGACCAATATCAGTGATACCTCGAATAAGCCGGGTATTGATTGGCAAATTGATATCAGTCGCGATGATGCATCACGGTTTGCTGCAGATGCGACTTTGGTTGGAAATACGGTACAGTTTGTCACTAATGGATTGAAAATTGGCGACTATTTGCCTGACGACTCGACGGAGGAGGTGGATATTCTCGTTCGATTCCCAAGTGACAAACGAGATATTGGCCGATTTGATGAGCTCCGTATCAAAACCCCAGCGGGATTGGTGCCTATTACCAACTTTGCAGAGATAACTCCTCAGCCTAAACAAGATACGATCAACCGTTTAGATGGCGTTCGTATTATTAGTGTTAAGGCTGATATGGCTGAAGGGTATAACCTCGCGGTCGAACTGCCAGGGTTTCAGCAGCAACTGAGTAATATCGATTTACCAGCCGGTATCGATTATAGAATTCGTGGTCAAAACGAAGAACAGAAGAACTCATCTGATTTCCTGCAAAGTGCGTTTTTGGTTGCACTAGCGGTGATGGCATTGATTCTGATAACTCAGTTTAATAGTTTCTATCAAGCCTTCCTTATCTTAAGTGCCGTTATATTCTCGACAGTGGGGGTATTTGCAGGTCTGCTTATTTTCCAGCGACCATTTGGCATTATCATGTCGGGAATTGGGGTTATCGCTTTAGCTGGGATCGTCGTGAACAATAACATCGTGCTTATCGACACATATAACCAACTGCTAAAACGAGGATTAGACAAGCGAGATGCCATATTGAGAACCGGAGTGCAGCGTTTGCGTCCCGTCTTATTGACTACAGTAACGACCATACTTGGCCTTATGCCAATGGTGCTGGAGATGAATGTCGACATCATTAACCAAAAAATAGAGTTTGGGGCTCCGAGCACTCAGTGGTGGTCGCAGTTAGCAACAGCTATCGCTGGTGGTTTGGCATTCGCGACAGTATTGACATTAGTATTAACTCCTTGTTTGTTAATGTTAGGGAAGCGAGAAGAGAAGCAATCTAAACCATCCATCTTCAAGCGTTGGCGCTTTAGTAAGAGAAAGCCTCCAGCAAAAGCGGCTTAAAAAGATAGAGCCTTCAAAAACAAAAGCCTCCTTTGGGAGGCTTTTGTTTTTTCTGCAGATATCTTTATTGTGAATTATCCAACTCAACGATAGGTTTGCGCGGTTTTTAGGGTTATTTGAAAGAATTTAATACTGAATTTTCATTGATGTCCTTGTTGATCGTTTGGCTAGTGGTTCAAGCTTGTAACAAATGTTTGCAAAACGACTCATTAAAAGTGGAGTGTGTTTTTTGAGAACTTGATAGGGTTAGATCTTGTGCTAAGAAAGAGTTAAAGTTGTTGCGTAAACGAATGGCTTGTTATGACAAGCTAGGCGTGACATAGCCGAAAGTGAGTAATTTCGATTTAGGCTACGAATAAGACCTAACTATGTAATGCCAGCTCAGCAATAACCAAATTGCTGCGATAACTGGTAAGGAGACAATATGGCAGATTCAACCCCAGAAATGCTATCTGGTGCAGAGATGATCGTACAATCTTTGATTGACGAAGGTGTTCAACAAATCTTTGGCTACCCAGGTGGTTCCGTTCTCGATATCTACGATGCGCTGCATGAAAAGCGCGAAAACATTCAACACGTACTCGTTCGTCACGAACAAGCTGCGACCCATATGGCTGATGGCTACGCACGTGCAACCGGTAAACCTGGTGTTGTATTAGTGTGTTCTGGTCCTGGTGCAACCAATACGATTACTGGTATTGCAACCGCATACATGGACTCTATCCCTATGGTCGTTATCTCTGGTAACGTACCAAATAACCTGATTGGTAATGACGCATTCCAAGAGTGTGACATGGTGGGTGTTTCACGTCCGGTGGTCAAACACAGCTTTCTAGTACAACGTGCAGAAGATGTACCTGAAACATTAAAGAAAGCGTTCTATATCGCCTCTTCAGGTCGTCCAGGTCCAGTTGTTGTTGATGTTCCAAAAGATGTCATGAATCCGCAAATTAAGTTTCCTTACGAGTATCCGGAAACGATTAAGATGCGCTCTTACAACCCGACAATGACGGGTCATAAAGGACAAATCAAAAAAGCACTAAAAGCGATTCTAGAAGCGAAGAAACCGGTGCTTTATGTCGGTGGTGGTGCGGTGATGTCAGAAGCCGACCAGCATATCATTAAGCTAGCTGAAACGCTTAACTTACCTGTTATTAGTACTTTGATGGGGCTAGGCGCGTTCCCTGGTACTCACAAAAATGCACTAGGTATGCTGGGTATGCACGGCACCTACGAAGCGAACTTGGCAATGCATAATGCTGATCTGATTTTTGGTGTAGGTGTACGTTTTGACGATCGTACAACTAACAACCTTGATAAGTACTGCCCTAATGCCAAAGTGGTTCACATCGATATCGATCCATCGTCGATTTCTAAAAACGTTCGTGCTGACCTGCCGATTGTAGGCTCTGCAGATGTGGTGCTTGAGACCATGCTTAGATTGCTTGTGGAGCAAGGCGGAACTAATGATGAAGCAGCGCTTAATGCTTGGTGGGATGACATTGCAGGATGGCGAGCGCGCAACTGCTTAGGTTATGAGACCTCAGAAGAACGCATTAAACCACAACAAGTTATTGAAGTGCTGCACAAACTGACTGGCGGTGATGCGTATGTCGCGTCGGATGTTGGCCAGCACCAAATGTTTGCAGCGCTTTATTACCCATTCAACAAACCTCGTCGTTGGATCAACTCTGGTGGTCTAGGGACCATGGGCTTTGGCTTCCCTGCAGCCATGGGCGTGAAATTTGCGCATCCCGATGAGGAAGTGGTGTGTGTCACCGGTGACGGCAGTATTCAAATGAATATTCAAGAGCTGTCGACGGCGATGCAATACGATGTGCCAGTTAAGATCATTAACCTAAACAACCGTTTCTTAGGAATGGTAAAACAGTGGCAAGACATGATTTATCAAGGTCGTCACTCAAACTCATATATGGACTCTGTTCCTGACTTTGCTGCGATTGCAGAAGCTTACGGCCATGTTGGGATTCGAATCTCCAACCCAAGCGAGCTTGAGTCTGGTTTGAAGAAAGCGCTAGAAATGAAAGATCGCTTAGTGTTTGTCGATATCAATGTTGATGAAACAGAACATGTTTACCCAATGCAAATTAAAGGGGAAGGCATGGATAAGATGTGGCTAAGCAAAACGGAGAGAACATAATATGAGACATATCATTTCACTACTAATGGAAAACCAACCGGGTGCACTTTCTCGAGTGGTAGGTTTGTTCTCTCAACGTGGTTATAACATCGAGTCACTCAACGTATCACCAACGGATGATGAAACTCTGTCTCGTCTTAACATCACGACTGAGTCAGACGAAATGGAACTTGAACAGATTCAAAAGCAGCTCCACAAACTTATTGATGTTCTAAAGGTTCAAGAAGTAACTGAGTTTGACCATATTGAGCGTGAGCTGATGATGGTGAAAGTAAAAGCCAGTGGTTTCGCTCGTGCGGAAGTAAAGCGTACTGCAGATATTTTCCGTGGTCAGATTGTTGATGTGACGGCTTCTCAGTATACCGTGCAACTCGCGGGCACCGCAGAGAAGTTGGATGCGTTTGTTTCAGCACTTTCTGAAGTGACTGATGTGGTGGAAGTTGCACGAAGTGGTATCGTAGGTATTGCTCGTGGTGAGCGAGCACTTAAACCATAGAGTTAAAGACTAACCACAGATATTAAAAAAGCGAGCACCAAGCTCGCTTTTTACGTTTAAAAGGACTTTAACCTTCTATTTCATGAAAAGGTGCAGGCTCTTCAATAATTGGTCTCATTTCTTCTTCAGGTTCGGCATTTTTAACCTGAGCTTCTGGCTGTTTTGTTTCTTCTACTGGAGCCTCGGTATTGAGTTTGTCTTGCTGCTCACTAAATTGGAAAGCACGAATAACTTGGTTTACCCCAGAGACGTTACGAGCGATTTCAGTGGCAACATCTGCATGCTCTTTAGAAACATAACCGAGTAAGAACACTTCTTTGTTTTCAGTGATGACTTTAACTTTTACACCGTTAAGGCGCTCATCGGTCAGCAACGCTGATTTCACTTTTGTCGTTAACCAACTGTCATTACTGACACTCGTGAAGCTGATCGGATCTTTAATTCGAATTTGGTTATAAACTCGTTTAACACCTTTTAAGCCTTTGACTTGCGCTTCAAGTTGGTTGCTTAGTGCTTGAGTCTTAGCTTGTCCCATCAGAACCACGGTACCGCGTTGAGAACTTGCAACCACGCGTACTTGGCCTACGTAGGGGGCTTTATTACTCATCCCCGCAACTTCGGATTCTAATGAGTTATCGTTCCAAATTTCTTTTGTGGTTCGAGTATCAGTCACTAAATTGACAGTGGTTGCAGCGCCAGCGACAAACAAGCCCGCACATCCAGACAACATGATGCTAACCAATAGCAAAGTCAGAACTTTGTACATCTTCATGGTATTACTCTTCGTGGGAAGGGAACAGAACTTGGTCAATAAGATCGCATAAGCAATGCAGAGTTACCATATGCACCTCATGAATGCGTGCGGTTCTGTGAGATGGGATACGGATTTCAACATCATTCTCACCCAGCAGACCTGCCATTTCGCCGCCGTCCTTACCAGTAAAGGCGATGATGGTCATATCTCTAGTTACTGCTGCTTCCATAGCTTTGATGACGTTTTTACTGTTACCACTGGTAGAAATCGCAAGCAATATATCTCCAGCCTGACCAAAGGCGCGTACTTGCTTGGCAAAGATATCTTCAAAGTTATAGTCGTTTGCTACTGCCGTCATAGTGGTGCTATCGGCAGTTAGAGTCATAGCGGGTAAGCTGGGACGTTCAGTTTCGAAGCGGTTCAGTAAACAAGAGACAAACTGTTGGGCGTTGGAAGCTGAGCCGCCATTACCACAGCAAAGAATTCTGTGACCGTTGAGTAGTGTTGCTACCATGGCTTGTGCTGCGTGGGTAATAACGTCAGGAAGCGCTTCTGCAGCCGCAATTTGAATTTGAATACTTTCAGTGAAACTTTCTTTAATGCTATCGCGCATGGTTATCCTTGAGTGATCGCGTTCTTTATCCAGTTAATGTCATTGCCTTGCTGATGAATGGCAACGACATCGAATCGAAAATCAGTATCGTAAGGCGATAAGCCGTTTTGCAGCAACCAAAGGGTGGCGGCTTTTTGAAGCTTTCGTGCTTTAGAGGGCGTCACCATCTCTTGAGCTAAGCCATACTGAGTGCTTTGACGATACTTTACCTCGACAAAGACAAGAGTGGAACCGTCTTGCATGATGAGGTCCAACTCACCGCATTTAGCGGTGTAATTCTCCGCTAAGGCTACCAGGCCTTGTCGACCTAGATAGTCCTTAGCGAGAATTTCGTAGTTTTTGCCAACCGCTCTTTTATTGGCTGATCGGTTGTTCCACGGTAGCAGTGCCATCCGTACCTTCTTCCGTGTTAGGCGCTTGTGTCTCAGAAGCTTCCGTTACTTGAGTCGGCTTTTGACCATATACACCCCACGAAATTTGGCGCTGTACAACACAGTCAGAATCAACGCTCAATGTGCCAGTTTGGCCATCTACAGAATAACCTTGAACGGCTTTTAACTGCGGTAACTCTTTAGTTAATGAGTAAGCATCCATTCCCAATGCTTGCAGACGTTTCTCTGCATTCGAGCTCTTCGGCCAGAACTTGGTCATTTGTGCGTCAAGCTGAGGATCTTGGTCAATCAGCAGAGGGATATCACTGTAGACTACGCCAGTGAGATCCTCGTATTGACGTTTACTAGTGTGGCTGTGTGAATCAGCAAACAACTGAGGTTGCTTCGCATCTGGGTTAATCGCCACTTCAATAAACGGTTTGATCAACGTCAGGTCTGCACTATTGGCAACGATATAAACAGAGTCAATATCGCGACGGCTACGTGGTTGATTCTCTAGCTTCATGCCTGTCAACGCTTCCATTTGGGCGATGCGTTGCTGACTTTGCTGAAGACCGAATACATTATTGATGGTTTTTTGCAGCTGAGCGCGATTTCCATATTGTGCAATAGCCACTTTGTTGTCACTGACTTTCGCCCATTCTTCTTCAAATGCTTTCACTACGCGGTCACCGAGGTTGCCTCTTGGTGCTAGGACCAGAGGATACTCATAGTTACCTTCAGAAAGATGAGCGGCGGCTTGCGCTACTTCTTGCTCTGGGGAAAGCGTTAGGTAACACATCATTTGTGATGGTTCTAACTCGCTAGGAATATTGAGTGCAAGTGCTGGAATTGGCGTTTCAGATTGTTTTTGTGCTTGTTGCAGCTTCTCAACGTTTTCTTTGATAAGTGGACCAACAATGAAGTCCACTTCATTGGCAATTAGTTGTGCTTTGATATCTGCTGGAGCCGTTTCATTAGTATCGATAACGGTAAAAATTGCCTCTGGGTCGCGTTGCTCATCGTCCATCATTGCCATCATAAACCCATCACGAACCAGCTGCGCTTGTTTCGCATATTTGCCCGTTAATGGAAGCAGCAGTGCAGTGCTGTGAGGCGTCGTGATCTCTAAACTTAAAATGTCTAAGATACTTTGTGGGGTGTATTCAGCAGCGGGATGGTCCGGGTTCTCGGCCAACCAGTTCTTTAAGGTATTTTGTAGCTGTGGAAGGCTACCACCTAGTGCTTTCATATAAGTTGCAAGCTGTAACCAGCCATCAAGAACTTCTTCTTTAGGTTCTGCGACTAGGGTTGAGAGCTGCTCAGCAGAATACTGGTTGAGGTTATTCCAAATCTCATCATTGATGCCTTGCTGCTCTTCGCGTGGTGCGAAACCTGACATGGCAATCAACTCTCGGCTCGCTTCAAAGTAGCGGCCTAATTGAGCCAGACTTTGCGCTCTTAACTCGTAGTAGCGTTGCCATTGCTGTTGGGCAAGAGGCCATTCCGCTGGGAAGTTCAGTTGTAGATATGCATCCTGTGCATTACCTTGCGCTAGGTTAAGCTCGGCACGAGCTAATTGCCATTCTGCTTGCTGAATAACGGTTAGGTTTTGTTTGGCTAGACGATTAGAAAGTCGCTTAGCTTGTTCGTAGTTGCCTTCTTGAATCGATGCTTTGAACGCTAGAATTAGCCATTCATTAGCAAAACCACCTTGATCGGCATCGGCACGCATTAAGTACGTTTCAGAAGATGCGGTTGGAGCAAGGGTGATATCAACACTCGTTGGGGCGCTTGGCTGAGTAGAACAAGCGGCAATGGACAAAGCCAATGCAATTGGAGTCAGTAGGCGTGTTACACTATTTCTCTTTGGGTTCATCATTGCCATGAGCTCTTTAATCACTATTCGTGTAAAATCATTATATTAATCGTTGAAGTGCTGGTAAACAAATGACAAGCAACAAAACCACTTATATTGAGCAACCAACGCTCTTTATTGTACCGACTCCTATTGGAAATCTCGGTGATATCACACAAAGAGCGCTCGATGTCTTAAACAGCGTCAATATTATTGCTGCTGAAGATACTCGTCATACGGGTAAACTTTTATCGCACTTCAATATTCAAACTAGGACATTTGCGCTCCATGATCACAATGAGCAGCAAAAAGCACAAGTTTTAGTCGATAAATTGTTAGCGGGCGAATCCATCGCATTGGTTTCTGATGCGGGTACGCCACTGATCAGCGATCCAGGGTACCATTTAGTGTCTCAATGTCGTCAAGCGGGCGTTAAAGTTGTGCCATTACCTGGTGCGTGTGCCGTAATAACTGCCTTGAGCGCCTCAGGTCTGCCATCTGATCGATTTAGCTTTGAAGGTTTCTTGCCAGCAAAAAGCAAAGGTCGTAAAGACAAGTTTATGGAAATTGCTAAGGCAGAGCGTACCTGTATTTTCTATGAGTCACCACATCGAATCACTGAGTCGTTGGCAGATATGCTTGAGGTTCTTGGTCCGGAGCGTGAAGTTGTATTAGCACGTGAGCTGACAAAGACTTACGAAACCATACAGGGCCTGCCATTAGGTGAATTGGTTGAGTGGATTGAAGAAGACGAAAACCGCAAGCGCGGTGAGATGGTTTTATTAATTCATGGATACCGCGAACCCGTGACGGACACGCTACCTGACGAGGCTACTCGAACCTTAACTATCTTAGTTAAAGAGCTACCATTGAAGAAAGCTGCGGCAGCAACGGCAGAGATTTATAACCTGAAAAAGAACGCATTGTACAAATGGGGTTTAGAAAACCTTGAGTAATTGCTCGCGCTCCGCTACAATCCGCGCCCTGAAGTTGACTGGATAGTCGCTGCTTCGTTGACGTCCCCTTGAGCTTGTCTTGGGGGAGACTGACGGAGGGGAGGAACGTCCGGGCTCCACAGAGCAGGGTGCCAGGTAACGCCTGGGGGGCGTGAGCCCACGACAAGTGCAGCAGAGAGAAGACCGCCGATGGCTCCATTTCTTCGGAAGGAGCACAGGTAAGGGTGAAAGGGTGCGGTAAGAGCGCACCGGACGACTGGTAACAGTTCGTTGCAAGGTAAACTCCACCCGGAGCAAGACCAAATAGGCTTCCACATTGCGTTGCTCGCGTATGGAGGCGGGTAGGTTGCTCGAGCCAGTGAGCGATTGCTGGCCTAGACGAATGGCTATCACCGCTTCGGCGGATACAGAACCCGGCGTACAGGTCAACTTCACCTATTATAAAAAAACCCATTACAAATTGATTTTGTGATGGGTTTTTTGCTTTTTTATCACCTATCTTTACGTTAGGCTGAACTTAACCAGATGACGTTACTGAAGGAAATCAGTACACTTGTCTACTTTGCCTTTAGCAACTCTCGAGATCACCAATGAGCGAATCATTCCAACACATTTCGGTACTACTTCATGAATCTATCGATGGCTTAGCCATTAAACCTGACGGTATCTATATCGATGGGACGTTTGGACGTGGTGGTCACAGTCGTCAAATTCTTTCACAATTGGGTGAAAATGGTCGCCTTTATAGTATTGACCGAGATCCTCAAGCGATTGAAGAAGCGGGTAAAATCGATGACCCACGATTCACCATTATTCACGGCCCGTTTTCTGGTATGGCAGAATATGCGGAACGCTATGATTTAGTTGGTAAAGTTGACGGTGTATTGCTGGACTTAGGTGTCTCTTCACCACAATTGGATGATGCGGAACGTGGTTTTAGCTTTATGAAAGATGGCCCACTGGATATGCGCATGGACCCAACATCAGGCATGCCGGTTTCTGAGTGGTTGGCTCAGGCTGAGCTAGATGATATCACTTGGGTTATTCGTGAATTTGGTGAAGATAAGCACGCTCGTCGAATCGCTAAAGCGATTGTTGCTCATCGTGAAGATGAAGAGAAAGAGCCACTTACTCGCACAGGCCAACTAGCGAAGTTAATTTCTGACGCGGCACCAAAAAGCTTCAAAGAGAAGAAGCACCCAGCGACACGTTCATTCCAAGCGTTTCGTATCTATATCAACAGTGAACTTGAAGAGATCGATACTGCTCTAAAAGGAGCTGCAAGCATTCTAGCACCAGAAGGTCGTTTATCTGTGATCAGTTTCCACTCGTTGGAAGATCGCATGGTAAAGCGTTTTATGCGGAAAGAAAGTAGAGGCCCTCAAGTGCCTCACGGTATTCCGATGACGGAAGATCAAATTCTTGCCTTGGGGAGTGCAAATCTAAAAACAATTGGTAAAGCACTTAAACCATCCGATCAAGAAGTTGAAATGAACACGCGATCACGCAGCTCTGTACTTCGAGTTGCAGAAAAACTGTAGCGGACAAGTGGATGTCTAACGAGCCAAAACACAACTTAGCCAAACTCATCGGAATAGATATCATAACGGTGGGTCGAGTACCTTTAATGGTATTGCTATTAATATTCGCGTCAGCGATGGGGGTCGTCTTTGCTACTCACCATACTCGCCAGGCAATTAACCAAAAAGATGTGGCGCTCCAAGAGCGTGAAAGGCTTGATAATGAATGGCGCAACTTACTTCTTGAAGAAAATGCGTTGTCTGAACATAGTCGAGTCCAAGCGATGGCAAAGCAAGAACTGGATATGAAGCGTCCTGATGCTGACAAGGAAGTAGTGGTTTCCCTGAAATGAAAGGCAAAAAAGTTGTAAAACCCTCCAACAAGAAGAAAAGTACACAAACTGCGGAAGCTCCAACGTTGATTGCATGGCGCTTTCGTCTCATCTTAGGTTGTGTGTTATTAATCTTCACTGCACTGGTAGCCAGAATCGGCTATATCCAAGTTATCGAACCGGATAACTTAATCAAGCAAGGCGATTTACGTTCGGTTCGCGTTAAAGCACTTCCCTCTGCCCGCGGCATTATTTCAGATCGCAATGGCGAGCCCTTGGCGGTCAGTGTTCCAGTTCAAGCGGTATGGGCAGATCCTGCTACGATATTTAAAGATAATGGTTTGGCAAAACTTGACCGTTGGCATGCCCTAGCGGATGTACTTGGTCTTGACCGACAGGCCCTTATCAATAAGATTGAGAAAAACAAAACTCGCCGCTTTATCTATCTGCAACGCCAAGTCAGCCCAGCCATGGCAAAGTACATCAAAGAGTTAAAACTCTCGGGAGTTGGACTGAAAGCTGAATCTCGCCGCTATTACCCTGCTGGTGAAGTCAGCGCGCACTTAGTTGGGGTCACTGGCATTGATGGTCATGGTCTCGAAGGGGTGGAACGAAGCTATGATAAATGGCTGACAGGTGAGGCGGGTAAACGCATTATTCGTAAAGACCGTTATGGTCGAGTCGTAGAAAATATCTCTCTAGAGGAGCGCGAAGAAGGTAAGCCGCTCGAACTTACTATTGACCAGCGTTTGCAAGCGATTGCTTATCGCGCAGTAAAACAAGCCGTTGCTGATTACCGCGCAACCTCAGGCAGTGCAGTGATTATCGATGTGAAGACTGGCGGTGTGTTGGCTATGGTCAATGCACCATCATACAATCCTAATAATCGCTCCTCTCGTCAATCCTTTACCATGCGTAACCGAGTGATAACCGATGCGATGGAACCGGGTTCGACCGTTAAACCGTTTGTTGTGTTAGCCGCTTTAGAAGCGGGTGTAGCCGATGAAAATACCGTGATTGATACCGGTAATGGCATCATGCAAATTGGTGGGAGTCGTGTTCGTGATACTTCAAAAGTTGGTAAGGCTAACTTGGCGAAGATTCTTCAAAAGTCCAGTAACATCGGTGTGGCTAAACTTGCGTTGGAAATGCCACTGCAAGAGCTATTGGGAATGTATAGCTCGATCGGTTTTGGCCAGCTTTCTGGGTTGAACTTAGTCGGCGAAACCACCGGTATTTTCCCTAACCGTCGCCGTTGGTCTCAATTTGAAATTGCTACACTTGCCTTTGGCTATGGTATTTCGATTACTCCACTGCAATTAGCGCATGCCTATGCGACATTAGGTAATGGCGGGTTGTATCAACCAGTGCATATTATCGAGAATAACCAGCAAGATTTATCGAAGCAGGTCATAGATCATCACTACGCGGTTGAAGTATTACACATGCTAGAAGCGGTAACTCAACCAGGTGGTACAGCGACGCGTGCTGCCGTTCCTGGATATCGTGTTGCAGCCAAAACAGGTACATCACGAAAAGCAGCAGCAGGTGGCTATAGTGACGAATACGTGGCAATTACGTCGGGTGTTGCTCCTGTGAGTGACCCTCGCATTGCACTTGTTGTGGTGATTAACGAACCACAAGGTGATCAGTACTATGGTGGTGCCGTTGCTGGCCCAGTATTCTCAGAAATTATGAAAGGCTCGCTGCAAATATTAAATGTAGCGCCTGATGAAAATCAGTTTCAAAAATAGGTGAAAACAATGTTGACCTCTTTGACATTGGCAAAACTGCTAAAACCTTGGATTAGCGAAATGGAAGGCTCAGTGAGCTACTTGTCACTTGATGACATAGTCGTTTCCAATTTGGAATTAGATAGCAGGGCTATTCAACAAGGCGATAGCTTCGTCGCTATCATTGGTCATACTGTCGATGGCCGTCTGTTTATCGAAAGAGCAGTGCAAGCAGGCGCTACGTCTGTGCTGGCTCAAGCAGACAGTGAGCATAAGCATGGTGAAGTGACCTATATTGGTGACGTGCCAATTATCCATCTCTACCAACTCGATACGCTGCTTTCTGTCATCGCGGCACGCCTATATCAATATCAGCAACAAGTCATTGGTGTAACTGGGACGAATGGCAAAACCACCATCACCCAGCTTATTGCTCAATGGATTGATTTACTCGGTGATAAAGCCGCCATTATGGGCACGACGGGCAATGGCTTCTTAGATCAGCTTGAAGAGGCAAAAAACACCACAGGCAATGCCATTGATGTACAGCGAATCTTAGCAAAGTTAGATCAGCAAGGTGCGCACTATACAGCGATGGAAGTGTCTTCTCACGGCTTAGTTCAAGGTCGCGTTGCCGCTGTGCCATTTAAGCTGGGTATTTTTACCAATCTGAGCCGTGATCATCTCGATTATCACGGCACAATGGAAGGATACGAGGCCGCGAAGAAGCTCCTGTTTACCGGCCATCATTGCGAACATGCGGTTCTCAATATTGATGATGTCGTTGGTCGCCGTTGGTTGTCGGAACGAAGTGATGCCATCGCGGTGTCTGTTGAAGGACGTCAAGAGGGTAAAAGAGGGCTGTGGGCAACAACAGTAGAATACAGCGATAGCGGAATCTCACTTGAATTTGATGGTTACTTTGGGCAAGGCAATTTGCATGCCCCACTGATTGGTCAGTTTAACGCTAGCAATCTCATGCTGGCGTTTGCGTCGTTATTAGCGCTCGGCTTTGATATCGAACATCTGCAACAAACTGCGCCGAAACTGCAACCAGTGCTTGGCAGAATGGAACTATTCCAAACCACTAGTAAACCTAAAATAGTTGTCGATTATGCTCACACCCCCGATGCTCTTGAAAAAGCGCTGTTGGCGTTGCGAGTACATTGTGAAGGTAAACTTTGGGTGATTGTCGGCTGCGGTGGTGACAGAGATAAAGGTAAACGACCAATGATGGCGGCGATCGCTGAACGCTTAGCTGACCACGTTATTCTTAGTGATGATAATCCTCGAAGTGAAGACCCTGCTGCTATTGTCGAAGATATGTTGGCCGGTATGAGCCAACCGCAAGCTGCTATTGTTGAACACAAACGGTTTGATGCGGCGCAGGTGGCGATGAACCAAGCTGGGGCATCGGACATTATTTTACTCGCTGGTAAAGGTCACGAAGACTATCAGGTTATTGGCACCGAAACGGTGCATTACTCGGACAGAGAATCGGCCGCAACATTATTGGGACTTACATTATGATTGCATTAACACTATCTGACATTGCCAATATTGTTGAAGGTACGCAGAGTGGCGGTGAGGTTCAAATCCAAAAAGTCACGACAGATACTCGTGCGATTCAGTCTGGAGCACTGTTTATTGCGTTAGTCGGTGAGCGCTTTGATGCTCACGATTTCTGCCAGCAAGCTGCTGATAAAGGTGCCGCCGCACTCATTGTTGAACGTCAACTGGATATTGATATTCCGCAGGTTATCGTAGCAGATAGTAAAGTTGCACTTGGCTTATTAGGGGCTGAAGTGCATCGTCGTTGTGGGACAAAAACTCTTGCCATTACTGGTAGCTGTGGCAAAACCACAGTAAAAGAGATGGTGGCGAGTATCTTATCTGGCCTTGGACAAGTGCTATACACAGCTGGCAACTTCAATAATGATATTGGTGTTCCACTGACATTACTTCGCAGCACACCACAAGATGACTTTTCTGTTATCGAACTAGGTGCGAATCATATTGGCGAGATTGCTTACACCACGGCGCTGGTGAAACCTGATATTGCCATGGTTAATAATGTGGCAGAAGCGCACCTAGAGGGCTTTGGTTCTCTTGATGGCGTGAAAACTGCGAAAGGTGAAATTTACCAGGGTCTTACAGCCAACGGGACAGCGCTGATCAATCTCGATAGTCAAGGTGAGTCGATTTGGTCAGAAGTTTTACAAGATAAAAACCTTATAACGTTCTCTAAACAAAACACTAACGCCGATTTTTATGGCTCTGACATAGCGATGTCATCAGAGGGTTATCCGTTATTTACACTGCACACACCAATCGGCAATGTCGAACTGCAGTTGTCATTGCTAGGTGAGCATAATGTGGCGAATGCCGTTGCTGCGAGTGCTTTGGCGATTCAATGTGGTGCGACCTTAGAGCAAATCAAAATAGGTTTGCAATCGCTAAGTAAGGTTAAACGTCGTGTTGATGTCGAAAAACTTACTGAGCACATTACCTTAATTGATGACAGCTATAACGCCAGTGTGCCTGCGATGAAAGCGGCGGTTGACTTGCTTGCACAGTTTAAGCAAGGGCAGCGCTGGTTGATTCTGGGTAATATGGCAGAATTGGGGCATGAAAGTCTTGCACTTCACAAAGAAGTCGGACAACATGCTGCTCCTTTCGCATTTGAACATGTTTTGACCTATGGTGAAGATGCGAAGATTATCAGTGACCTATGTGGTGGTATGCATTTTCAGAGTCACGACAGCATGCTTGAATATATCGAGCGCAATTTAACACAGCTAAACCAGACCTCTCATACCTTATTGGTGAAAGGGGCACTAAGTGCAGGCATGTACACCATTGCTAATGCACTGAAGGAGACTTACACATGATTATTTGGCTTGCGGAATTACTACAGCCATACTTTTCTTTTTTTCGACTGTTTGAATACCTGTCATTCAGAGCCATAGTCAGTGTGTTAACCGCTTTAGGGTTGTCCTTATGGATGGGACCTAAAATGATTGCTCGCCTGCAAATGTTGCAAATCGGTCAAGTTGTTCGTAACGAAGGTCCTGAATCGCACTTTAGTAAGCGCGGAACGCCAACCATGGGCGGCGTGATGATCTTGTTTGCGATTACATTAACAGTGTTGTTGTGGTCTGACCTAAGCAACCCTTATGTTTGGGCTGTATTGGTTGTTTTACTTGGCTACGGCGCAGTGGGTTTTGTCGACGATTATCGCAAAGTTGTCCGTAAGAACACTGATGGTTTGATTGCTCGTTGGAAGTATTTTTGGCAGTCAGTTATCGCTCTGTTCGTGGCTTTCGCTTTATATGCTCATGGACAAGATACGGCTGCAACTCAGCTGGTTGTGCCTTTCTTCAAAGACGTAATGCCGCAGATGGGGCTGTTTTATATCGTCTTCACCTATTTTGTTATTGTAGGCACAAGTAACGCTGTAAACCTGACGGATGGTTTGGATGGCTTGGCTATTATGCCGACAGTACTTGTAGCGGCGGGTTTTGCGGTTATTGCTTGGGCTACGGGCAACGTTAACTTCGCTAACTACCTACATATTCCTTATATCCCATATACCTCAGAGTTGGTCGTTGTATGTACCGCAATGGTTGGTGCTGGCCTTGGTTTCCTTTGGTTTAACACGTATCCAGCACAAGTGTTTATGGGTGATGTTGGCTCACTGGCACTTGGTGGTGCACTTGGTGTGATTGCGGTGTTGGTTCGTCAAGAGTTTGTGCTTGTTATTATGGGCGGTGTATTCGTAATGGAAACGCTGTCGGTTATTCTTCAGGTAGGTTCATACAAACTGCGTGGCCAGCGTATTTTCCGTATGGCGCCTATTCACCACCACTACGAGCTAAAAGGATGGCCGGAACCACGTGTTATTGTTCGTTTTTGGATTATTTCAATCGTACTAGTTCTTATTGGATTAGCCACTCTTAAAGTACGTTAGAAACGCAGTAGGACAATCAGTTCATGGATTCTTGGCAAGACATAAAGCAAGTCGTTGTAGTTGGGCTCGGTATTACCGGGCTCTCTGTCGTTAATCATGTTAGTAAAAACCATCCTGACGTGACTGTTCGTGTGATGGACAGTCGGGAGAACCCTCCCGGTGCTGAGCAGTTGCCAGAAGGTGCAGAACTGCATGCTGGAAGCTTTAATACTGAGTGGTTGAATCAAGCAGACCTGATTGTTTGCAACCCTGGTATTGCTTTGGCAACACCAGAAATTCAGCAGGCACTGGAAAAAGGTATTCGCGTTGTTGGCGATATTGAACTGTTTGCGTGGGCAACTACCAAGCCTGTTATTGCTATTACAGGCTCCAACGGTAAAAGTACAGTGACCGACCTAACAGGGGCAATGGCCAAAGCTGCGGGTATCAACGTCGGTGTTGGCGGTAATATTGGTGTTCCTGCTTTAGATTTGCTGGAACTGAATGCCGACTTGTATGTCCTAGAATTATCTAGCTTCCAACTCGAAACAACCTATTCTCTAAAAACCAAAGTATCGACATTTTTGAATCTGTCCGAAGATCATATGGATCGCTACCATGGGATGGAAGATTATGCACAAGCGAAACGACGTATTTTCTTCAATGCAGAACATGCTTTGGTGAATCGTGATGAGCCAGAGACTTCCCCTGAGCTGAGCGGGCTTCCTGTAGCAACGTTTGGTTTTAATGAGCAAGACTTCGGTATGCGTGAAATCGACGGACAAGTCTGGCTAGTCGATAACGATGAAACCATTATTTCCACCGACCAACTTCGTTTGGTTGGCAAGCACAATTGGTCCAATGCGCTGGTGGCCTGTGCATTGCTCAAACTGAGCGGTATCGACTACCGAAAAGGTTTGGCGTGTTTGGCTGCGTACACTGGTTTGAGTCATCGTTGCCAAGTGGTTGCAGATGAAAAGGGCGTCAAGTGGGTGAATGATTCCAAGGCTACTAACGTGGCGAGCACACTTGCGGCGTTATCTGGCTTAACCTTAGAGGGTAAACTGTATCTTTTGGTAGGTGGCGTTGGCAAAGGCGCTGACTTTTCTGAGTTAGCCAAACCACTGTCTGAGCTGAATGTGAAGTTGTGCTGTTTTGGGAGAGATGGTGAGGAGTTCATGGCCTTGCATCCATCGGCGGTTCGATATGACACGCTCAACAATGTCCTAACCGATATTACACCCGAACTGCAAAAGGGTGATATGGTTATGTTATCTCCAGCTTGTGCAAGCTTTGATCAGTTTGCCAATTTTATGGCTCGTGGAGATGACTTTACCCAGCTGGCTCAGCAATTTTCAAAACAAGTTAGTTAAACGGACTCGCTACTATGTTCCATCAATTTCGACAAAGGGTAACAGGTTGGTTTTCACATCCAGCTCCTGATGCCCTCTACGATAGACAGTTAGTGTGGTTAGCGTTTGCATTGATGATTACCGGCTTGGTTATGGTAACATCGGCTTCTTTTCCTATTAGTTCAAGACTCACTGACCAACCATTCCACTTCATGTTTCGACATGCGATTTTCTTGGTGCTAGCGCTTGGGACATCGTCCATTGTTCTCCAAGTTCCAACGGAAAAATGGTTTCGTTACAGTACTTATTTGCTTGCGCTGTCGATATTTCTTCTGGTCGTCGTATTGGCCGTCGGGAAGTCGGTTAATGGTGCTTCGCGCTGGATCCCTCTTGGGCTCTTTAACCTGCAGCCCGCTGAAGTCGCTAAATTGTCACTGTTCATTTTCATGTCGAGCTATCTAGTTCGCAAGCAAGATGAGGTAAGGCAATCCTTCTTTGGCGGCTTTATCAAACCTATCATGGTGTTTACTACCTTTGCTATTTTGTTGCTTGGTCAGCCTGACTTAGGAACCGTGGTGGTAATGTTGGTGACCCTATTTGGTATGCTGTTTATAGCGGGCGCAAAGCTGTCTCAGTTTATCGCGTTATTGGTAGCTGGTGTTGGTGCGGTTATTGCCCTGATCTTGGTGGAGCCCTATCGTGTTCGCCGAGTGACATCTTTCCTTGACCCATGGGAAGACCCTTTCGGAAGTGGCTACCAGCTAACACAATCATTGATGGCGTTCGGCCGCGGTAATTTGATGGGGCAAGGGTTAGGTAACTCGGTACAAAAATTGGAGTACCTGCCTGAAGCGCATACTGACTTCGTATTTGCGGTTTTAGCTGAAGAGTTAGGTTTTATTGGTGTGCTTCTCGTGTTGATGTTGGTGTTTGCTTTGGTGATTAAAGCTCTGTACATCGGCAAGCGTGCCTTTGAGAAGAAGCAACTGTTTGGGGGCTATCTCTCTTTTGCCATCGGAATTTGGTTTGCTTTTCAAACGTTAGTCAACGTTGGTGCTGCTGCTGGTATGGTTCCTACCAAAGGTTTGACATTGCCCTTAATCAGTTATGGTGGCTCCAGTCTTATAATTATGTCCGTTGCGGTGTCGATACTGCTACGTATCGACCACGAATGCCGTCTGTTACCAGACATAGATGAACCTACACCTCAGGAAGCGCCTCCTGAGAAAGACAAGAAAAAAGCCAAAGATGAAAAAGAATAAACGTTTGATGGTGATGGCTGGTGGTACTGGTGGTCACGTGTTTCCAGGGCTTGCTGTTGCGCATCGACTACAAGAACAAGGTTGGGAGATTCGCTGGTTAGGAACGGCTGATCGTATGGAAGCCGACTTGGTTCCCAAGCATGGTATTGAGATCGATTTCATTAAAGTGAAAGGTCTTCGAGGACAAGGCATTACCAAGCTTATGAAAGCGCCATTTCAGATATTTAGCGCTATATTACAGGCTAGAAAGCACCTAAAAAAATGGCAACCGGATGCCGTGCTAGGCATGGGTGGTTATGTGAGTGGCCCTGGTGGTATTGCGGCTTGGACCATGGGCATTCCAGTTGTATTACACGAACAAAATGGTGTAGCGGGATTAACCAATCAATGGTTGTCGAAAATTGCCAAGAAAGTATTCCAGGCGTTCCCTGGTGCATTCCCTAACGCTGAAGTAGTTGGGAACCCAGTAAGACAAGATTTAATTGATACTGAAGAACCGCAACAGCGACTTGAAGGCCGCGAAGGTGATATTCGTATTCTTGTCATGGGTGGCAGTCAAGGTGCACGTATTTTAAACCAGACGCTACCTCCCGTAATGGCAAAGCTTGGTTCAGGCTACACAATCCGTCATCAAGCGGGTAAAGGTAATAGCGAAGAAGTGGCTGAGCTATATCGCTCCAATGCAGTTGACAATGCAGACGTTACTGAGTTTATCGACGATGTTGCCCAAGCCTATCGTTGGGCTGACCTAGTAATTTGTCGCTCTGGTGCTTTGACTGTTTCTGAATTAGCTGCGGTCGGCGTAGGCGCAATATTTATTCCATTTATGCACAAAGATCGGCAGCAAGCACTTAATGGTGATCACCTAGTGCACAGTGGCGCTGCCTATATGATTGAACAGCCGGATTTAACGGTAGAAAAATTGGCGCAACAGGTAAAACAGCTCGATCGACTGCAACTACTAGAGCTTGCGAAGAATGCACGAAAAGCCGCTAAACTTGATGCAGATACACGCGTCGCCCAAGAAATTATCGAATTAACAAAATAGATTGACGAGATTTAATCCATGACACAGCAACATACTCAAGACCTAGCACAAATACGGGCCCTGATACCTGAAATGAGACGAGTGAAGTGTATTCACTTTGTCGGAATTGGTGGTGCTGGCATGAGTGGTATCGCAGAGGTACTGCTTAATGAAGGCTATCAGATTACCGGTTCAGATCTTGCTGAAAATGCTGTGACAGAGCGTCTGACTCAAAAAGGTGCCACTGTCTATATTGGCCATCAGGCGAGCAATATTGAAAATGCAAGTGTGGTAGTGGTGTCTACGGCTATCGATCCAGAAAACCAAGAATTAGTTGCTGCAAAAGAGCTGAGAATTCCTGTAGTTCGCCGTGCTGAAATGCTAGCGGAACTGATGCGTTTTAGACATGGGATCGCTGTGGCTGGTACGCACGGTAAAACCACGACGACTGCACTGGTTACTCAGATTTATTCGGAAGCTGGAATGGATCCGACGTTTGTTAACGGTGGCTTGGTAAAAAGTGCTGGTACTAATGCTCGATTAGGCTCAAGCCGAATATTGATCGCTGAAGCGGATGAAAGTGATGCGTCTTTCCTTCACCTGCAACCGATGGTGAGTATTGTGACTAATATTGAAGCTGACCATATGGATACCTATGGTGGAGACTTTGATACGCTAAAACAAACCTTTATCGATTTCTTACATAACCTGCCTTTCTACGGTCAGGCGGTGATGTGTGTTGACGATCCGGTAGTTCGTGAATTGATTCCAAGTGTTAGTCGTCAAGTGATTACTTATGGTTTTTCTGATGATGCAGATGTGCGAATTGAGAACTATCGTCAAGACGGCCAGCAAGGTAAATTCACGGTTGTCAGAAAAGGCCGAGAGAACTTAGAAATTACTCTAAATATTCCAGGTCAACATAATGCTCTTAATGCAGCGGCGGCGATTGCTGTTGCAACGGAAGATAATATTGCCGATGAAGCTATCGTTAACGCCATGTTAGGGACTGAAGGTACTGGCCGACGCTTTGAGCACCTTGGTGAGTTTGAAACAGGTAACGGTAAAGTGATGCTAGTGGATGACTACGGCCATCACCCAACAGAAGTGGATGTTACGATTAAAGCGGCGCGCAATGGCTGGGCAGAAAAACGCTTAGTGATGATTTTCCAACCTCATCGATATAGTCGTACTCGCGATTTATATGATGACTTTGCCAATGTGCTGGAACAAGTTGATGTTTTAGTGATGTTGGATGTTTATTCGGCAGGAGAGGCTCCGATTGCTGGGGCTGATGGACGCTCACTATGTCGTACTATTCGTACAAGAGGTAAGTTGGATCCTGTTTTTGTTCCAGACGTGAATGCGTTACCATCTGTTTTATCGAATCTTTTGCAAGAAGGCGACCTTCTTCTGACGCAAGGTGCTGGTGATATCGGTAAAGTAGCCAGAAAGCTTGAGCAGATGAAGTTAGATATCCAGCTAATGCAGAATAGTTAGCAACGTCAGTTCAATTAGTAAAAAACTTAACTGTTCGACCGAGCTATCGAGAATTTTGATCGCTTAGTCGAACATTTTTGTTATTTCAATGTGTAAAAGCCGATATTTCTTAGGTTCAGTGTTTGATAGTTTGATATTCATTAGTATAATCCTAAGGTTAACAATATTAGATTAGACTCTTATTCCACTATCTTAAGGAAAGGCGAAGAGAAGTTAATAAAGGACCAAAGAGTTTGACTGAAACTTCAGAGAGCAGTGCAGAATCAACGCGTCGAATTACCTTGTTTTCTAAACATGGGGTCGGGGCTGTTTTTTTATTAGCTGTAATCACCGTAATAGGTTCAACACTTTATTCCACCATTAGCTGGATGTGGGACGACCAGCGCCTCCCTTTATCAAAGATAGTGTTGCAGGGCGATTTAACTCATGTAACTGCCAAGGATGTGCAACACGCATTTGCCAACCTTGAACACATTGGCACTTTTATGTCTCAAGACATCAATGTGCTGCAGCAAAGCGTCGAGCAAATCCCTTGGGTATCTCAGGCCTCCGTTCGCAAACAATGGCCAGATACAGTAAAAGTCTTTCTTACAGAGCATCAGGCTAGTGCCATCTGGAATGGTATTGATATGTTAGACACAAACGGTGTTGTGTTTAGCGGTGATGTGTCGGCAATTGAAGAGCAGAAAGTAAAACTTTATGGGCCAAAAGGCACTGAGTTACAAGTACTTCAAACTTATCGAGACAGCAACGGGCAATTAGCACCGCTTGGGTTATCCATATCATCATTGGTACTGAACGAACGCCGAGCTTGGCAAGTTATTTTGGACAACGGTATCCGTTTAGAGTTGGGTAAAGACTCGATGCAGGAGCGCTTGGAGCGCTTTATTTCGCTTTATCGAAAGTTGGGCGATCAAGTCTCTAAAATTAGTTATATCGACTTAAGATATGATACCGGCGCTGCGGTTGGCTGGTTCCCTGCGGAAGAGGCTGGAACCGCTCACGCAGAGAGCAAAAAAGTAGGATGACTGGTATTACGTATCGGTAGAGCAATTTATCGATACCTAAGTTCAGTTTGGACATTGAGCAACAAGATTGTTCGCTGGAAATTGAAATATCTATAACAAAGAGAGTACAGATGACGAAGACCACGGATGACAATATTATTGTCGGTCTTGATATAGGCACTGCAACTGTATCTGCGTTGGTCGGTGAAGTATTACCCGACGGTCAGGTCAATATCATTGGTGCTGGCTCCAGTCCTTCTCGAGGCATGGACAAAGGCGGTGTAAACGACCTAGAGTCAGTGGTTAAATCCGTGCAGCGTGCGATCGATCAAGCTGAGTTGATGGCAGAATGCCAGATTAGCAATGTATTTATTTCTCTTTCAGGCAAGCATATTGCGAGTCGAATTGAAAAAGGCATGGGAACCATTTCTGAGGAAGAAGTGTCACAGGATGATATGGACCGAGCGATTCATACCGCGAAATCCATTAAAATTGGTGATGAACAACGTATTCTTCATGTGATTCCTCAGGAATTTACCATAGACTATCAAGAAGGGATAAAAAATCCGCTTGGCTTGTCTGGTGTTCGAATGGAAGTGAGTGTTCATCTGATTTCTTGTCACAATGATATGGCAAGAAATATCATCAAGGCCGTTGAGCGTTGTGGATTAAAGGTAGAGCAGTTGGTTTTCTCTGGATTAGCTTCCAGTAACGCTGTTATTACTGAAGATGAACGAGAGCTGGGCGTTTGTGTCGTAGACATTGGCGCGGGAACCATGGATGTCTCTATTTGGACCGGTGGTGCACTTCGACATACAGAAGTGTTCTCTTATGCTGGTAATGCGGTGACCAGTGATATTGCATTTGCATTTGGTACACCTCTTAGTGATGCAGAAGAAATAAAAGTAAAGTATGGTTGTGCTCTAAGCGAACTAGTGAGCAAAGATGATACAGTTAACGTTCCAAGCGTTGGTGGTCGACCTTCTCGTAGTTTGCAACGCCAAACATTGGCAGAAGTGATAGAACCACGCTATACAGAGTTAATGGGACTAGTAAATCAAACCATTGATAATGTTCAAGCTAAACTAAGAGAGAATGGTGTAAAACATCATCTAGCAGCAGGCGTGGTCTTAACGGGCGGCGCAGCACAAATTGAAGGGGTTGTGGAGTGTGCAGAGCGCGTCTTCCGCAATCAGGTTCGTGTAGGCAAGCCTTTAGAGGTTAGCGGTCTCACGGACTATGTAAAGGAGCCGTATCATTCTACGGCCGTTGGATTACTTCATTACGCAAGAGACAGTCAGATCAATGACGACAATGATTATAACGAACCAAAACGTCAATCGGTGTCGACAATCTTTGGAAAGTTGCGTAATTGGATACAAAAAGAGTTTTAACCTGAGTTGCAGGAAAACGGAGATAACAAATGTTTGAACCGATGATGGAAATGTCTGACGAAGCAGTCATTAAAGTAGTTGGAGTCGGCGGTGGCGGTGGTAACGCTGTAGAACACATGGTTCGTGAGTCAATCGAAGGGGTTGATTTCATTAGTGTGAATACGGATGCTCAGGCACTTCGCAAAACGAGTATTAGTCACGTCATTCAAATCGGCGGCGATATTACAAAAGGCTTGGGTGCGGGTGCAAACCCACAAGTTGGACGTGATGCAGCTCTCGAAGATAAAGAAAGAATTAAAGAAAGCATTACTGGCGCCGATATGGTATTTATCGCAGCTGGTATGGGTGGTGGTACCGGAACCGGTGCAGCTCCCGTTATTGCTGAAGTAGCGAAAGAGCTTGGTATTCTTACTGTTGCGGTGGTGACTAAACCATTTAGCTTCGAGGGTAAAAAGCGTCTTGCATTTGCAGAACAGGGTATTGAAGAGCTATCAAAGCATGTTGACTCTTTAATCACTATTCCAAATGAAAAGCTACTTAAAGTACTAGGTCGTGGTGTTACGCTTTTAGAAGCCTTTGCAAGTGCGAACGATGTTCTTAAGAATGCCGTTCAAGGTATTGCAGAGCTAATTACTCGCCCAGGCATGATTAACGTCGACTTTGCGGACGTACGTACTGTGATGTCTGAGATGGGTCATGCGATGATGGGTAGCGGTGTTGCTAAAGGCGAAGACCGTGCAGAAGAAGCCGCTGAAATGGCGATTTCTAGCCCGCTTCTAGAAGATATCGATCTTGCTGGTGCTCGTGGTGTTCTAGTGAACATTACTGCTGGTCTGGATATGCGTTTAGACGAGTTTGAAACAGTCGGTAATACAGTGAAGGCTTTTGCTTCTGATAATGCAACAGTGGTAATTGGTACTTCGCTAGACCCTGACATGAGCGACGAAATTCGCGTGACTGTGGTTGCTACTGGTATCGGTAATGAGCGCAAACCTGACATCACGCTTGTTGCAGGTGGTAAAACACCAGTAACAGCAAGTCAGCCACAACAACAAACGCAAGCTCCAGCTGCGAAAGTTGAAGAGAAAGTGGCACAAACTTTGCCTGTAAATAGTCAGGACAAGGTTGAAGTGAACACACCGAGTCATTCGGGATCAAATGCACCTGCATCTGGCGCGAATACTAGTGCTGCACCTAAACCTGAAAAGGAAAGTGGCTACTTAGATATTCCAGCATTTTTGCGTCGTCAAGCAGACTAAGCTGTCTGCTTAAATTTGACACAGCTCAAAAATCTGGTAGGATTCGCGGTTGCTTACATAATCAACCGTGATTTGTAGCGTTGAAGAAGAGGTTTGTAGATGATCAGACAACGTACGCTTAAAGAAATAGTGACTACTGTAGGAGTGGGTCTCCACTCTGGCCGTAAAGTAACACTAACTTTGCGTCCAGCGGCTGCTAATACTGGTGTCGTTTACCGTCGTACTGACGTGAATCCGCCTGTGGATTTTCCTGCGGATCCTCTTTCTGTGCGCGACACAATGCTATGTACTGCGCTTGTTAATGATGACGGTGTTCGTATTTCAACAGTCGAGCACTTGAATGCAGCATTAGCGGGTATGGGCATTGATAACATCATCGTTGAAGTTGATGCGCCTGAAATCCCTATTATGGATGGCAGTGCAAGCCCGTTTGTATACTTGCTACAACAAGCAGGCATCGAAACTCAGAATGCACCAAAACGTTTCATCCGTATCAAGAAACCAGTGCGTTTCGAAGATGGTGATAAGTGGGCAGAGCTTCGTCCATACAACGGTTTCCGTATGGATTTCGAGATTGAGTTCAACCACCCTGCAATTGATGCTGACGAACAGCGTCTGCAGTTTGATTTCTCGTCGCAAGGCTTTATTAAAGATATCGCTCGCGCTCGTACTTTTGGTTTCATGCGTGACATCGAGTACCTACAATCACAAAATCTTGTGTTAGGTGGTAGCTTCGATAATGCTATCGTTCTTGATGAATACCGTATTCTTAACGAAGAGGGTCTTCGTTTCGATAATGAGTTTGTTACTCACAAAGTGTTGGATGCGATTGGCGATCTCTATATGGCTGGTCACGCGATTGTTGGTGAGTTCTCTGCGTATAAGTCAGGTCATGGTCTAAATAACCAACTACTGCGTGCGGTATTGGCAGACCAAGAAGCGTGGGAATGGGCTACATTCGAAGAGCAAGCTGGTTCTCCAGTTGCTTTTGCAGAACCAAACATGGTCCTCGCTTAAAAAACTACTAGTGTTTAAAAAAAACCAGACCTTGAGTCTGGTTTTTTTATGCCTATTAAACAGTGAAGTGGCAGTTTGTTGCCTGTTGCACTTTACTTAATAGTGGCAAAGATCTGCAGTGGATCTTCGTGATCTTGCAGTTTGGTTGCTTTAAATGATACTCGCTGTGCAGTTTAAGTTTTCACTTTTGATGTATGCTGCCGCTATCTCCGTTTAGAAATATCCGCCACAATGCTGCGCTGAATACGGCTTTATATGACAAAACTTCCAAACACATCAAACTAATTACGGTTAGTTTGTATTGAAGCTTGGTTGTTAGGGCAAAAATTCCTTAAACTATGTGCCATTAATTGGTATATCTGCCTTGAAATTTAACAGCTTGAACTCAATATCAGTTGGTATAGATTTTATCTCAGTTAGGTCAGTAGACCCTAGTCGAGACGGAAGGCAATTTTAATAGGTCGATATGATCTAATGGTAGAGAGAATAAAAACACAATGATTACTAACCTACTGACAAAGGTCATCGGTAGTCGTAACGACAGAACACTGCGTCGACTAAGAAAAATCGTAAAGCAGATCAATAACTACGAGCCACAGTTCGAAGCATTGTCTGACGAAGAACTGAAAGCAAAAACAGTAGAGTTTCGTGAGCGATTGGATAAAGGTGAAAACCTAGACCAACTTCTGCCAGAAGCATTTGCTACAGTTCGTGAAGCGTCTAAACGTGTCTTCGGGATGCGCCATTTCGACGTTCAGCTTATCGGTGGCATGGTGTTGAACTCTGGTCAAATTGCAGAGATGCGCACTGGTGAAGGTAAAACGCTAACAGCAACTTTGCCTGCTTATCTAAATGCTCTACCGGGCAAAGGCGTTCACATCGTAACCGTGAATGACTACTTAGCAAAACGCGATGCTGAAACAAACCGCGCTCTATTTGAATTCCTAGGCATGAGTGTTGGCGTGAACGTGCCAAACATGCACCCACAAGAAAAGAAAGAAGCTTATCAAGCGGACATTCTATACGGTACCAACAACGAATTTGGTTTTGACTACCTACGTGACAACATGGCTTTCCGTGTGGAAGACCGAGTTCAGCGTGAGCGATTCTTTGCTGTTGTCGATGAAGTGGACTCAATCTTAATTGATGAAGCTCGTACTCCACTTATTATTTCAGGTCCTGCTGAAGACAGTTCAGAGCTATATACACGTATTAACACGTTAATTCCTCAGCTTGAACAACAAGATCAAGAAGACTCAGAAGAGTACCGTGGTGATGGTCACTACACGGTTGATGAAAAATCAAAACAGGTTCACTTAACCGAAACAGGTCAGGAGTTTGTTGAAGAACTATTGATCAAAAATGGTTTGATGGAAGAGGGTGACACACTTTACTCGCCAACCAATATTAGCCTATTGCATCACGTGAACGCCGCCCTTCGTGCTCATGTTTTATTTGAGAAAAACGTTGACTATATCGTTAACGAGCAAGGCGAAGTAGTTATCGTTGATGAGCATACTGGTCGTACTATGCCAGGCCGTCGTTGGTCTGAAGGTCTTCACCAAGCTGTTGAAGCGAAAGAAGGGGTGAAGATTCAAAACGAAAACCAAACACTTGCTTCTATTACGTTCCAGAACTACTTCCGTCTTTATGAAAAACTGTCGGGTATGACAGGTACGGCAGATACTGAAGCGTTTGAGTTCCAGTCTATCTATGGTTTAGAAACAGTTGTTATCCCAACCAATAAACCAATGGTTCGTGATGACATGGCTGATGTGGTTTATCGTACTGAAGTTGAAAAATTCAACGCGATTATCGAGGACATTAAAGAGCGCAGTGCAAAAGGTCAGCCTATTCTGGTTGGTACGGTTTCGATTGAGAAGTCAGAGCTGTTATCTAATGCGTTGAAGCAAGCTAAGATCAAGCACAACGTTCTTAACGCGAAGTTCCACGAACGCGAAGCTGAAATCGTTGCTGAAGCGGGTACGCCAGGTGCGGTAACTATCGCAACTAACATGGCGGGTCGTGGTACCGATATCGTGTTAGGTGGTAGCTGGCAGTCTAAAGTTGAACAGATTTCTGAGCCTACGCAAGAGCAAATCGATGCCATTAAAGCAGAATGGAAAGTGATTCATGATCAAGTTCTTGCTGCTGGTGGTCTACATATCATTGGTACAGAGCGTCATGAATCTCGCCGTATCGATAACCAGTTACGTGGTCGTTCTGGTCGTCAAGGTGATGCTGGTTCGTCTCGTTTCTATCTATCAATGGAAGATCAACTACTCCGTATTTTCACTTCTGATCGTATGGCTAGCCTTATCCAAAGTGGTATGGACGAAGGTGAAGCGATTGAAAGTAAGATGTTATCGCGATCTATTGAGAAAGCTCAGCGTAAAGTGGAAGGTCGTAACTTCGATATCCGTAAGCAATTGCTTGAGTTTGACGACGTAGCCAATGACCAGCGTAAAGTAGTCTACGAGCTTCGTGATGAATTAATGACGGCAGAAGACATTAGTGAAATGCTTGAGCAAAACCGTGCTGATGTGTTCACTTCTGTTATCGATGAGTACATCCCACCTCAATCTCTAGAAGATATGTGGGATATCGAGGGTCTAGAAGAACGTCTGAAGAACGACTTCGATTTAGAGCTTCCAATCAAAACTTGGCTTGATGAAGATGACAAGCTCTATGAAGAAGCACTTCGTGAGAAAATCCTTGATACAGCAGTAACGATTTATCAACAGAAAGAAGAAACTGTTGGTGCACAAGTACTTCGTAACTTTGAAAAATCGGTCATGCTGCAGACTCTAGATACGCTATGGAAAGAGCATCTAGCGGCTATGGATCATCTACGTCAAGGTATTCACCTTCGTGGTTATGCTCAGAAGAACCCGAAACAAGAATACAAGCGTGAGTCGTTTGAGTTGTTTGAGCAACTGTTGGATTCTCTGAAATTTGACGTGATCACTATACTTTCAAAAGTACGTGTGCAACAGCAAGAAGAAGTTGAGCGTATGGAAGCTCAGCGTCAAGCGCAAGCAGAGGCGGCAGCAGCAAAAGCACATGCTCAACACGCGGATGCTGAGAACCAACTTGCTGATCACTCAGAAGAGTCTGGTGATGGTTCACAACAGCCTATGGTTCGTGAAGAACGTAAGGTTGGGCGCAATGAACCATGTCCTTGTGGATCTGGTAAGAAATACAAACAATGCCATGGTAAGATTAACTAAACCATGATGTAAAAATGAAGAGTCGCATTATGCGGCTCTTTTTTTAATCTGAATTTACGAGAAACACAGAAATAGGTGGGGAAAAACGTGAAGCGAGTTCATATCGTTGCCGCAATCATCTTTAACCAAGATAAGTCGCAAATCTATATCACTAAACGTCCTGATAACCTTCATAAAGGCGGCTTCTGGGAGTTTCCTGGGGGTAAAGTCGAGGTAGGAGAATCAGTCGGCGAGGCGATAACTCGTGAGCTGTTCGAAGAGATCGACATAAAAGTTAAAGAGTTTGAGTTGTTCGAGCACCTACTTCATGACTACCCAGAAAAATCGTTGGAGTTTGATTTTATCTCGGTGACGTCGTTTGACAATGAACCATACGGAAAAGAGGGACAGGAAGGCTGTTGGGTAAATATTGCCGATTTACCGAATTATGTATTCCCCGAAGCGAATGTACCCATCCTAAATAAAGTGGTCGAAAAATACCGTTAAAATCTGTAACGACTCTGGTAGCCCTAGTGTCTTTGCGTTACATTGGTAACAACATAAACAACGGAGAATAACGCAATGGTAAGAATTGCGATTGCAGGAGCAGCGGGCCGCATGGGTCGCAACCTAGTGAAAGCAACGTTTCACAACAATCAGGCTGAAGTAGGCGCAGGTTCTGAACGCCCAGAGTCATCTTTAGTTGGTGTTGATGTTGGTGAATTGTGTGGTGAAGGGCGATTTGACGTCGCTTTGGTGGATGATCTTAATAAGTCTATTGATGACTTTGACGTTATCATCGATTTCACTGCGCCAAAAAGTACCCTTGCGAATCTAGAGCTATGCAAACAGCATGGCAAAAAAATGGTGATTGGTACAACTGGCTTTAGCGAAGAAGAGAAAGCGATCATCGATGAGGCTGCTCAATCTGTGCCAGTGGTTATGGCGCCGAACTACAGCGTTGGGGTTAACCTAGTCTTTAAGCTTCTTGAGAAAGCAGCGAAAGTTATGGGCGATTACTGCGACATCGAAATTGTTGAAGCGCACCACCGCCATAAAGTAGATGCTCCATCTGGTACTGCTATAGGTATGGGAGAAGCGATTGCAGGCGCAATGGGTAATGAACTCAACGATGTAGCCGTCTATGCTCGTGAAGGCATCACTGGTGAGCGCACTCGTGACGAAATTGGCTTTGCTACGATTCGAGCTGGCGATATTGTTGGTGAACATACCGCTATGTTTGCTGATATTGGTGAGCGCGTCGAGATTACCCACAAAGCGACCGATCGCATGACGTTTGCCAATGGGGCCGTTAAAGCTGCAGTATGGCTCAATGATAAGCCTGCGGGCTTTTATACCATGACTGAAGTTCTCGGTCTCGATAGCATTTAACGAAAAGCGCCAGTCGGCGCTTTTTTTATATCTCATGGCGTCGAATCTCAAAGCTCAATTGTTTTACATAATTATTCTCAAGGTCAGTATTGTTCTAGGGTATGAATAGCCATCTCGCTAAATCGACCAAAAACACAATAACTGTACAAAATAAATGGATTTATGTGTGAGTTTTGTAGCTTTGAGATAAAAATCGTCTCTTATGTCTTATTTTTATATGTTAACTTGTTTCGGTTAACGTTTGCGTAGTTATGAGGTAAAAATTGCGGGGTTGTTATTAACTTTGCTAGCACGAAAAACTATGCGGAATCATAACTGATTGATTTTTGCTCTTGAAATGTGTTTTTTTGAGGGTTTAGAGTAAAAAAATGGTCAATGGCGATAAAATTTAATTTTATTTTTCGGCAGTTGTTGACACTTGTCACGGGCATCATTAGAATACCGCCAATTTGTCTGAACTACCTAAAAGCGCTTATTTATAGCGAAGAGGAAGGCAAATCTGCAATTTAATTTAAAATTTATGCATTTTTATTCTGGAGGTTGTCTTGAGTAAATCAGCACTGTTAGTCCTAGAAGATGGGACAGTGTTCCACGGTGTTTCCATTGGAGCAGATGGTTTATCCGTTGGTGAAGTTGTTTTTAATACCTCGATGACGGGGTACCAAGAAATCCTCACTGATCCTTCCTATTCTCAACAGATCGTAACTCTTACTTATCCTCACATTGGCAATACTGGTACTAATAAAGAAGACGAAGAGTCTTCAGCAATCCACGCACAAGGCCTTGTGATTCGCGATCTTCCTCTTATCGCATCAAACTTCCGTAACGAACAATCCCTTTCAGACTATCTCAAGTCTCAGAACATCGTTGGTATCGCTGATATCGATACACGTAAGCTGACTCGCCTTCTTCGTGAAAAAGGTGCGCAGAACGGTTGTATCGTAGCGGGCGATAACCTAGATGAAGCTCTAGCACTTGCTAAAGCAAAAGAATTCCCAGGCTTGAAAGGTATGGATCTTGCGAAAGAGGTTACAACAAAAGAAACGTATCAATGGAAACAAGGTTCGTGGACGCTCGAGGGTGGACTTCCTGAAGCGAAAGACGACAGTGAATTGCCATATCACGTTGTTGCCTACGACTTCGGTGCCAAGCGTAACATCTTGCGCATGCTTGTTGACCGCGGCTGCCGCCTAACGGTGGTTCCAGCGCAAACTTCAGCAGAAGAAGTGCTCGCGCTTAACCCAGATGGCGTGTTCCTATCGAACGGCCCTGGAGACCCAGCACCTTGTACTTACGCTATTGAGGCAACTAAGACTTTCCTAGATAACGGACTGCCTATCTTCGGTATCTGTCTGGGTCACCAAATTTTGGCGCTAGCATCAGGTGCACAAACTGTGAAAATGAAGTTTGGCCACCACGGTGCCAACCATCCGGTAAAAGATCTCGATCGCAATGTAGTGATGATTACCTCTCAGAACCATGGTTTTGCTGCTGATGAAGAGACGTTACCTGAAAACCTGCGTGCGACGCACAAGTCTCTATTTGACGGTACGCTTCAAGGTATCCATCGCACTGATAAGCCGGCATTTAGCTTCCAAGGTCACCCTGAAGCAAGCCCAGGTCCACACGATGCTGCACCATTGTTTGACCACTTCATTGAACTGATTAAAAAACACAAAGCGTAATTCGGAGTAGTTGAGAATGCCAAAACGTACTGACATTAAAAGTATTCTAATTCTTGGTGCTGGCCCGATTGTTATCGGTCAGGCTTGTGAGTTTGACTATTCTGGCGCACAAGCGTGTAAAGCGCTACGTGAAGAAGGTTATCGAGTTATCCTAGTGAACTCGAACCCTGCAACAATCATGACTGACCCGGACATGGCGGATGCGACGTACATCGAACCTATTCAGTGGGAAGTTGTTCGTAATATCATCGCTAAAGAACGTCCTGACGCGGTTCTACCTACAATGGGTGGTCAAACCGCGCTGAACTGTGCACTTGACCTAGAGAAGCACGGCGTACTTGAAGAGTTCGGTGTGGAAATGATTGGTGCAACGGCCGACGCTATCGATAAAGCAGAAGACCGTTCTCGCTTCGATAAAGCGATGAAATCAATTGGCCTAGAATGTCCACGCGCTGATACTGCGAAAACTATGGAAGAAGCGTACGCGGTTCTTGATATGGTTGGCTTCCCTTGTATCATTCGTCCTTCTTTCACTATGGGTGGTACTGGTGGCGGTATCGCATATAACAAAGAAGAATTCGAAGAAATCTGTCGCCGTGGTTTAGACCTTTCCCCAACGAACGAACTTCTTATCGATGAATCACTTATCGGTTGGAAAGAATACGAAATGGAAGTGGTTCGTGACAAAGCGGACAACTGCATTATCGTTTGTGCGATTGAAAACTTCGACCCAATGGGCATCCACACGGGTGACTCAATCACAGTCGCACCAGCGCAAACGCTGACAGATAAAGAATATCAATTAATGCGTAACGCTTCTCTAGCGGTACTGCGTGAGATTGGTGTTGAAACAGGTGGTTCAAACGTTCAGTTTGGTATCAACCCGAAAGATGGCCGTATGGTTATCATCGAGATGAACCCACGTGTATCTCGCTCTTCTGCTCTAGCGTCTAAAGCAACGGGTTTCCCTATCGCCAAGATTGCAGCGAAACTAGCGGTTGGCTTCACACTAGATGAACTGATGAACGATATCACGGGTGGTGCAACACCAGCATCGTTTGAACCAACTATCGACTACGTAGTGACCAAGATTCCTCGTTTCAACTTCGAGAAGTTTGCTGGCGCTAACGACCGTCTAACAACACAGATGAAGTCAGTTGGTGAGGTAATGGCGATTGGTCGTAACCAACAAGAGTCGCTACAAAAAGCGCTTCGTGGCCTAGAAGTTGGCGCGACTGGCTTTGACGAAATGGTTGACCTTGATGCTCCAGATGCATTGTCTAAAATCCGCCACGAGCTGAAAGAAGCTGGTGCTGAGCGTATTTGGTATATCGCTGACGCATTCCGTGCTGGTCTATCTGTAGATGGTGTCTTCAACCTGACACAAATCGACCGTTGGTTCCTAGTTCAAATCGAAGAGATTGTGAAACTAGAGCAAGAGTTGCGATCGAAAGGTTTTGCAGGTCTTGATAAGCAAGAGCTAAACAAGCTTAAGCGTAAAGGTTTTGCTGATGCGCGCCTATCTAAGATTCTAGGTGTAGCGGAAAGTGAAATTCGTCGCCTACGTGACCAATACGATATCCATCCAGTTTACAAGCGCGTTGATACTTGTGCGGCTGAGTTCTCTTCTGATACCGCTTACATGTACTCCTCTTATGATGACGAATGTGAGGCGAATCCAACAGATAAAGACAAAATAATGATCCTAGGTGGCGGTCCAAACCGTATCGGCCAAGGTATCGAATTTGATTACTGTTGTGTACACGCGTCTCTAGCACTACGCGAAGACGGTTACGAGACCATCATGGTTAACTGTAACCCAGAAACGGTTTCTACTGACTACGATACGTCTGACCGTTTGTACTTCGAACCAGTTACACTGGAAGATGTATTGGCTATCGCTCGAGTAGAGAAACCGAAGGGCGTAATCGTTCAGTACGGTGGTCAAACGCCTCTGAAACTGGCTCGTGCTTTAGAAGCTGCTGGTGTGCCAATCATTGGTACTAGCCCTGACGCTATCGACCGTGCAGAAGACCGTGAGCGTTTCCAAGTAGCGGTAGACCGTCTTGGCCTTCTACAACCAGAAAACGCAACAGTAACGACAATGGAGCAAGCGGTAGAGAAATCTCGTGAAATCGGCTTCCCATTGGTTGTTCGTCCATCGTATGTACTAGGTGGTCGCGCAATGGAAATCGTTTATGACGAGCAAGACCTACGTCGTTACTTCAACGAAGCTGTGAGTGTTTCGAACGAGTCTCCTGTGCTACTAGATAGCTTCCTAGACGATGCCGTTGAAGTTGACATCGATGCACTATGTGACGGTGAGCGAGTGGTTATCGGCGGTATTATGGAGCATATCGAACAAGCAGGTGTTCACTCTGGTGACTCAGCATGTTCACTTCCCGCATACACGCTAAGCCAAGAAATCCAAGATACAATGCGTGAGCAAGTTGAAAAGCTAGCGTTTGAGTTGGGTGTTCGTGGTCTAATGAACACTCAGTTTGCGGTTAAGAACAACAAGGTTTACTTGATTGAGGTTAACCCACGTGCAGCGCGTACCGTTCCGTTTGTATCGAAAGCAACAGGTGCACCTATTGCTAAGATTGCTGCTCGTGTTATGGCGGGTCAATCTCTAGAGTCGCAAGGCTTCACTAAAGAGATTATTCCTCCTTACTACTCAGTGAAAGAAGTGGTACTGCCATTCAACAAGTTCCCTGGCGTTGACCCACTATTAGGCCCAGAAATGCGTTCCACTGGTGAGGTAATGGGTGTCGGTGCGACATTTGCTGAAGCTTATGCGAAAGCAGAGCTAGGTTGCGGCAATGTTTACCCTGAAGGTGGTCGTGCGCTACTGTCTGTTCGTGAAGGTGATAAAGAGCGCGTAGTTGACCTAGCTTCTAAGCTAACTAAGCTTGGCTACCAACTAGATGCAACACACGGTACAGCAGTAATCTTAGGTGAAGCTGGAATCAACCCTCGTCTTGTAAACAAGGTACACGAAGGTCGTCCACATATCCTAGACCGTATCAAGAACAACGAGTACACCTACATCGTTAACACGGCAGCAGGTCGTCAAGCGATTGAGGACTCAAAAGTTCTACGTCGTGGCGCGCTTGCGGAGAAAGTGAACTACACTACAACGCTAAATGCGGCGTTTGCAACCTGTATGTCTCATACCGCAGATGCGAAGTCGACAGTGACATCGGTTCAAGAGCTTCACGCACAAGTAAAAAGTGCTTAATAGATAAAAACTAAGAAGCAGGTCTAGCGCCTGCCTTTTAGACAACCTCATTGCCCGCTCATTTGAGCGGGCTTTTTTTGTGTCGCATTCTTTATTCAGAGAGTGTTTTTTAATCAATTATTTTAGTCGTTATATTCCTACCCCTAATTAAAACGTAGGAAATTAGCAGTGAAAATTAAACATACTTTATCCATCTTAACGGCGGCAATGACATTGTCTTTTTCAGCTTTGGCTGACGATAGTTTTTACCTAGGTACCATATATAGTACGGTGCGAGCAGCGGATGAGAGCGTTGACAAATCGACTTCCAATATTAGTAATTTAGGACTTCAGGCCGGGTACTCACTCAATCAGCATTTTGCCCTTGAGGGGCGATATTTCTATGCACTCAATCGTACAAGTTCTTTGCCTCAACACCAGTCGCAAATTTATGCCAAAGCAAGCTATCCACTCAGTGACACTTTTTCGATCTACGCCTTAGCTGGGGTCAACTTTGCGAAAGAATATTCCGCAAGTAGTCAAACGAAAGGGTATTTTTCGGGAGGTGCCGGTGTCTCTTATACCTTTACGGATAAACTTAAAGGGTCATTAGAATAGTCTCTTTAGCTCAAAGCAAGTCCTATAAAGGTAATGCAGTCAATATCGGCTTAAGTTACTACTTCTAATTGATTCCTTAAGGGAATAGGTTTGTATCCATGATTTCGCTAGTGTTGATATTTGTCGCGAGTAAAATGAGACGATATTTAACGTTGAGTTAGCATAATGGAAGTTACAATAGAAATTCTTGGACTCCTTTTCCTGGTCGCAGGATTAGCGGGCTTTATTGATGCGATGGCTGGTGGTGGAGGGTTGCTTACTCTTCCTGCTCTCCTGTCTGTCGGTGTTCCCCCAACCCAAGCATTGGCAACTAACAAGCTGCAAAGCTCATTTGGTAGTTTTTCGGCAACTTGGTATTTTGTGCGCAATGGTATTGTTGACCTCAAGGAAATGCGACTTGCGATTCTATGTACTTTTATAGGATCTGCAGTTGGTGCTGAATTAGTACAGCATATTGATGCAGGGGTGCTGACGAGCTTGATTCCAGTTTTACTGCTGGGGATTTCTCTGTACTTTTTGCTGGCTCCACAAGCAGGAGAGGGCGGTGGCAAACCTAAAATGTCAGAAACCCTATTTGCCTTTTCCGTAGGTACTGGTGTCGGATTTTACGACGGCTTCTTTGGACCGGGTACCGGTTCTATCTTTACCATTTGTTTTGTCGCCATCGCACAACTGTCGATTGTTCACGCTACAGCAAAAACCAAAGTACTAAATTTTACTTCCAATCTAGCCGCATTAATCTTTTTCATTATTGCAGGCTTACCGGTTTGGGAAATCGGCTTAGTTATGGCAGTTGGCGGTTTTTTGGGTGCCAGAATGGGAGCTAAGGTCGTTGTATCTAAGGGGAAAAAATTCATCCGCCCATTGGTTGTGATCATGTCAATGGTCATGGCATTGAAGCTACTTTGGGAACAGCATCCTCAATGGTTTCAATCACTGTTCTAACTCGTTCTAATTTCAGTGCTGAAGGACGATAAACAAGGTGCACGGGACGTGTCAACGTAGCAAGAAAATCGAAGTCAAAGCAAAGCCCTTCATCAATGTGAAGGGTTTTTATAATTGATAAAGGAACCAAAGCGGCAGAGACACCTTTGATTGCCAACTGGGCTGCTGCAGTATAGGAGTCCATCTGCATGCTTGGAATAATACCCGCTTGTTGAAGTAAGCCCGCTTGATAGGTATTGGCCGGATTGTTGAGGTCGTTAGTGATGAGTTTAGCGGGCGGTGCGGTAAGCGGTTGATGGCTCACGACTCGAAACGGTTCGTTGAATAGATGGGTAGCATGCAGGCCAAGACGACTATTAAGATGCCCTGCACAGAGTCCAATCGCCGCGTCCCCTGCTTTAACGTGTTCAATGATTCGGGGCGTATGGTTGGTGGTAATGGTGAGGAATGGGTCTTTAAGCAGCAACGTGGGAAATACTTCACTGAGATAACCTGCCACTAAGGTTTCCGAACAATCTACGCGAATAATCGTTTGATCATCAAGGGTCTGCTCTTCAGCAATTAATCCGCGAAGCTCATGCAGACTTGGACCAACACGATCGATAAGAGAGAGGGCGTCAGGAGTCAATTTTATTTGCCTCCCTTCTGGCTCGATTAACTTTTTACCAAGTTTTCTCTCTAGATTGGCTATTCGCTTACTGACTGCCGACTGGCTGATATATAGCCTGCTGCCAGTACGGCTCATGGTTTTTTCTTGTGAGAGCACAAGTAAGGTCTCAATGCCTTCTAATAGCATGCGCTTTGATGAAAATTGGGAATAGATTTTATTATTCTAACATAACCTGATGACGACGTTGGTGGGTTAAGTCAGCAATTCGGCTACCAAAGTAATGTGCAGTTTCTAAGTCATTAGGATGAACTTGCTTATTGTCATAGTAGCTTGCCACTAAGCCAATTGAGGAACCTGTGCGGTTCAAAGCTTTGTTATCTGTGTGTTTTGAAACATCTAACCCTGCCCAGATCATACCGTGCTGGCAGGCTAAGGCAAAGAAACCAAGCAGCGTTTGTTGCTGCTCACCATTGAGACTACCGCCCATGGTAAATCCTGCGGCGAGCTTATTACGCCAATTGAGTTGGACATACTCATCGCTACTTGCATCCATAAACGCCTTAAATTGAGCGCTGGCCGAGCCCATGTAAGTAGGACTTCCGAAAACAATAGCATCGAAGTGCTTTAGTGATGAAAGTAAATGATTATTGACGTAACGACCCTCTTCAATATCACGGCTCTCAATCTCAAACAGAGTGGCATTACAGAGCGCACACTCGATGCCACTTTGAATGGCTTTTGCGAGTGCTCGTGTCGCTCCACTCATAGAGAAGTAAACAATAGCGATGTTTGACATATCAATCTCCTACATAGGCTGTGTGAGTTCAACGCGATAGTATTCATCGTCTTCATCTTTAATAAAATCGACAAAATGGTGAATGCTGTCTAGTTCATCTTCCACATAATGGGAGACATAGAGCAACTGGCTTAAGTTTTCTTTGGCTATCATATCGAGGGCATTCATCACCAGCTTACGGCCTAGAAAATCAAGCCCTTGATAAGGCTCATCCAAGATAAGGATAGTAGGCTGTTTGATAATAGCTCGAGCAATTAAAAGGAGTCTTTGTTGACTATATTCGAGGGACTTAAAAGAACGGTCGTGCAAGTGCTCCATATGAAGCAGCGTTAACCACTCTTTCGCCGCATCTATCTGATTTTGGCTAGGCTTATCATAAAGTCCGATAGAGTCGAAAAAGCCCGATAGCAAGACTTCCAAGGCGCTGCAACTGACACGATATTGCAAGTGAAGTGCAGAAGAGACCATGCCAGTATGCTGTTTGATGTCCCAAACGGTTTCTCCGCTGCCGCGCTTCAAACCATAAATCAGAATGTCATTGCTATAACATTGTGGATGATCGCCAAAGATCATGCCGAGCAATGTACTTTTTCCACAACCGTTTGGTCCACGAACTTGCCAGTGCTCTCCATTGTTAATCTGCCAGTTTACGCCGGAGAATATTTTTTGGTCGACGTATTCTACGTGTCCATCGGTAATTTTAACCAAGGGGTCTGGAAACTTCGATTGATGTTGATGCTTACGAATTAGCGCAAGCCATTGTTCGCTTTGAGCTGAAGATTGAGCCAGTAGCTGTGAAATGACAGGGTGAGCGCGCCATTGCTGGTAGCTTAGTTGCTCGGTCAATGTACCATCTTCAAACATCGCGACATGATTAACCCAAACAGGGATTTCATCTTCCCTTGAGGTGATCACCACCAATTGAATATGCAGTGATAGGTCGCGAAGGTAGTCGGCGAGCATCTTGCGATGCAGCGTATCTAAGCCGACAAATGGCTCATCCAAAATAAGCAGTTTAGGTGAGGTTGCTAATGCTCTGGCTAACATAACGCGACGTGTTTCGCCGGTTGATAGTTGCTTAAAGCCTCGCTCTTTTAAGTGCAAAAGATCCAGCTCTTGAATCAACTGCTCTGCTACAGTTTCGTTGCTGGCAAACTCGGATACCAGTTGAATCACGGTGCGACCAAAATCGATTCGATCCATAAAGTCGGTATCGTCATTGGCATTTTCTAGTTCAAGTAATCGCTGCTGTTCTGCTAAAGAAACTTGTGCGATGCCGGTTTGTAAACCAAGAATCTCCCCTTCTTTAGGAAGGATTTCTTGGCACAATAAGTCGCCTAATAAGGAGCCTACATTGCCTTGGGTTTCAAATACTGCCCAATGTTCACCAGATTGAATGCGCCAATCTGGAATAGAGATAGAACCAGCTTGGTCAAAAGAAACGTGATTGAAGATGACATCCATAGACTTTTCCCTGTCATTGGTCTGAGAGACGATGAATGAACCAACATACTAAAGCGAAAGGGAAAAATGAAGAGTAAAAGCTAGAGATTGTTATCTCTAGCTTTTGGTAATCAGGTTACTTATCTAAAGCAAACGTAGGTAAGGATAAGTGCCAGCGAATAGCGCCTAAGCGAATAACCAGCGTTGCAACAATACAACACAAGAAGGCCACTTCTGAAGAAGCACCAAGTAACAGAGCTGAAGTATGGAAAACACCACCTATGATACAGGCTGTTGCGTATACCTCACGGCGCAGTACCATAGGGACCTCGCGAGCCAGCACATCCCGAATAATACCGCCACCGCATCCGGTAATTACCCCCATAATGACTGCAACCATATAGGAGTCTTGGAATAGCATTGACTTCTCAACCCCTATACCGACAAAAACCGCAAGACCAACGGCATCGCACACTGGTAACACATACCAAGGAAGTCGACGTGGATGGCGAATCAATAGCATGGTCACAATACAGGTGATGAAAATGACCCAAAGGTAAGTGTTGTCGGTGATCCAGAAAACTGGCGTTGCACCGAGTGCCATGTCTCGAATCGTGCCGCCACCTATCGCTGTGACGCTACCGAGTACCATTACACCAAAAGGATCCATCCTGAGTCTTCCTGCAAGTATCACTCCTGATATCGCAAACACTGCCGTACCAAATAAGTCGACCAAATAGAGCATGGAGTCCACAGCTAGTTTCTCACTGAAGCATTAAAAGGAAAGTTCGCCAATTTTACGGGATTTAACGATTGCGCCTAGTGGTTCGTAGCTGAATGTGATCCATCTCTCAATTATTATTGAGTTCTTACCTGATCCAGATACTTGCAAACCTGTTGTATGGCTAGAAGTGTTCTTGGTGTTGGTCTGTTTAGCCAGTCAGACGTCAATGACCACACATGATGTTGGCTAACTGCTGGTAACTCCCGCTGCCACTTGTGCCACATGGTGCCGTTTTTAATGGCATGTTCTGAAGTAAAAATGGCTTGGGGCTGGCGAACTATTACTTGTTCAGGGCTGACTTGTGGATAGGGGGCTTTGCTATCGGCAAAAATATTTTCACCACCACAAAACTCAAACACTTCGCTCGGCCAACTGCCTTGCGCTAAGGTGATAATGGGCTTTTCACTTAGCTGGTAAAAGTAGCGAACGGGTGTTTCTGTGTCATATTTTTGCTTTAACTGCGCTAAACCTCGACGAAACTCTTTGGCTGCGTTTAAGCCAATGGAAGGGTCATCGGCATATTGGCTTAATTTCTCGATGTTGATAGCGATATCATCGAGAGTTTTGGTTTGTGAGTAAAATAGGTTAAATCCCAGCTTTTCTAGTTTCTCCAATTCACGTGCAGGGTTTCCCGCAGGCCAGACAAGAATGAGGTCAGGTTGCATCGCTACGATTCGTTCCAATTTGATACCTTGGTAATTGGCCACTCGCTCCAACTCTTTCGCTTGCTCTGGATAGTCACTGTATTCACTTACTGCGATAAGCTTATCGCCAAGTCCTGCGGCATACGCCAGTTCCGTAGCATGAGGAGCTAAACTGATAATACGTTGTGTGTCTGCTAGAGCATGTTGAGTTGCCAAAAAAGTAATGACAAGTATGAGCCAATTCTTCATGAAATTAGAAACCTCTGTGAATGATAAACATGACTAGGCTCTGCATCACTAGCCAAAAATAGATACGCCAAGCAATGTGTTTCTGCAACAAGGCCAAGTGATAAGCTGATGGTGCTACTTTTCCGCCGATACGTGCTCGCTGAAGTTTTTCACCTTGATAGATAGCTGGCCCACCAAGAGCAAGCTCAAAACGGTGTGCACAGCCACTGATGAGCCAAGCCGTGACTGGGTTATGCCACGATTTAGCTTGCATTATGGCGTGTTTAATAGAGGTAATGGGCAGACCAGCAAACATGAATATTGAAAACAGCTTCTGGGGTGCGAAATCCAAAAGTGAAAATAGCCAAGCAATAGGTTTACCGAAACTAGCAAAGCCTTTTTGGCTAGGACTCCAATTGCGAGCGAGCTCTAAAGTCAGTCGATACAGCAAAGCGCCAACACCACCACTAACGCCGTACCAAAACAGCACGCCGACTACGTTTCTAGCATAACTCAGAAGTAGAGTTTCAGAGCCTGCCTTGCCTATGCCCAGAAGCGATAGGTTGTTGGTCTCTCGGTTTACTTTGGTTGACAACAGTCTACGCGCATTGGCTTTATCTTCTTGAGCGAGGGCATTAATAAGTTTGTGGGCGTACTGTTCGTTGTTGCGCCAATCAATGGCCAAGAGAAGCAAGGCTAATTGATAGAATTCTGGCTTCCAAACTAATGGCTCAAGAGCCCAAAGTACTAGGCTAGTGGGGACTAACATTAGTAACAGGGCAAGCCAACCCGCAAGGCGTTGTTGCTCGTTTGTTGACGATGGGGAATTGACTTTACCTGCTACTAGCGCAGCAATCTGCTGCCAAAATCGAACAGGATGAGCGGCGGAGGGGATTGGAATTAGCAGATGAAATAACAGCGCACTCCACATTACCAGTAGTGCGCCATTTCCATATAAACTCTCTAGAAAAGAGCTCATTCAGCAGTCCTTGCGTTTTATTTCCCTTAGGAGGCTTAAGTTGAAGGGTTACTTAAGCAAATCCACCATATTTACTACCATTTCAGACGAGCTTTGCGCTGCCAAAGGTAGGAATTCCTCGAAGCTCATTGGTGACTCTTTGTCTGCCACGTCAGAGATAGCACGTACCACTACGAAAGGTGTATTGAACTGGTGGCAAACTTGCGCGATAGCTGATGCTTCCATCTCGACAGCGATAACACCAGGGAAGTTCTTACGGATAGTTTCTTGACGCTCTGGACGACATACAAACTCATCACCAGTACAAATTAGACCACGTACTGCGTGCTTATCTTTCATCTGTGCAAGCGCTTGTTCTGCTGTTTCCATCAATTTAGCGTCGGCAGCGAAGGCCGCTGGTTGACCCGCCATCTGACCAATTTCATAGCCAAATGCCGTCACATCAGCGTCGTGATGACGAACTTCAGTGGAGATGACGACATCTCCTAGGTTGAGTGAAGACTCAAAGCCACCTGCAGAACCTGTGTTAATAACCACATCAGGTTGGTAATCGCTAAGAAGAATCGTTGTTCCTACAGCTGCCGCTACCTTGCCAATACCTGACTGTAGCAAGACAATGTCTGCTCCGTTAAGTTGACCAGTAAAGAAGGTGCAACCGCCTTTTTTAGTTTCAACAAGGTTTGTTAATGCTGATTTTAGGATGGAAACTTCTTGTTCCATTGCGCCGATTACGCCGATTTTCATAGAGATTCTCTCAGGTTGGAAAACGTATTTGGCGTGCAGTATAGCAATAGTCTTTGCACAGCCCAACCATTGCTATAGCAATTACTCAAGGGTTTGCTTTAATCAGTCCTGATTCGATCAACTTGAGGCGAAATGCTTCAACTCTTTCACGGTTCACGTCAAAGTCGTAATAGCCAATTCTAGCTTCGGAGCGAACCAATAATTGGTCTCCTTCAATTTTTAGCTCCATATCATCGACATAGCGAAAAACACTGGAGGTGTATTCGACTCGCAGATAATTGCCTTCTTTGGCCGCAACTTCGGCATTCGGAAGGGTTAAGGCGACTTGTTCTATCTGATTGATATTGGTGTTTGGCGTCAATGTGAATGGGGCAAGTGTAAACTCTTCTCGGCTATCTTGAGTTGAAACACACCGAGGACTATCGCCACAGGGTTGCTCTGTCCGGTCCGTTGTTGTTTTATAACCTGCACCGCATGCGGTTAGGATCATCACTGAAGAAAGTGTAAGCCACTTGGGTAATGTCATAATCATCCCTTAAACAAAAGCCCAGCTAGGCTGGGCTAAGAAAACAATGGTCATTCTGATTGATGAAGATCGGAATGGCGTGTCTGGTGTTAGACCTCTAAGAAGTCTAGTATGCCTTCTGCCGCTTTGCGCCCTTCGTCAATGGCAGTAACCACGAGATCTGAACCACGAACTGCATCACCACCAGCGAAGATCTTCTCATTGGTCGTCTGATACATAAATTCTTGAGAGGCTGGAGCTTTGATCCGTCCCCATTGATCGAGTTCTACACCGTGAGGTTCAAGCCATGACATCTGGTGCGGTTGAAAACCGAACGCCATGATAACAGCATCAGCGGCAAGAACGTGTTCACTGCCCTCTACTGGTTCTGGACGACGACGACCAACCTCATCGGGCTCACCTAGTGCCGTTTTCACTACTTTAACGCCGCATGTGTTGCCATTGGCATCCACCTCTATACCTAGAGGCTGCAAGTTGAACATAAAGTTCACGCCTTCTTCACGAGCATTTTTTACCTCGCGTCGGGAGCCCGGCATGTTAGCCTCATCTCGTCGATAAGCACAGACAACGCTACTAGCTCCTTGGCGAATAGACGTTCTGACACAGTCCATCGCTGTATCACCACCACCAAGCACGACCACTTTTTTACCTTTCATATCAATGAAAGGCTCAGAGGCTTCCAACTCCATAACTTTGTAGGTGTTGGAAATCAAAAATGGTAGGGCATCAAATACACCAGGAGCCTCTTCATTTGTCAGACCTGCCCGCATGTTTTTATAAGTGCCTACACCTAAAAATACTGCATCATAGTCTCTGACTAGTGTTGCCATGCCGATATCTTTGCCCACTTCAGTATTGAGCTGAAACTCGACGCCCATTTCGCTAAAGATTCGACGTCGGTTTAACATGACATCCTTTTCCAACTTGAACGATGGGATACCGAATGTCAGCAGTCCGCCGATTTCTGGGTAGCGGTCAAAGACAACGGGCTTAACACCATTACGAACTAGGATATCGGCAGCGGCGAGTCCCGCCGGGCCTGCACCTATGATAGCCACCTTCTTGTCCGTCCACTCCACATGGGACATATCCGGCTTCCAGCCCATTTCAAAGGCTTTGTCGGTAATGTATTTCTCGACATTACCTATAGTAACGGCACCAAAATCTTCGTTGAGTGTACACGAGCCTTCACAAAGGCGATCTTGTGGACAAACTCGCCCGCAGACTTCAGGTAGACTGTTGGTTTGATGTGATAGCTCGACAGCCTCAATGATTCGTCCCTCATTCGCCAGTTTAAGCCATTGAGGGATATAGTTATGAACGGGGCATTTCCACTCACAATAAGGGTTACCACAGTCAAGACATCGGTCTGCTTGAGCGGTTGCTTGTTGCTTCGTAAAGGGTTCGTAAATCTCTACAAACTCAATTTTGCGAACCTTGAGCGGCTTTTTAGCTGGGTCGACGCGGTTCACATCAATAAATTGGTATACGTTCTGGCTCATAATTCTGGCTCCTTCCAATTATTGTGCTTGAACGCGCAGCTCAGCGGCGCTTCTGCTTTGATGACCAAGTAGTGTGCGTAAATCCGCAGCTTTTGGTTTGACTAGGTAGAACTTTGGAATCCATTCATCAAAGTTCGCCAGAATATTCTCAGCATGCACAGAGCCGGTTTCTTCTAAATGCTCGGCAATCAGTCCACGAAGGTGTTCTTGGTGAATATAGAGGTCGGATAAAGAGATAGCTTCGACAGATTCGGTGTTCACACGCCCTTCAAAATCCTCGTTAGTATCCATTACATAGGCAAAGCCGCCCGTCATACCCGCACCGAAGTTCACGCCTGTTGCACCTAGAATCGCCACGATGCCACCAGTCATATACTCACAAGCGTTGTCACCTGCACCTTCGATAACTGCAATCGTGCCTGAGTTACGGACACCAAAACGCTCGCCAGCGGTCCCTGCGGCGAACAACTTACCGCCAGTGGCGCCATATAAACAGGTGTTACCAATGATAGTGGCCTCATTACAAGTGAATGTTGTACCGACATGCGGCTTCACGACCAGCTTACCGCCAGCCATGCCTTTGCCTACATAGTCGTTAGCATCACCGGTTAGATAGATTTCAACACCACCCGCGTTCCATACCCCAAGAGACTGACCCGCTGTACCATCGAGGTAAAGCTTAATAGGGCGACTCGCCATTCCCTGGTTGCCATAACGTTTGGCGACTTCACCTGAGAGTCTCGCTCCTGCAGAGCGATCGGTATTACGGATATCAAAGTAGAAGCTACCACCTGATTTAGCCTCGACCGCAGCTTGTGTTTCTTCGACAATCTTTTGGTTTAGCAGTGCTTTATCGAACGGCTGATTTGGCTCTGTCCAGTACAAAGGCAGCGAAAGAGGAGAGATTGGGGCCTCCAAGATATTCGACAGGTCAAGCTTGGCTTGTTTCGCGGTCATACCTTCGAGACTCTCGAGCAGATCAGTACGACCGATAAGATCAGTAAGCTTCTCTACTCCTAACTGAGCGAGTAACTCTCTTACTTCATCAGCAAGACCTGTGAAGTAGTTGACCACCATTTCAGGTAAGCCCTTAAAGTACTCTTTTCGTAAGGTCTCATCCTGAGTGGCTACGCCCGTGGCACAGTTATTCAAGTGACAAATACGTAAGAACTTACAACCCATAGCCACCATTGGTGCAGTACCAAATCCAAAGCTTTCCGCACCTAAAATTGCAGCTTTGACTACATCAAGCCCTGTTTTAAGACCTCCATCAACTTGAAGACGAATCTTGTGTCTTAAGTTGTTGGCAACAAGAGCTTGTTGAGTTTCAGCCAGACCGAGTTCCCAAGGACAACCTGCGTATTTGACCGACGTTAGTGGACTCGCCGCAGTGCCGCCATCGTAGCCGGAAATAGTGATAAGATCGGCGTAGGCTTTTGCTACTCCTGTTGCGATGGTGCCAACTCCCGGCTCAGACACCAACTTAACTGACACGAGCGCATTTGGGTTGACTTGTTTAAGGTCGAAAATCAGCTGTGCTAAATCCTCAATAGAATAGATATCGTGGTGAGGAGGTGGGGAAATCAAGGTAACACCTTGTACTGAATGGCGCAGTTTGGCAATCTCCGCTGTCACTTTATGGCCAGGAAGCTGTCCGCCTTCACCGGGTTTAGCACCCTGAGCAACTTTGATTTGCAATACATCGGCATTAGTCAAATAGTGCGGCGTGACACCAAAACGTCCAGAGGCAATTTGTTTAATGCGAGAGTTACGATTAGTGCCAAATCGACGTGGATCTTCGCCACCTTCACCTGAATTGGAATATCCGCCAAGCTTATTCATCGCCATGGCCAGTGCTTCATGAGCTTCTGGGCTTAAAGCACCAATGGACATTGCAGCAGAATCGAAACGTTTATACAGCTCTGAATTCGGCTCGACTTTGTCTAGTGCCAGTGGTGAGTCTGACTTTTTAAGCGCCATCATATCGCGCAGCATAGACACAGGACGTTCATTTACTTGTTTGGCAAACGTCTGATAATCAGATGATTCACCACTTTTCACTGCTTTTTGCAGCGTACCAACAACATCTGGGTTGTAGGCGTGGTATTCGCCGTCATGAACATATTTTAGTAGTCCACCGTGCTCGACAGGCTTGCGTTTTGCCCATGCTTTTCTAGCTAGGTTAAACAGGTCTTGTTGGAAATCTTCGAAGTTTGCACCTTGAATACGAGTAGTCACTCCCTTGAAGCAAAGATCGACGATGTCGGTGTGCAGACCAACGGCTTCGAACAGCTGAGAGCAGCGATAGGAGGCTACGGTGGAAATGCCCATTTTGGACATAATTTTATACAGACCTTTATTGATACCGTATTGATAGTTTTGCATCACGTCTCGGTAGCACTTATCAATAGCACCATCATCGATCAGTTTACCAAGTGCTTCGTAGGCCAAATAAGGGTAGATAGCCGTAGCGCCGAAACCAAGCAATACAGCAAATTGGTGAGGGTCTCGGGCCGTTGCAGTTTCAACGATAATATTGGCGTCACAACGTAAGTTGGCTTCGATTAAACGAGTTTGCACCGCGCCGACGGCCATTGCTGCCGGAATAGGTAGTTTTCCTTTGACTAGAGCTCGATCTGAGAGAACCAATAAAACGGTTCCTTGCTTGATGACGCTCTCGGCACTATCGCAAAGGTCAAGCAGAGCTTGCTTGAGATCTTTCTCATTTGGGTCGTAATTAATGTCCAAAATAGTATTGCGATAGTGCTTATCACTCAGCTCTAACAGTTGCTGCATATCAGAGTAAAGGAGTACTGGAGAGTCGAATGTGACTCGATAAGCGTGACCATCGGTCTCACAAAATACATTCATCTCTTGGCCAACACTGGTCGCCAATGACATCACATGCTTTTCGCGCAGTGGATCAATTGGTGGGTTGGTGACCTGAGCAAATTTCTGACGGAAATAGTCGGTGACCAAGCGCTCTTTAGAAGAGAGGACTGCCATTGGGGTATCATCACCCATAGAGCCGACGGCTTCTTGGCCCATATCACCTAAAACACGTAATACCTGATCCGTCTCTTCGTTCGTCATAGCGAACTGCTTTTGATAGGTTTTCAGCAGGGGTTCATCAAAACTGCGAGCTCCGACTTGGTCGTCCGGTAATTCACTAAAGGAGGTCAGTTTGTGGACGTTGTTTTCCATCCACTCGCGGTAAGGATGACGGCTCTTTAGATCGTTATCTATGTCTTCTGAATGCCATAGCTCACCTTGTTGAGTATCGACAACAAGCAGCTCGCCGGGGCCAACACGACCTTTCTCTGCAACTTCATCAGGCGCGTAGTCCCAGATACCCACTTCAGACGCTAAGGTAATCAAATTGTCTTTGGTAATCACGTAACGCGCTGGACGTAGGCCGTTTCTATCTAGGTTACATGCAGCATAGCGACCATCAGATAATACGATCCCAGCAGGTCCATCCCATGGCTCCATGTGTTTGGAGTTGAAGTCATAGAAGGCGCGTAAATCAGGATCCATGTCTGGGTGATTTTGCCATGCTGGTGGCACAAGCATACGCATGGCACGGAAGATATCCATACCTCCAGACAGGAACAGATCCAGCATGTTATCTAAGCTGGATGAATCTGAGCCAGTCTCATTCACGAATGGCGCAGCGGTTTGTAAGTCAGGCAGGAGAGGTGATGCGAACTTGTAGGCACGCGCTTTTGCCCATTGTCTATTCCCCTCAATAGTATTGATCTCACCATTGTGCGCCAAATATCTGAATGGCTGTGCTAATGGCCAGCGAGGTTGAGTATTCGTTGAGAAACGTTGGTGGAATAGGCAGATCGATGACTCCATGCGGAGATCAGCAAGATCGAGATAGAAGCGTGGAAGATCAGCTGGCATGCACAGCCCTTTATAGACGATCACTTGTGTCGATAAGCTACAAATATAGAAATCTTCATCATCGATGATGCGCTTTTCAATGCGACGTTTAGCTATATACAAGCGTCGTTCAACATCTTGTTCACGCCAACCTGCGGGTGCAGAAATAAAGACTTGAACGATGTTAGGTACCGAGCTCAGTGCGATTGGACCAAGTACGTCATCATTGGTAGGAACGTCTCGCCAACCGGAAACAGTGAGTGTTTCCTGTGACAATTCTTGGTTGATGATATCTTTCGCTGACTGCGCTTTTACCGGGTCTTTGGAAAGAAATAGCATGCCTACGGCGTATTGTTTGCCGAGGTTCCAACCATTTTCTTCTGCGATGAGTTTAAAATAAGAATCCGGTTTTTGGAGTAGTAGGCCACATCCGTCGCCTGTTTTTCCATCTGAGTTGATACCGCCACGGTGAGTCATGCGGTCTAATGCTGAGATTGCGGTGCGAACCAGTTTGTGGCTGGGCTGACCTTGCATATGCGCAATAAGACCAAATCCACAGTTGTCTTTTACAAGACTTGGATCGTAAAGAGCCATTGCCTTTCTCCCTTTGAGCTTGCTGTCATCCTGACAGTAAATTAATGCTTTTTAATGACTTTTTGTTGTTATTTGCGTCAAATTTTTAGAATTTATAGACTTAACAAATTGTATCTATTCTATTTTCACGAACTTCACAACGTATAGCTTATGGCGATAAAGGTCAAGTTTTCAGAAATTTGTTGTGTATGATTCAGAAATTCAAACGATTTATCTGCGATAAGTGACAAGTCATTGCTGTGAAATAGTGAGAAGGTTAACAGTTTGTTGGGGTTGCAATGAAGACGGACACAAAAAAGGCCAGCAAACTGCTGGCCAAATTAGGAAGGAATACTGTTAGTTACTTATTGGTGTAACCAGACAGACAACCTTTAGGCTGAAAGCATTAATGAATCTGCTTTCGCTTCAAGGTTGGTGTTGCCCATAAGGTATTCATCGATGGCTCGTGCACACTCACGTCCCTCGTTGATGCAACGCACGACCAGAGACTGACCAGTACGCATATCACCTGCGGCAAAAACACCTTGCTGGTTCGTTTGGAAACCTTGTGACGCTACGTTTCCTCGCTCATCCAGTTTGATATCAAGTTGTGCTAATACGCCCGTTGGTTCTGGGTGTAAGAAGCCCATTGCTAGGAATGCCATATCACAAGGAATGACACGCTCAGAGTTAGCCACTTCTTCAAAACTTGGGCGTTCACCTGGCGCTGCGTCTTTCCATACGATGTCAGCAATACGAAGACCTGTTACTTGACCTTCATCGTTACCGATGAATTCTTTTGTCAGGATATTCCAATGACGGTCACAGCCTTCTTCATGAGAAGTGGTTGTTTTCATAATCATTGGGTATTGAGGCCAAGGCATATTCGCAGGGCGTTTTTCTGGTGGAATCGGCATGATTTCGACCTGAGTAACACTCGCCGCTTTATGACGGTTTGATGTACCAACACAGTCAGAACCTGTATCGCCACCGCCGATAACCACAACGTGCTTATTTTTAGCGTGGATTTCTTCGCCTTTCAGATCCATATCGTTAGCACGACGGTTATTCTGAGCAAGGAACTCCATAGCGAAATGTACGCCTTTAAGTTCACGTCCAGGAACAGGTAAGTCACGAGGAACGGTAGATCCACCTGTTAACAGCACCACATCAAACTCTTGGCGCAGTTGCTGAGCATTAACATCAACGCCCACATGTTGGTTTACTTTAAACTCAACGCCAGCTTCTGCCATCAGATTGATCTTACGGTCAATGATGTCCATACCCAGTTTGAAATCTGGGATGCCGAAGCGAAGTAGGCCACCCACTTTCTCATCGCGTTCAAATACAGTCACAGAGTGACCTGCACTGTTGAGCTGTTCAGCGGCAGAGAGACCAGCAGGGCCAGAACCGATGATAGCAACAGTTTTACCAGAACGAGAACGTGGCGTTTTCGGTTTTGCATAACCTTCGCGGTATGCTGTTTCAACGATAGTTTTCTCGATATTACAGATGGTGATAGGGTCTTGGTTAATGCCAAGTACACAAGCGCTCTCACAAGGAGACGGACAGACGCGACCTGTAAACTCAGGGAAGTTGTTAGTAGAACTTAGGATGTTCCAAGCTTCTTCCCAGCTATCACGATATACGGCATCGTTGAACTCTGGGATGATATTGCCGATTGGGCAACCACTGTGGCAGAACGGCACGCCACAATCCATACAACGAGAAGCCTGAGTATTGATTTTGTCGCCAAACTCTTCGTTTAGTACGAACTCTTTGTTGTCTTCAATACGAACGGCTGGGTCGAGCTTCTTTGGAAGCTCGCGACCATGTTCTAAAAATCCAGTAGGCTTACCCATTATACTGCCTCCACTTCTTCCGTTTGAGCTTGCTCAGCTTCTGCTTTGCGCTTTTGAAGTACCGCTTTGTAGTCACGCGGCATAACCTTAACGAGTGACGCTAGGCTTACTTCAAAGTTATCTAAGAACGACTGAGCGACTTCACTTCCTGTGAACTCTACATGCTTAGTCAGCATATCTTTAAGTAGTTCGCGATCTTCTTGTTCGATTGGGTCTAGGTCGACCAATTCAGGGTTTAGCTTGGTTTCAAAATCCCCCGCTGTATCCCAAACGTAGGCAACACCGCCACTCATACCAGCCGCAAAGTTACGTCCTGTCGAACCAAGGATGATGGCCGCACCGCCAGTCATGTATTCACAACCGTGGTCACCAACACCTTCAACAACGACTTTGGCACCAGAGTTACGTACACAGAAACGCTCACCAGCCATACCGCGAATGAAGGATTCACCAGACGTTGCACCGTAGAAACATACGTTACCAACCACGATGTTATCTTCAGCGACAATCGTTGATTTCGCATCAGGGTAGAGTACTAATGTACCGCCTGACAGACCTTTACCCCAGTAGTCGTTCGCATCGCCTTCCACTTCAAACTTAACGCCTTTAGCAAGGAAAGCGCCGAATGATTGACCTGCGCTGCCGGTGAACTTCACGTTCATTGGTTGAGGTAGACCTTGGTCCTTGTAGACTTTAGAAATCTCATTCGACAGCATGGTACCAGCCGAACGGTCGGTGTTGATGATAGGGAACTCAGCATTTACGGCTTCGCCTTTCTCAAGTGCTGGAATCGCTGCTTGAATTAACTTACGGTCCAGAACCTGTTCTAGGTTGTGGTTTTGTTCCGTTTGGTTGTAAACGCCATCTTGCTCACGAGCCTGTTCAATATGTAGTACAGGTGTTAGGTCGAGGTTCTTATATTTCCAGTGACCAATATCTTCACGAACTTTTAGTTTGTGAGATTGACCCACCATCTCATCGATAGTGCGGAAACCAAGTTCAGCCATCACTTCACGTAAGCCTTCAGCCATGTATTGGAAGAAGGTAACAACATCTTCTACGCGACCATCGAAGCGCTCACGTAGTGTTTTGTTTTGCGTTGCGATACCCACTGGGCAGGTGTTCTTATGACACTTACGCATCATGATACAGCCTTCAACCACAAGCGCTGCAGTTGCGACGCCCCATTCTTCAGCACCTAGCAGAGTTGCTACCGCAAGGTCACGCGGTGTTTTCATCTGACCATCAGATTGAACCACGATACGGTTACGCAGACCGTTCTTCAGAAGCGTTTGGTGTGTTTCTGCCAAACCTAGCTCCCAAGGAAGACCAGTGTGGCGAATTGAAGACATTGGTGATGCACCTGTACCACCATCGAAACCAGCAATAAGGACAACGTCCGCTTTCGCTTTCGCTACACCTGAGGCGATAGTACCAACGCCCGCTTCGGATACCAGTTTCACGTTGACACGACCAGCACGGTTCGCATTCTTCAAGTCGTAGATCAGCTGAGCCAAATCTTCGATTGAGTAGATATCGTGGTGTGGCGGTGGAGAAATTAGACCAACCCCTGGAGTTGAGTGACGAGTCGCACCGATCCAGTCATCGACTTTATCACCTGGTAGCTGACCACCTTCGCCCGGCTTCGCACCTTGAGCCATCTTGATTTGTAGCTCATCAGCGTTAGTTAAGTAGTAAGACGTGACACCGAAACGACCTGATGCAACCTGCTTAATTGCTGAGCGTTCCCAGTCACCGTTTTCTTTACGCTCGAAACGAGTTGGATCTTCACCGCCTTCGCCTGAGTTAGACTTAGCACCGATACGGTTCATGGCTACAGCAAGTGTTGAGTGAGCCTCGTAAGAGATAGAACCGAATGACATCGCACCTGTAGCAAAGCGCTTCAGAATGTTTTCAATTGGCTCAACTTCTTCCAGCGGGATGGAGCCTGCTGGGTTCTTAACGAAGTCTAATTGGCTACGCAGAGTCGCAGCGTTATCGCCTTGGTCATCGACGGCTTTCGCATACTTCTTAAACTGAGAGTAATCTTTGTTGCGAGTTGACTCTTGCAGTAGAGAAATAGTTTCTGGGTTAAACAGGTGCTTTTCACCACGCTGTTTCCACTGATAAACCCCACCCACATCAAGAACTTGAACTGGAATTTCACGTGTTGGGAAACCAATACGGTGACGAACCAAGACTTCTTTGGCGATATCGTCGATGGTAAGGCCTTGAATACGTGAAACCGTACCCGTGAAATACTTCTCAACTACAGACTTACTGATACCTAGCGCTTCGAAGATTTGTGCACCATGGTAAGACTGAAGTGTGGAGATACCCATTTTCGAGAAAATCTTTAATAGGCCGCCGTTGATCGACTTACGGTAGTTCTCGAACAGCTCAGAGATGCTGGTTTCTGGATCCAGTTTTTTAGTGCGTTGTAGCTCAACCATGGTCTCGATAACGAGGTATGGGTTAACCGCGTTTGCACCGTAACCAACAAGCGTTGCAAAGTGGTGCGTTTCACGTGCGTCACCCGTTTCTACTACGATGTCACACTTAGCACGCAAGCCTTTGCGGATCAGGTGGTGGTGAACCGCGCCTACCGCCAGCATCGCTGGGATAGCGGCATGGTTAGAGTTGATAGCTCGGTCAGTTAATAGAATGATTGAGTAACCATCGATAACCGCATCTTCAGCGTATTGACAGATACGTTTTAGTGCACGCTCTAGCTTACCTTCGTCTTCACTTGCTTGGAAAACAATATCCAGAGTTTTCGCTTGCAGATGTTCATTATCGATAGCACGCAGCTTCTCAAGTTCAGAGTTAGATAGAACTGGGGACTCTAGCTCAACTTTTTGGCAGTGCTCCGGAGATTCCGATAGTAGGTTCTGATCTTTACCAAGGTAAGTGTTCAGAGACATCACCATACGTTCACGAATCGGGTCGATTGGTGGGTTGGTAACCTGAGCAAATAGCTGCTTAAAGTAGTTAGACAGATGTTGTGACTGGTGCGAAAGGATCGCTAGTGGCCAGTCAGCACCCATTGCAGACAATGGCTCTTTGCCATCTTTTGCCATAGGTACAATGATTTCGTTCACTTCTTCTGAGCTAACACCAAACGCTTGCTGTTTGTGCAGTAGCTTCTCTGGAGAAGGTTGGCTGAATTCGTTGCTCGCGTCTGGAAGCTTTTTCAGGCTAAGCAGGTTCTCTTCCACCCATTTCTGGTATGGCTGAGCACTTGCGATGCCATCTTTCACTTCTTCATCAGAGATGATCCGACCTTGCTCTAGGTCAGCAACGAAGATACGACCAGGTTGCAGACGACCACGGAACTCAACATTCTCTGGCTCAATGTCGACAACACCAGATTCTGATGCCATCACCAAGAAGTCATCTTTAGTCACGGTATAGCGCGACGGGCGCAGACCGTTACGGTCAAGCGTTGCACCTACCTGAACACCGTCAGTAAAGCACACCGATGCAGGTCCGTCCCATGGTTCCATTACGTTCGCGTGATACTGGTAGAATGCACGACGTGTTGGGTCCATGTTTTTGTTTTCTTGCCATGCTTCAGGGATCATCATCATCAACGCATGTGGCAGGCTACGACCAGAAAGAACCAGGAGCTCTAGTGCCATATCGAAGTTTGATGAATCCGAGCTGCCTTCTTGACAGATCGGGAGCAGCATGTCGATTTCTGCTTGTGTGAACAAGTCAGATTCGATGATCGCTTCACGAGCCTTCATCCAGTTCAGGTTACCGCGAACTGTGTTGATTTCACCGTTGTGGGCAATGTAACGGAAAGGCTGCGCTAGGCGCCATTTCGGGAAAGTATTGGTAGAGAAACGAGAGTGAACCAGTGCAAGCGCTGTCACCATCGTTGGATTTTGTAGATCTAGGAAGTACTGAGGTACTTGCTCAGTAGTGAGCTGGCCCTTGTAAACCAGTGTCTTGTACGACATTGAATTGATGTAGAAGTCATCACCAATGTTAGACACACTTTCTAAGCAAACGCGTACTGTGTAGTTACGTAATACGTAAAGCTTACGTTCTAGCTCTTCAGGCGTACAGCCCGGACCACCAGAAACGAATACATGTTCGAATTGTGGCTCAGTGCTCAATGGATCAGCACCAATCATTGAGTTGTCAGTTGGTAAGACACGATATCCAATTACTTCCAACTCTAAACGTTGTGCATTGCGCTCTAGAATGTCACGACATTGTGCGCGTTTGTGCTCGTCTTTCGGGAAAAGAACAACACCAACACCGTATTTCTCAAAAGAAGGCAGCTTGATACCAAGCTTGACAGCTTCTTCCAAAAGAAATTCATGGGGCTTCTGAAGTAGGATACCTGCGCCATCGCCACTGCATGGATCGCAGCCTTGACCGCCACGGTGTTCCATGCGCGCTAGCATATCCAGGGCTTGGGTCACTACTTCGTGTGATTTACGGTTTTTTAGGTGAGCAACAAAACCGATACCACAAGCGTCATGCTCCAACTCTGGAGTATACAGACCTTGTGTATTCTGCTCTCTATCTACCATAGATACTTCCTTCCAGTTTAATCTAGGCACAACTTGAGTGTGTGATTGTGCCTTGTCCTTTGTAATTTTGATTCTTGACTGCCAGAGGGGGCAGTTTTCGAGTCCATTCTGCATCTCGCAGGAAAAGTGTTGCGAGAAAAACATTCCGTGGTGATATTCAATGTCATCTTTCCACAATCCAGTGGAATATGTTGGTGGGAGTAGAATATCAACCTTCAATCTACTAATTCGTACTGTAATAAAAACGGCAAAAACAGCAGAATTGTGTAAGTATCCTACAATTTTGCGCTGTGTAATTCCAACGAAAGTTACGTCTGTTCCACATTTTTTTTATCTACTTTTGAATATATCTAATAACATACATGCAACATTTGCCGTTTTTCTGTTGTTTTTATGAATATTTATTGATTTTGGTTAAGCATGCTTTTCCCGCTCGTTGATACGATGCATGGTTTTCTTTTGCAGGGATGTAATTTAGTTTCACTAATTAGAGTGAGATTCATTCTTATTAATAGGTTTTTCGAACATGCAATTACATGAGTTGGTGAATACCATCGGCCAAGATCTCCAGCGTCGATACGGTGAAAAAGTTCACAAACTGACCCTACACGGAGGTTTTAGCTGCCCTAACCGTGACGGCACGATAGGTCGTGGCGGTTGTACATTTTGTAATGTTGCCTCCTTTGCAAGTGAAGAGACACAGATTCAATCCATTCATGAACAGCTCACGGATCGTGCTGGTGAAGTGAAGCGTGCAAAGAAGTATCTCGCTTATTTTCAGGCTTACACCAGCACTTATGCAGAAGTACAGGTGTTGAAAAACATGTACGAAGAAGCACTTAAGTATGCTGACATTGTCGGATTGTGTGTCGGAACGCGCCCTGATTGTGTTCCTGAGTCCGTACTAGAGCTTTTGGCTGGGTATGTCGAGCAAGGATATGAAATTTGGTTGGAGCTAGGGCTACAAACGGCTCACGATCACACACTTAAACGCATAAATCGAGGCCATGATTTTGCTGTGTACGATGAAATCACCCGACGCGCTCGTGCACTTGGAATCAAGGTATGTACACATCTTATCGTCGGTCTGCCAAATGAATCAAAGCAAGATAACCTTGTTACTCTAGACAAGGTGCTGGCCACCGGAACGGATGGCATTAAATTGCACGGTTTACATATTGTTGAAGGCAGTACGATGGCTAAGGCGTGGCGTGCTGGGAGATTAGAAGCGCCAACGCTAGAGTTTTACTTAGATGTGGCCAGTGAAATGATTCGTCGTACGCCAGCAGAGATCATTTTTCACCGCGTCTCCTCTTCCGCGCGAAGACCGACCTTGTTGTCGCCACTTTGGTGTGAGAACCGTTGGTTAGCGATGACAGAGCTAGGCCGAGTGTTAACCAAACAAGGCCAACAGGGCTCATTGACTCTGAATCCGTTTATTTATCACAAACCTGTTCTCAAATAATTCTACTACCGTGTGAAGCTACTGGCTTAATGATAGACTTAGGCCAGTTGTAACGCACGGAGTGCTGAATGAAACCTATCAAAAACCTCGCTCAATATTATGTCGACTTGTTAGTAAAGCTCGGCATTGTTCGTTTTTCTATTCTTCTCGCATTGGCTTTGGTGGCATTAGCCGTTGTGGTTCAGGTGGGTATTACCCTTGTTTTGAACGGGCGTGTAGATGACATCGATATTGTCCGTTCGGTATTTTTCGGTCTGCTTATTACTCCGTGGGCTGTGTATTTTCTCTCTGTTGTTGTCGACCAGTTGGAAGAATCACGTCAGCGTCTCTCTAAGATGGTTTCTAAACTAAAAGACATGCGTTCGCGTGACCAAGATTTGAACCACAAGCTGCAACAAAATATTCGCAAACTCAATCAAGAGATTGAAGAGAGACAAAAAGCGGAGGAAGCGCGTGAAGAGGCGATGAAGGATCTAGAAAATGAGGTGTTTCAACGTGAACGTACTCAACTAGAGCTGGCTGAACGAACCGCTTTACTGCGTTCATTTATTGATGCTTCTCCCGACTTGATCTATTACCGCAATGCGGAAGGTGTCTTCTCTGGTTGTAACCGGGCGATGGAAGAGTTGACTGGTCGAAAAGAAAAAGAGCTAGTGGGTTTGACACCATGGGACGTTTACTCTGAAGAGATCGCTAAACAAGTTGTTGAAACCGACCATAAAGTGATGGGTGATAACCAAGCACTGACGTATGAGCAGTGGTTAGAGTACCCAGATGGCAAGAAATGTTTCTATGAACTGCGTAAGGTGCCGTTCTATAGCAAAGATGGTAAGCACCTTGGGCTGGTTGGTTTTGGTCGTGATATCACCGAGCGTAAGCGTCATCAAGAGTCATTAGAGAAAGCGAGTCGAGACAAAACAACGTTTATTTCGACCATTAGTCATGAGCTGCGTACACCGTTAAATGGCATTGTCGGTTTGAGCCGAATGTTACTTGATAGCCATCTAAATACTGAACAGCGTAAGCACATGCAAACTATTAACGTCAGTGCCATCACGCTAGGCCATATCTTTAATGACATAATTGATATGGATAAGTTTGATAGACGTAAGCTTGAGCTTTTCCCTGAACCACTGAACTTTGAAGACTTTGTCACTGAACTTGAGAGCATTTCGGCTCTTATGGCGGAGCAGAAAGGGTTACGATTTGATCTTGAGCGTTTAACGGATCTCCCAGAAGGCGTGGTAGTCGATGCGACGAGACTGCGTCAGGTGATTTGGAATCTGGTTAGCAACGCCATGAAGTTCACTAAGCAGGGTGGCGTTGTGATGACCATCAGTGCGGATATTGAAGATAATTATGCTCATATCATTATCGAAGTTGAAGATACTGGAATAGGTATTCCTCAGCACGAACTTGATAAGATCTTCGCTATGTATTATCAGGTGAAGTCAGGGAAAGACAATTTACATGCTGTGGGCACCGGAATTGGTCTTGCGGTTTCTAAGCAACTGATAAAGATGATGGATGGTGACATCACGGTAGACAGTGAAGAGGGGTTTGGAAGTACATTTACGGTATCCATCAATGTCCCTTGTGCTGATAAACAACAATTGGCTCCAGTAGAAGTGAAGCAACAAGGTAGTCTCAATATTTTCTTACTGGAAGATATAGAGTTGAACATTACGGTTGCACGTTCGCTGTTGGAAAGCTTAGGGCATACAGTCAGTGTTGCAATGACGGGCGAAGAAGCCATCGCGACGTTTAAGCCAGAAGAGTATGACCTTGCGTTGCTCGATATTCAGTTACCTGATATGACGGGCTTTGATGTTGCACAGAATTTTAGGGAGCACTACACACAATTGCCTCCTTTGGTCGCTTTAACGGCGAATGTGCTAAAGGATAAGCAAGAGTACCTAACAAAAGGTATGGATGACGCTATCAGTAAGCCATTGAGTGTTAAAGCACTCACGGAAGTCATTAACAAGTTTGCTGGCGATGAAGAGTCTACTGACGTTGAAGAAGCAACCGTAGTTGAGAAAACAGATATCAATGACGAACTGTTTAATCGACTATTAGATTTCGATATGTTGGACTCTTATGTTGATATTGTCGGCACCAAACCTGTGTACGATAGCATCACTATGTTCGAGCAAATGATGCCAGACTATCTCGAGATACTGGATTCGAACATGACTGCGAAAGATCAATCCGGCATTGCCTCTGAAGCACATAAGATTAAAGGTGCTGCTGGGTCTATTGGCTTAAAACGCATTCAATCAGTTGCCCAGAAGGCTCAGTCTCCGGATATGCCAGCATGGTGGGAGAACATTGAAGATTGGGTTGAAGAGATAAAAAACGAATATCACAATGATATTCAAGTACTTAAAATGTGGTTGGAAAGTAAGGAATCAAAATGAAGAAAATACTCACAGCACTAGCACTTTCTGCAGCTTTAGCCGGTTGTGCAACCTCTCCAGCGACAGACTCAAAAGTATGGATGACGGGAAATACTGCTATGGTTGAGCAGCAGACTGTTCGTCTAGAGTCGAACCTTTGGATCGATATGATGCCAAAAATTGGTGAAACAACGGCATTGGTAAAAGAACAAACTCTTCACGGTGCATTAAACCTAGTGACTGACACGCAGCTACCAGCTGATATGGATGTCGCTATGGTGGTATTGAAACAAGGTGATGTGTCTTGGGAGTTTGAAGGTGATGACTTTGAACTGCGAAATCACTCAGAGAATCAGTGGGAAGTGGCGTTTAACTGGCAGTTAGAAGTCAACATTACTAAGCCAGTAGATGTTGCTGTGCAGCTGGTTGGTGGTGACAAACAAACTTGGGTCGTCAACAAACAAGTGAATGTGGATACGGTATATTGATTGAGGCCGAATCGCTTACATTAAAAAAGGGACGCATAGTGCGTCCCTTTTGCTATTCGTTAGAAGATGATTATTCTTCTAGATCACCACAGAAGCGGTAGCCTTCACCGTGGATAGTTGCGATGATTTCTGGAGTACCAGAAACCGACTCAAAGTGCTTACGGATACGACGAATCGTTACATCTACAGTGCGATCGTGAGGCTTAAGCTCACGACCAGTCATCTTCTTAAGAAGATCGGCGCGAGTTTGAATCTTACCTGGGTTCTCACAGAAGTGCAGTAGAGCACGGAACTCTGAACGAGGTAGCTTGTAGCCGTCGCCACTTGGGCTAACTAGTGAGCGACTATTGATATCAAGAACCCAACCGTTGAACTCATATTTCTCAACGCTGCGTTTTTCTTCAGTAGCGGCACTTGTGCTCATTGAACGAGTTAACAGGTTACGTGCACGGATAGTTAATTCACGAGGGTTGAATGGCTTAGTGATGTAATCATCAGCGCCAATCTCTAAACCTAGAATTTTATCAACTTCGTTGTCACGACCAGTCAAGAACATTAATGCTACATTAGCTTGCTCACGAAGTTCACGAGCTAGTAGTAAACCGTTTTTACCAGGAAGGTTGATATCCATGATAACAAGGTTTACAGAGTTCTCAGACATGACTTGGTGCATTTCCTGACCGTCGCTGGCCTCGAATACAGCATATCCTTCTGCTTCAAAAATGCTTTTAAGGGTGTTACGGGTTACTTGCTCATCTTCAACAATAAGAATCTGCGGGCTTTGCATCGGCGGTACCTAATTTAAACTTGTGATAATTCTGTCGCTAGTAGAATAAATTCTAGGCAAAAAGTTAACATATAGGTAATGTTTCTTAGATGTTTACTCAAAATCGTAGAAACAGTTACAGGTTAAGTCGCCTTCCGTGATGTTGCCAAAAAAACGAGAAATCCCTTAAATCTCTTATTATTCTGCTATGTCATTGAGGCGAATTCTATAATGTTAACAGCATGCTAACAATGGTCAAATGTTAATTCCATGCACTTTGTTGATTTAAATCAATAGCGCCTTTGTAACAAATATTAATAGTATTGGGCAAATACAACAATTTAGATAATATGAGTATTGATGCACACTTGTGGCGTTCCTATTCAGAAATTTGCATAGAATTTATCACTGAGTGGGACAGCGAAAATTACGTGATCATAACGGCTTGGAACCCACAGAGTCGTAAACTGTCTAACGAACTAAATTGCATAAAAAACCTCAACTTAGAGCAAAGACTCAAAATTTATAACTACCAAAATGTTAAGGTGGGAAACCCGAGTTTTAGCTGGGTTGAAGACAGCTTTGCGGTAGAAATGACTTTAACGCAAGGCTGTGAGTTAGCGCAAAAATACCAGCAAAATGCCATTTATTGGGTAGAAAATGGTGTACTGTTTTTGGTTTCCTGTGATGAGAGTCAAACGCAAAAAAAATTAGGCCGATTGGGTGATTTCTTACGTTAGCAGAAAAAATTACCGGATAGGCGATAAAGGATTTTAATTTAATGCTCTTCTAAAGACTTGCTACTAGCATGGCTATTGAGCAAAAAATCACGGAGGAAAAATGAGAGATATCACACCTGATATTTGTGACCAACACGAAGATAAAGTCATGTTGCTGAATTTGCCACTGCAAAATTTCGGGCAACGTGCCGCGTTCTGGGGAGAGATTGTAACGGTACGCTGTTACCACGATAACTCAATGGTGAGAGAAGTGTTAGGGCAAAATGGTACAGGCAAAGTACTCTTTGTTGACGGTAATGGTTCTTGTGCCAAAGCACTGCTTGGGGACCAACTCGCGATTATGGCAATAGAAAACGGATGGGAAGGCGTGATTGTGAATGGCGCAGTTCGGGACGTGGCGGCTATGGCGGAAATGGATCTGGGAGTTAAAGCGCTAGCGGCATGTCCTTTCAAAACAGAAAAACGTGGAGCAGGTCAAATCAACGTTACATTAACGATGAACAACCAAATCGTTCAACCTGGGCATTACGTTTATTCTGATTGGAATGGGGTATTGATCGCTAAAGAAGCATTAGAGTTTTAAGTCATGCTTGAACTGATGCTCAGTTAAAAACGGAAGCCTAGACCCACTTCAACGCCTTGTTGTATCTTCTCAAAATCGAAGGTGGCGTGAACGTCTAGGTTTTCGGTTAATCTCATCCTACTTGATATTTCCGCAGCCATTGCGCCTTGCTTTTCGTTATTCTCTTCATATTGGTAGCCACGAAGTGTGCTTTTTACCGAGATACGGTCAGACACATTGTAGCTAACGCCACTCAAAAATCCTTGGTCTATCGACTCGTGCGAATTATTCAATCGAGCCCCGATGTAAACATCTAACGAGTCAAAGATTGAATAGGAATAGCCACTATCAATATTCCAAGTATCAAAAGAATCACTGCTACCCAGCTTAGTGCCTGAAGAAAGAAAGAAGTTATGAGGGGAGGCGTCATGTTGCGAAGGCAGCGTAGGTAGGTCTACCGCGAGGGACATTCCTGAGAACAATAGCAAGGGTAAAGCGTAAAAAGACACTGCTTTCATAGCACCACTCCTTGGTTATTGTTTTTATAGTCTATTGACTTCTAATTAAAGCACATAAACTAAGCAAAAAGTTGTAAATCTATATAGCAATTGGTTATTAATAAAGATCCTAACTGAATAAGTTATCTGCAATTATCAATTTCTATGCGTTTAAGAAAAAAACGCCGCTAAAGCAATAAAAGTACATTTTTTAATTGACTCAGCTACAACAAATAGGTTAAACGTATGGGTAAGCACATAAGAGATTTTTAAGAAGACCCTATGTTTAGTTGCCAGCACGTAGTAATGACCACCACGATTATTATTACCGACATTACCAATGTTGGGGCGGGCTGGTAGACGGAAGAAATTCAAAAACAAGGCCTGTATCCCCAAGATACGGGCCTTTTTTTTACCTGTTTTGAGTATTTCGGGAGGAAAGGATGCGAGTACTAAAATTTGGAGGTTCATCATTAGCTGATGCAGACCGCTTTTTAAGAGCAGCGGACATCATCGCTAATAATGCCCAGCAAGAAGATTTGGCAGTGGTGCTATCGGCACCGGGTAAAACGACAAACAAACTTGTCGCCGTTATTGAAACTGCCCTAAAAAACAATGAAGTTGAGTTGCAGATTTCAGAGCTTGAAACATCATTCAACGAACTATTTTCTAATATTGCAGCTGTACTCCCGAATATTGAGCGCACAGATTTTGACAACCAAGTCAAAACATCTTTATTCCAATTGCATCAATTTGTCCACGGTATCCGATTACTCGGAACTTGCCCAGATCACGTGAATGCTCGCATTATATCAAAAGGTGAGCGAATCTCGATTCAACTTATGAAAGCTGTACTGCAAGCTAAAGGTCAAGCTGCGGATCTTATTGATCCAGTTAAGTACCTTTTTGCTCAAGGTGATCATTTAGAAGCGATGGTGGATGTGGAAGTATCAACCCAAAACTTCCAAGCTAACCCACTGGCAGAAGGTGTCGTGCACATTATGCCGGGCTTTACTGCTGGCAACGCTAAGGGTGAATTGGTTACGCTTGGTCGTAACGGCTCTGACTATTCTGCTGCGGTATTAGCAGCGTGCTTGCGTGCTGATTGTTGTGAAATTTGGACGGATGTTGATGGGGTTTACAACTGTGACCCTCGCCTGGTTGATGATGCTCGCCTTCTCAAGTCACTGAGCTATCAAGAAGCGATGGAGCTTTCTTATTTTGGCGCTTCGGTTCTTCACCCAAAAACTATTGCACCTATCGCTCAGTTCCATATTCCATGTCTCATCAAGAACTCGTTCAACCCACAAGGGGCTGGTACCTTGATCGGTCAAGATACTGGTGAAGACAATTTACCAATCAAAGGTATCACGACACTGTCTAACCTTATCATGGTGAACGTATCTGGACCTGGTATGAAAGGCATGGTGGGCATGGCGAGTCGCGTTTTTGGCGCTATGTCATCAGCGGGTGTGTCTATCGTTCTTATTACTCAGTCATCTTCAGAATACAGCATCAGTTTCTGTATTGAAGAAGAAGACAACCTTGATGCAGAGCGAGCATTGCGCGAAGCCTTTGAACTGGAACTTAAAAACGGTTTACTAGAGCCTGTTGAGTTTATGGATGATGTCGCGATCGTGACACTAGTGGGCGATGGTATGCGCACATCTCGCGGTGTCGCTTCTCAGTTCTTCTCATCACTGGCAGAAGTTAACGTCAATATTGTCGCAATCGCACAGGGCTCCTCCGAGCGCGCTATCTCAGCGGTAATCCCGGAAGACAAAATTTCTGAGGCCATCAAAGCGTGTCATGAAAATCTTTTCAATTCTAAGCATTTCCTAGATGTGTTTGTCGTTGGTGTTGGCGGTGTTGGTGGTGAGCTGGTGGATCAAATTCAGCGCCAGCAAGCCAAACTGGCAGAGAAAGGCATCATTATCCGCGTATGTGGTCTAGCAAACAGTAAAGGTGTCTTGCTCGATGGCAAAGGACTTCCTCTCGACCAATGGCGCGATCGTATGGGCGACGTAAGTGAGAAGTTCTCGGTGGCAGGTTTAGCCGCATTGGTTCAGCGTAATCACATTATTAACCCTGTTTTGGTTGATTGTACTTCTAGTGAAGACATTGCCAATCAATATACGGAGTTTTTAGCGGCAGGCTTCCATGTAGTCACGCCAAATAAAAAGGCAAACACTGCGAGCATGTCTTACTATCATCAACTGCGTGATGTCGCTCGTAACTCTCGTCGTAAGCTAATGTATGAGACAACGGTAGGGGCAGGTCTGCCAGTTATTGAGAACCTACAGAACCTGATCGCAGCGGGTGATGAGCTAGAGAAATTCAACGGTATCCTATCTGGTTCGTTATCTTTCATTTTCGGTAAGTTAGATGAAGGGTTAACGCTAAGCCAAGCAACTAATGTCGCAAAAGATAAAGGTTTCACTGAGCCAGATCCACGTGATGACCTATCAGGCATGGACGTAGCACGTAAACTGCTCATCTTAGCTCGCGAAGCGGGGATGGCGCTTGAACTTGAAGATGTCGAAGTTGACCAAGCGTTGCCACCAGGTTTTGATGATTCAGGTTCAGTAGATGAGTTTATGGCCCGTCTGCCTGAAGCGGATGCTTACTTCAGCCAACTGTCAGCGGACGCTGCCAAAGAAGGCAAAGTGCTGCGCTACGTGGGCGAAATCGCAGATGGTAAGTGTCGCGTACGCATTGCTGCCGTGGATGAAAACGACCCTATGTTCAAGATTAAAGATGGTGAAAACGCACTGGCATTTTATAGTCGCTATTATCAGCCAATTCCACTGGTATTACGTGGTTACGGTGCGGGTACAGAAGTGACCGCAGCAGGCGTGTTCTCTGATGTGATGCGTACATTAGGCTGGAAACTAGGAGTGTAAGATGAGTGATAGCGTTGTCGTTTATGCTCCGGCCTCTATTGGTAACGTGAGTGTTGGTTTTGATGTATTGGGTGCTGCAGTCTCTCCTATAGATGGCACTCTACTTGGCGATTGCGTTGAGGTTAAGCTCGGTGATAAGCCTTTTGACCTAGCAACGAAAGGCAGCTTTGTTGATAAGCTGCCCGCTGACCCGCAAGAGAATATTGTTTACGATTGTTGGAAAGTGTACGCCCGTGAATTAGATAAGAAAGGGCTAGCCCTTAAACCTGTGCTTATGACACTTGAGAAGAACATGCCGATTGGTTCTGGCTTAGGATCGAGTGCTTGTTCTATCGTCGCGGCGCTAGACGCTTTGAACCAATTTCATGGCAATCCATTAAATGAGACCGAGTTACTGGCTCTTATGGGAGAGATGGAAGGGCAAATTTCTGGTGGCATCCATTACGACAATGTGGCACCTTGCTATTTAGGCGGTGTGCAACTGATGTTGGAAGAGCTTGGTATTATTAGCCAAGAAGTGCCTTGTTTTGATGATTGGTATTGGGTGATGGCGTATCCAGGCATTAAAGTGTCGACGGCAGAAGCGCGTGAAATTTTACCTTCTCAATATCGTCGTCAAGACATCATTGCTCATGGTCGTCATCTGGCAGGGTTTATCCATGCATGTCATTCTAATCAGCCTGAATTGGCAGCAAAGATGATCAAAGATGTCATTGCCGAACCATACCGTGCTAAGTTGCTACCTGGCTTTAGTCAAGCGCGTGAATACGCGGCAACAGCAGGGGCTTTGGCAACCGGAATTTCAGGCAGTGGCCCAACGCTGTTCAGCATCTGTAAAGAAAAAGATGTGGCAGAGCGAGTGGCTCGCTGGCTAGAAGAAAATTACGTACAAAATAACGAAGGATTCGTGCACGTTTGTCGTTTAGACAAGCAGGGTTCGAAAGTAACAGGAAGTGAGCTATGAAGCTTTACAACATCAAAGAAAATGACGAGCAAGTCTCGTTTGGCCAAGCTGTCCGTCAAGGCTTAGGTCGCAACCAAGGTCTATTTTTCCCATCTGAGCTGCCTAAGTTCGATGACGTAGATGCTTTATTAGCTGAAGATTTTGTGTCGCGCAGCGCAAAGATACTTTCTGCGCTAATTGGCGATGAGTTGCCTGCAGAGAAGGTTAGTGAATTAGTGGACAATGCGTTCCAATTTCCGGCTCCAATCAACCAAGTGAAAGATGGTGTGTACGCACTAGAGCTTTTCCATGGCCCAACGTTGGCATTTAAAGACTTTGGAGGCCGTTTTATGGCTCAGTCTTTAGCCGCGGTTTCTGATGGTGGCAAAATCACTATTTTGACAGCAACATCAGGTGATACTGGTGCTGCAGTCGCTCACGCTTTCTATGGTATGGAAGACATCAATGTCGTGATTCTTTACCCGAAAGGTAAAATCAGTCCACTTCAGGAAAAGCTGTTCTGTACGCTAGGCAAAAACATTCACACAGTGGCCATCGATGGTGACTTTGATGCTTGCCAAGCGCTCGTGAAACAGGCATTTGATGATGCAGCATTGCGTGAAGAAATTGGATTAAATTCAGCAAACTCAATCAACATCAGTCGTTTGATGGCGCAGATTTGTTACTACTTTGAAGCCGCGTCTCAACTTAGCAAAGAGCAGCGCGAAAACCTCGTAGTATCAGTACCAAGCGGTAACTTCGGTAACTTAACGGCTGGCCTGCTTGCGAAAGCGCTTGGATTGCCTATTAAGCGCTTTATCGCGGCAACCAATGCGAATGATACTGTGCCACGTTACCTAGAAACAGGTGATTGGGCTCCAAAACCGACGGTGGCAACAACGTCAAATGCGATGGATGTTAGTCAGCCAAACAACTGGCCGCGTATCGAAGAACTCTGCCGCCTTAAAGGTTGGGGTTTGGACACGCTAGGCAAAGGGGCAGTCTCTGATGAGCAAAGTGCTGAATCGGTTCGTGATCTTAATGCTCTGGGCTACTTATGTGAACCTCATGGTGCGATTGCTTACCGAGTACTTGAAGAGCAGTTGCAACCGGGTGAAACGGGCTTGTTTTTGTGTACCGCGCATCCTTCTAAGTTTAAAGAAGTGGTCGATGATATCTTAGGTTCTGACATTGAGTTACCTGGGCCATTGGCTAAACACGCGGCAATGGAGCTGTTATCTGAAGATTTAGCCAATGACTTTGAGGCACTAAAAGCGGTGTTACGTCGAGTCCAATAGGTCTAGATGACACTAATCGCAACGCCTTGAAATTTAAGTGTAGCTGAGTAAGCACATTTAGGTTTCGGGCGTTTTTTTGTATCTGTTGTTTGCGGATTACCTAAAACAATAAACACTGCCACTATTAAAGGAGTACAGGATGAACCCTGTTCAAATGCGTGATTATTTCGATAAGCTTGGCATTAAGAATGAGCTTGAGCCTACGGTGGCCGATATGATATCGCTTCATCATGCTCAGCATCGGACGTTGCCATTTGAAAACTTTGACGTCTACGTTGGCCAAGGAATTAAACTTGATATTGATGCGATCTTTGAAAAACTGATACGTCATCAGCGTGGCGGCTATTGCTTTGAAGTCAACGGGTTACTGCTTCGAGTTATGGAGAGCTTAGGTTTTACCGTTAGGCCACTATTAGCACGAGTACATCTTAGCGGCGAGCCTTCGGGACGGAGCCATCAAGTGACATTGGCTACGATTGATGACCAGCAGTGGATTGTTGATGCAGGGTTCGGTGCGAATACGCCAAGAGCACCTCTGGAGCTGACATTGCATCGCGAGCAGTGTATTGACCACCAATGTTTTCGATTTATCGAAGATGAACGCTGTGGTTATTTACTTCAAGTGAAACAGCAAGATTGGGTGAGTCTATACAGCTTGGATATGACCTATGTATGTCGTGGCGATATTTTGTATGGCAATCATTTTACCTCGACCAGCCCAGAGACTCACTTTACCAACAGTTTGATTGCAGCAAAGCCAATTGAAGGCGGCATCATTACACTACTCGATAGCACGTTAAAAATCAGAATGCATAACGAAGAGGCGAAAGAAGTAGAACTGACTAAAGCGGACTTGGCGGAGAACGTTGAACGCCACTTTGGTATTCAACTAGAGGCATCACAGCTTGGTAGTATCATCGCAAAACTTGGATGGTAATAACTGACAATGTTACACCGTATGATACTTGAGTAATCATATGACTTAGGTATGGTTGGCAAAAAACGTAATGGTGAAGGGTAGAGGATGTTGGAGAAAGCTCGCTGGGGTATTGCAGGTTTAGGGAAAATAGCACGTCGGTTTGCTATCGACTTAACTCAACATTCGCAATGTGGCGAATTAGTTGCGGTGGCAGCACGTGATGAAGCTAGAGCGTCGAAGTTTGCCGAAGAATTTGAGTGTAGCCGCTCGTATGGTTCCTACCAAGCATTAGCGGATGATGCCGACGTAGATGTGGTCTATATTGCGACATTACACCCCTATCACCGAGATTTGGTCGAGCTTTTTTTAAACGCTGGTAAGCATGTGCTGGTAGAAAAACCCGCATTTACTAATGTAAAAGATTGGGATGAAATGGCTGCGCTAGCGATACGACATGGTGTCATCTTGGCGGAAGCCATGAAGTCTGTTGTGTTTCCTGCCTACCAAGAGTTAAAACAGTTTATTGCCAACAACGATATCAAGCTAACCTCAGTACAGGCAGCATTTGGTAATTGGCATGAGTATGATGAAAACTACCAGATCTTCAACGCTCAGCAAGCTGGTGGTGCGACACTGGATGTGGGAGTGTATGCGCTGTGGTTGTACGCAGATTTATGTACATTGTGTGGCGTAACTATTGGTAAGCCCGACGTGGTCTTTTCTCAAGATAACCCTCAAGCAAAGGTGGATGAAACCGCAGAGTTTCATTTTAAATCTGATCTTCAAGGTCAGTTAGCTGCCTCAATAACACGCAATTTAGTGCGTAGTGCTGTCATTCAGGGTGAGGACTTTGAAGCGACCATTGCTGAAAAGTGGTGGAACCCGAAATCAATTCAAGTGGTGTATCGAGGTGAGACCGTATTGATAGCACCGCAAACTATCGGGACTGGCTTTGAACATGAAATTGATCACCTAAGTGGGCTGATTTTGCAAGGTGCTAAGGCCTCATCAATCCTAAAGCATGAAACCAGCAGAGCTGTTATTGAGGTGATGGAGCAAAGTCTGATTGCTGGTGGTTTGGGTTATCTTAGCGAATAATCAGGTAACAAATAAAAAGCGCCTTCAATGTGAAGGCGCTTTTTTAGCTCAAAGAGCGGATAACGGGATAATCAGTTAAGCAGTTTCTGCTTTGCCTTGTGGCTTTTCTTCATCTGCAAGGTCTGTTTCACCTTTACCTTTTGACTTCTTAATCACGTAGCCAGTGATAGATAGTGAGGCAACAATACCTAGAATTGTTGACAGCTGCATTGGCAGACCGAAGCCTAGGGTTGCGTTATTCAAGATGAAGGTAATAACAACCGTCGTCATAAAGATGGCTGGAACAGTCGTTACCCAGTGCATCTTGTTGTGACGTAGTAGGTAAGCCGAGGCTGTCCATAACATCATTACTGCAGTTGTTTGGTTAGCGAAACCAAAGTAGCGCCAGATAACACCAAAGTCTACTTGAGTTAAAATGCCACCGATAACGAATAGCGGTAGAGCCATCAGTAGGCGGTTACGTAGTGTTTTCTGTTCCATGTTGAAGTATTCAGCAAGGATTAGACGGCTAGAGCGGAATGCAGTATCACCTGAAGTGATTGGCAGAATAACCACACCTAGGAAAGCAAGCACACCACCAAATACACCCAATAGGCCAAATGAAGCGCTGTACACTACGTTACCTGGACCACCATTTTTAACTGCTTCAGCTAGCGAGTCGATAGAGCCGAAGAAAGACAGCGCAAGAGCACACCAGATAAGGGCGATAACACCTTCACCGATCATTGCACCGTAGAAGACGAAGCGACCATTCTTTTCGTTTTCCATACAGCGCGCCATCAGTGGAGACTGTGTTGCGTGGAAGCCAGAGATAGCGCCGCAAGCAATAGTGATGAATAGAGCTGGCCATAACGGTAAATCATTCGGGTTCATGTTGGTGAACATATCGCTGACTTCAAAGCCACCCATAACTTGGTGTTCGCTTGATAGTGCCACTGCTGTGATAAGACCAACAGACATGAAGATGAGCAGTGCACCAAATAGTGGGTAGAAGCGACCAATAATTTTGTCGACAGGTACGATTGTCGCGATGATGTAATAAGCGAAGATAACCACAACCATGGTTGTCATGCTCATTGACATGCCCATTTGGTCATTCACTAGGTTAGTGATCATGCCTGCAGGTGCAGAAACGAATACCACACCAACAAGTAGCAACAAGACGATGGCAAAAATGTTCATAAAGTGTTTGGCGCCATTGCCTAAGTAACGACCGGTAATAGTAGGAACAGAAGCACCACCGTTACGTACTGAAAGCATACCTGAGAAGTAATCGTGCACTGCACCAGCAAAGATACAACCAATGACAATCCAAAGCATAGCGGCAGGACCGTATAGCGCACCCATGATTGGGCCGAAGATTGGACCAACACCAGCGATATTTAACAATTGAACCAAGTACACTTTCTTGGTCGACATTGGCACGTAGTCAACACCATCAGCTTTAGTGTGAGCTGGTGTTTGACGTTTTGTATTAATACCAAAGACCTTCTCAATGAAAGCCCCGTAGATAAAGTAGCCGCCGATCAAGGCTGCAACACAAGTTAAAAACCACAACATAACTGTTATCCCTAGTTTGTGATGACATTAAATTCTGGTAACCATTATAAAAATGATGAATTGGCTACACATCGGCTTATTCGGTTAGTGGTGGAATAGATGATTAAGTGGTCAATAACCAACTTAAGTGGTTTTATCGAAGAGTAAGTGGTCGTTTTTCCGAGTTAAGTGGCGGTAGAAAAGCGTGAAGCTCATCACTTAGTCAAGGATTGAGTGGTAAAAAACACTTAAAACTGGCATTGTGACGGCAGAGAGAGTTGGATGAAAAGGAATCTCATGAAAGCGTTTTTAGTGGCAGCATCCGCTTTGTTAATATTTGGATGCGCCAAAGGAGTGGATGACCTCGCTAAAGAGGGAAGTTGGGAACAGATTGGCTATCAAGATGGTGTGCGTGGGCAATTGTCTCGCAGTTACTCTGACCTGAATAAACTCGGCGCTGCCGTTCATTCAGAATACGACTCGGGTTATCAAAGAGGCATTCTAGAGTTTTGTGATGCTGATTTTGCCTATCAAATCGGGTTGTCTGGGCAGTATTACACTGGGGCGTGTGAAGGCTTACCCGATGGACAGCGTTTTAGAATGGAATGGCAACGCGGTTGGAATGACTATTCCCATTAAAAGATAATTTAGAAAGCTAGGGTATGACACCCTAGCTTTTTTATTCACTTTCTTGGCTCTTGCTTATTACTGCCTTTCTTAGGAAACCGTCTTGTTGATGTAACTGCTGATGTGCTTGCTGCTTATCTAATCCAGTTAGAATCATGAGAATCGACAGCTTCACGTCATATTGAGTTTCTTTTAACGTGACTTCTGCCTGTTGTTTGTTGCAATCCGTAGCCTGCATCACAATGCGCGTCGCTCTGGCGACTAACTTGGCATTGGTCGCTTTTACATCCACCATCAGGTTCTCATAGCTTTTACCTAAACGGATCATACTTGCTGTCGTGAGCATGTTGAGAACTAACTTCTGTGCGGTCCCCGATTTCAGTCTAGTGGAACCTGTCAGAGCTTCCGGACCTACCACAGGACTAATAGCTATTTGAGCGATGTTAGCAATATCAGAAGCGGGATTGCATGACAGTGCGACTGTCGTGGCACCCAATTGATTGGCGTATTCTAATGCGCCAATGACGTAAGGCGTGCGCCCACTAGCGGCGATGCCAACAACCACATCTTTTGAAGTCAGTTTATGGTCAATAAGGTCTTGTTCACCAAGAGCTGGGTCATCTTCTGCACCTTCTTTGGCTCGAAACATCGCGTCATTACCGCCAGCGATGATACCGACGACCATATCAGGGTCGGTGCCAAAGGTTGGTGGGCATTCTGATGCATCGAGTACGCCTAATCGGCCGCTGGTGCCAGCACCCAAATACAATAATCGACCACCTTGTTTAAAGGCCTTAGTGATGGCGTCTACCGCCAGCGCAATGTCTGGAATGACCTTTTCTACCGCAAGAGGCACTAGGGCATCTTGTTGATTCATGCGCGCTAGAATCTGTTGCGATGAGAGTAAATCTATATCCATGGTCTCAGGGTTTCTTCCCTCGGAGACAAGTTGAGAAAGCGCATTGAGAAGTGCGTCGTTAGTCATAGTGGTTCCTAGTCAGCTGAATAGAGTACGCCTAAAGGGACGGCTTTACTGGCGCCAGTTACTGAGGGCAAATTGCTCGGTATCTTGTTGAGATAGCAATGTGCAAGCCAAGCGAAGGCCATGGATTCCATATAATCTCCACTAATGGCTTCGCTATCGGTTGGTGCCACATTCCAGCCTTTAAGCAGTTCACTCAGGCGTTTCATTATTATTGGGTTATTTGCGCCACCGCCACACACTAAAAGCTTCGGCGCAGTACCGATGGGATAGTTCTCAATGGCATTAGTGATAGTCAGGGCGGTAAATTCGGTCAGTGTTCTGAGCACATCATGCTCGTTCATCGGCGTTGAGATGGCAGCAAGGCATTGTTTCAACCACTGTTCATGATAATGCTCGCGTCCGGTACTTTTTGGTGCAGGACGTTTTAGGTAGTCATCTTTGAGCATTTCATCTAACAAATGGGTGAGCACATTGCCTTGTGCAGCAAGCTGTGCATTTTTGTCAAAAGGTTGGCAAAAAGCGTGAGAGCACCAATGATCCAAAAGCACATTTCCAGGTCCTGTATCAAAGCCAATCACATCGCCGTTGGGCTGCAATATGGAAACATTGGAAATACCACCAATGTTTAAAATCACCTGTGTTGAATCACTATCGGCAAATAAGTAACGATGGAATGCGGGTACTAAGGGCGCACCCTGTCCGCCGAGTGCCATATCTTTACGCCGAAAGTCTCCGATTGTATCAATACCTGTTAGTGTTGCTAGGAGGTTATTGTCTCCCAACTGAGTGGTAAAGCGTATTGCACCATCTGGTTGGTGAAAGACGGTTTGGCCGTGATTGCCGATGGCTGCGATATCGTGCTCCGTATAGGTGGTTTTACTAAGCAAAGAATTGACGGCCTCAGCATAAAGTAGCCCTAGCTGGTGGTCGAGCTCACCGATATGTTTAAGGTTGGTTTCTTGACCATGACAGATAGCAAGCACTTGAGTTTTCAGTGATTCAGGGTAGCTAAGGAAATCGCTGGCGAGTAAGTTAATTTCACGGTCTTTTATCGATACCAGTGCAGTATCGACACCATCCAAACTGGTACCCGACATTATGCCTATGTAAAGCGCTTCCTTAGTCATCATAAACTTACTCCGTTTTTACCTAGCAATATTGTAAATCAAAAATAATCAGAATAATCTCTGGAGACGCCCATTTGATAATAAATTTGCAGAGGAGCAATTATGGGACCGCTATGGCTTGATGTGGAAGGTTATGAACTGAGTGCTGAAGATAAAGAGATTCTTGAGCATCCTACCGTTGGGGGCTTGATTTTGTTTGCGCGTAACTATCATGATTCCGAGCAGCTTATTGAACTGAACCGCCAAATCCGTCAAGCGGCGAAGAAGCCCATTGTTATCGGTGTGGACCAAGAAGGGGGGCGCGTACAACGTTTTCGAGATGGTTTTACATTACTACCGCCAGCCGCTCGATACGCGCAATTACGTGATGAAGCGCTCGCGAACCAAGCTGGTTGGCTTATGGCAGCAGAATTGATTGCTCACGATATTGATTTGAGCTTCGCGCCTGTTCTCGACCAAGGACACCAATCTAAAGCCATCGGCAATCGTGCTTTTGATGATAACTTTCAAACCATCGTCCAGTACAGCACGGCGTTTATGGCTGGCATGAAAGCTGCGGGGATGGCGACTACTGGCAAGCACTTCCCTGGTCACGGAGGAGTAACGGCAGATTCTCATTTCGAAACGCCAATGGACAGTCGAGACACTATCTTTGAAGATGATATGCGAATCTTCAAGGCTCATATCAAAGCGGGTGTGTTGGATGCCATGATGCCAGCCCATGTAGTGTTCCCGCATTATGACGACAAGCCTGCCAGTGGTTCGAGCTATTGGTTAAAAGAAGTGCTTCGTAATCAGCTAGGCTTTCGAGGTATAGTGTTCTCTGATGATCTTTCTATGGAAGGCGCGGCGATCATGGGAGGGCCCGCAGAGCGTGCGCAACAAGCGTTAGACGCAGGCTGTGATACGTTGCTTATGTGTAATAACCGTCAATACTCTATCGAGGTACTAGATAACTTACCAATTACTAAGGTGAAGCAGGCTAGTCGGATGTTGAGAAAGAAAGAGTTTAGTTTAGAAGACCTTAAGAAGAGCGCTCAATGGAAAGCGGCGAATCACAAAGTTCTGTCGTCGCTGGAAGGCTAGGAGTTGCTATTAAGATCCCCTTGCCGGTGCAGGGGGATAGCAGTTGAGGAGTGCCTAGCTTCAGCTAATCGAGATAAGCTGCAATACTTCTGTTAGTGAAAGCCTAACGTCTCTTTTAATGATTTCAGGTAGCGGCGACTTACAGGTATTGGGTGATCACTTTGAGTAATGATCTCGGCTAACCCATTGTCTAACAGCTTAATTTCTTTAATAGCCTTGACGTTCACTAAAAACTGGCGGTGGCAACGGATCAACGGCGTTTTATCTTCGAGTACTTTAAGCGTTAGCTGCGATGTGGCCTTTTGTTCGGCAGTTTGAACATGTACACCGGAAAGGTCGCTGTAGGCAAACTCAACATCGGTAGTTGGAATAATGACGATACGGTTGTGGCCGACACAAGGGATTTGGTCGAGTGTTTGTGGTGCGAGAGTATCGATCGCTTCCAGCGTTTGTTGCTCACGTTTTTTTAGTCGCTTAACGGTTTTTTCAAGACGACACGGATCAACAGGTTTTAGTAAGTAATCGAACGCATTATCTTCAAACGCTTGGATGGCATATTGATCGTAAGCGGTGACAAAGACGACTTTCGGCATGGTATCAGGGTCGAGCATGCCAAGTAGTTCAATACCGGTGACTTGTGGCATTTGAATATCAAGAAAGACCACATCTGGTTTGAGTTGGTTAATTTTCTTGAGACCTTCAATGGCATTACTTGCCTCACCAATGATGTCAATTTGCTCGGTTTCCTCCAAGAGCTCTATTAGCTCTTCACGAGCAAATAACTCATCATCAATTACTAAAGCTGTTAACTGTGTCATGACGCAATAGCCGTCCTTTTATCTTTGCGTGTAGAAGGCGAGGGGATGATAAAGCTCATTCGCGTAAAGTGGTCTTTTTCCACTTCAATTTTTAGCGCTCCGTCACGACCAAATTGATTTGTTAGGCGTTTACCGACAATTTGCATACCTAGCCCTTCATGTCCCTCCTTGGGCGCAATAAAGGTTCCGGCATTATCCTCGACGACTATCTCGCTCCCTGACTGAGTGGTATGACTATAGATTCGAATGATCCCACCTTCAATTAAATTGGAAATACCATGCTTAATCGCGTTTTCAACCAGAGGCTGTAAAGTGAAGCTCGGTACTTCTTGTTCTAACAGTTCTGAAGCAATATCAATATCCACTTCTAAACGGTCGGTAAAACGCGCTTTTTCGATAGTGAGGTAGGCGTTAACGTGGGCTAATTCCTCTTTTAAGGTGACCGTTTCGATATTCTGTTTCAGGTTGCTACGGAAAAACTGAGAAAGATGCTGTATTAGGCTGCGTGCTTTATCAGGGTCGCGTCTAGTGATAGCACTAATGGTATTCAACGCATTAAACAGAAAATGTGGGTTAACTTGTGCGTGAAGTAGCTTGATTTCGGCCTGTTTGAGTAAGGTCTGTTTGTTTATGTAGTCACCATGAAGGATCTGGCTAGAGAGCAGCTGAGCAATACCTTCAGCCATGGACATATTAATGGTTGAGAATAGCTTACGCTTGGGCTCGTATAGCTTGATAGTGCCAATTACTTCGTCACCCGTGCGCAGTGGAATTATCAGCGCAGATCCCAATTTACAGTCTTCAGATATTGAGCACTGGTAAGGATTCTCTTTGCCGTCAAGGTAAATGATCTCGTTGTTGTTCATCGAATCGAGCGTACTTTGAGAGGAGATAGGTCGGTTAAGGTGATGATGGTCAGCGCCTATACCGACAAAAGCCAGTATCTTGTCATGATCGGTAATGGCGACGGCACCGACATTGGTTTCTTCGTAGATAATTCGTGCAATCTTGCTGGCGTTATTGGAGTTAAAACCATGGACTAAAATGCCCACGGAGCGTTCTGCAATGTTTAATGCGCGACGAGAGAAGGTCGCTGAGTATTCCTCGAAAATGGTCTTACGGTCTTGAAGAATGCTCATGAATAGCGCGGCACCGACAGAGTTGGCGATGATCATCGGAGCGGCAATATCAGAAACCAACGCATAAGCTTGATCAAAAGGTTTAGCTACAATGAGGATGATTAGCATCTGAACCAGTTCCGCCACAAAAGTAATGTAGAAGACAACCAGGGGGTTAAATAGCTCTTCTTTTTTATCCTTTCTGAGAAAATACAGATGCATTAAACCACCGATGACCCCTTCTGCCGTGGTGGAAATCGCGCAGGCTAAATCGGTAAATCCTCCTAATGTGTAGCGGTGTAGACCACCGGTTAACCCAACGGCAAACCCTACGATGGGGCCGCCGAATAGCCCACCCATCACCGCACCAATGGCTCGAGTATTGGCGATAGCATCGTTGATTTGTAATCCGAAGTAGGTACCCAAAATACAAAACGATGAAAACAGTACATAAATGCTGAGTTTATGACTTAAACGATTGGAGACACTAAACAGTGGAATAAAAAGCGGTGTCTTGCTCAGCATATAAGCGAGCATTAGATACACGCACATCTGCTGTAAAAGGGAGATGATTAAGTCCATAGATTACAACCAACAATGAAGTTGTATTTTATTGTATACGCAACTGACCAATCGTGGCAGTTTGTTATCATCGAACTGTTATCAAGAACTGAAGCGCCAGTAATTCTTGGTGTAAAATTAAGTTTACATTTAATGTTTTTCAAAGTTTACGCTTGCATGTGTTTTTTATCTAGGTATATTACCAGTTAAAGCTTAGCCGAACGGTTTTAATTATAAAGTTCGGTGTAAAATAATATTTACAGGTGAGGCCATGAAGAAGAGTGAACTAAGTAATATTAATATCAGTGACGAACAGGTACTGATTACACCAGAACAACTAAAAGAAAAATTACCGCTGAGTGAAAAAGCTAGAAAGTTCATTCAAGATTCCCGTGAGACTATCGCCAACATTATTCATAAGAAAGATCATCGTCTACTTGTCGTATGTGGGCCTTGCTCTATTCATGATGTAGAAGCGGCGAAAGAGTACGCAAAGCGTTTGAAAGCGTTGTCGGAGCAGCTTAACGACCAGCTATACATTGTTATGCGTGTTTACTTTGAAAAGCCGCGTACAACGGTAGGCTGGAAAGGCTTGATTAATGACCCTCAACTGGATGGTACCTTCGATATCGAGCACGGACTGCACGTAGGGCGCGAACTCTTGGTAGAGCTTGCGGAAATGGATATTCCATTGGCAACAGAAGCGCTTGACCCGATCAGTCCGCAATACTTGGCGGATACTTTCTCATGGGCGGCAATTGGTGCACGTACAACAGAGTCACAAACTCACCGCGAAATGGCCAGTGGTCTTTCGATGCCAATCGGCTTTAAAAATGGAACCGATGGTAGTTTGGCGACAGCAATTAATGCGATGCAAGCTGCTTCATCAAGTCACCGCTTTATGGGAATTAACCGTGAGGGTCAAGTCGCCTTATTAACGACTCAAGGTAACGAAAATGGCCATGTTATCTTACGTGGTGGTAAGCAGACCAATTATGACTCAGTATCGGTCACCGAATGTGAGCAAGAGTTAGCGAAATCGAATCTTGATGCGTCATTGATGGTGGATTGTAGTCATGCTAACTCTCGTAAAGATTACCGTCGTCAACCACTAGTAGCTGAAGATGTCATTCACCAAATCCGAGAAGGCAACAAATCTATTATTGGTCTAATGATTGAGAGTCATATCAATGAAGGAAACCAAAGTTCAGACATTCCTCTAGATCAAATGAAATATGGGGTGTCGATCACCGACGCATGTATCAATTGGGATACAACTGAGGCACTATTACGTCATGCTCATAAAGAGCTTGTCCCATTCTTGGAAAATCGTATTAAGGAATAATCACGTCCATGGCTGCTGAATTGAACGCATTGCGCGACCAAATTGATGAAGTCGATAAGCAAATGCTCGAGCTTCTTGCGAAGCGTCTATCCCTAGTAGAACAAGTTGGTGAAGTGAAAAGCCGTCATGGTTTGCCTATCTATGCTCCGGATAGAGAAGCTGCCATGCTAGCGTCTCGTCGTGAAGAGGCGGCGAAGAAGGGCATACCACCACAGCTAATTGAAGACATTCTGCGCCGTACGATGCGCGAGTCTTACGCAAGCGAAAAAGACTCTGGATTCAAATGTCTAAATCCAGAGTTACGTTCAGTGGTTATCGTTGGTGGTAACGGTCAACTCGGTGGCCTATTTGGTAGAATGTTCAAACTGTCTGGCTACGAAGTCAAAGTACTAGGCAGCCAAGATTGGGATCGTGCAGATGAGATTCTCGATAACGCTGGTTTGGTTGTTGTCACTGTGCCGATTCACCTCACTGAGGGTGTGATTGAAAAGCTAAATGCGTTACCGAAAGATTGTATCCTTTGTGATTTAACATCGATCAAATCTAAACCTTTGAACTCAATGCTTGATATTCACAAAGGTCCCGTTGTTGGTCTTCACCCGATGTTTGGTCCTGATGTACCAAGCCTTGCGAAACAGGTGATAGTTTACTGTGATGGCAGAGGTGAGAGCGAATACCAGTGGCTGTTGGAGCAGTTCAAGATTTGGGGCGCAAGTTTGTGTCAGATTTCTGCAGAGCAGCATGATAAAGGCATGACGCTTATCCAAGCGCTTCGTCACTTTACCTCGTTTGCTTACGGTCGCCACTTAAGTCAGCAGAACCCTGATTTAGATACGTTAGTTAAACTCAGTTCACCTATCTACCGACTTGAGTTGGCGATGGTGGGTCGATTATTTGCTCAAGATCCAAGCTTATACGGTGACATTATTATGTCTTCAGAAGAGAACATTGAGATGATCAAGTGCTTCCATAAACAGTTTGGAGAAGCATTAGCACTGCTTGATAGCAAAGATAAAGATAAGTTCATCTCTGAGTTTAATGAAGTTAGCGAGTGGTTTGGTGATTATTCACAGCAGTTTATGTCCGAGAGTCAGAACCTACTGAAGCAGGCTAACGATGCCATACATCGCGGTTAAACGCGGGCGATGAAAGAACCAATTAAAAAACGCAGCGAAGTCGCTGCGTTTTTTTAGTTTGTCTGTTCACTTGTTTCGCTGGTGGTGTCTTCGGTAACGGCAGTTTTAATCGAAGAATCCACATAGGGTGCATTAGTTAGGTTTATTTGTAGCTTAACCACGCTACCGACAAGATCAATCAGCGGTGCCCATTGCACTTTCTTTTCTTTCTCGAACACGTAATCGAAGTTCTCAGGGCTCCAATCGATGAAGTATTGAGGGTTAAGTGTGCGCCCTAAAAAGCGTACTTCATAGTGAAGGTGTGGTCCGGTTGAATTACCGCTATTTCCACACGTAGCGATGACGTCTCCTTTGCTGACGAACTGCCCACTCTTAGCTTTAAACTTATGTAAGTGAGCGTAAGAGCTCATAAAACCAAATGAATGGCGCACCGTCATATAGTTACCATAACCTTGACGGCTTGGTCTTACTGTTTCAATAACGCCATCGGCTGGCGCTAAGATTTGTTCACCTGTTTTACAGGTTAGGTCGATACCAGTATGTAACTGGCGTTTACCAGAGATAGGGTTAGTACGTCGTCCATAAGACGAGGAAACGCGCTGATAAGTAACCGGGCTATCATTGGGAATTAAGCGCAGCATTGTGGCACGAACTGCGGAGTCAATGGCGGCCGCATCAATACGCTCCGCTAATGGCATTTCAGCATCGTAGAGCTCTTCATCGGTGAGACCAAGAACTGTTTCCACGTCATTAACTCGTTTGCTCAGGAGTTGGAGCTCATCACGTTTCTCTTCAAGTTCTTGAGAAAGATCGTGAGTGACATTGACTTGTTCTTCCAGTTTAGCTTCAAGTAGCGCTTTTTCTTGCTGTAGATCCGTCAGAGACACTTCAGTAGATGACAGCTGTGTTTGAGATTGGTTATAGGAATAACCGACTAAGCCCAAGGCAACAGGAAAGGCTGCAGCGAAGAGGATGGCAGTGTAAGTACGCTTTCGTCCTAAACGCAGAGTTCGTTTCTTTCCTTGTTCATTCGGTATTACTACCTTGATTCTATTCGGCATAGTGATTATCGCTACACCACATTTGTCTATGAAATGTGGTGATTTTTCAGTTAATTTCGTTATTTTGTGGGTGAAAATCACAAAAAAGAGGGCGCTATTATTAGCGCCCTCTTGAAAAAAAACAAGTTTATCTCAAATTCAAACGGTTATTTTGAGATGCGTTTGTATTTAATACGGTGTGGTTCAGCAGCTTCTGGACCCAAAGTCTTCTTCAGCCATTCCATGTACTCAGTGTAGTTACCTTCATAGAAGTTAACTTGACCTTCATCGCGATAGTCGATGATGTGAGTAGCGATACGGTCTAGGAACCAACGGTCGTGCGAGATAACCATGGCACAGCCTGGGAACTCTAGTAGTGCTTCTTCAAGTGCACGTAGAGTTTCAACGTCTAGGTCGTTGGTAGGCTCATCGAGTAGTAACATGTTGCCACCCGCTTTAAGAAGCTTAGCTAGGTGAACACGGTTGCGCTCACCACCGGAAAGTTCACCGATGATCTTCTGTTGGTCGCTACCTTTGAAATTAAAGCGTGAGCAGTACGCGCGCGCAGGAATTTCAAAGTTGTTGATCTTAATGATGTCAGCGCCTTCTGAGATCTCTTGGAAAACCGTATTGCTATCGTTCATTGAATCACGGAACTGTTCTACAGAAGCCAGTTTCACGGTATCACCAAGTTCAATCGTGCCGGCATCTGGTTGCTCTGTGCCACTTAGCATTTTGAATAATGTCGATTTACCCGCACCGTTAGCACCGATGATACCTACGATAGCACCTTTTGGAATGCTGAAAGAAAGATCATCAATCAGTACACGGCCATCGAATGACTTAGTCAGGTTGTTCACTTCTAGAACTTTATCACCTAAACGCTCACCTGGTGGAATGAATAGCTCGTTCGTTTCGTTACGTTTTTGATGATCGCCACTTTGTAGCTCTTCAAAACGTGCCATACGTGCTTTTGACTTCGCTTGACGGCCTTTAGGGTTTTGACGAACCCATTCCAGCTCTTTCTCAATGGTTTTCTGACGAGCTTTCTCTTGAGACGCTTCTTGTTGTAGACGTGCATCTTTTTGCTCTAGCCATGAAGTGTAGTTACCTTCCCATGGAATACCTTCACCACGGTCAAGCTCAAGAATCCAACCTGCTGCGTTATCTAAGAAGTAACGGTCGTGGGTAATCGCAACAACAGTGCCATTGTAGTCCACTAGGAAGCGTTCAAGCCAAGCAACAGATTCGGCATCTAGGTGGTTGGTTGGTTCGTCAAGAAGCAGCATGTCTGGCTTCTCAAGCAATAGACGACAGATAGCGACACGGCGACGCTCACCACCGGATAGGTGTTGAATCTTCGCATCCCACTCAGGTAGACGAAGAGCGTCAGCGGCACGCTCTAGGGCGTTCTCTAGGTTATGGCCATCTTTCGCTTGGATAAGAGCTTCTAACTCACCTTGTTCTTTAGCCAATGCGTCGAAGTCTGCATCTGGTTCAGCGTAAGCCGCATACACTTCGTCTAGACGCTTCATTGCACCAGCAACATCGGATACTGCTTCTTCAACGATTTCACGAACCGTTTTTGATTCATCAAGAACAGGTTCTTGCGGCAAGTAACCTACGTTTAGACCAGGTTGCGGACGCGCTTCACCATCGATATCAGTATCAATACCCGCCATGATACGTAGAAGGGTAGATTTACCAGCACCATTTAGGCCTAGAACACCGATTTTTGCACCAGGGAAGAAGCTAAGAGAGATATCTTTAAGGATTTGTCGCTTTGGTGGCACTACTTTGCTCACGCGCGACATGGTATAGACGTATTCAGCCATTGCCGATCGTTCCTACTTTTGAAGTCAATAAAGTTGTTATTTTACACTACGCAGTCAGAACGTTTCAATTTTCGTTGTGCGATCTTAAGCCTCAATATCATTCAAAATGCGCGGTTTCGCCAAGAGTCAGGGAATTCTCAACAATGGAAACAAATTCTTAATGACAAACCCATTGGCAAGAAGGAGTAATTGGTCTTAAATTGAAGATTGACCATGTATTCAAATGAAGCTGACAAGGCTCAATAAAAAACGACAACAATAAGCTCACTGGTCATTCTTCACAGCATCTAAGGAAATCGGTACATGCTTTTATACGGACGGTATAAGCAACGACTGTTAGCAGTTACTTCGGTCATAGTAGCCTCACTGGCATGGCCTGCATTTGCGGCAGAAACAAAACTAGAACAACAACGCTCAGATTATGATAGGGCGCAAAAGCTCATTGATAAAAAAGATATCAGTGGCTATCAAAAACTTCGGCCTAAAATTGAAGATTACGCTTTGACTCCTTATGTCGATTATCGAGTGTTTTCTTTGCAGCTTGCAGATAAGTCGATTGAGGACGTCAATACGTTTATTGAGCAGCATAAGGGTTTCCCTTTCTCCTATCGTATTAGAGCGCCGTATTTGGATCAATTGGCCCGTCAAAACAAATGGCAAGACATTCTAACCTTTCAAACCTCTTACCCAAATGGCGAGCGATATCAATGTCACTACCACTATGCTCAGCTTAAAACTGGGAATAAACAGGAGGCGTACAAAGGCGCTCAAAACTTATGGTTGAGTGGAAATAGTGTTGATAGTGCTTGTGATAAGTTATTCAAGGAATGGGATAAGTCAGGAGCGCTGACCGACCAACTGATTGTCGAGCGAATGATCCTTGCTTTTGAAAAGCGTAATGGGTCATTAATTAACTATCTAAATAAGAAGCTGGCAACATCGACAGGTAAACAGCATGGGAAACAAATTAAAGACCTGTTCAAATCACCTAATAAGGTGGTGTCTTTTGCTGACAGTAAATTCCCACAACCGTATAAAAACCAGCTAACTGAACTGTCACTCCGAAAGTTAGCTCGTAGTGACAGAGATAAAGCAAGAACCGCACTAACTCAACTGAGTAAAAATGCCTCGCTAGACGATGAGTTGCAACAGTCGATGCAAGATTATGTGGCGATGCGTTACATCACGACGGATTCCGAAACCGAAGCTAACTGGCGTGATAAAGTGCTTAGCCAATCAAGCAATGATGGTTACTTGGAACGTAGAGCGCGTCTTGCGGTGCAACAAGCCGATTGGAAAGACTTGAACCGTTGGATTAGTAAAATGTCGCCAGAGAAACAAGAAACCAGTCGTTGGCAATATTGGTTGGCGCGTTCTGAGTTGGTAACAGGTAACAAAGAGCAAGGACAACAACGCCTAGAAGGGATTGTAGGTCAGCGTAACTTTTACAGCGCCGCTGCCGCGACATACCTAGAGCACTCTATTGTTTATCCTATTTCCACGACAGTGTTAGACCCAAAAGTCGTAGCGCCGTATCAAGCTAGCTTAGATCGAATCGAAGAGTTGATTGAGCGAGACAAAATAGCCGCAGCTAAATCAGAGTGGCGTTTCTTGTTGTCTAACGTAACTGCGAATGAGAAGCAGATGTTAGCGGCTTATGCTGGTAAGAAACATTGGCATCACTTCACCGTCGTTGCGACAATTTCTGCCAAAATGTGGGACAACATGTCATTGCGCTTCCCAACGGCTCATCGCTGGTGGTTTGATTTCTACAGTGACAAGCTCGACCTTGATAGCGTGTTACTCATGTCGCTAGCACGTCAAGAAAGCGCGATGGATGTGGAAGCGCGCTCTCCTGTTGGTGCTCGCGGCGTGATGCAGATTATGCCAGCTACGGCAAAGTATACTGCGAAAAAGCACAAGATACGCTACGGCAGTACTAGTGACTTGTATCAGGTGGGTAAGAACATTGAGATAGGCTCGCACTACCTTAATGAGCTGCTTGATAACTACGATGATAACCGTATCTATGCATTAGCTGCCTACAATGCAGGGCCTAACCGCGTAAAACGTTGGCGTGAAGCTTCTGATGGCAAGTTAGATGCCATCGCCTTTATTGAAGCGATACCTTTTAGAGAGACTCGTGGTTACGTTCAGAACATTCTAATGTTTCAAGTCTACTATCGAGATTTACTTGGTGTTCAGGGAAGTTTCCTCACTGAAGCGGAAGCGAAAAAACGTTACTAGTGGAGATGGGCTACCAATTCATGTGGGCTTGGAGTTAGAATGGGTAACTGGATGTTTCTGATGGAATATTAAATGGAACCACACTATCAAGACTGGCAACAGGTACTCGACCTTATTCAGCGTTCGCAAAGCAGTGAGCAGCAAGCAATGCTGATGACGATGTTGCTAACACCAGATGAACGTGAAGCAGTGACGGCGCGGGTGAACATTCTCTGTGAGTTGTTAAAGGGAGACATGTCCCAACGCCAAATTAGTCAGATGTTAGGCGTAGGTGTGGCAACCATTACTCGCGGCTCTGCGGAAGTAAAGCGCTTGGCCGACAAAGATAAGAACGCGCTTAGCGACTTATTGCTTAAGTAAGCGAAACCTATGGGTTTCGCTTACCTTGTCAGAGAAAACGTCTTTAGAAGTGTTCAGGATTGGTAAATGGGATCAGCGCCAGTATTAACGCTTGGTGATACACAGAACTGCGTGTGAGCTGATGCTGGGTTAGTAAACCAATTGCCCCGCCTTTTTGTTTGATATTATCGGTACCAAAGGTCTTATCCATCACATCGCCTAGTTCAACGCTTGGCGACAGCTGGTCTACGACTGCGGGTGGAAGCATTAGACTCGCGCTTCTTGATTCGCCCGTCTGTGTCTCTGTTTCAATAATCATCCATGCAAACGTGGAATGCCCATCTAAACCAGCTTCAATCCCAACATAGAAATCACCGTCTTTGATGGTTTTCTTGGCATTGTGAACTCGTGTTTTAGCACCAAGATGAGTTTCATCATTGCTCATAGGTTGCTCGGCCACGCCACTTGGCACGTTTACCCCTTGAAAAGTGAACGTTTGGCTAGGAAAAGCGGATTCAAAGGCGCTTTTTACGGCATTGATTTTGGCTGGGTTAAGCGACGCGATAACCACTTTGTTCATTATTACTTATCCTGTCTATACGTTTGGGCTTAATTCTAACGTAAATCTACCTTAGATTTGTCATTTAATAATGATGTGTTTTTTATCATTAGTGTGAGTGCTAAATGCCTCCATTAGGAATAATTAGAATTTATATGGTACGATGTTCTGTTTTTGATGGTAATGTTGTACGCATAAGAGATAATAGAAATGAGATTAAAAAAAGTAGTGGTTGCCTTAGGGCTTATTTCTCTTGTTGGTTGCCAAGCGACGCAGCGACAAAACGCGACAACAGGAGAATATGAGACAAACTCAGCAACCAAAGGAGCTGTGATTGGCGCAATTGCTGGCACAGCTGTTGGTATTGCTTCAGGTGGTGATAGCCGTGGGATTCTTATTGGTGCGGCGAGTGGCGCAGCGTTGGGTGGTGGTGTCGGATATTATTTCGACCAACAAGAAAAAGCGCTGAGACAAGAGTTGTTAAATTCAGGTGTGCAAGTTGAGCGTGTTGGTGACAATCAACTTTTATTACGTTTAGAGAACGGTATTGGTTTTGACAGTAATTCTCACGCTCTTAACAGTAGTATTCACAACACACTGAGAGGTGTAGCGCGTATTTTGGTTGAGTATCCTAATACCAGTTTAGTTATCGAAGGCTATACAGATAGTACGGGTAGTGCTCAATACAACCAAGAGCTATCAGAAAAGCGCGCTGAGCAAGTACGTTCGTTCTTGATTAGTCAGAATGTAGCGGCAGGTCGTGCGGTCGCTCGTGGTAATGGTGAGCGATTCCCAATTTGCAGCAACTCTACACCAGAGGGGCGTCAATGTAATCGTCGAGTGGAGATTAAGATTCTGCCGCTCAAGTAGCTTTGAAGACAGGCCACAGCTCGTAAAATAGAAATAGCCCCAGCTCATGATGACTGGGGCTATTTGTTTTTATTCACCTAAATCGGGCATCACTGGTTTTACGTTATCGATAGGGTAGCAACCCAGTACTTTAAGGTATTTAGTGATTTTTATAAGCTCATGAATGGCTTGTTGCATTGATTCTGAGTCTTTATGGGCTTCCACATCCACATAAAACATCTCTTCCCAAGGATTACCCATAATAGGGCGTGACTCGAGCTTGGTCATATTGATTCCATAGCGCTGGAGCACTAAGAGGGTTTCAACCAACGAACCTGCTTGTTGAGACGTCGCCATGATAAAGGTAGTTTTTGCTGGAATTTGCGCTGACACTTCAACAGGCTTTCTTGCAACGACGATGAATCGAGTATGGTTTTCTGTCTGATTAGCAATGTTGCTTTGAATCGATTGCAAGCCATACAGTTTGCCGCTGGCTGCGTGGCCGATTGCAGCAACATCGTCTCTATTAAGCTGCTGAACTTTCTGCATTGCATCCGCTGTGCTTGCACAAGACTCTAGTTGAACGCCAGATAGTCTGCCCAAGAACTCACTGCATTGCTGATGAGGTTGTGGGTGAGAGTACAGCGTTTTGATGTTTTCCAGACGAATTTCTTTGGTTGCAACCAAGCAGTGCTCAATAGGTTGGGTGATTTCACCAACGATATGTAAAGTCGTATGTTGCAGTAAGTCGAATACTTCATTAATTGAGCCAGAGCTGGTGTTTTCAATAGGCAATACACCGAAATCAGCATGACCTGACTCAACCGTTTTTGTGACTTCTTTAAACTGGTCACAATTGAGTTCAATGAGCTCCGTGTTCTTGCGAGAGAAATAATCTCGGCTTGCTAGGTGTGAATAAGAACCCTTAGCACCTAGAAAGGCCACTCTAGCAACAGGTTTTCTGCTTTGTTGCGGGTTGGCTAGGTTTTGTAGGTAAACCTGTTGCAGCAGAACAGAATCTTCAATGATGGTGTGGAAGATCTTTGTGATGTAAGACGCATCCAGCTCGTACTTGTCTTTACCGTTATTAATGAGCTTAACCAAAAGCTGTTGCTCACGAGCGGCATCACGAACCGGTTTTGAGGTTTCTACTTTGCTTTTTGCTACTTCAATGCTGAGCTTGCGACGTTCAGAAAGAAGCTGCAACAAGTTGTCGTCTAGCTCGTTCAGACGTAAGCGAATTTCTTCAAGTGAGTAGTTTGTGTCTGTCATCAAATAATCCTTATAAAAAAACCTCCCATTGGGAGGCTTTCCGTTCGTTTTTGACTTTTCTTTCGAAAACGAAGAAGCCTCCAAGCCTAGTGGAGAAAAAAGAAGTCAAAAAAGAACAGATTAATCGGGTACATAGAAAATGTAGTCTTAAGTTTTTTTGGGCTAAGCCACACAATAAGCAAGGGAGTGGGGAGCGTCAAGCAAAAAAATAGCGCCTTACGGCGCTATTCTACAATCGTTTTATTTACGAGCCTTTATTCGGTTTCTTCTACTAACTCAGGCTTATCCGTACGTCTCGCTTCTGGCTTATGTCTGAGTTTGTTTAGCTGACGTTCTAACTTCTGTTCTACCTCGTTAACGGCAGCGTATAAATCTTCATGAGTAGCGGAAGCGACAAGTTTGCCTTTGGGTACCGTAATGGACGCTTCGAATTTCATTTGTTTGTTCGGCTCTTCGCTGAAAGCAGTCTGGCAACTAATGATATCCACTTGCCATTTTTCTAACTTCTTAAACTTGCTTTCGATATGCTCACGGATTGCAGAGGTGATCTCAATGTTTTTACCAGTGATGTTTACTCTCATATGTTTTTTCCTCTGTTGCATCCCTCATGGGTTAACTCCAGATTACTTATCCATGGAGAAAAGAATGTGATCTAGATCACTAAAATGATAGGGTTTTTCGCATCAAAATTTAAATGTGATCTAACGCAAAACTTTTTACTGTTAACACATGAAAAGACTTTCTTTTCCGTCAAAAGTCATTAATTTGGAAAGAGTAGCGCACTGAAAATCCTCCATTTTTGGCGCGTTTTTACGACCTAAGAAATCTCCTGCTTAAAATTCACTCGACTTTAAAATGTGATCACTATCACTCAGTAATGGTTTCTTCTTTTGACCCCAAAACTCGATAAAATTCAATGTCACTATTTAGTGCTTGTTGCTCCTGCCTGATCTGCTGTAGAGACTCTAGCTGTTTGTAGATAACATAGTATCGGTTGATATTGGCCACGTAAGTAACGGGCTCAGAGCTGATATTTCTTCGTGCCATCAGCTCCACATTGCCAAACCATTTATTGGGGTCGTAACCGTGCTTGGTAGCTAAGCGCCGCATTTTAGCGATGTTTCCCGGACCTGCATTGTAGGCCGCCAACGATAAATAAACTTTGTCATCATTACTTATCGCGTCATCGCTAAAGTATCTATCTCGGATAAAGCGCATATATTTCACGCCAGCATGGACGTTATTCTCAATTTTATTGATGTTTTTGATGTTTACATTGCGATCACGAGCGGTACTTGGAAGGACCTGCATGATGCCAACAGCGCCTTTGGGTGAGACTTTGTTTTGGTTTAGCTTAGATTCTTGAAAAGCCTGTGCGGCAATCATAAGGAAGTCAAAGTCGTATTTGTCGCCATATTTCTTGAACAATGAAATCAGCTTATCCAATTGTTGGACATTCTTAGGATCAAGGGCCTTTGAAAACCAGCCTGTGTTATCCAAATATTTGTTATAAATAACATTACCGAGCAATGTGCCTTGCTTGGCCGTTTTAATATAGGCGTTTACTTGTTTCTCTAATTTTGGTGAGTCTTTGCGCATGGCCCACGCGATTTGACCATCTTTACTCAATGGTATTGAGTCATGGATATTCAAATCGTCAAACGTCTTGTCCCAAAAGAATGCTTTATGGCTATCGAGGACGGTCGCTCCAATATAGCCTTGCTTGACCATTTCGACCAATTCGTAGTCTTGAAGCGTTTCTTCTAAATACTGAACGTAGACAGGAGGCTTATCATTGCTGGTTAGTTTTTGATTTAGTGCCTGTAAGTTCTCGAAATAACTGGAGCTTCCACGAACCCAAACTTCTTGACCACTCAGGTCTTCGACACTTTCTAAAGACGGATAATCGCTAGTCGTCACAATCAGCTCGCTGATGTCAGAGAGAATCGGGGTACTGAACTGAATGATTTCTTGTCGTTTGGGTGTAATTGTGAGGTTTGCGACAACCAGATCTCCATAGCCATTAACTAAAGCCGGAATGAGGTCGTCTCTTGGTACAGGAATAACCTGTACTTTCATCTTGGAGTATTTCTTTTTGAGATTTTTCTCGAAGTGATAGAGCTGTTCCGCTCCAATCCCTTTGGGTTGTCCTTTTTCTATGTAATAGAAACCAAGATCAGCAGAGACCAAAACGCGAATAACACGCTTCTCTACTAAACTATCCAAATCGCCAGTATAGGGTTCATTACTTAGAGGAGTTAACTCTAAAGCCCTTACTGGAAGTGTCATGATCCCTATGACAAAACATAATAAAATCGCCTTCACAACTATCCCTTTTTGCTACTTAGCTAAAGATAAATATATAAATAAAAAAGGAATTTTGCCAACTTATGGGCACAAAAAAGCGCTGCATTGGCAGCGCTTCTGGAAGGCGGATTTGTCTATAACCCTAAAGTGGGTTTAGTTCCATTAATTTCTCAGTACGCTCAACTTGCTCTTGCATTCCTAGTTCTTCGTACGCTTTCTTTTGCAGTACTAAAGATTGGCGAGCTGCTTCTGTATCAGGATAGGTTTTTTGAATTTCTTGAGCTCTATTGATAGCGGCAATCCAAGCTTCACGTCGGATATAGAAATCAGCGGTAGCAAGGTCATATTTAGCCAAACGGTTTTTCAACGCAACCATACGTTTCTGCGCGTCTTCGGCGTAAGCACTATTCGGGTAACGTTTTAGTAGGCGATCGAAATCAGCAAATGCAGCTTTTACTGGCTCAGGGTCGCGGTCTGAGCGATCGATCCTGAGAATGTCATGCATGAAGTTTCTGTCTTGTGCCATATGCGTTAAACCTCGCATATACAACACCCAGTCAGAACGTTCGTGAGTTGGATTCAATCGAGAGAAACGCTCTATCGTAGCCAGACCCAGCGCTAAGTCATCGTTCTTGTAGTAAGCGTAAATCAAATCAAGTTGTACTTGTTCAGTGTAAGCACCAAATGGGTAGCGAGAATCCAGCGCTTCAAGGCGCTCAATGGCTGATGTCCAGTTACCACCTTGTAACGATTCTTGAGCTTCAGCGTAGAGCTGGGAAGGCGGAACATCTGGGACGGTGACTTCTTTGTCAGCACAACCAAACAACAAAGCTAGAGAAAGCAAGCTTGTTAGTTTAAGTAGTTTCATACGAGAACGAGTTTCCTTGACGTAAATATTTTTCCGTGTCCATTACTTTTCTTCTCAGTAACAGATACAATGATGGGCTATATTATCCACACTCGTGGTATTAGTCCCAAGGTTTTTTAAAAAGTTCGATATGGCTCAGCAGATTGAATTAACAAATACAGTAAAAGACAGCCAGTTAGGTCAACGTTTAGACCAAGCTGTAGCTGAATTGTTCGCAGATTTTTCTCGTTCGCGCCTGAAAGAGTGGCTTCTGGACGGAAAAATTGCCGTTAACGGTGAGGTAATCACTAAACCGCGTACCAAAGTTATGGGCGGCGAGTTGATAACCGTTCAAGCTGAACTAGAAGATGAAGAGCGCTTTGAAGCTCAAGACATTCCTCTTAATATCGTCTACGAAGATGATGACATTATTGTGATCAATAAGCCAAGAGATTTCGTTGTTCATCCTGGAGCAGGGACACCAGATGGCACGGTTCTTAATGCGTTGTTACATCATTTCCCGGCAATCGCAGAAGTACCACGCGCAGGTATTGTTCACCGCCTCGATAAAGATACGACAGGTTTGATGGTTGTCGCTAAGACGGTTCCTGCTCAAACTCGATTGGTACGTGCTCTACAAAAGCGTAACATCACCCGTGAATACGAAGCTATTGCTATCGGTAAAATGACGGCTGGTGGTATGGTAGATAAAGCGATCGGTCGTCACTCGACTAAACGTACACTGATGGCTGTGAACGAACTTGGTAAACCTGCGGTAACTCATTACCGAGTTGCAGAACATTTCCGAGAGCACACTCGTATTCGTTTGCGTCTAGAAACGGGTCGAACTCACCAAATCCGTGTTCATATGTCTTATCTTCAGCATCCACTGTTAGGTGATAGCGCTTATGGTGGCCGCGCTCGTATTCCACGCGGAGCGAGCGAAGAACTGACTCAGATGATTCGTAGCTTTGATCGTCAAGCTCTGCACGCGGTAATGCTTAAGTTTGCGCATCCAGTTACTGGAGAAGAGATGACTTTCCATGCTCCTATTCCAGATGACATGGTGGTCATGACGGAAGCGTTGCGTGAAGACGCTAAGTTAAACAAAGAAGAAGATTATTAATGTCGCTTCTGACGCCAAACTGGAGCAAACCTAATAATGTTGAAGCGGTAAGCTCAACACGTGAGAATGGAGTCTCAAAGGCTCCATTTTCCAGTTTTAATTTAGGGATGCATGTTGGTGATGAACCTTCCGGTGTATTGGCAAACCGTCGAGCACTGGAAATCAGTGCGAATATGCCGTCTTCTCCTGTTTGGCTTAATCAAACTCATTCGACTAGAGTCGCTATCGTTCAAGCTCCAACTGAACTGGTATTGGACGCGGATGCGAGTTTTACACGAACGCCCGGTGTCGTCCTTAGTGCCATGACGGCAGATTGCTTACCAATTCTAATATGTGCAAAGGATGGAACAGCAGTTGCTGCGGTCCATGCAGGATGGCGTGGATTGGCCGACGGGATTGTCGAAAAGGCCGCTGGCCTGTTCGATAGTGAAGCACAGGCTTGGATTGGACCAGCAATTGGCTTTGAGTCTTTTGAAGTTGGGCTGGATGTGAAACACGCATTTTGTCAGATGAATCCTGAATATGGAATTGCGTTTAAAGAAAGCGTGAATCCAGAGAAATGGCTTGCTGATCTGGCACTCATTGCACAGATGAAATTACAAGCTTCAGCGATCAGTGATGTAACGCTGAGTAACTTATGCACATTTAGCGATGAAAAGCGTTTCTTTTCTTATCGACGTGATGGAAAGACAGGTCGTATGGCAAGCTTTATCTGGATCAGTCACTGATTTTCACTCCTTTGTCTTGAAATCCGTTTTGCTAGCAACCATCTTAATTGCATAACAAGCTGTATGTAATTTAAACGGGGGTTGCTATGCGCCTAGATCGATTTACTAGCAAATTCCAAATTGCTATTTCTGATGCTCAGTCATTGGCATTGGGTCGAGATCATCAATATATTGAACCTGTTCACCTTATGGTTGCTTTGCTTAACCAAGAGGGCAGTTCTATTCGTCCACTATTAACCATGCTGAACGTCGATGTGGTTCAATTACGTTCCAAGCTGTCTGAGTTAATGGACAAACTTCCTAAAGTCACAGGTGTCGGTGGCGATGTTCAGCTGTCTAGTGCTATGGGGCAAATATTTAATCTCTGTGACAAAATTGCTCAAAAGCGTCAAGACGCCTATATCTCTTCTGAGATCTTTTTGCTTGCAGCAATAGAAGATAAAGGCCCTTTAGGTGCACTTTTGAAACAGCAAGGGTTAACAGAAGCAAAAGTAAACCAAGCAATTGAGCAAATTCGTGGTGGTCAGAAAGTAGATGATCCCAATGCGGAAGAAAAGCGCCAAGCTTTGGAGAAATTTACCATCGATCTTACTGAGCGAGCGGAACAAGGCAAGCTTGATCCGGTCATTGGTCGTGACGATGAGATTCGCCGCACCATTCAAGTACTTCAACGTCGTACCAAAAATAACCCCGTCATTATAGGTGAGCCCGGTGTAGGTAAGACAGCTATAGTAGAAGGACTAGCACAACGCATTATAAATAATGAAGTCCCTGAAGGTTTGCGTGGGCGTCGTGTTCTTTCTTTAGATATGGGCTCACTGGTGGCTGGCGCCAAATATCGTGGTGAGTTTGAAGAGCGTTTGAAATCGGTCCTAAATGAACTAGCTAAAGAAGAAGGTAACATCATTCTCTTCATCGATGAGCTGCACACTATGGTTGGTGCTGGGAAAGGTGAAGGTTCGATGGATGCAGGCAATATGTTAAAGCCTGCATTAGCGCGCGGTGAACTGCACTGTGTAGGTGCGACAACATTGGATGAATATCGCCAGTATATTGAAAAAGATGCGGCGTTAGAACGACGCTTCCAAAAAGTACTGGTTGATGAACCAAGCGTCGAAGACACCGTAGCGATATTACGTGGTTTGAAAGAGCGTTATGAGCTCCATCACCATGTTGAAATTACTGACCCTGCTATTGTTGCTGCAGCGAGTTTATCGCATCGATATATTACTGATAGACAACTACCCGACAAGGCGATCGACCTTATTGATGAAGCCGCGTCGAGCATTCGACTTCAGATAGATTCGAAGCCAGAATCTTTGGATAAGTTAGAACGTAAAATCATTCAACTAAAAATCGAGCAGCAAGCTCTCAAAAATGAGTCGGATAATGCTAGTGAGAAGCGCTTGCTTGCTCTCAATGAAGAGTTAGAGTCAAAAGAGCGTGACTATGCGGAGTTGGAAGAAGTCTGGAATGCAGAAAAAGCAGCGCTATCGGGAACTCAACATATTAAGTCTGAACTCGAACAGGCAAGACTCGATATGGATGTGGCAAGACGTGCAGGCGATTTGAACCGAATGTCTGAGCTACAATATGGCCGTATCCCAGAGCTAGAGAAACAACTCGATTTAGCGACTCAAGCTGAAATGCAAGAAATGAGCTTGCTTCGCAACAAAGTGACAGATGCTGAAATCGCGGAAGTATTATCAAAGCAAACTGGGATTCCAGTATCTAAAATGCTTGAGGCAGAAAAAGATAAGCTTCTAAAAATGGAAGATGTTCTGCACAAACGCGTCATAGGTCAAGCGGAAGCTGTCGAAGTTGTATCTGATGCCATTCGCCGTAGTCGAGCTGGCCTCGCGGATCCTAATCGTCCAATAGGTTCTTTCTTATTCCTTGGCCCAACTGGTGTGGGCAAAACGGAACTATGTAAAACGCTTGCAAGTTTTATGTTTGATAGTGAAGACGCCATGGTGCGTATCGACATGTCTGAGTTCATGGAGAAACACTCAGTCGCTCGTTTAGTAGGTGCCCCTCCCGGTTATGTAGGTTATGAGGAAGGTGGATACCTAACGGAAGCCGTTAGACGTAAACCATACTCGGTTATTTTGCTGGATGAAGTTGAGAAGGCGCATCCTGATGTTTTTAATATTCTACTGCAAGTTCTCGACGATGGTCGCTTGACCGATGGACAAGGTAGAACAGTCGACTTTAGAAATACGGTAGTCATTATGACATCGAATCTTGGTTCATCTCGTATCCAAGAGAATTTCCAGGTGCTTGATTATGAGGGTATTAAGCGAGAAGTAATGGATGTTGTGACCTCTCACTTCAAGCCAGAATTCTTAAATCGTGTAGATGAAAGTGTGGTCTTCCATCCTTTGGGTGCGGAGCACATTAAATCTATTGCGGGTATTCAGTTGCAACGCTTGGGCAAACGCATGGAAGACAATGGCTACCACCTAGTGGTTGCCGATGCAGCTTTAGATTACATCGCCAAAGTAGGTTATGACCCAGTATATGGAGCTAGACCGCTTAAAAGAGCTATTCAACAAAGTATCGAAAATCCGTTGGCTAAAGAGATACTTGCCGGCAAAGTTGACCCGACTAAGCCAGTTCGTTTGATAGTGAACAACGACAAAATTGCTGTCGGGCAGTAAATAGCAAGGGAAATAGACTAATAAAAGGGGGCTTAGCCCCCTTTTTTGTGTCTTTTTTCGACGCTTTGTTTCTTTTGTGTTCGAACGGCTGTAAAAAACGATTTTATTTCAAATTAGCGCTTGCCAAGAATTGGTTCATCTCTATAATGCCACCTCGCTGACACGGGATGAGGCAACTAAAAGCCTTCACGAGTTAGCAGGTCAAGTTGCTTCTAAAGAAGTAAAGCAAAATTAGTTAGGAAAGTGGTTGACACGATAACTGAAATAGCTAAAATGACCGTCCGTTTTGAGTAAG
>NZ_JAPPTJ010000009.1:0-187367 GCF_027586995.1 Vibrio sp. La 4.2.2
CTATCTTTATCGTCTTCAAAAAGAAAGACTTGAGAAGTTTATTTATGGAAAGTTACTTTTTTTATGCGGTTGGACATGAATTGTGATAAGAAACATAAAAAGTGAAGTTTTGTAGGAAAAAGAACTAAAGTTATCTGCCAAGCCGTCGTACGACCTACTTTGCTATTAGCTCTGCAAAAGAGTAAGTGCTAGGTTAGGAGTCTGTTTTGCTTGAGCCAAAATCGTAGTGCTAACCTGTTGAAGGATTTGTTGCTTTAACATTTCGGTTGCTTCTTTCGCATAGTCAGTATCTTTAATACGGCTGTTCGAGGACGATAAATTCTCTTCCATATTTGCCAGATTATTAATGGTATGACCTAGCCTATTTTGGTACGCACCCAACTCAGCCCTATGACCATCCACATACTTTAAAGCTTGATCGATCACCGACACCGACATTTGCGCACCTCCTACTGCTTCGATAGACAAATTATCCACCGTCACAATACCTTGTGTCGCAATATCTAAAGCCTGAGCAAAGCTCCCAGAAAATGTAACGCTACTGGTGACTTGCTGGGAGTCTGCAAACAATTGTAACTGCCCCTGCCCGTTTACTGAGGCTGAAATCGTATCTGTTTGCCCGTTAATGTAAGTTGCAACCTGTTCAATATCATCGCCAACTTTAAGCTCTATCGTGTCAGTCTGAGTTCTACCTTGAGCATCTTGATAACTGAAACTCAAGCTACGATTACTTGAATCCACCAGCCACGATTCAGAAACGCCATTATTGGCACGATAAGCAACGCCGCCCATTTCCAGTTGGTCAGAACGCATATTTTTTAGTTCAACTTGAATGGCCTCACCTGCCTGCGCACCTATTTGGAACGTGGCCTTACCAAAGCTTCCATTGAGCAATCTTTTACCACCGAATGAGGTGGTTTCTGCGATTCGATTTAGTTCATCATTAAGGGCGGTAAACTCTTCTTGCAGCGCCTTTCGATCTTGAGCCGAATTGGAACCATTGGCAGATTGCAGCGAGAGATCTCGCATTCGTTGTAGGATTGATGTGGTTTCATTCATCGCGCCTTCCGCAGTTTGCATGATGGAAATACCATCATTTGCATTACGCTGCGCTACGCCTAAACCACTTATTTGAGCTTCTAATCGATTAGAAATTTGTAGGCCAGCTGCATCATCCTTAGCACTATTAATACGATAACCAGATGACAGGCGCTCTAATGACTGATTCAACGCCTGAGACGCTTTATTCAGTTGATTCTGCGCCATCATTGCACTGACATTGGTATTAACAGTAATCGACATACAAGTTCCGAAAACAAGAGGGTTAGTTTGATATCGACTAAATGAGAAAAAACTGAAGGGAAAAAAGATAGTGAGAAGGTTCCTAGTACAAACGCCTAGGAACCAAGATATGGATTATGCTGCGATATTTAGTGAGGCAAGCATCTCTTGCGACGGCGCAAAGAAATACGCCCCTGTGACCGCTTTGGTAAAGCGTAACAACTGGTCAGTTTTACCATCGGTTGCGCCGTACATGCTTTCAAGCATCGCATCGAAGTTATGTACCGTATGACAATAAGCAATGAACAGTAAGCCATGAGCGCCACTTACCGTACCATACGGTAAGCTGTGACGAACAATTTTAAGTCCTTTGCCTTCCTCTTTGATGTCTACACGCCCCACGTGAGATGCGGCAGGGACATCATCCAGCTCTATAGAATCAGGCTTGGTACGACCAATTACTTTTTCTTGTGCTGCAACATTAAGGCGGTTCCACGCTGGCAGATTATGTTCAAAACGTTGCACCATCACGTAACTTCCAGAAGCAAACTCACCATCAGCAACTAATGCGACTTCACCACGCTGCTCACCTTTCGGGTTTTCAGTACCATCAATAAAGTCGGTCATATCACGAGCATCCATAAAGCGATAGCCGTAGGTCTCATCCACAACAGTTACGTCCTCAGCAATCTGACCCATGAGTTTACGCAACACATAAAAATGCAGGTCATGACGCTTAGAGTGACAATGCACTAATACATCTACCTCAGTCGATGGAGCGTGAATATCACCTTCACCTAGTTCTGGGAACGCTTTCAGTTCTGGCGGCATCGCCTGTTCAAACTGTGTCCAGAATGAGTGAGAGAATGCTACTGATGAAGTCAGTTCAGCACCAGGTTGAGACTCATTAAGCTCTTTTACTAACTGTGGTAATGCTTGCAGTGCACTTAGCACTTGCTGAGGGTTTTGATTCACTTTTAACTGCATGTACAACGCAAATGGTTCAGCATCAGGCGTTATCGCACTTTGTGGTAATGACATTGATCTTTCCTCTGTTTTTGCACAGTGTATTTTTAACTAGTTACTCGTAGTATGACCTTGATCAGTAACTGTATTGATTTTTCTTGGCATCGCTAAGCAATCTATCACATAGCGACTATTTACCAAATAAATAGCAAACCAGCACAGCAATACCAGTGTCATCGCGTTGGTCCAGGTAAACTGCCAGTGCTGTAAGCTGACTAAGTAGACAGTATGTCCTAGCTGCATTATCACCACGAGAATAGAAGTACCTCTTAAATAGCTAACAGAGCGATTGATTTTGTCTGTATCCGCTTTACGCAATCCCATTAGCCACATTCCTACAACAATCGGTAGCCCCATGGCCAATCCGAGGTAAAGCATAGTGTGGTTTGGGTAAACATACTCGAGAATTTGACTTCCTTCTTGGCGACTCGCACCAGCAACAATAAATACCACCCAAGCACGTGTAAGGAACGCCCACCCTAACCAGAGCCAAATTGGCGCTTTGAGGATTCCGTGCTGGTCATATTGTTCTATGCCATAGCGCATAATACGTCTCAAATTCTAACTAATATCAAACTATATGGTGTTAATGGCGCAATGATTCAAGTTCAAACTCTTGGTTATGATAAAATGCAGCAAATTTTGAGTTAGGATGAGTATGAAAACCAACAAAAGTGCGCCTTCTGTAGAAACGCAGCAAGAAGCGATGCGCATAGCGAAATCAACCCAAAAGCCTGGTCAAACAAAAGAACAGACTAAATTGATCGCTCAAGGAATTGAAAAAGGCATCGCGCAATTTAAAAAACAGCAGAAAGAAAAAAAACGTCAGGCAGATAAAGCGCTAAAAAAACAGAAAAGAGATAAGCAGCAACGTGACCACGTTGAAGCAGACAATCAAACACAAGACATTCAAGTTCAGGAGGTAGGCTCTACCCGTTTACCTTGGATGTTGTTGGTATTTAGCTGGATAGGTTTTATTGCTTATGTTGCTCTTAACTAAACGTAGTCTCGGTGCTATCACCGCACTGGTTTTGTTGCAAGGCTGCTCAACACCAGCCAATCAACTTTCATCACCACAAGCTGAACGTGTTGAGGTAAGACTGGATGCCACTATGGATGTCTCGTCTTGCGCTTGGAAAGGCGACATCACTGGTTCAGAAGGACGCTGGTATAGCTCGATTTTTTATGGCAATGATGCACTGGCCCGTGGCGCAATGAATGACATAAAGAATCATGCAAGTGAGTTGGAAGCAGATACTGTACTTTTGCTATCCCCTCTCGACTTTCAAACATCGGTAACCTTGATAGGTAGCGCGTACCGCTGTAAAAAATAAAGCCAGAGTCTTCACTCTGGCCTCATTTATCATCCATATGCACACGGCTGATACTTAATTCACACTCAACAACGATATGCTGCTTAAACGCCAAGAGTTGACTCGATGTCATTTTGGCGTTCAATCACCCATTGGCTGTCGAATGGTCCCCAGTCAGATAACTGGTAATAACCATCATTGTGTCTACGCCCATCTTGAACAAACATGAGCTCAATGCCGATACCAGGTAGCGCCTTGATTACATCTTGAATTGTTCGGCGAGGCCACCCCGTTTTTTCGATAAGTTTTGGCACATTCGGTCTCTCGATGCTCTCAACAAGCAATGCGAGATAGAGACGACGTGCAAAAACAGGACTCAGTTCCATTGACACCTCCTATTTATGTGCATTTCCAATATATTGGATTTCAACAAGATGGTGTTGCGCTTGATCAATTTCTCGATAATCCGCGTGATATCAACAATTCAGATTTTGTAACTTTTCATCAATATCGGTTAATTTAGCTGGCTTTTCTGTTGTTTTTGCGCCATCTGTTCAGAGCAAGCAGATCAGACCAAGTGTGATAAAGAACAAGTTTTTGTTTATAAGGAAAGTTCTTGATAGGATGCTTGAAAACAAAATTGCCGAGTCGGCAAGTCAATTATAGAAAGGAAGTCATTATGTCGATCACCATGTTTGGGATCCCTAACTGCGACACAATTAAAAAAGCTAAAAAGTGGCTCGAAGCTAATGACGTGGAGTACACATTTCACGACTATCGTAAAAATGGCATTTCAGAGCAAATGGTTCGCGAGTTTTGTGATGCTCTAGGTTGGGAACAAGTACTAAACAAACGCGGCACGACATACCGCCAGCTCTCACAAGAGCAAAAAGACACACTTAATGAAGACTCTGCGATCTCACTTCTTGTTGAGCATCCTGCCATTATTAAACGTCCTATTGTCGATATTGACGGCAGCAAACACATTGGCTTCAAAGCTGATCAATACCAACAGATTTTCAACGCATAATTCGAATTAACGATAAGTACAAGGATCATCAAGGATGACAGACAGCCCCGTATTGGCACTCGCAAAAGATTTAATTAGTCGCGAATCAGTAACACCGGAAGATGCAGATTGCCAAAAGGTAATGATTGAACGCCTAGAAAAACTCGGTTTTGAGATCGAAGTGATGGTGTTTGAAGACACCACCAACTTCTGGGCTCGCAAAGGCAGTGAAGCGCCGCTATTCGCCTTTGCTGGCCATACCGATGTTGTACCAGCTGGACCAAGAGAACAGTGGTATACCCCACCATTTGAACCAACAATCATTGATGGTCATCTTCATGGACGTGGTGCAGCAGATATGAAAGGCTCGCTAGCCTGTATGATTGTTGCGGTAGAACGATTTATAGAACAGAACCCAAACCACACGGGCTCCATTGCTTTCTTGATCACCTCTGATGAAGAAGGCCCATTTATTAACGGGACTACCCGAGTGGTCGATACCTTGATGGAGCGTAACGAGCTGATCGACATGTGTATTGTAGGAGAACCTTCAAGTACGCTAGCGGTTGGCGATGTGGTTAAAAATGGCCGTCGTGGCTCTATCACCGGTGATTTGAAAGTAAAAGGCATACAAGGTCATGTTGCTTACCCTCACCTAGCAAACAACCCAGTGCATCAAGCGCTTCCTGCATTAGCAGAGCTTGCTGCAACAAAGTGGGATGAAGGTAACGACTTCTTTCCTCCAACCAGCTTCCAGATCCCCAATCTACATTCTGGCACCGGTGCAACTAATGTGATTCCTGGTGAATTCGATGTGCAGTTCAACTTCCGTTTCAGTACTGAACTGACCGACGAAGACATCAAACAACGCGTACATTCGACACTTGACCTTCATGGGTTGGATTACGAGTTAAAATGGACATTAAGTGGTCATCCGTTCTTAACGGATAGAGGTGAATTACTGGATGCAGTAGTCGATGCCGTGGAAGAGGTCAACCATAAGAAACCTGAGCTTCTAACGACGGGTGGTACATCCGACGGCCGCTTTATTGCACGCATGGGCACTCAAGTAGTAGAGCTTGGTCCTGTTAACGCAACCATTCACAAGGTAAACGAATGTGTAAACATTGCTGACCTTGAAAAGCTCACCGATATGTACGAGAAAACTCTGTTTAATCTTTTGGGTAAATAGATATGGATAGAAAGCAGCTTGTTGGTCAAAGTGAATGTGAGCTAGTTCCACTTCAAGTTGGAAACAAAGCGTTTCTTGTGCATCAGCAAGTTAGGCAAGATTTGCACGCTCTGATTCAAGCTGCTTCATCCGATGGATTTCAACTGTATATCGCCAGTGGATTTCGAAGTTTCGAGCGTCAACTTGGTATTTGGAACAACAAAATGTCAGGGGGTAAGCCAATTCTAGACGATGATAGCCACCCCATGGATACTACCGCACTATCTGATGAGCAAAAGGTTCGAGCAATTTTGCGTTGGAGTGCTTTACCCGGTGCAAGCCGCCACCACTGGGGTACCGATTTTGATGTCTATGCAGGTAACTTGTTACCTGTTGACACTTCTCTCGCCTTAGAGCCTTGGGAATATACACAAGGTCATCAAGTACCCTTCTATCAATGGCTAAAAAACAATGCTAGCCGGTATGGTTTCCGCTTTCCTTATCAGCAAGATCGTGGCGGAGTAGCCTTTGAACCCTGGCATATCAGCCACCATGCCACGGCAGAACAATGTCTTAGCCAACTTTCCATCACATTGCTTCAAGAAACTTTAGAGCAATCAGAGATTTTGGGACAACGTGCCATACTTTCTCAACTTGATTACATCTACAATCAATATATAACAAATATACAACGTTGAGAGTGAAGTATGATTGAATGGCTATTTAACCCGTGGGTTATCATTATTGTTGTTGTAGCCGTTGTGATTGGCAACATTGCAGCACTGAAACACACCGCCAATATGAAGTTCAACCAAGAAGATAACGTCCGTTCACGTAAACATGAACTTGACCGCCTCAATGAGTTAGATAAACAAAAATATGGCGATGATGACGAAGACATAAAAAAAGGACCTTAACGGTCCTTTTTTGTTTTAGTCTTTCTTGATCACTGTCGATATCAACGGTTCTAGGGAGCGGAGCAGGTTCTCTGCTACTGGCTTACCGTCTTTATCCGTAACATTAATCGAAGTACGGTTCCCTAAATCACCGAATAGGAAGGTGTATTCGCCCGGTTCTAAATCAATTGGTTTCAAGCCAACGTCATTCCAGAACGCGTCATCCGGTGCAGCGTATTTGGCTTTTGCAGTACCTTGAGACTGGTTACGCTCTTCAATGGTGAAGCCCATCTTAGGCAGCAGCTCTGGGATCTCTTGCCACATTACATTATACGGTGTACGTGCAATGATGACTGGCAGACCACTTCTGTCCGTACCCATGCTAATCGGGATAGACTTGACCAACTCTTGAGCTCGACGAGCGGCTTCTTCACGAAGGTCTCTGTCATAGCGAGCAGTTACCAAATTGGTCATCAATGTGTTGTAACGCTCTTCGTTAACACGAGTTACTGGCTTATCTTTTCCACCCTCACGCCAATCGATCAGCTTCATTTTGAAACCATAACGATTGTTTGCTTCGAAACGGCTTATCTCGTAACGGCTACCAATCTCAACGTCCTCATCTTCAGAAACCCAAGACACCCAGTCGGTTTCGATAAAGTCATCGGTTTCTTTTCGTGCTTTGACGTTGATTTCAGCTAGCATGGTCTTGACTGTTGACCATACTTTATCCATCTCATCTTTTTGTAGCAGCCACAGTGTTACGTCGGAGCCTTGTCTTTCTACTCGAGCACCAGGGATAAGCTCTAAAACTTGTTGAGGCGGACGAATATCAACCTCACGGCCAATGCCACCCGAGTAATCCCCTTTAGGAATTTCATAATTTGGATAGAACTGAGGCGTGGCATCTTCCGGTAGCGTCCAACTTTCTAGCGGTGGCGCATCTAGGTAGTTAAAGTCATCTTTTGCTTCGCGACGAGTGTTAGGGTCACTCGAACAAGCGGCTAAAACAATAACAGCTAACGACGATACCGCTAGCTGACGAGAAAATTTCATTGATACTCCCTTAATAAGAGGAGCGATAGTTCACTCCTCTTAATGTTCTATTAGTAAATACAAGCTTCTGTTAGAGCTTGAGCAACAATAGGTTTTGCTTGCTCGGATAGTTCAACAAGAGGTAAACGTAAATCTCCGTTGTCAATCAAACCCATTTTATGCGCAGCCCACTTCACAGGAATCGGGCTAGATTCTACAAACAGATTTTTATGCAAAGGCATAAGACGTTGATTGATGATTTCAGCTTCTTCGAATTTACCTTCTAGAGCCAGCTTCATCATTTTTGCCATGTCTGCCGCTGCAATGTTGTTCGTTACGGAAATCACACCAGTGCCGCCTTGCTTGATGAAATCAAGCCCTGTCGAATCATCACCACTTAGTAAGATAAAATCTTCGCCACAAAGTTCACGATGAATTTGAACTCGTGATAAATCACCTGTCGCATCTTTAAGTGCAACAATATTTGAAATCTCAGATAAACGTGCAACCGTCTCTGGTAGTAGATCCACACCTGTACGACCAGGTACGTTGTACAAGATTTGTGGAATGTCTGTCTCTTCGGAAATCGCTTTATAATGCTGATACATGCCTTCTTGCGTTGGCTTGTTGTAATACGGTGTCACACTCAGACAACCCGCAATACCAACATTATTAAATAACCGACTAAATGTAATCGCTTCGTGCGTCGCATTTGCACCTGTACCAGCAATAATTGGTAGACGACCTTCAGCAAACTCAACCGTCTTCGCGACGACCTTGACATGTTCTTCAACAGTTAGTGTTGCAGACTCACCTGTTGTACCGACAGCAACAATACCGTCTGTACCAGCTTCAATATGATACTCAACTAGCTTTCGTAAGCTAACGAAGTCCACTTCGCCGTCTGGAGTGAATGGGGTTAATAAGGCAACAATACTTCCTGAAAACATGGTGATCTCCCTAAATTGATACTTCTTGCATGGTACTGTAATGCTATTGATAAACACAAGAGATTAAAAACGATCCCCGCAAGAAGTGAATGAATAATTATCAGATTTCAGATATGAGGCACGTATAAGGTGCGCTATTACTATTTCGAGGTGTCATCAACAGGTCAATTTTCTGGCTGATAAACTTATTCCCCTTAAATTTGTCGGTATTCGGTTACATCTATCACAAGAGCTTTACCGTTAGCTGTGCTACCATATCATCAAATAAGGACTTTAGAGTGACACCATGAATCAGTATTTAGTGATTACCGCCGTTGGTACTGACCGCCCAGGGATTTGTAATGAAGTCGTACATCTGGTCGCACAAGCCGGATGTAACATCATCGATAGTCGCATTGCCATGTTTGGTAATGAATTTACTCTCATAATGCTGATATCCGGCACCCCCAGTTACATCACAAGAGTTGAGACTACCTTGCCACTTTTAGGGCAAGAACATGATCTCATTACGATGATGAAACGTACGTCCAAACACGATGCCTTACCGAATCAATATACTGTTGAAGTGTTTATTGAATCAGAAGACCGCATTGGACTCACTGAACAATTTACCCAGTTTTTCGCCGATAAACAGATCGGTCTGGCTTCATTAAGCGCGCAAACTATTGTCAAAGAGCGTGCGGGCACAGAAGTCGATCAATTCCAGATCGCTCTAACTGCTAACGTAGAAGAAAATTGCAATTTGATGCAGTTACAAGAAGAGTTCGACTCTTTGTGTCAACGCTTATCAGTAAAAGGCTCGCTGAACTTCATCAGCGGTAGTAAATAAAACAATAACACCATTCAGCTTCAAAGGAATTTCAATGAACACGTTGACTGCGGGTGCACCAGCTCCAAACTTTTCTTTGCTCGACCAAGACGGCAACACCGTCACACTACAAGACTTCAAAGGTAAGAAAGTCCTGTTTTACTTTTACCCTAAAGCTATGACACCGGGTTGCACCGTGCAAGCTCAGGGGCTACGTGACGTTAAAGCCGAGCTTGACGCTCACAACGTTGTGGTATTGGGTGTCAGTATTGACCCAGTAAAACGTCTAGGTAAATTTATTGAGCGTGATGAACTTAACTTTACGCTTCTCTCAGATGAAGACCATGCCGTTGCAGACCAATTCGGTGTTTGGGGCGAGAAGAAGTTTACCCTTAGAAAAAAAGCATGACAGAAATCCTTGATCTGTTTTTATGACAAACCTAGCTTTGATATGTGGGTAGCATATCGAGGATTGTTTTGTGATAGAAACGTACAAAGAAAAATGTTCTGATGTTTATGATGACTACCGACTTCTTTCTATCGAAGTCGATACATTAGCAAAGCTAAGAATCTCTACAAATACCGATACTGAATCAGGGGAAGTGACATACTCTCTCGACCTTTCTCCTTCCAACCTAAAATCACGCATAAAGAAAACCGATATCATCGTTGCCCCTGACGGTAGAGTGGTTTATCCACAGTCTCTTTATATAGTATCTAAATTGCGTGGTGAAGCGGCCGTAAAAGACACAGGTTCAATCGCAAAAGGTTTGCTCGCTTTCACTCGTTATTTGGATTCGACTCACCACTGTCGAGTTGATGAAGATGGTCATGAAATACCATGTGAATACCTGACGTATAAAACCCTATCAAAGTACGAAGAAGAAGGCGCTCCTTGGCGATTTGCTGAGTTTCTACTTGCGAACTGCAATGATATTGAAGGCTCTAATGGCAACGAGGCTTTTAGTTTATCTACCGCTCGCACCTATATGGGTGTGGTAATTGGATTCTATAAGTGGATGCAAAAAAACGGCTACATCAAAAATAACGATGAAAATATCGTTACGCACTACACCACAGAAACAGTACATCAGGAGTTAAACCAACACGATATGCTGGCTCACACAAAATCTGGCTCGCAGCGTACTTATGAAACTTCCAATATCATGAAGAGGTTTCCTAAAAAACAAAAAACGCCTGCTCATAAAAAACTCAAGCCCATGCACCCCGAGCACAAAGCTTTATTCAATGAGCATATAACATCACTCCCAAAGACGACAAAACTCATCTTTCGCCTATGTGTCGAAGCAGGACTTAGAATAGATGAAGCCATTCACTTCCCCGCTCACGATATCGGAAACGCTGACTACAGTTATTTAGATACTGTACCAATCAAAATTACTCACACGAAAGGCCGCAAAGAGCGTACCGTAGAAATCCCTATAGAACTGTACGAAGAGCTAGAGGTACACAAAGAAAGTCACACGCAACTTAAAAACCTAAACAACCGCAATGACCTTATTCAGGCAGGCAACAAAATGGATACCATTGCGTACCTATTTCTCTCAAACAAAGGTGTGCCATACTCCGCCAATACTTTAGAAACGCACTTTTCAAACCTTAGAAAGCAGATTCGGGAAGTGGACTCTTCTTGGTATTACCGAATTCATGATTTACGTTCTACCTTTGCTACTCACTGGCTTTGGGAAGAGTCAAAAGAACGTAATGTTAGCTATGACTATCTTATGGGTGATTTAGCGGAATTGATGGGACACGCCAGCACATCGACCACCGAAAAGTACATTCAGTACATGAATAAGCTGGACGACCAAATCAACACAGCTAAAGCCAAAAACCGCAAAATAAACGGGGGTTGGTCGTAATGGCGAAAAGCAAAATCGCAAAACAGTCCAAAGCCGTCAAGCATATACGAAACAATCAAAATGTTGTTCCTTTGACTTTTGAGATTCCTTATAAAGATGCCAAATCAAACAAAGTGCAGCAGTTCGATGTTTCTCACCTATTGCATTTAGGGGGGAGCAAAGAAAACGAAAAGATAAACAGTCGAGCTGTATTTATCAGAACTTTTTGCAAGAAAGCTAATCAATATGTCAGCAATGGGAATTCAGCGCGCACCGTCAGCTCAAACTACGATAACTTGCGCAGCTACCTGGCTTTTTGTGACACCATAAATGTTAACCCGTTCACCGAAAACGGCTATTTGAAGTATGCTGGCAACGATGGCGAATTAAGGCATCGAATCAAGATGTTTACCCCTTCAAAACGCCTGTGGGAATACAATCACGGTGATGAATTAGGCATGAAAGAATCAAGCGCTACTGGTTTGCTTTCAAGCCTTCGTACTGCGCTTGAATGGTGCGGCTTACCTATTTCAGATTGGGCGAGAAATCACCGAGGGTTTACAGGAGAAAATACGCCCTTTAAGGGTTACTCATATGAGGAAGAAAAGCTTCTGGTCACACGATTAGAGGCATTGTTTTTCACTCTTGCGCCACAGCTCATTGCTGCTAAAGAAAACAACACGTCTTTACCCGAAACTCTGCCTCTTATCATTAGTCTTGGTTTGCATGAGGAAACAGTTCAAATTCCTACATCATTGAAAGTGAATGTAGGAAGATATAGCAAAAATAACACTGCTGTTAATACTGCATCAGCCTTTAACCTTACAATGGCCGCCGCCTATCACTTAATGTGCTTTTTTACCTCACTGAACGACAGCAACATTCGAAACATTGCCCACCCAATTCATGTTCATACCGAAGAGCGAGACAAAAGCCTACAGATAGTCAAGATCTCAAGCTATAAGCCTCGCTCAAGAAGCGAAGTCGATGCCCTTTTGGTGGGGGAGCAATTTGACGTTGATAAGCGCGATGGCGTGAAGTTTATAAAGCTACTAGAACGATTATCCAAACTCTATGGCAATGGTGAAGATGGCTCGGAGCTGATTTTTCCTCTCAATAACTACTCAGAAGTCAGTGATACCTTTAATTTGCATGAGCTAAATAAATACCTCGTTAACACACTACACCTGTTATCTCCCCATCGGGCGGGTAATCTACCTTGGTTTAAAGAGCTGTTTTACACCTACCGAAATCAACAAGCCGTCACGTTAAAAAAGGTCACGAATCATTTAGGTCGCACGGTTGCTCATAAAGAAGTGCAGGAAATTTCCAAGAATAAGGCAAGTCAAGGAGCGACCAACAGCGCCTACTGCATTTTATCTTGTTACACAGACCTACCTCTTAAGGGAATTTTACTTCCGCTCACCTATTCCGAAATTGATGGCAATGTTACCGTTTCTTTTAACTATAGAAGTGGCGAAACAGGATACTTCAAAGTCCCCGCTTGTGATTTAACGCTTATTAAAGATATAGAGCAATATGCGAAAGACAAAGCGAACAAACAAGCTAAGAAATATGAACGACTGCTTTTAGCAAGAACTTCCAGGTATATTCCTTATGATTGGGAAGGAATTAGCCCTATTTCAGCCAGTCTCATGAAACTATGGTCTGTTGAACCCAACCATTACTACCTCTCTCTTCAATCAAGTCGCTGGCGAGAAATGAGCAGTAATCAAGCCTATGCGGAGGGTGGGATTCAAGCTGTTCAAAGCTTGCTCCAAAACAAGCGAGACACAATAGAGAGAAGTTACATAAACGGGCTTCCATCACTTAATAAAGTCATTCTCTCTCAGGGTATCGAAGTCATCGAAAACCTCTATGATAATGACTTAGAGCAAGCAAAAGATGCTGTTACTAAAAGGCGCGGTATTCCGATGCTGACATACGAGGAAGGTGAGAAAAAGCGCAAAACTAACCCCAATGGGATCGCTTGCGACGGGAAGCAAGTCATGATTGATGGCAAGAATACACAACGTGAAACGAACTTTGCGCTAGGCGTAGACTTACCTTGCGCTGAGTTTGATATGTGCCACAAGTGCCAATCTGCCAAAGCGGCAAATGACGCTGATGCTATTTATAAGCTTATTTCATATATCGATGTGTTGAAGGAAGGGCTAGATATGTTCCCTGATTCGAAAGGGGGTGCTCTAGAAAAAATCGAAGCGTTTGAGTGTACGCTAGATGGAGCAAGTAACGATATATTCGATGAAGCTATGAAAAAATTTAATTCTCAAGGTCGTCACCCAAGAGTGTTCATCGATCATGCAATTCTATCTATGTAGTTACGGAGGTTCACATGATAAAACTCTCTGACCTAGAGCACCAAAACAAGCTTCTTAAAGCGCAACAAAACGTTGGCGCTCATACTAATTACTTAATAGATGTATTAAAGCCAGCGATTGAGCGCGGCGATTGGGATGAACTCGAAGCTCTTGATATAGGCTTTACGGTAACTAGTGAATCATTAGGTAAAATTGCCGATGATGAAGCTTGGAGAAACTTGCAGTCTCATATTGAGCCGCAAGCAAAGGCGCCCCGCACCCTAGAGTTTACTAGCGATGGCAAAGTGATTGAGCGCAACCTAAAAAATGAGCTTAGAGTGTTCATACTTAAAATGATGTGGCTTTCACCTCATGACCATTCCTTTACCACTCTTTATGATGCGCTAAATGATCTAAAAAAAGTCATTAACCCGCTTTTAAATGAGGGGTTTAATACGTTATCTGCGCTTGACTTTGACCGACTCGAAACCTGGGTTCTAACAGGCTTTACCGATATCGACTTTGAAAGAGCGCCAATATACAACGGGTTAAACCGCCTTTACATAGAAGCCAAAGGTTTGCCATTTGAGGTTAACCTAAACAAAAAACTTAACGCCTCGGATTTTGGTTTAACGATTAAAGACGCTGAGCAATTTACTGTCGTTCCACAAAGGCTCTACTATATGGGGCTTCAAAAGTCGGAAGAGGTGATAAATGAAGCTTACGCTCTTCGTCATGAGCTAGAGCAACTGGCAGATTACATTACCACCTATTTTGAAAAAGCCTATGTAGGTTATGCTAAGTATCTTATCAGTGATGAGGCTAGACAAAAAAACGGTGGTATTAAATGGCACTTAGCCAAGTTGAGTAAAGAAGGCAAAAAGCGCTCTATTGCCTTTCAACAAGCCTTCACTGCACTTCACTCCCCAAATGAAGAAGAGACACTGGCTCTCACACAACTTCATAAGCCACAGATAAGAAACGAATGTTTAGATAAATTCCACGCCGAGCGAGAGCTGACGATTGGGCAATGGTCAATCACCAACCTAAGAGAGGCTCAGTCACTTTTTAAAAAGCTTAATGGTAGCTGCTTATGGGGATTAATGGCTCGTACAGGAATGAGACGCGATGAAATATATAGTCTGAACACTGCTCAAGGCTGCACCGAAGATATCATTGACCGCCAGAATATATATATTATCCATGCCAACCTATCAAAGACAGTAAAAGGCTCTCAATCAATACAAGATGAGTTTGTTACGACTGAGATTGGAATGAAAGCTTATGAAGTCCTTCAAGCGCTGCATACACCACTTAGAAAAAGGCACCCTAGTTCACAATCATTCTTCCATAAAATAAAAGAAGATTTTAGTGAAGTAGGCAAAAATGCAATAGGAAGACACTCTGTCGCTTGGTTTGAAGACGCTATGGGTGAAGAGCTTACGCTAACCAATGAAGACATTGTTGACCTGAAAGTATCTGACCCCAATTTATCGTTTGAATTGGGTAGCAATTACGAGTTTACGCCACATCAACTTCGCCGCTCTTTTGCTTACTACTTAATTGGTTACGAGCTTTGCCACTTCCCACAACTCAAACAACAGTTCCGTCATGTGTCTATGGCAATGACGCGACACTACGCTAAAAATGCCAGTAAACTTCAAAAAATTAGACAAAAGAAAAAGACACTAGCGAATGAAATTGATGAAGAACGAATCGACCAAAAAGCCCGTGTCTATTTAAGCATATATGAGAAATTGGCAAACAAGGAGAGAGTTGCAGGTGGTAAAGGCAAAGAGTTTGCTAAAAGCATGACCAAAACCAACCGTAACTTATTCAAAGACAAGGTGGATAATGACATGCTTTCTCTTAATTATTGGAAAAAGCAAATTCGAAATCAAAACCGACACCTTCATGCGGTTGCGCCTGGGATATATTGCACCTCGACCACTTGTGGGCTAAGAACGCTCGTTAACCTAATAGAATGTGTTGATTGCAAGAATGACTACATCGTGGATGCCGTATTTGCTGAAGCAAAGCGTAAAGAAGCTGAAATTCACATGCTTTACGATATTGAAAATAACGAACTCACCCCTCAAACGGCCTCTGAATCTTACATTAAAATTCAAGCAGCTGAACGTATTATGGGTGATTTAGGTATCGACTATGAGCCTGTTGTTTTTCCTAATGAAGTTAGGGAATTACTCATCCCATTCGGAGTTGTTTCATAATGTCACAGACCACCAAAAAGAAGCTAATTGAAGCATTAGAAAGACTGTTGAGCGGCGATGTAGCAAAGTTAACATCAAAAGAACTGCGTAATAAGGCGCGAAAAGGCAAGCTCAAGATCAACAACAGCAATGTTGAAAAAGAAGCAGGGCTTTCCGCTGGTGCACTCAGAAGACATGGCGATGTCGTTCTGATGATAAAAAACAAATCATTGGAAGTGCAAGTTGCTCAAGATGAAACCGCTGACACTCCTATTGAAGTGCTCCAAAAAGAAATAAAGGCACTCAAGGGAGAAAGAGCACAGGCAAATAGAAAGAAAAAAGAGTATTACGACGAAGCTCAAAGCCATAAGGATGCGTTGGCTGTTCAAGCAGCCACTCATATAAAGATAGTTCAAGAACTAATGTCGATGTTACATGAAAGTCAGCGAGAAAAGGCGATGGATAAAACCGTATCGTCTCGTTCAGACAATGTTATTGTCCCCCAATTTAGAAAACCAAAGTAGCGTTAAGCGCTGCAACCCAAAAAATGTCCTGTATAGTGTAATCACTAGACAGGACGGTTAGCTATAGGTAAAAATGCACACTCTAACATTATAAAAGTGCTTTAGAACGGATGTAGCTCACCACACCTATCCTCAAATAGTTCAATTAAAGAAAGTAAGGACAAGACAATGGCAATTGAAGCCGGACAAACTGCACCAAATTTTACGCTTAATGACCAAGACAGCAACCCAGTGACACTATCAGAGCTTCAAGGAAAAAAGGTGCTGCTCTACTTCTATCCACGAGCCTCAACGCCAGGCTGCACGGTTCAGGCTCAGGGGCTACGTGATACAAAAGCTGAACTAGATGCCCACAATGTTGTGGTTCTTGGTGTCAGCCCAGACACTCCCAAAAAACTGACGAACTTTATCAACAAGCAAGAACTGAACTTCACTCTACTAGCTGATGAAGAACACGAAGTTTGTGAGAAATACGGTGTTTGGCAACTCAAGAAGTTCATGGGCCGTGAAAATATGGGCGTTATAAGAACAAGCTTCCTGATTGATGAGTCTGGCAAACTTGAGCATGTGTTTAACAAGTTTAAGACCAAAGATCACCATGAAGTTGTATTGGACTACCTAAACAACAAATAACCGTCCATGAACAATTAACTCTTCACCTTGGGGCAGGCATGATTGGTTACATTCGAGTATCAGATTCACAAAGAGCCGATGGCGAATCTCAAAGAGAAACTATCACGGCGTACGCCGTTAAACATGGCATACAAATATCAGATTGGATCTAAGAACATGTGCCTGCCACCAAGACAGAACTTAGTGAGCGGAAGTTATCTTTCCTCATCAACTCTCAACAAAGCGTCATTGTATCGGATATAACTCGTCTGTGTCGCCAGAAGGGCCAGAAGGTGAAATCCAAACTCGATGAGCACACAGCTTATATATTGACCCTCATTGATTAAAACACCTCCAAGGCAGAAATCCTTAGACAACTGAAAGAGCGCAGTATCTCGATCTCTAGAAGTAGATTCTACTCTTGGTCGGAAGCCAGGTGAGTGCATAACAAGAAGGTTCAGTTTCAGGCTGATATGTTCTTTGAATAACCTAACTTACCTCCCTCCTTTTTTAAGACTCGCTTTTGCTCCATTACGAACTCCAAGTCTTCCACAAAATTATCGTCATTCCATTGAAAAAGAGAATCTCATTCAGTGCGTTGCAAAGCAGGTTTACGCGACTTGGTCGAATGTTTTGAGTTATTTACTCGCGGCAGGAGATCCTCACGATCATGAGAATAACCGCTAGATGAAGCATGTTAGAAACGAAAGGATGTGTCGCGTTTCTGTCCAAATCATCGCTAACATGTACAACAAACATGTTTGGTATTCGGAGTAGGATTTATATTAACAGGTTAAGCTACTACTTCATTTTTGTTAGTTTGCGCGTTAGCCTGTGGGTACTTGGCCTTATCTATGCGACGGTAATTAGCTGACTTTATGGCAATAGTTCTCTAACATCGCACTCCAGCACTGACGCCAACGTATAAGCTTTCTCGAGAGTAATGTTGACTTCACCACGTTCGACTCGACCAATGTAACTTCGATCTATCTGCGCCATCAATGCCAGTTTTTCCTGTGCAATGGATTTACTCAAACGCTTTTTACGTAGATTGTCACCAAACTGCTTCGCTAAGTCTTTCATTTTATGTAGCTCTCAAAATCAAAGACTATCCACTCTTGATGCAAATATATCCACGGACTATAATCCGCATCGTTTCTGTTTTGACGGTGCTCTTATGACCAAAACCTATCAAATTAATCGTGATGTATATGAAGCCATTACTCACCCTACGATAAGTAACTTTTGCGTGTCGGAGATACGTAAACACATACAAAGTGTTTCTGATGCCTATGGCAGTGTCTCTAACGCTCGTCAATTTGTCGCAAGGCAATTAGATAAGCTCGAAAAGGCGGGACTTGCAGTAAGTCGAGGTTCAAAGCACAACAAGGTTTACTCAAAAACCAGTGCTTTTCATGAGACAAAGTTTGAACTTAAGGACAAGCGGGCACGAAGCTCGAGGGTAGCCAACGCTAGCTTAAAATCGACACCAATGTACACAACCCTACAACGAGAAAAGTCTGATATAGAGGCAGAGCTCACAATCACACTAGAGGAGATCAAAGAGTATAAAACGCTTATGAAACGCTCAAGGGAGCTTCGTAGACTGCTAGATGAACCGCACTCAAATGCAACAAATAAGGCGGCATTGCTTGTAGCAAAACTGAACGTGTGGTCAGAAGCTCTTAACCGATTAAGTCAAATTGAGCTAGTGTCATGTTAAGAGTATGGCAACATGAGTGTGTTCAACTCGCTTATGAAAAGTACAATAATGGTGCTTCTCATTTTCTGGCACAAGCTACACCTGGTGCTGGCAAGACGATTATGGCTGCAAGCCTCACTAAGAAACTGTTTGATGAGAAAATGATTGACTTCGTAGTATGTTTTTCGCCTTCAAAAGTCGTTGCAACGAGTATTGAGGGAACATTCTCTAGGCACCTAGCATGTAAGTTTAAAGGCCAAATTGGTGATAAGGGCATATCAATAACTTATCAATCACTTAGGTCAGTGAGTCAAGCATTTTGGGATACACTAGCAAACTATAGAGTGCTTTGTGTCTTCGACGAAATTCATCATTGTGGTGGCGACAACGACGACAATTACAACTCTTGGGGCTACCACACGCTGGCGATAGTCCAAAAGGCGGCCACCTATACACTTGCACTCACTGGCACTCCTTGGCGTTCTAATCGGACTCCCGTCACTCTCGCTACATATTCTGATCCAGAAGGAAAAATACTATGCGACTACCAGTACCCTCTTTCACAGGCTGTGCAAGACAGAGTGTGTCGACGCCCAAACGTTGCACTGATTGATTGTAATAAAACTGTATTCTCTGACTCAAACGGTAGTGAGGTATTTGGTTCGATCAACGACCTAGTATCTAGTGGTCAAGTTCGTTATTCGGCTGTAATCAAAAACATTGATGCCCTCATTTATATTCTTGAAGAAGCGATAAATCGGTTAGAGCGTATCAGAAGAACAAACGAGTGTGCCGGTGGCTTAATTGTAGCCTCTTCAATACAGCATGCTAAGCAAATAGCTCAAATACTATCAAAGCACTTCAATCAATCTGCGACAATTGTGACCTATAAAACACAAGATGCACAGTCGACTATCCAGCACTTCAGAGACAGTTCATGCAGTTGGATTATTAGTGTTGGCATGATCAGCGAAGGAACCGATATACCCCGGCTACAGGTTTGTTGTTACCTTTCAAACATCAAGACAGAGCTATACTTCCGTCAAGTGTTAGGGCGGATATTACGAACCACCAAAGACATGAATCAAGAAGCGTGGCTGTATACCTTTGCTGAGGCAAAACTGCTTCAATTCGCCGAGCAAGTTGAAATTGATATCCCTGAAAGCTGCACTTTCATCAGCAAATCAGTTTCTAGCCATCACGAACTAAACATACTGAGAGAAAGATCCTTGCAATCTACGACGAGAGACGAAGATACAACAGTTGGTGGATTATTGTCATGGGAATCATCGGATAAAGCAGAGATGGACTTAGCAAGTGAGGACATCGGCTCATCTCAACATGTTCATCTTGATGAGTTCAATCAAAGAGTTATTGAGGCCTTCCGAAATATTAAATCACTGTACTAAACATCATCACATCTAGCTCGAGGCAACCAAAGAACCTCTAATTCGTCGAGTTACAGTTATTACGCTTCTATTGTTCGGCACTAGAGATCTGGGTTTCTCGTCATGACGCATTCTCGATAGAAAAAGGCGCCTGAAGTCCCATGAGCATTGTTTGCACCTCATACTCTCACTTTGACGCGTAAATCACCAGTCAATCATTTTGTCCCAATTTCAAAAGCGTTGGGCGTTCAATTCATACGAGTTTAGTCCAATGAAAACTAAATTATTTGGGCTAAACTGAACGCTATATGATGTAATTTTGGTTGAGTGAATACTACTATTATGAAACGAGAGATCGCTTAATTACAGGAGTCGGAATGAAATTATTGTCTGTTCTTATTTTTGTCTTTGCCTCCACCTTCGCACAGGCAGCACTTATACCCTTGAAGGATGAGAGGGTAATTGAGCAAGCAAAACTTTCAATGGCTGACCATCTTGAGAAAGAGGGATTGAGCATTGATGATGCAGAGTTTGTCTTTGCCTTCAAAGATGGGCTAAACAAATCCACCATCTACTTTGAAGTCAAAGAGCACCAAGGTGATCATGTATACTACATGGTTACTTGTCGCAAAGAAAAATGCCTTTTGAATTATCGCTAATCTATCTTCATCGGTTGACAGGGAGTACATGAACAACAATGAGGCCTTTCTTGACAGTTATCAACGGTGTCGTATCGGTACCGAATTTATGACCGACTTTTTGACTATCTTTTGTGATGCAAACCCACGTTTCTTAGAACGTTTTGATGGGGTCGACGTAGAGAAACAAGCACGTATGCTCAAAGCGTCTTTGGTTCTGATACAGAATACGTCCACAACCACTTCCATACGTGAAGCCATCAGAAAATTGGCTACAAAGCACAAAGAGATGAGGTTGGATATTTCTGAAAATGAGCTCGACATGTGGGTCGATAGCCTTTTAGCGACCGTGGAAATACATGACCCATTGTATGATGAAAGCATCGAACTCGCCTGGCGTCATGTGCTGAATTTAGGCATTGAGATAATGAAGGAAAAAGCGTGCTAAGACTCGCTTCATTTTGTGCTTGTACAAAGCATCACTTAAATAATGCGCTTTGTTCGAGGGCGCGACTTTACAGATGAACCTTTAGCATTCTCTCACTAATACTAAAAAGAAAAATTCGCCATCACGGTAACAAGCTGAGCACTATCAATGTTGCTTAGAGAGCTTATTAGTAAGCCAAAACCACTATTGAGCCCTTGCTATTACTGGTACTCAACATTGACGGACAGGTTACTTAACAAATCATACTTCACATCAACATCGGCTTTGGAATTGGAACATTCATTTTCTTGATACAATTGTCTGTGAGCGATGTATGGCGTGAGCGGAACTAGGCGAGGCTCAACTTGTCCGTACCAGTCCACGCGTATCCCTTCCAACCTTTGAAACTCAAACGTCGTTTTTAGAGCATCAAACTCACACACCTTTCCTACCGACTATTGTTTGAAGGTATTCCGATAGGTGAAGTTCCAGCGATAGTAGTCTCCTGTCAATTGAGCGTTGAGCTCCCACAAGTTCTTAGTATCGAATTCGGGAGTGATGTCTGGATTAAGCCGACAAAAGGGGTTAAGGAAAGCTGAAGCTTATCTGTTACATAATATCACCAGTCAACACTGGCGCCGTTGCAGGCCTTGAGTCCAAGCAGCGCACTATACTCTTCCGCAGAAGGGCGAGCCGGAGTAACTAAACGAAAGATACTTTGCCAAATTAGTTTTAGCCAAAGATACAGAAGCAGTTTGTTAGCCGAGAGTCAGTAACAAAGATAACTTTGTTGGTGTTATATGGGTGGAGAAATAATGAATTTAAGTCTTACTTTTGTTACATCGTTAAAACCCTTCACTGGCAACATGTGTAACATGAATAGAGATTGGCTAGATGTAATTGAGCTGTTTCAAAGCTCATGCTTGGTCAGTTAGTCGAGCTGGCAAAAGAAAAATACAACGCCAGCTTACTATCATTGGCCGTATTAGAACATAACTTAGTTGCGAGAAACTGCTATGAGTCTATGGGTTTTACCGTGACATCGCGTGAAAATGGCCCTCACTCTTTCGACGGTGAGGTTTGGGGTCTTTTACTCATGGAAAACGGTAATACAAACATTTAAGCCTTCAAGGTACTTTTTCCTAATATCTGGCGAGAAGAAGGTGGTACCTTTGAAAGAGCTCTATGATGCCTAACAAGAAAACCCTCAATAATGTGTTACAGCTACAAAGCTGCTTGTACTTGCGCCAATTGATTATGTCGAGCTTTCAAATCCAAGTAGTGTTTACGCTTTAGAAAAACAGTTCGGGAACTACTATATGGTAGCCAGCCCTTATAAATAAAGACTTGGTGTTGACATCTAAGTTTGAGGTTTAGTGTTATTCAAGATAGCAACTATCTAACACAGTCATAACTCAGGGCAATGATAACCCTTATCTAGCAAGCATTCATTATATGTAATAGATCTATACAGTCACGGAGGATTGACTTATATTAAAGCATAAGCTACATTAGCAAATGCTAAATAAAGATATTCAGAGGTACTTATGAAAAAAGCAAACTACAATTTGATCGATGTACGCTCCGTTGAAGAGTTTACTAGGGATAGCATTGAGGGTTCTTATAATGTGCCTCTACAGGAAATTCACAGTCTTGCAAATAGTAACTTGGACAAGAGCACGCCAGTTCTCGTGTACTGCGCTTCAGGGATGAGAGCAAGTCAAGCGGAGCAGTACCTAAAATCCTTTGGCTACGCTGAAGTTGTAAATGTAGGTACACTTCAAAATGCTCGAAACATTACAGTAACTCACCCTCAATACTAGGATTATCACAATGGTAAAAATAGATTATGTAACTGACGTTTTATGTGTATGGGCTTGGGTTGCTGAGCATCGGAATAAAGAGTTGAAGAACCATTGGGGGGATGAAATTCAAATTAAGCCTCGATTTATTAATTTGTTCGGAGATACTGGTTCGAGAATAGCAGACGGCTGGAAAGATAGAGGGGGGTTTGAAGGCTTTGCTGCTCACACGGTCGATGTTGTCACTAACTTCCCAGAGCTACAACTGCATAAAAATGTCTGGACTACAACAAGACCAACCTCCTCTATGCCTGCACATTTGTACCTTAAAGCCTTCGCTATGTCAGGGGCTAGCGATAGCAATGTACAGTCTTTGGCAAGTACAATTAGAGATGCTTTCTTTTCGAGTGGTCGAGATGTTAGCGATACGAAGGTTCTTCATGACATACTTGAGAGTCAGAATATTTCAGTTTCATCGCTAGATAAGTTCCTTGAGAATGGAGAGGCTTATGCCGCACTTTGGTCTGACCAATTATTTAGAGAAAACCACCAGATTAAAGGTAGTCCGACGTACATATTGGATGGCGGGCGTCAGGTACTGTTCGGCAATGTTAGTTTCCATGTTATCAATGCAAATATCCGTGAACTAGCTCAGCCAGCGAGCAAGCACGGAGTCAGCTGGTGTTGAATTGAAGAATAAACCATTAAAATACCAAGTATCTCCCCAGTTACCACAATCTATTGAACGCGGTAACTGGGTTTTTAGGCATTTCATAACTTAGTCCAACCAACTCATCCAAAAAACTATCTTCCCTCCATGGTCGAGATCAAACTAGTCGAAGTTGAGGAAGCATAACTTTTATTCTTCCTAAGTGTCACCTAATGTTCAAACGAAAAAACAAGCTACTCAATTTACCTGAAGCATGAGCTAAAAGAATATGATTCAGATAGGAGCTTACGGTTGATTTGGAGTGAGGAGCTCAAGTACTGAAGAGCTTTGCAAAAGACAACTCTTTAATATATTGAAATTGAGAGAGTACAATCGAACAGATGTTATTGAGATGTAACAAATAAAGCTAAGTTGTAGAAGTTGATTTAGTGGAATATCATCCCCCACTATTATCTGTGGGTTGTCTAGTTAAAAAAGCAGTGCGGATGGGCGCCCCTATGCCTTCCACACTGCAACTCCCGAATTATTATATAGATTAAGCGTCAGCAAACTTATAGGTGCGGTATCCACCGATCAAGTTTTTAGCTTTAAAGCCATTGTTGATTAGTTGACGGTAAGCTACATTGCCTCTCAACCCTACCTGGCAGTAAACAATGATTTCTTTGTCTTTTGGTAACTCACTCAATCGACCTCTTAGCTGATCAACTGGTATATTGATTGCGCCCTCTAAATAGCCAACGTTTTCAAGCTCACCAGGGTTACGGACATCCAGCAAAACCTGATCTTCAGTCAAATTATTAACGTCCGCGTAATGTGCAGGAACCACATCACCCACGACGATGTTATTGGCAACAAATGCTGCCTGGTTGATTACATCCTTGGCACTCCCATATGGTGGAGCATAGGTGAGCTCTAGGTGTTGTAATTGCTCTACAGTCATCCCAGCCCTTTGAGCTACGGCAAGTACGTCGATTCGCTTATCAACACCATCCTTGCCGACAGCTTGAGCGCCCAAAATTTTGCCAGTCTTTTTATTAAACAATAGTTTAAGAGAAACAACTTCTGAGCCAGGGTAGTAACTTGCATGACTGGCAGCGTGTACGTATACCTTTTCAAAATCCATGTTCTCTCTAATGAGAGTTTTCTCATTTTTGCCAACGGATGCAACGGCGAGGTCAAATACTTTACATATTGCGGTTCCTTGAGTGCCTTGATAGCTTTCACTGCGTCCAAAGATATTGTCAGCAGCCATTCGGCCTTGACGGTTTGCTGGACCAGCGAGTGGAACAAGACCAGGTTTTCCAGTTACAAAGTCCTTGTCTTCAATTGCATCCCCCACAGCGTATATATCAGGGTCACTTGTCTGCATTTTTTCATTTGTGTATATGCCGCCAAGCTCACCTAGCTGTAGTCCAGCCTCAACAGCCAACCTAGTTTCTGGTCTAACACCAATTGCCATTACCAAGAGGTCTGTGTCAAGTTTGTCACCGTTACTGAGTGATAAGGTAAGCTTGCCTTGTAGATGCTGATTCTCTGTGGATTGACCAGCATCTTTGCTGGCTACAGTGCAGTTTGGTTCAAACGAGACAGACTCCAATGCGGTATTCAAGCGTAGGTCGATACCTTTGGCTTTGATTTCCGAATGAACGAAACCAGCCATTTCTCGATCAACAGGTGTCATTACTTGATCAGCCATTTCAATAAGTGAAGTTTTGATACCAAGCTGCTCAAAGGCTTCCATCACTTCAAGGCCAATAAACCCGCCACCAACTACAGTAGCGTGATTTGGCTTGTTCAATTGAATGGACTGAATAATTTTGTCCATATCAGGAATGTTTCGAAGTGTATGTGTTAGTGGATTGTCGATTCCTTCGATATTAGGAACGAAAGGCGCTGCGCCTGGACTCAATACTAGCGAGTCATAACTCTCTGAGTATTCCGTGTTATCTAGAAGGTTTTTTACTAAAACCTTCTTGCTTTGCCTATCAATTGAAACAACCTCGTTCATCACTCGAACATCAACGTTGAAACGAGCCAAAAAGCTTTCTGGTGTTTGAAGAAGCAGTTTAGAGCGGTCTTGAATATCGCCACCTATGTGATAAGGCAGACCACAGTTAGCGAAAGAAACAAACGGCCCTCTCTCAAACATCACTATTTCCGCATCTTCACTCAAACGACGCGCTCTTGCTGCGGCTGATGCACCACCGGCAACACCACCGATGATCACTATCTTCTTCTTCATAATAAGTCCTCATTTGTTTTATTTGCCTAAGATCGCTTTCACGCTCTTAACCAAGGTACTCACTACACTATACCACTAAAATAAGCGATGTCTAATGTAAGATGGTCTAAATTAACTATTACTTAAATAAGTATTGACTAATGTAGCGTTTTGGGTAGATACTTCCTACATAGTACAAATAGGTGTAAGTAGTATGGATTTTAAACAGATGAAAGAACGTGCCTCTGACGTGTCTGAGGTTTTAAAGGTGATGTCCCATCCGGAGAGATTGTTCGTACTGTGTCAGTTATCTGAGGGCGAAGTTGGTGTGGGTCAATTGCAGAGTAGCTCTAATTTAAGTCAATCTGCTTTTTCTCAACACTTATCAGTTTTACGAAGAGCTCGCCTTGTTACTATTCGAAAAGAGTCGCAACACGTCTATTACTCTCTGAAAGACAAAAGAATTATTGATTTAGTAAAGCATATTCACAGTATCTACTCTGAGTAGATACTGTGAATATGCTGATTTTCAGAAGAACTTGCACCTTTTAAGTCCCCAAAAAGCTTATCCATCACATCGCTTCCGCCACCGTCGCATAGTTAACATTCGATTAACTTAACTTCTTGCTTAGATACGATTAATTGACTTAACGCAATATTAGGGTCAATTAAATATACACAAGCGATAAAAATGGTGTATATTAGCGAAATCTTAAATAAGGTACCTAATTTGTTCGATACCTCTTTTAAGACAAGTGCCTTTAATCAATTGAATTTACTAAGTTTTATTGCTTAAAGAGATTTTAGTTTAATTTTTAGTAGAGGTTACTATGGAACTTGTTATTCCTTGGGCGTCATTGTTTGGTGGTATGTTGCTTGGAGTGTCCGCAATTTTACTCTTGCACTTCAATGGCAAGATTGCTGGCATAAGTGGGATAGTTGGCAGACTATTTGAACCAAAAACCATCGACAAGAACTGGAGGTTGTTGTTTGTCATAGGAATGATTGCGGGTGGCGTTTTGAGCGCAAAAGCCTTAAATGCACCTATCGCTGAAATGGTTGTTCCGGATTATTTGATCGTTATTGCAGGCCTATTAGTGGGTATCGGCACTAAAATCGGAAATGGTTGTACGAGTGGACACGGTATATGCGGTATGGGTAGGCTATCAAAGCGCTCGATTGTTGCCACTATGACGTTCATGGGTAGTGCTATGATCACTGCATATGTAATGCTACACGTTTTATAAGAGAGTCTGTTATGTATCGTTTTATTTCAATTGTAAGTGGCTTTCTGTTTGGTGTCGGCATGATCCTTTCAGGTATGAGTGATCCAGCAAACGTAATTGCATTTTTGGATATTCATGGGGCTTGGTCTCCAAACCTAGCATTCGTAATGGGGGGAGCTTTATTAGTATTTACTCCAACCTATTTCCTTGTATCAAGAAAAAGTAAGCAGCCAATTTGTACGGATAAATTTTGCCTGTCCGATAACAAAAAAATCGATGGCCAGTTGATCACAGGTGCTATCTTGTTCGGTATTGGTTGGGGCATCGCTGGTATTTGTCCTGGGCCGGCAGTGGCCTCTATCGCTAACGGTAGTGTCAGTATTGTATATTTCGTCGTAGCAATGTTGGCAGGTATGCAACTAGGATCTTTTGCTTTGAGCAAAAAGTCCACACGTCAAACTGTCGTAAAAGGACTTTAATCATCTTCCCCCCGATACTGTGTAGTGCCAGGGGGGAACATTCACTATATCTACCGCTGGTAAAGCGTGAAACTGTGTCCGCTCATTTTGTTAGTTTGATTGCTTCTAATCACGCTATACATCGATTTAACTTCAACAGCTCAACGTCTACTTTGACTCTAGATTAACGCTCCCGCTATACCCTGAACTTATTCATTCCTCTCGTGATAAACACGCGTTTCCCTTTGTCAGACCTACATAAAATTTGTCAAGCTAACGCTCTTCGTCTGTAAAGTCTGCAGTCATATAAAACACTCGTTCAAGAAATTATAACTATCAATCTATTACTGTGAGTCACCTTCGTTTTATAACTGAACCAATTTTTTAAATTAGACATTGCTAATGTTGTGTATTATAGTTACGTACATTAGGTAATGCTAAAATAAGAAAGAGGTCATCAATGAAGGTCAGAATGTTAAGCGTAGTTGCTTTGAGCTTATACGCAAGTAGTGGTATTGCGTCTCCATCTCTGAACACGGTATCAGTCGCAACCAAGCCAACCAGCTCAACAGTAGTGCTGGACGGTACCGTTGAAGCGGTGAATCAAGGTACGTTGGCGGCGCAAACATCAGGCAGAGTTATCGCTGTTAATGTTGATGTTAACGATGTTGTCACTCAAGGGGACGTGTTGCTTGAAATAAGTGCTGAGCAACAGTCCGCTTCATTAGACGCTGCAATTGCACAGCTAAGCAGCGCTAAATCGGAGCTTTTCCGTAGCACGGCTCAAGTGAACAGATATAGAGAGCTCTATCCAAAGGGAGCGATCTCCAAAGAACGCCTCGATAACGCCGAAGCTGAGACTCGATCTGCAACGTCAGCAGTTCGAGCTGCAGAAGCCGCTGTAAAACAGGCCAAAGAGTCTCTTGGGTATACAAGCATCAAAGCACCGTACACTGGAGTCGTAACAAAACGCTATGTTGAGTTGGGGGAAACGGTAGCACCTGGTAGTCAACTTATTACTGGCTTTTCTTTGTCTCCTTTGCGCGTGGTTACTGAACTACCTCAACGCTATAGAGACAAAGTAGAGGGACCAGAACAATTTAGTATTACAACCATTAATGGTATTGAGTTAGAGCCGTACGAAGCAAAACTTTTCAATTATGCCCACCCACAGTCTAGAGCTTTCCAACTTCGTTTAGAGTTATTAGAGGAGCCAAAGAGCATCTACCCAGGAGAGTGGGTAAAAGTTGCTTTTGCGTATGGTGAAAAAGATGCCATGTTGATCCCAAGTACCGCCGTTATTAAACGAGGGGAATTAAGTGTTGTCTATCGAGTTAATGGCTCTGAAGTATCAATGAATCCTATTCGTGCAGGGTATGACAACGGCAAAGAGGTCGAAGTACTCAGTGGGTTAGAAAATGGCGATGAGATAGTATCAGACGTCGTCAACTATCTTCGTGATAAGAACTAGAGGGCGCCTAAATGAATAACAAACTTGGCATCTCGGGGAAAATAGCTGCAGCGTTTCAAGCCTCAGCGATGACTCCTCTTCTTGCTTTAGTCGCATTGCTTTTGGGGTTAATGGCAATTGTGGTTACCCCAAAAGAAGAAGAGCCTCAGATTGATGTTACCTTTGCAGATGTGTTTATTCCTTTTCCTGGAGCAACTCCCCGAGAAGTAGAAAGCTTGGTAACTAACCCAGCGGAGCAAATCATATCGGAAATAAATGGGATAGATAAACTTTACTCATTTTCTCAACCAGGTGGGGCACTTGTTGTAGCGATATTTGATGTGGGCATACCACGCAATGAAGCTGTTGTTAAGATCTACAACAAATTATATTCCAATCGTGATTGGATGCCACCAAACATGGGAGTAGGCGAGCCATTAATCAAGCCAAAAGGCATTGAAGATGTGCCTATTGTCAACATTACGCTTTCTTCCCAATCGCAGAACGTCACTACAGCAGAGTTAACTCAAGTCGCCAGCGGCCTAGAGACCGAGTTGAAGCGTATAAAGGGCACGAGAGATATATACACAGTAGGTCGACATCCAACTATCGTCGATGTGAGATTAGACCCAGCTAAAATGGCGGGTTTCGGGGTTACTATCGATGCCCTTAATCAAATGTTGCCAGATGCCAACTCTACGTCTCCATTGCTTACGTTGACGCATGACAATCAAACGTTGCCTCTCCAAATTGGTGAGTTTCTGACTAGCATTGACGAAGTTAAGCAACTCGTAGTGGGTGTGTATGACGGCAAGCCCGTTTACTTGGCAGATATTGCAGAAATAGAGCTTGGCACAGACACGCCTACGCAAATGGTTTGGACAGGAGATAAAACACAAATACACCCTGCGGTCACTATCGCTATCGCTAAAAAAAGTGGAGAAAACGCGGTAGATGTCGCGAAGAATGTTGAGAATAGAGTCGAAGAGTTAAAAAGCACACTCATCCCGAGTAACGTGGATGTGGAGATCACAAGAGACTACGGTAAAACAGCGGCAAACAAAGCCAACACACTGATCGGGAAGCTCGCTTTTGCCACGGGTGCTGTCGTCCTTCTTGTTCTACTGACAATGGGGGTGCGTGAAGCTGTAGTCGTTGGTATTGCAGTCATCATAACGCTATTGCTGACACTGTTTGCATCGTGGGCATGGGGGTTCACACTCAATCGCGTTTCTCTTTTCGCGCTAATTTTCTCAATTGGTATACTGGTCGACGATGCCATCGTTGTGGTTGAAAACATACATCGCCACATGATGAAGGGTAAACAAAAACTTGTAGACTTAATACCTGGCGCCGTGGATGAGGTCGGTGGCCCAACTATTCTGGCAACTTTGACAGTGATTGCGGCACTGCTGCCAATGGCGTTTGTATCAGGTTTGATGGGACCGTATATGAGTCCTATTCCAATTAACGCATCGTTGGGTATGATCATCTCGCTCATAATTGCGTTTGTCCTAACACCTTGGCTCTCACGGCTTCTTTTGAAGAATGATGGTCATGGAGAAGAGCAGACGAACAGTAAACAAGCTGCTTTCTTCCATCGTGTGATGTCTCCATTTGTCACGGCTCGAGCACAGAAAAAAAACCGACTTCTATTGGGTGTCGCTATCATTGTTGCTATTGCTGCTTCAATGTGGATGCCGATGCACCAAGCTGTTGTAATGAAAATGCTGCCCTTCGACAACAAGTCTGAGTTTCAGGTGATCCTTGATATGCCTGAGGGCAACTCGCTTGAAAGAACGCAACGAGTACTATTCGAGCTTGCTGATGAAGTGAGAGCGATAGAAGAGGTGGATAACTTCCAGATCTATGCTGGAACGGCGGCACCAATTAACTTTAATGGCTTGGTTAGGCATTACTTTTTACGTCAAGGGGCCCATCAGGGCGATATACAAGTCAATCTTGTTGATAAAGGTGATCGCACACGTTCGAGCCATGAAATTGCTTCTGATGTTCGATCAAAATTAAACGACATTGCTAGTCAGTATGGTGGAAAAGTTAAAGTTGTAGAAGTCCCACCAGGCCCGCCTGTATGGTCTCCAATACTAGCTGAAGTCTACGGTCCGACACAGGAAGTTAGAGAGCACGCTGCTCTTCAACTTAGAGAGATATTTAGAGGCACCGACGATATTGTAGATATCGACTTTTACCTCCCTGAGAGTTATCAAAAGTGGCAGGTTGTCATTGACCGAAGCAAGGCTGCGAGGCTAGGTGTAGCATACTCCAACATTGTAGATACTATGGCAACGGCGGTCGGTGGAAAACCAATCAGTTATTTACATAGTGAACAGAGTAAATACCCAATACCTATTCAGGTTCAAGCGCAAGAGTCATCAAAAGTGAGACTAGAGCAGGTATTGAATATGAAGGTTCAATCGCTAAGCGGTCAAAGTTATTTATTGGCCGACCTAGTTAAAGTAAATATTGAGCCGATGGAGAACTACATTGTCCATAAAAACCTAGTTCCAATGATTATGGTCGTTGGCGATATGACTGGGGAGTTAGATAGTCCACTTTATGGTATGTATGACATTTCATCCAATATGGCTGAACAGGGGATGGATGTTGAACAGTACTATGTAAACCAGCCTTCGGGTCTAGAGAATGTAGAAATATTCTGGGATGGAGAGTGGACAATCACGTATGAGACTTTCCGAGATATGGGAATTGCGTACGCGGTAGGAATGGTTCTGATTTATCTGCTTGTTGTAGCTCAGTTTAAGTCCTATTTGGTTCCACTTATTATTATGGCACCAATACCTTTGACAATTATTGGCGTTATGCCTGGACACGCTCTACTCGGGGCGCAGTTTACTGCGACGTCAATGATAGGAATGATTGCGTTAGCAGGGATTATTGTTAGGAACTCAATACTGCTGGTCGATTTTATAAACCATCAGATCTCAGAAGGTATGGAGCTATCACAAGCTGTAATCGACGCCGCTATAGTTCGAGCTAAGCCTATAATGCTAACGGCATTGGCAGCAATGATTGGTGCAGTCTTTATTCTTGATGACCCAATATTTAGCGGGCTAGCTATCAGCCTTATTTTTGGTATTTTCGTATCAACTGTACTGACGTTACTTGTTATTCCGATCTTGTACTACGTGGCACTAAAGAAAGGTATCGTTTCACATAACGCATAATCATTAACGCCCACTCTTAGCGAGTGGGCAAAAAATATACTCGAATGTAACAGGAGCCTATCATGAAAGTCGAAAATGGAATCCGAATCCTCGCAGGGGTAATGGTATTAATATCACTAATATTGACTATTTATGTCAGTAAGCACTTTGTTTGGTTTACTGTTTTTATTGGTGCAAACCTAATACAAAGTGGCTTCACAGGGTTTTGCCCGCCACGAAAGATATTATTAAAACTCGGCTTTAAAGAGTAATAAGAGCAGGAATTGAGGTAGATATGTTTCAATTATTAAAAAATATATTCGGGTTCAAAGATGAATCCCTAGAAATAAAGAATGCCCTACAAGAAGGCGCATATATTGTTGATGTGAGAACACAGCCGGAATTTAACCGCAGTCATTTAAATAATGCGATAAATATACCATTAGATACTATTGAGGCGTGCCATAAGCAATACCTAGATAGAAATAAACCTATTATTGTTTACTGTGCATCGGGAATGCGTTCGAAAGTAGCTTCCAATTTTCTCTTGAACCACGGATATACAAGAGTATACAACGCTAAAACAATCGGTAGGCTTGAAAAGCTACTGTGAGGTGTAAAATGAAAAACAGCATTCTTTTAGTATTACTGACGCTAAGCATACCGTTCAAGGCTGCCTCTGAGAGTATCTTGGACGTTTATAACTTGGCGAAAGACAGTGATCCAGAGTTATTGCAAGCTAAGGCTTTTGCAGATGAAGCACAGGAAAGTATAAACAGTGCGAGAAGTGTGCTACTTCCTCAAATTGACCTTAGTGCCGGCTATGATTACTACAACAGCGACCGACCTCTTCTAAGTAGTGAGCAATGGAGAGCGGGGATTGGCCTATCGCAGGAGATATACAATCCGGCAAGTTGGATTGTGCTAGAGCAGTCTGAAAAAGCTGCTGTAAAAGGCAACGTTTTGTATGCTCAAACTCAGCAGTTTGTCATTTTGCGAACCGCTGAAGCCTACTTCAATGCCCTAAGAGCAGAAGATACGCTCTCTTTAGCAAAGTCGGAACAGGCACTAATAGAAAAGTACACTGCCACAATACAAGAGGCTTATCGTGTAGGTACTTCCGATCTAACCGATCTACAGGATGCCAAAGCACAGTTAGATAGAGTTAATGCGAGCCTTGTTAGTGCACGTAATCTAGTGAGGAACTCTTATGAGGAGCTCAGAAAGATTACCAATGTTAAGTTTGAACGCTTGGACAAGTTGAATATTGATGCATTCAGCCCCTCTCTTCCCCCAGATGATGTAGAAGCATTGGTTGAGCTTGCACTTCAGGAAAACCTTGTAGTGCTAGAGAACAAAATTCAACAAGAAATCGCAAAGCAGGATATCGACTTAGCTAAATCGGGACACCTGCCTCACTTATCATTGAATGCTGGGTATCAGTATTCAAATGAGAAAAGAGACGATTCATTCTACTCGAAGGGTGGAAGTAACGATACATACGGAGGACTTAACCTCGTCGTGCCATTATACAGTGGTGGTGGTACTTCTTCCGAAGTTAAGCAAGCTCAGCATAGGTACGTAGCTGCGTCTCAGGAGTTAGAGCGCAACTTCCGGGACATCTCTAGCAATGTTCGGGGCAAGTACAATGATATTATTGCTTCTTTAGAAAACATAAAGGCTCAAGAACAATCAATGAAATCGGCAGAGCTTGCTCTATCAACACAACAGTTAGGTTTAGAAGTTGGAACTAGAACAATTGTTGATGTACTAGAAGCGACTCGATTTTTGTTTGACGCGAAGCTACAACTCTCAGATGCACGGTACAACTACATTCTTGAACGTCTATATTTGAGCCAACTTCTAGGGAACCTGAATGAGGGTGACATTATTGCGATTAATCAGGGGCTGAATGAAAAATAACATTTGGCGAGGTGTCCTGGTAGCCGAAAGTATTCTCACTCATTGAACTTATGTTCGATTAGACTCGGCAACTATGAATAGTGCCACTTAATGTGGCTCTATTTTTATCAATCAATAATGATGAGTTAACGTTACTGTGTCCTATGTACAGTCGATTTGTTGAGCTTTTAAGTACAGCTATTATTTCTTTGTTATCTGGAATTAATCTAGGTGAGTTGTAGTGACTGAGCGAAGTAGATCACTAGATAAAGGGGTTGCAATACCTAAAGTAATCCGTCATATGATAATTTAAGAGACTCACTAACAAAGTTCTGTCCATCTTAGAGCTAGTTGATGTGGCTAGCTCTGATTTGCCCCATTCCGTTTTGGCAACTAGGAAGGATTTCTTCTCAGTTGCTTTCCAATCCACAAGTATTCCTCGCAGTTGAACAGTTGTCTGAGTTGTGAAATCGTTCAGTTGTTGCAGATTATGCAACAACTTCCGCCTGCTCCAATTGTGCAAGAGCTTGTTGCACAAATCAGCCCTAGGTACTTCCCAAAAACATGTTGAGATAGCAGTAGGTCTTCGTAAGACTAATTTGGTCAACAGGGTGTTGGACAAACTCTAGTAACCAATTATGCAAGAGGGTCTTGCACAATTGCGAAACAGGTTGTTTCGTAAATCACCTCTGCTCCAACCCGGTTCTGATCTCGTCGCTTCGGCAATAGAACTAACTAATGTGCAAAATATGCACATTGCTTATCAAGCAACTATCGAGGATTCCTCGGTAGTTGAACTGTTGCAATTTTTGCAATAGTTGCCCGAGCAACGAGAAAGCTCAGTGATTGCAGATTCTGCAACAACTCATATCTGCCCCATTCCGGTTTAGAGTACTTGCTCATTCATTTCATGTAATAAGTGAATTGGATTAGGTTTGGTAATGTTGGTGAGGTACAGCTAAATGGCTTCAATCATAGAGTTTTCTGCTACCTGTCTTCTTATCGACTATCAACATTCCTGGGTGAGTCTTAATCATAAAAATCATCATCTTCGACCCTTCGTTACACATCAATACACAAGCCTGTTCGTTAACCCGCACAACAAGAGAGTGATTTCACATCCTTGCTAAAGGTCTGAGCACATAATTTTAACCCTTCAACCATAGTGAGATAAGGGAACAACTGTTCAGCCAAGTCTTTAACCGTCATTTGGTTGCGAATGGCTAACGCGGCGCTCTGGATGATCTCTCCCCCTTCGTGGGCGAGAAGCTGTGCACCAATGAGTCGCTCTGTATCGGCATCGATGACTAGCTTGATAAAACCGTCCGTTTCAAAATTTGCCAATGCCCTTGGAACGTTTTCCATCTCCAAAACGCGAGAATCGGTATTGATCCCTTGAGCTGTGGCCTGCGCATCTGTAAGCCCTACAGTTGCCACTTGCGGATCGGTAAATATCACTGACGGCATGGCAGATAAATCCAGGGTCACATCACCGCCTGTCATATTAGTACCTGCTCGGCTGCCAGCGGCGGCGGCCACATAAACAAACTGCGGCATATTACTGCAATCACCCGCTGCATAAATGTGGGGGACAGAAGTTTCCATTCGCGAATTCACTTTAATGCAGCCATTCTTATCTGTTTCAACACCTGCTAAATCAAGGTTGAGTTTTTCAGTATTAGCGTGACGTCCAGTGCTAACCAGTAATTTATCACTGCTTAATTGACCATTGTTGGTTTTCAGCTTGAACTGTTTACCATCGAAACGTATCTCACTAGCCTGGGTATGAGTCAGCACACGGATACCTTCTTTTTCAAATGACTTAGCTAACTGTTCACCCAATAAGGGATCTTCTTTATATAGCAGGGTATGTCTTGCCAATAGAGTCACTTCAGCACCCAACCGTCGGTATGCCTGGGCAATTTCTAGTGCCACTACTGATGAGCCGATGACAATTAAATGCTCAGGTGTTTGCTCTGCGAACAGAGCTTCGTTTGATGTCCAGAAAGGTGTATCTGCCAACCCGTCGATTGGAGGAATGGTAGGTGTAGAGCCTGTGGCTATAAGGACTCGGTCAGCAATCACTTCCACCTCTTGACCATCAGATTTGCTTACTACCAATGTCCGTGCATCTTTAAAGCTTGCATACCCCTTTATGAGGCTCAGTGCGGGATTGTTATCCAAAATATTCTGGTATTTAGCAGCCCTTAATTCATTAACACGAGATGTTTGTTGTTTTGCCAACAAGGAACGACTAAGTAATGGAGCCTGATCTTCCAACCCAGCAAACGGGTTGCTACGTTGCTGTTGAGCTAATTGTGCCGCTCGAATCAGTATTTTGGATGGCACACACCCTAAGTTCACGCAGCAGCCGCCAATAACCTCATTGGCTTCTATAATCGTCACCCTAGCACCGCCTTCAGCAGCTTTAATTGCGCAGGCAAAAGCGGCCGAGCCACTACCAATAATGGCAACGTGAAGTTCATCGCTTCCACTACACTTAGCTTCATCACCACTGCAACAGGATGATTTGGCTTGATTTACTGTCACTTCTTCAGCGTCAAAGGCAGATTGGTCATTATTCATTTATTTATTCCATCCTGTTGGTTAGGAGGGCAACAATCGGACTTCTGTTGTTCCCTTTTATTTCGGTGTAAAGCGTAAACGGTTAGGCCAACAAAGAATGCCAACGCTGGAAGCAACGCATAATCCAGATAACCTAGTAATCCGGATAAACCAACCGCTCCCAGCAATATGAACAGTACAGGGGTAAAACAGCACAATGCGGCAATAACTGTTCCTACAATACCCAGTCCCAATAACTTGCGATGTCTATTCATGGCAATCTACTCTTTCACTAGCGAGGGATAACCTGCATTAGTAGTGGCGTCGATTAGGGCTTTTGTATTGGTCATCTCATCGTCAAAGGTGACTTTTGCCAGTCGTTCCTCGAACTTTACCTCAACATCGGTGACGCCATTCACCTTCTCCAGTGACTTAGTCACTGTGATGGGGCAAACAGGGCAATTCATGGTTGGCACTTCCAGGGTGATAGTCTGTGGTTTGGCAATGACACCGAAAGTAGTTAGGAGCAGTCCTGTCGTAAGTAACAGCTTTTTCATTTTAATCACCTTTTCCTTTTCTATTTAAACTATCCATAAGACCCAGTAATTACTGGTCACTAAAATCAGCGCCACTAGTGCTGCCAGCCAAAACATTACTTTTCGGCGCTTTTGCACCTGGGGTACAGCACAAGCTTCCCCTGGCTGGCATTCTGTTTGAGGACGATAGAGCTTCCAGCCTGCCCAGCCAAATAAGCTAACGACAGCCAGAATAAAGAAGGGGCGATAAGGTTCAAATAAAGTTAGGTTTCCGACCCAGGAGCCACTGATGCCGAGCAATAGCAATATCAAGGGGCCTGCGCAGCATAAACCTGCGCCGATAGAGGCTACCACGCCCCCGATGAGGGGAAGGTTACTTGCCTTATTTTCCATAACTTACTCCATATTTTCCCATTCTATGAAGTAAGTCTAATCTCCGTATCTACATACGGAGTCAAATTTATTTTTGATCTTTTGGTAGAAGCGTTTCGACGATAGGGCAAGAGGAATCAGAGGGATTGCACTTACATTGTGTTACTAGGTTATCAAGTACGCTTTCAAGGCGACACAGATCCGCTATCTTATCCCTGACACTGACCAGCTTATTTTCAGCTATTTCTTGTACCGATATACAATTGTCATCTCCTAGCTTAAGCAGGTTGGCAATTTCCTCCAGCGTGAAACCTAGCTCTTGTGCACGTTTGATGAACAGAACTCGTTCTAGAGTTGTCTCAGGATAGTCACGATATCCTTGTTCTGGTTTTAACGGCTGTGTGATCAACCCCCGACGCTCGTAATAGCGAATGGTTTCAACATTGACGCCTGCTGCTTTAGCCAAATCACTAATTTTCATTTCCGCTCCATCGTAGGCTTTCTCATTGGAGATTGTAGTTTCTGAGCCTGTATGGGTAAATACCGCTCGCGTGAGATAGTTTTACTTATGACAAAAGACGTCATTAGGGTTTCAATGCTAACTTGGTTTTGTCCAGAAGCGTGTTACGTGTGACCACTTCGAATTTTGTGATCAACAAGCTATTCCATCGCAATGACTATCATCTTCACCCGACAGCAACCTCTCAGTTTTTATGACAAGTTTTCGCTTGAAAAAGCGTCAAAATCAGCCCAATTTACAAAAAAATATGACAACTGCTATAATTGAAGCCTATAAAGAGAATTCATTAACCTAACCCACTGTTAAAGATAGAATTTGTCAACAGTCGTCAAAACTTCTGTCTCATGAAATTTCCAAGGGTGCAAGTTTATGGGCAAAGTCTATGATGGCTTGCACCGTATCAGCTTCTTAATCAATGAAGAAGGTGTGATTGAGCATGTATTTAATAAGTTCAAGACTAAAACTCACCACGAAGTAGTGCTTGATTACTTGAACGACAAAGCATCTTAATACACCTTGTAGTTCGGGACATTCAATTCAAAAAAGCCTCGCTTGTTTAGCGAGGCTTTTTTACTCTTTTCAGATAGCTAAGTGGCTTGCTGAGTGCCATCATCATGACTTGGTAGTGCATTCCAAACCGCTTTAACTAGCGTTGCCAATGGTATGGCAAAGAACACTCCCCAGAAACCCCATAATCCACCAAATACCAAGACCGCAACGATAATTGCTACCGGGTGTAAATTCACCGCTTCAGAGAAGAGTACTGGTACAAGAACATTACCATCCAACGCTTGGATAATACCGTATGCTACAAGTAACCAGTAAAATTGTGGTGCTAAGCCCCATTGGAACAGACCCACCATAGCAACGGGAACCGTAACGGCTGCTGCACCGATATAAGGGATAAGTACTGAGAAACCAACCAACACGGCCAACAAGACCGAATAACGAAGATCTAGAATAGCAAAAGTGACATAACTTACTGTACCAACAATCAAGATCTCCAATACCTTACCACGAATGTAGTTAGAAATTTGCTGGTTCATCTCGATCCATACTTTATTCGCTAGACGACGGTTACGAGGTAAAACGCCGCTCGCCATGCTGACCATCTCTTCTTTATCTTTTAATAAGAAGAAAACCAGTAACGGTACTAAAATCAAATATACCGCTAGCGCCGCTAAACTAACGAGCGATGCCAGTGAGCCTTTCACTACATTTTCACCTAAAACGAGAACTTTATCTTTTACGTTACCCATAATGGTTTCGACTAAATGAATCTCAGCGAGATCAGGATATCGTTCAGGTATCGTTGCAACAAACTGCTGCATGCCGTTATACATATTTGGAATATCATTCAGCAAGTTTCCAACCTGATTCCAAATTGTTGGTACTAAACCAAAAATTGCTAACAGCATTAAACTGATAAAGAGGAGGATGACCGCTACTACTGATAGGGTTCTCGGCACACCAAGTGCGCATAGTTTACTAACCGGCCACTCTAATAAGTACGCCAAAACAATCGCCACCAATAGCGGAGCAATCAAATTACCGAAGAAGTAGATGGTAATAAATCCAAATAACAGAATTACTACCAAGCTCACTGCATCTGGGTCTGAAAAACGTCGCTTATACCAACGACGGACCATATCTAGCATCAATTAATCATCCTGTTTACGAATATTGATAACGCTCACTTCACCTTCAATCCTATGATGTATTGCCGCATTCTGGATAGATAAGTATTGAAGGACGTCCGAGACTGAGTGTTTGTCGATTAATCTCACCGACAATAGTTGTCCTATTTCAACCTGTTTAAAAGCGCGCTTGACCAAGAGTAATGACATCGGGCATCGTTCTTCCACTAAGTCTAGATGTATATCGGTCATACACTTTCCATTTGAACAGCGTTGAAACTAAACATATACGCTACGAATCTCTCAAAGTCTTCCATTGTAAAGACTTTTGATAGCATACCCAACCAGTAAGTGTTACAGAAACTATGAATAATGGATATTCACACAAACCAAAGATAACTAAATACAGCTAAGCCCGAGAATGAGAAAACCTTTCCTATCCCAGTTCCGTATGCAAAAATGAGTGGCAAGAGGATAAGGTAGGAAACCAAGTTAGGATTTCATGGTCAAAACTACCACATTTTAAGGAGTCACCTCAGTCGTATGTTGAAACGCGCCCGTTCATTGATTTGCCTATGCGTTGCTACCGCATTAAGCGTCCCTCAAGTTGCCTATGCCGAACTCGATCTTCCTGATATCGGAACTGCAGCAGGGGCGACGTTGACCATAGATCAAGAACTTATTTATGGTGATGCGTATATGCGGATGATTCGCGCTAGCTCTCCAATTGTTAATGACCCAGTGCTCAACGAGTACGTAGACTCTATTGGCCATCGATTGGTTTCCAGTGCTAATGATGTAAAGACCCCTTTCACCTTTTTTATGATACGCGACCGTAACATAAATGCTTTCGCATTCTTTGGTGGTTATGTCGCTTTGCATACGGGGCTGTTCCTTCACGCCCATACTGAAAGCGAACTGGCCTCCGTTATGGCGCACGAAATCGCCCACGTCACTCAGCGCCACTTAGCACGTAGAATGGAAGACGAAGCTCGCCGTTCACCCGCTACCGTTGCAGCACTTGTTGGTTCACTCTTATTGGCGATTGCTTCCCCTCAAGCGGGTATGGCAGCGCTCACAGCGACCACCGCGGGTTCGATGCAAGCTTCTATCAACTATACACGCAGTAACGAAAAAGAGGCCGACCGATTTGGCATTGCCACTCTTGCTCGTGCAAAGTTTGATGTCAACGATATGCCACGCTTCTTCGGTCGCCTTGCGGATGAATATCGTTATGCAAGCAAGCCGCCACCAATGTTACTGACTCACCCACTTCCAGAAGATCGTATTACCGACACTCGTGAGCGAGCTCAGAGCTATCCGCCACTACGAGTACAGCCTTCGATCAATTATCACTTGGCTCGGGCTAGAATTGTGGCCCGCTATGCTGGAATTAAGTCCGCTTCGGCAATGGATTGGTTCGAGCGAACTGCTCGTAAAGCCGGGCCGAAAATTCAGGACTCTTTCGAATACGGCAAAGCCCTAGTGTATCTAGACACAAATAAACTCGATGAAGCTGAAGCGATACTCGACAAGCTTTTAAAGAAAGATCCAAACAATAATTTCTATCTTGATGCAGCATCCGATCTTTACATTGCTCAAAAGAGGCCTGAAAAGGCAGCCGAGCTGATGAAAGAAGTCTTAACTGTTAAGCCTAATAACCCAGTCATCACTATCAATTACGCCAACGCGCTACTCAAGGGCGAAAAATACAAAGACTCAATTCAAGTTCTCCAGCGATACACTCACGAGCACCCTAATGATACTAATGGCTGGCACTTGTTATCGGAAGCTAACATTAAACTAGGCAACAGTGCCGAAGATCTCGCCGCACGCGCTGAAATCTTGGCATTGAATGCTCAGTGGGATAAATCTATTCAGCTTTACTCTCAGGCTAGTCAACTGGCCGAGTTAGGAAGCCTAAAACAGGCTCGCTATGACGCACGTATTGACCAATTACTGGTACAACGTGACCGTTTCATGGCATTACAATAAAACCAAAAAGGAATAGCCATCTATGTCAGTCACCATTTTTCATAATCCACGTTGCTCTAAAAGCCGCCAAACTCTTGCTCTTCTTGAAGAAAAAGGCATTCAACCAGAAGTAGTTAAATACCTAGATACTCCACCAACAGTAGAAAAGCTCAAAGAGATTTTTGGTCAGCTGGAATTAGAAAGCGTTCGTGCGATGATGCGTACTAAAGAAGATATTTACAAGGAACTTAATCTAGCAGATCCAGCACTGACCGATGATCAACTGTTTCAGGCTATGTTCGATAATCCAAAGCTAATCGAGCGTCCTATAGTGGTCAGCAACGGTAAAGCAAAGCACGGCCGCCCACCTGAGCAAGTGCTAGACATTCTATAATGCCATGCCAAATTCTGGTGCTTTACTACAGTCGACATGGAAGCACCAAGCAACTCGCTCGCGCAATAGCGCGAGGAGTTGAATCAGTCGAGCAATGCCAAGCCATTCTGCGTACAGTGGAAGAGTTGACGAAAGAGTCAGACTCAAACAGTGGCGATCCGGTTGTCTCCATCAAGGAGCTAAAGCAATGCGACGGTTTAGCTATGGGGAGTCCAGTTTGGTTTGGCAACATGGCTGCTCCTTTGAAGCACTTTTGGGATCAAACCACCAGCTTATGGATCGCTGGAGACCTAATCGATAAACCCGCTTGTGTGTTTACCTCATCATCTTCATTGCACGGCGGCCAAGAAAGCACCGCCATGAGTATGCTACTTCCTCTGTTACACCACGGAATGATGATTTTAGGTATTCCCTATAGTGAGCCACAGTTGCATACCACGACAACCGGTGGAACGCCTTACGGAGCATCACACGTAGCAGATTCAAGCACACAACTTAGTATTGAAGAGTCAGAGCTAGCTTTTGCGTTAGGAAAACGCTTGGCACAAACCGCCAGAAAATTGAAGTAATGGAATCATGATAGCAATCCCTTTTAAAACCAAAACCATGCGCATCTTTGCACTGGCAGCCAACTTAGCATTGCTAACTTGGGTCACTGTTTGGCACGGCTATTTGTCTCCACACCCTCACATTAGCCCCACTGCGATTACAATCGCTTGGATAATTCCGCTGCTATTACCGTTACCGGGTATTATCGCGGGAAAGCCTTATACCCACGCTTGGGCGAACTTTGTGTTGATGTTGTATTTTCTGCATGCACTAACACTGCTTTATGCCGATGAAGGAGAACGTTGGCTAGCATTAGTAGAACTTCTACTCACCTGTTCGGCCTTCGCAGGAAACATCCTCTACGCCAGATTAAAAGGAAAGGAGCTTGGACTTAAGCTGCCAAGACTGTCTTCGGTAGAGAAAAAGGAAAAGCAACGCTTCGAAGAGTAGGCTTTGAAGAAGAAGGATAGGTTCTTGTTTCAAGACCAAGAAAAAAGGAGGCATTGCCTCCTTTTTAATCTGTAAATTTACATCTCAGCTAATTATAGCCATTCAAAAGTCAGTTGTGGCTTAGCGATTAGGCCAGATGTAGACGCTGTAGACTCTGATGAGTCCGTAGCCACATTAACCTCATCAACCGACGACACCGTTGCTGGTTCAGCGGTATCGGGCTGAGCTGGAGTATTCGCCTCAGGATTTGCCGTTGAGCTATCGACTTCAGGTAAAGTCGCAGGTACAGCTGTAGGAGCAGGCTCAGCCACAGTTTCTTCCGGCAGAACTTCAACCGGCTTTACTAAGCCAAGCTTAAGTACTTCTTGTTCAAATGACTCAATCGAACCAAGTAAGTAAGCTCTGATAATGACTTCATCACCTTTAACTTCAGCCACTTCCACTTTCGCCGTCGAAGCTAAGCGCCCTAATGCACGTTCCAGAGTAAAGAACGCATCTGCACTCTTCATACCGGTAAAAGACACAGTAACGGTGCCTGCACTTTCGCCGCTAATCACTGTTGCATTTTTAGAGGCGTAATAGTCACTGACTTGATCGATAAGGTTAGCCATTGCAACGCCACCTGACGCTGAACCAGTGATAGGCTCTAACTGGTTTCGACCTAAGGTTTCTGGTGCTTGGTCGTATAGTGTCCAGCGTAAACTACTACCTTCAGCTCTTACAACCATCACCGCATCTACAGGATAACGCTGAGTTGCTTGTGATATTGGGCCAACAAAGCCTCCCCACAAATCTGTTGGTTGAATTCCCGTCATGTCATCAAAGTCGCCAACAGGGAACGTCACTGGAAGCCCACGTCGTTTCGCTTCTTTTCTTAACTGATTCGCCGCTTCAGAATTGGTATGCTCCCAAGTGATAGCGCGATCCCGACCGTCATCTTCAACCAACCACACCATGACATTGGCGCGATCAATTGGCCAAGACGACAAATCAGCTTGCTTCAATAGGGTGTTAATTTGCTCACTATTGAATGTCATTCTTAATGCTTGCTCACCATTTAGCCGCGTGTAACCCAACTGTGTAATGAACTGAGAGCTCTTGCCTAGTGCTTTCTTTACCACGGGATTAGCCGCAGCTTTCGAATCACCACTGGCTTTAATGAGTACTTCCAGCATGCCTTGCTGGCGAGCCACTTCATCAGCGTTCGGTTCTTCAGAATTCACCACCACTTCGGTCGAGTAAATATCAACCTTGGTCAGTGCATAAGCTGGCAGTACAAAGACTGTTGCCAACAACCAAGCTAAATAACGCATAAGCATCCTAAATTACAAAGATATAAGTCGAAATGATAAGCAAGTATGAGTTCAGGAGCAAGCCAAGTGCTTCAAGGTTTGGTTAATATTTTTTGCCACAACCCCTATCCATCAAGATCTAAAGCACGATATCTGGCCTTGTATAGAAGTTTTACTAACAAATAATCCAGATTTTTTACCAAGATCATTAAGTAATCGATTGCAAAGTGATATTATCGCGCCAATTTGCCCAAAGCCCTTGGGTGAAAACTTCTATTTGCTTGGATATCAAACTATGAAAACTATCTTACAAGGTTCGCAAATGCTATTCGTCGCGTTTGGTTCCTTAGTCCTAGTACCGCTGCTTACTGGGTTAGATCCTAACGTTGCTCTGTTTGGAGCTGGTGTGGGCACACTGTTGTTCCAATTAATCACCCGTCGTAGCGTTCCTATTTTTCTAGCGTCTTCTTTTGCTTTCATCGCTCCGATCATGTTCGGTGTTCAAACTTGGGGCGTCGGTGCCACTATGGGTGGCTTGATGGCCGCAGGTGTTGTTTACGTCATAATGGGTGCCGTTATTAAAGCAAAAGGCGTGGAGATAATTCACAAGCTATTACCGCCTGTTGTAGTAGGCCCGGTTATTATGGTGATTGGCCTTGGCCTAGCACCAGTTGCTGTAAACATGGCATTGGGTAAAACTGGCGATGGCGCCATTGAACTCGTCAACGGTAATGCCGCTCTATGGATTTCGTCAATTTCGCTATTAGTGACGATTGCTGTCAGTGTCTTTGCAAAAGGTTTCCTTAAGCTTCTGCCTATTTTCAGCGGAATCGTGGCGGGTTATATCACTAGCTTAGCATTTGGCGTCGTTGACTTTACTCCTGTTGTTCAAGCATCTTGGCTGTCGATGCCAAACTTCACCACTCCAGAATTTAACATCAATGCAATTCTGTTTATGTTACCTGTTGCGATTGCACCAGCGGTTGAACACGTTGGTGATATGCTAGCCATCTCGAACGTTACTGGTAAAGATTATTTGAAAAAGCCAGGGCTTCATCGCACCATCACAGGTGACGGCGTAGCAACAATCGCAGCCTCTATGGTAGGTGCTCCGCCAAACACGACGTACAGCGAAGTTACCGGCGCTGTGATGCTAACCAAAGCGTTCAACCCAGTTATCATGACCTGGGCGGCAGTGACTGCGATCGTCTTAGCATTGGTAGGTAAACTTGGTGCTATTTTACAAACCATCCCTGTTCCTGTGATGGGCGGCATCATGATCTTGCTGTTTGGATCTATCGCTACCGTAGGTCTGAATACACTGATTAAGAACAATGTTGATTTGCATAAATCCCGCAACTTAGTGATTGTCGCTATCACATTAGTATTCGGTATTGGCGGCATGGCATTTGGTATTGGCGACTTCAGCCTTCAAGGTGTGAGTTTGTGCGGTATTGTGGCGATTGTTCTTAACCAGATTCTTCCTCATGACCTAGGTGAGAATAAAATGGTTGATAACGCTCAAATGGAAGATTAATTGCTCTGAACGCAAAAAAGGCTGACACTTGTCAGCCTTTTTCTTCTTAAATCATCAGACTCTTAATTATTGAGTACCGAAAATCTTATCGCCAGCATCACCTAGACCTGGAACGATGTAGCCTTTGTCATTCAGACACTCATCGATAGCAGCAGTATATAGCTCAACATCTGGGTGGGCTTTTTCTAGTGCTTCGATGCCTTCTGGAGCAGCAACAAGAACCAAGACTTTAATTGCTTTACAGCCTTTTTCTTTCAGCAGGTCGATGGTGGCAATCATAGAACCACCCGTTGCTAGCATTGGATCAACAACTAGCGCAATACGCTCGTCGATGTTTGACGCTAGCTTGTTGAAGTAAGGTACCGGCTCCAGCGTTTCTTCATCACGGTAGATACCAACAACACTGATACGTGCACTTGGCATGTGCTCAAGCACGCCATCCATCATACCTAGACCAGCACGAAGAATTGGCACTACGGTCACTTTCTTACCTTTGATTTGGTCTACTTCAACAGGACCATTCCAACCTTCAATAGTTACTTTCTCAGTTTCAAAGTCTGCGGTCGCTTCATACGTCAACAGGCTACCTACTTCTGTAGCAAGTTCACGGAAACGCTTTGTGCTGATGTCCCCTTCACGCATCAAACCCAGTTTGTGCTTCACAAGAGGGTGTTTAACTTCAACAACTTTCATGTCCTACTCCGGCAATTTTTAACAAAACCTGCAAATTATACATGGTTTCTTTTGCTATTTCAGTCAAGATTATAGGTTAATGGTGTTTTTTCCGCATATTTACTCGCTTAAACCTGCCTATATCAACAGATTACCCTCACTCAAAAATAGTTTGTAATTTCTTACGCAAACGTTTTCCTTTTTGTTTAAACCCCTGTTAGAATAGCGCCGCTTTTCACATCCATTTATTTATCGAGGACTGTCCCGTGAGCGGAAACAACACTTCCCTAAGCTATAAAGACGCTGGTGTAGATATTGATGCTGGTAACGCATTAGTTGACCGTATTAAAGGCGCGGTTAAGCGCACTCGTCGCCCTGAAGTTATGGGAGGCATCGGTGGATTTGGTGCTTTATGTGAGCTGCCAACTAAATACAAAGAGCCTGTACTCGTATCTGGAACAGACGGTGTCGGTACCAAACTGCGCCTAGCTCTAGATATGAACAAACACGACACTATCGGTATCGATTTGGTTGCGATGTGTGTGAATGACTTGATTGTTCAAGGTGCAGAGCCATTGTTCTTCCTCGACTATTACGCAACAGGCAAACTGGACGTAGACACTGCAGCTGATGTTGTATCTGGTATCGCTGAAGGTTGTATCCAAGCTGGTTGTTCGCTGATTGGTGGCGAAACGGCTGAAATGCCTGGTATGTATGAAGGTGAAGACTACGACGTTGCTGGTTTCTGTGTCGGCGTCGTTGAAAAATCAGAAGTTATCGACGGTACAAAAGTCGCTGCCGGTGACACACTTATCGCGGTTGGTTCAAGTGGTCCACATTCAAATGGCTACTCTCTTGTACGCAAGATCTTAGAAGTATCTGGCGCAGATAAAAACGAGATGCTAGGTGAACGCACAATTGGTGAACACTTACTAGAACCGACGAAAATTTATATCAAATCAGCTCTGAAAATGATCGCTGAACACGATATCCATGCAATCTCACACATCACAGGTGGTGGCTTCTGGGAAAATATCCCACGCGTACTTCCTGAAGGAACAAAAGCTGTGATTGATGGCAAGAGCTGGGAATGGCCAACAATCTTCAACTGGCTACAACAGAAAGGTAATGTTGATACATTTGAGATGTACCGCACCTTCAACTGTGGCGTAGGTCTAATTGTTGCTCTGCCAAAAGATCAAGCAGAGGCAGCAGTTGAACTATTAAAAGCTGAAGGCGAAAACGCATGGGTAATTGGTGAGATCGCGACTGCACAAGCTGGTGAAGAGCAAGTAGAGATCAATTAGTTTCATGAAGAATATTGTTGTTTTAGTTTCAGGAAATGGTACCAACTTGCAGGCGATTATTGACGCTTGTGAGTCCACCATCGAAAACGCCAAGGTTCGAGCGGTATTCTCAAACAAAGAGTCCGCTTTCGCCTTAGAACGTGCACGTAAAGCAGGAGCGGAGGCTGAGTTCCTTGATCCAAAATTAAGTGAAACACGTGAAGCGTTTGATGCTGAACTGATGCGTCGTATTGACGTGCACAAACCTGATTTATTGGTCTTAGCAGGCTACATGCGTATCTTAAGTGGCGAGTTTGTACGCCACTACATGGGACGAATGATCAACATTCACCCTTCGCTGTTACCAAAATATCCAGGTTTGCACACACATCAACGTGCAATTGATAACTGTGATGAACACCATGGCACCAGTATCCATTTTGTTACTGAGAAGCTAGATGGTGGTCCAATTATCTTGCAAGCTAAAGTTCCGGTATTCGATGATGATACAATTGAAACACTAGAACAGCGTGTTCAAAGTCAGGAACATAAGATCTACCCGCTGGTTGTAAAATGGTTCGTCGAAGGCCGCTTATCTATGGATGGTAGCAAAGCGATGTTGGATGGTTTAGAACTTGGCCCTCAAGGCTACGCAGACAAATAACCCTTTAACTCACAACGAGTCAATATCAAAAAAGCGAGTGATTCCATCACTCGCTTTTTTCTTATGTTCCAGTTTGATGTGGACTTATAACGGCTCAGTAGGCGCTTGGCTTGCAGGCTTTGCCTCCGCAAACTCCACGTCTTTTAACTCATCAACATTGCTGGCGACTAACTCCCCAAAATGAAACAGGTTAAACTCACCCGGCTTCATTCGATGCCAACTCTCATTACTAGTCAGCGGTTGAGTCGCAACAACCGTCACCACATCGTTAGGTGTTGTCTCTTCGTGGAAGTTAATCGTCACATCTTCATCAAGTAAAGTCGCTTTACCAAATGGGGCTTTACGCGTGATCCAGTACAAATGGTTAGTACAATAGGTCATCACAAACTCACCATCACTCAACAGCATGTTGTAGACACCGTATTCTCGCAACTCATCACAACATTCGGAAATGTATGCGAACATCGCCATCATGTCTTGCGGTGGTTCAGGAAAGCGCTCATCCAATTTTCGCAGCAGCCAGCAAAATGACAATTCACTGTCAGTTTCGCCAACTGGACGAAAGTGACCAGTTTCCAGCCCTTGATAGTCACTGAGCTGACCATTGTGTGCGAATGTCCAATAGCGCCCCCATAGTTCACGCGTGAATGGGTGCGTATTTTCTAGATTAACCTGACCACGGTTCGCTTGTCGTATATGACTAACAACTGCACGACTCTTTATCGGATAGTTTTGAACCAACTCCGCTATTTTAGAATCACAACTCGGTTGCGGATCTTTAAAGGTTCTAAAACCTTTCCCTTCATAAAAAGTTATACCCCAGCCATCTTTGTGAGGACCGGTGTTGCCACCCCGTTGAATCAAACCGGTAAAGCTGAAACAGATATCTGTTGGCACATTTGCACTCATGCCAAGCAATTCACACATTGAGTTCCCTACTCTTTTTCTTCCACAATAATGTCACTAGTAAACTGAGATTATTCCATCTCTTTTTCAATCAATTGAATCACAATATGAATGATCTTGATGTGTACTTCTTGAATTCGATCCGCATAACCAAAATGCGGTACGCGAATCTCAATATCAGCAACACCTGCCATTTGACCACCATCTTTACCGGTAAGGGCAATTGTCTTCATGCCTTTTGCCTTGGCAGCTTCAATAGCTTTCAAAATGTTGCCAGAGTTACCCGATGTAGAAAGACCAAACAAAACATCACCAGAACGACCTACTGCTTCCACATAACGTGAAAATACGTAATCGTAACCAAAATCATTGCTAACGCATGAAAGGTGGCTTGGATCAGAAATGGCGATACCAGCGTAACCTGGGCGGTTCTCACGATAGCGACCTGTTAGCTCTTCAGCAAAGTGCATCGCGTCACAATGCGAACCGCCGTTACCACAAGACAGTACCTTGCCGTCTTGCTTGAATGAATCCGCAATCATTTTCGCTGCAGCTTCGATCTGCGCAATGTTGTGATCGTCGCTCAGGAATTTGTTTAGTACGTCTGCCGCTTCAGTAAGCTCGTTTCTAATTAGATCTTGGTACATAGGTTTATTCTCTTTATTTTCCGACATCAACGCGTCGTTGCGATTACCTGAGTTTAACTATAAACCCCCAATTCTGTCGATAGGCATAGGCTCATCTAACTCCCTCCCTGATTCGTTTTTCATAGCTTCGCATTCGAAACTGGTGGGAAATTATACAAAGCTCTCATTTTTGAATCGAATTAGAGTAATTACTTTTGAAAATTTACATTTGTGCAATAATTGAGTTACAATTAACACTGGTACGACCTCTTACCTTACGTATTACTAAAACGGTCAACCACTACAACAACGATAAGTACCCAGATAAAGGAACAATCATGGACATCTTGCTCTCTCTCGTCGCCTTGCTCGGCGCAGTTGGATTCAGTTTCTACCAACGAGCATCGCTGGCAAAATCTTTATTACTCGTGACCGCTGCTATGGTCTTAGGTTCACTACTCGGTGTATTTGGCGCCATCATATGGGCGTTGTACGTTGCTACGGTAGCGGTATTGTGTGTTCCTTCTATCCGACAATCACTGATTTCTGCTAAAGCGCTTAAACTATTTAGGAAAGTGCTTCCTGCCATGTCTCAGACAGAAAAAGAAGCATTGGATGCGGGTACGGTTTGGTGGGAAGCAGAGCTTTTCAAAGGCAAGCCAAACTGGCAAAAGCTACAGAATATAAGTCAGCCAAAACTTAGCGCAGAAGAGCAAGCCTTCTTAGATGGTCCTGTTAACGAAGTCTGTGCGATGGTGAGCGATTATCAAGTCACTCACGAGTTAGCTGACCTTCCACCAGAAGTTTGGCAGTACCTAAAAGATCACAAATTCTTTGCCATGATCATTAAGAAAAAATACGGCGGCCTTGAATTTTCTGCGTATGCACAGTCTCTCGTTCTACAAAAACTAACCGGCGTGTCGGGTGTGCTTTCATCTACAGTTGGTGTCCCTAATTCCTTAGGCCCAGGTGAACTCCTTCAGCACTATGGTACAGAAGATCAAAAAGACTACTACTTACCTCGCCTAGCAGTCGGTAAAGAGATTCCGTGTTTTGCTCTAACTAGCCCAGAAGCAGGTTCTGATGCAGGCTCGATTCCTGATTTTGGTGTGGTTTGTAAAGGCAAGTGGGAAGGCAAAGAAGTCTTGGGCATGAAGCTCACATGGAACAAACGTTACATTACGCTTGCTCCAGTCGCTACCGTACTTGGTCTCGCTTTCAAACTTCGAGATCCAGATGGCCTGCTAGGTGACAAAGAAGACTTGGGCATTACTTGTGCGCTTATTCCAACACACCTTAAAGGTGTAGAGATTGGTAACCGTCATTTCCCACTGAACGTTCCGTTTCAAAACGGCCCTACAACAGCGAACGAATTGTTCGTGCCACTAGATTTCATTATCGGCGGTCAAAAAATGGCTGGCCAAGGCTGGCGTATGTTAGTTGAGTGCCTCTCAGTTGGACGTGGCATCACGTTACCATCAAATTCAACAGGCGGTATCAAAACAGCAGCTTTGGCAACAGGTGCTTACGCTCGTATCCGTCGTCAGTTCAAACAACCAATCGGCCATATGGAAGGTATTGAAGAACCATTAGCGCGTATTGGCGGTAATGCTTACGTAATGGATGCAGCCAGTCATCTTACGGTTACAGGGATCGACTTGGGCGAGAAGCCATCAGTAATCTCTGCCATCGTTAAATATCATTGTACTCACCGTGGTCAACAAAGCATTATCGATGCTATGGATATTGTTGGCGGTAAAGGCATTTGCCTTGGTCCATCGAACTTCTTAGCACGCGGCTATCAGGGTTCACCTATTGCAGTAACGGTAGAAGGTGCCAATATTCTTACTCGTTCAATGATCATCTTTGGTCAAGGCGCGATTCGTTGTCATCCATATGTTTTAACGGAAATGGATGCTGCGCACTCTACCGCCAATGATGCTGTTGATAAATTCGACAAAGCCCTTGCTGGCCATGTTTCATTTACGATCAGTAATTTAGTACGTAGTTTCTGGCTCGGTCTTACTGATGGTCGTGGTTCATCAACGCCGCAGAAAGACGCAACAAAACGTTATTATCAACAGTTGAACCGTTACAGTGCCAACCTAGCATTGCTGTCAGATGTGTCTATGGCGGTCCTTGGTGGCTCACTAAAACGTAAAGAACGCTTATCGGCGCGCCTTGGTGATATTTTGAGTCAGTTGTATCTCAGCAGTGCAGCATTGAAACGTTATGACGTGGAAGGCCGTAACAGCGAAGATTTACCGCTTCTTCATTGGGGTCTACAAGATAGCCTAATGCAAACTGAAAAAGCGTTGGACGATTTCTTGGCTAATTTCCCCAATAAAGCGATTGGTCGTTTGATGCGCTTTATCGTCTTGCCACTGGGCACAGTTCGCAAAGCGCCTTCAGATAAGCTTGATAGCCAAGTGGCTCGTATCTTACAAACCCCTTGTGGAGCTCGAAGCCGTTTGGGTCGTGGTCAATACCTAGAACCAACCGAGTTCAATGCGGCAGGTCGTATTGAGCAAGCGCTTGATATCATTCTACGTGCTGAGCCGGTGTTTACTAAAGTGTGTAAAGCGCTTGAGCAGCGTCGTCCATTTACGCAGCTTGATAAAGTCGCAGCACTAGGTTTAGAGAAAGGCCTAATCACTCAAGATGAGGCGACACTGCTTATTACTGCAGAAGCACATCGCCTGTACACTATAAACGTTGATGACTTTGCTCCAGAGGAGCTAGCAGCAAAGCCTGTCTACCCGACAATGGAAGAAGTCGCGTAATTGATCACTCTAGGTAATTGATCATTCCAAATAGCTAAAAGGGTCAGCAATTGCTGACCCTTTTTTATGTCATTACCGTTACTAAACTAACGCGGCATATTTAACTGCATTTCTGGTAGTGAAGCCTTAATGGCTCGCTTACGTCGAACCAACCACCAGATGAGTCCACCCACCACGATAAGCACTAGATTACCGATCACGATGGCCAGTATTGCTCGAGTTCTCACTTGTTCTCTGTGTGCAAGGATTTGCGCTTCTTGTTCCGCTTTTTTCTTCGCTTCTCGTGCCGCCGCTTGCATTTCCTCGGCTTTTTCTAAATCCAAAGCCCCAACAACACTGAAGGTACGCATTGGAAGATCAAACACTAACGAACGCCCCGTGGAGGCTTCATTGGCATACACATGGCCAGTCCAATGATAAGTCCCCATTTGATGTAAGTCGTTAAAATACGATGTGACATCGTTTTTACCTGCGTCCGCTTGATGTTGCACGACCTGCTCTGACTCATCAGGGGATTGCAGTTCAATTGAGGTGGCCAAACTACCAGGTTCTATCGTCGCGACTTCACCGCGAACTACAATTTGATGTGGTTTCTTATCATCGCCTTGGATAAATTTGCTAGAGAATGGCGTCGGGTAAATCAGCACTTCTTGCTCTAGAGCGCGTAAGAACACCCCATTGCCTGTAGTAATTCGAACATTGTATTTCCCGGGCTCAAGTTCAATAGGTAGCTCAACGGTGAACACACCATCTCCAGCGCGCTCATCCAACCCTTCACCGTTATCATAAAACTCACCAATGACAATAGGTACCGGGCGCACCTTGTTATCCGTTTGTTCTTGAGATTCTAAATAGCGCCTCATCACCACTTTAAGGTTCACACGGTCGAGGATGTTCTCAACAATTAACGGCTTGCCATCGGTCATGAGTCGGGCAGTAAACTTTAACTTCTCACCTTGATAAATACGCTGTGGCAAGGTGTCAGCTTTTAAAGACAGCTGAGAAATGATTTGAATGTTATTTTTGGGCGTGACTTTGCCAATGGCTTGCCAAGGGCCTGGCATTGGCTTTTCGATTGAAATGACATCGACACTAGGCTCTTCAATCCAGTGAACATTTTCAGGATGACGCCAAGCGTAGTATTTTTTACCGTCAGGGCGAACTAGCGTAACCGGCTTAGAGTTATCCTGTCGATAAACCAAAAAAGTGATTCGTTCCACCGTTTGGTCAACTCGAAAACGGTTATCAAGAAATGACATTGAGGACTCAGTCGCGAATGCACCAACTGTCAGCGATAACCATAACGCCATCGCAAAAATAATCCTCTGCATGTTTCTCTCCTACAGGCGCCAGAGACAACTGCCACCTTTTTCAACAATATCTAAACGCGAATTGTGCGCTTCTATTTCATCGGCAGAAGCATGCAAGATCTTTAGCGATTTTCTTCCCGTTGTGAGCCTCTTAATGGTTTCACCACCACTTTCGTCCCCATCGGACTGCCCCGCATTAAATTGCATCGAAGTTTGGCCGCCCGTCATTGCCAAATATACATCCGCCAAGATCTCCGCATCGAGCAAAGCGCCGTGGAGAACACGAGCAGACGTATCTATCGTGTAGTGTTTTGCTAACGAGTCGAGGTTCTTTCTTGCCGGCATGTTCGCCATGCGTTTTGCCATCGCAAGCGTATCGGTAACCTTACAGTACTGTTCCGTTTTACCAATCGAAGCGCCTAACTTCTCAAACTCGTAGTCCATAAAGCCCACATCGAAGGGCGCGTTGTGGGCAACAAGTTCTGCGCCTTTAATAAAGTCTAAGAACTCTTCGTGAACTTGATGATAGAGCGGTTTATCTAATAGAAACTCATCAGTGATACCGTGAACGTCGATAGCGTCAGGTTGAATTTCACGATCAGGCTTTAAATAGACGTGAAAATGGCGACCAGTCAGTTTACGGTTGATGATTTCCACCGCGCCGATTTCAATGATTCGATGCCCCATGTAGTGAGGACCACCTTCGCGGTTCATACCTGTTGTTTCGGTATCGAGTACCACTATTCTGCGTTGTTCTGAATTGAGACTGGTATTCATGATGTTTTGTATGTCAGACTATGTAGATAAACTTACTGAGCTATATAGTATCAAATCATGACGAAGCAGGTTGAAATTTTCACAGATGGTTCTTGTTTGGGTAATCCTGGTCCCGGCGGCTATGGAATCGTCCTAAGGTACAAACAGAACGAAAAGACGTTAGCCAAAGGCTATACGTTGACAACAAACAATCGCATGGAAATGATGGCAACCATTGTTGCACTTCAGACACTTAAAGAGCCTTGCAACGTTATCTTAACCACAGATAGTCAGTATGTTCGACAAGGGATTACCCAGTGGATACACAACTGGAAAAAACGTGGTTGGAAAACCGCAGATAAGAAGCCCGTTAAGAATGCGGACCTATGGAAAGCACTCGACTCAGAGACTGCACGGCACGATATTGACTGGCGCTGGGTGAAAGGTCATGCAGGTCATAGAGAAAATGAAATGTGTGATGAACTAGCAAGAGCTGCTGCAGAAAACCCAACAGAAGAAGACACTGGCTATCAACCAAGCTAAGGTTCCTCCCGCTTAAAGCTTTCCCTTGCTTACGAGCTTTGCTTTTTATCTGCAGTACGATAGCTAACACTGGCCGGTGTTAGCTTTTTCTTTAGACGCCAATGCGGCTTTATCGGTTTAAGCGGGTAGGTTCGCTTTCTCGCTACGATAAAATACAAGCTTCCCATGGGCGACGCCCAGTCACCAATACTGCTTTCTAACCACGTCCACATCGTCCGATATCGTTTCATAGGAAACAGCGCATAAGTATCCGCATAGACGACCTGATAATTGAGTACCCCTAACCAGTCTTTTATCCGATTTGGCGTAAACATGCGGCCACTCCAAGGGAAATTGTTCTTTCTCCAAGGCATCAAGCTAGCAAGACCGGTGAAGCTCATAGGGTTGAAGCCAGTAATGATAAGGTAACCATCATCGATCATCACTCGATCCACTTCGCGCAATAGACGATGGGGGTCTTCGGCATACTCAAGTTGATGCGACATTACAACAGCATCAAAACTCTTCTCTAAGAATGGTAATTCGTAGCGGTCAGCGATAACATTGTGCAGAGGGTTCTTAGAATCAAGGTTCACTTGATGCTGAATGTTGCAATTACAGCTTGTGAGTTCACAACTCAGTCCTCCAAGTTTTAGCATATGATAGCCAAAGAACTTGGGGCACCACTCATCAAGCCTCGTTTGAATAGATTCAGAGACCCATTGACCGTTGGCAAGCTCTTCCCAAGAATGGGGATGATCAACTTTTTTCTTGCTGCGTGCTGGCTTCATTTACGCGCTCTCTCCCATACTGAACTGGAGAAACAACAATGTTACATATCAAAAGCATACCTGCATTTAACGATAATTACATCTGGCTGATTCAAAATAACCAGAACTTGTGCGCCGTTGTCGATCCAGGAGATGCTGAACCGGTGATCGAGTATTTAGAAGCCAACCAACTTGAGTTAGTAACGATATTGATTACTCATCACCACTGGGACCATACTGGTGGCATAGAGAAACTGGTAGAAAAGTACCCGACGATCACCGTGCTTGGTCCTGAGAATTCCAATATAGGACAGCTTACTCATCATGTCAGTGAAGGACATCGTATCAACTTGTTCAATGAAGAGTTTTTGGTGCTCAATTTACCTGGCCACACGCTCGATCATATTGGCTATGTAGGCGACGGTAAGCTATTTTGTGGCGATGTCCTATTTTCTGCGGGCTGTGGACGCATTTTTGAAGGCACTCCGGAGCAAATGTACAATTCGCTACAAAAACTCACTCTACTACCTGAAGAGACGGAAGTGTACTGTACTCACGAATACACACTTAGTAACCTCGCCTTTGCCATGGCCGTAGAGCCCCATAATGAGTTCCTTCATGAATACAGAGATGGTGCCAATCAGAAACGCGCTAAAGGTTTCCCAACCTTGCCAACCACGATTTCCATAGAGAAGCGCATCAATCCATTTTTACGAACTACTCAACCAGAAGTTGTGAGCTCGGTAGCAAACCGAACTGTCAATAATGATCCCCTATCAACTTTTACAGCATTACGTGAGTGGAAAAACGAATTTTAACGTTTTGCTGCTTGTTTGGCCCAATCCGTATTAGTATTATGCACAACCGTTCAAATTAGAGGTTGTAGCAAACAAAATGCATAAGAAATACAGTTGGGCCTTAGCCCTGTTGCTGGCCGGTTGTCAGATGACACAGCCAGATTCAAGCAACACCACAACAGAGCCCACCAACTCTCCTGCAGAAACAGCAACCACTAATACAACAAAGCCCGTTTCCGTTGATACTCCAACTCCAGCAAAAGCACTAACGCCACAAGAGCAAGAAGATGTATGGCAGCGCATCGCTATGCAGCTAAAAATGGAGATTCCAGACAACGCTAAAGTGGACTATTACCGCGAATGGTATATTAAACACCCTAGCCACTTGAGAACAGTCTCACAGCGCGCTCAGCCTTTCCTATATTTGATTACTGAAGAAATAGAAGCACGTAACCTACCATTAGAGCTTGCGTTACTGCCTATTGTCGAAAGCTCCTTTGATGCCTTCGCTTATTCTCATGGCAGCGCCGCAGGATTATGGCAGTTTGTCCCTGCAACAGGAAAAGCGTTCGGCCTAGACCAAACCTACTGGTATGACGGTCGTCGTGACGTTACCGCATCGACTCAAGCCGCTTTAGATTATCTGACTCAGTTGAACAAACGTTTTGATGGCAACTGGAATCACGCGATCGCGGCCTATAACAGTGGCGGTGGTCGAGTAAACAGTGCGATTCGAAAAAATCGTAACTTAGGCAAGCCAACGGACTTTTTCTCTCTCGATTTACCGAAAGAAACTAGCAGCTATGTCCCTAAGTTGCTGGCTCTAGCTGATGTTCTGGCTAACAAAGAAAAGTATGGTGTCGACATTCCACCAATCGCAAACAAGCCTGTGTTGGAATTGGTCGACCCTAATGAACAGCTCGATCTTGCAATTGCAGCCAAATATGCCGGCATTTCGATTAAGGAACTGCAAAGTTATAACCCTGCATACAACCAATGGGCAACTGCACCAGATGGCCCTCAGACATTACTGCTACCCATCGAGACTTTAGATAAGTTCCGCTTCGAACTGGAACAGAATCGCGGTAAAGGGATGCGTCTTGTGCGTTATAAAGTAAAGTCAGGTGATTCATTGAGTGTGATTGCGCGAGACCACCAGACAACGACGCAAGTAATTCGCAGTGCCAATGGGTTAAAAGGCAACAATATTCGCGCGGGCCAGTATCTTCTCGTTCCGACATCAACCAAAGATGAATCAACCTATTCATTAAGCGCAGCAAATCGCTTGGCAAAAACACAATCAACATCTCGTGGTAACTATAAAGTGACCCACAAAGTTGCCAGTGGTGACAGTTTGTGGTCGATTGCCAGAGCAAATAAAGTTTCTCACCAATCGTTGGCAAAATGGAACGGTATGGGGCCTCGTGACACACTAAGAGTTGGGCAGGAACTCGTAATCTGGAAAAATGCGAGTGATGGCGCGATTATCCGCACCGTTTTCTACTCTGTAAGAAGTGGGGATACCATCAGCGGTATTGCACAGAAATTCAAAGTACGTACCAACGATGTTGTTAAATGGAACGACCTTCAGAAACAGAAATATCTTAAGCCGGGCCAAAAACTGAAACTCTACGTTGATGTCACCAAAACTAGTGCTTAGTTCTCATTAAAAAAGCGGCGTTTACGCCGCTTTTTTAATGTCTGACACCTCATTGGTTCAATTACTTAGAGACAATCCTAAACTCAGCAAGTAGAGGATTATGATCAGAGGCATCAGATTCAGGAACGCGCTGTCCTGTCAGTTCCATTCCACGATAAAAAATGTGATCCAAAGGTAAACCAGTGATAAATCGCTTACGGTTATCACGTTGAAATTCGACCTCTTTAATATGGTATTTATGTAGGGCTTGTTTTAACGCGGAGAGTCGTGATTCACTCCAACTATTGAAGTCCCCTGCTATTAGCAGTGGTCCTTGATGCTTCTCGAGTACTTGCTTGAAGGACTCGAGTTGTTGCTTATACTCTTCTGTTCCTATCGTAAAATTTACAGAGTGCAGATTCACACTGATTAAAGTTTGTCCATTCGTCAGTGCGTATTCCGCATACAAGCCTGATTTAGGTAATCTTAGCCAAGGTTCGGTTTGCAGATTCGCGCAAGCGATTGAAGGCATGGTACGGCTTAAATTAAGTACGCCAGAAGAGACATCAAATGCTTTGAATGCACTAACTTGATTACTCCCCCAGTCCGAGCGCTGTAGCCAATCTAAAAATGTATCATCGAGGCTGGCTTCTTGAAGTAGGACCAATTGTCGGTCTTCGGACAGACGAGTAAGTTCGGGCAATAAGTTTTCGCGATTTTGTTTGTAAATATTCCAAACCAAAATATTCAAGTGCCCAGACTCGTCCAACGCAACTGGATGGTCATTGCGGTAACACTTTAGCTCCGTTTGAACTTGGCTATCCTTAATACTGGTAATTTCTGGTGTTTCTCGCACGGTAAATACCGATTGAAAACCACCCACTGTCATTCCCACAATAGCGACACCAGTAAGCAGTACCCACTTTAACTTCATAATACCTCTTCTCTAAAACGAAAAAGGAGCAGTTACCTACTCCTTTATGATTCTTTGAGATTCGACTTAGATAGCGTCTTCATCTTCTTCGCCAGTACGAATTCGTACTACACGTTCGATATCAGTGATGAAAATCTTACCATCACCAATCTTACCCGTTTGAGCGGTCTCAATGATGGTTTCCACACATTGATCAGCCACGTCACTTGATACGACAATTTCCAATTTTACTTTTGGCAAAAAGTCGACCATGTATTCAGCACCGCGGTAAAGCTCTGTGTGACCTTTCTGGCGACCAAAACCTTTTACTTCAGATACGGTCATACCTGTAATGCCCACTTCTGCCAATGCTTCACGGACGTCATCAAGTTTGAATGGTTTGATAATCGCTTCAATCTTTTTCATGTTCTTCCCTTAAACCTCATTGATTGACACCATTATCTGGCAGGCTGCGCCAACAATCAACGAAAACAAAAAACCCGAAGGCAATCTTCGGGTCTCTTAATAGTAAATCGATAATGCGATTATTTCAGACTAGCGTAATAAGCAGCAACGTTGGCAATATCTTCGTCGCTCAGCATTGACGCTTGAGCTTGCATGACAGCAGCCAAACCGCCTGTACGTTCTTTATTCTTGTACGCTTTGATAGAAGTTGCTAAGTACTGCTCGTTTTGTCCCTTAAGGTTTGGGTAACCTGGAATAACTGCGATGCCATCAGCACCATGACAAGCGGCACAAATCGCTGCTTTTGCCTTACCAGCTTCAATGTCAGCGGCCATCGCCGTACCACTCAATAGGCCTGCAGCCAATACTGCACCAATTACCATATTTTTCATTGCTTTACCTTCTGTGTATTTCCATATAAGCCAGATAACAGCGTGTACTCTAGTTTGCGCTTTGCCATTTCTGGCGCTTTATTATTGTATACGATTGTGACATGAAATGTGGTCACTTGTCCCATACAAGTTCACAATCTGAACCATAAAATGCTTTATCTACAAATAAGTTACCAACAGCAACGACCTTATCATCCTGTATTAGAATTGGGATTCTACGTCGCTGCCAGCTAGGTATTTTCAGCTCTTGGAACAGTTTTTTTAACTTACGAGATCCTGCTCGCCCATGGGGGTGAGCACTCAAACCTTCAGGGTTGAAAATGACTTTTAACGACCCATTCAACGTTTGGCGATCTAGTGTCATCTTTGCGTCTTTGCTCGGTGAAACCAACTTTAATACGCCTAAGTTATCTGGCAACACTAACGTGTCTTTATCTAACCATGATTGTTGCCAATCGCTGACATCTTTATAAGCTTCAACCCAATATAGATGCCCCTGAGCACGTCTAATCGCTCCACCAGCCAAATTCATTTCCGGGTTAGCATCTTGCTTAGCTAGTGCCACTTCTTGCCAAATTTTGCACAACTGCACCTCAGTAGGCATCAACGAAGTATTGGCTTCTAACCAAAGTCTAAGTAGTTGTTCTCTCTTTAAAATAGAGTGTGATGACATCGTGGAAATACTCAGCCCTTGGAACTCATTCATGCATACTTCAAGTTCAGGCAATAGTAACTCTTTAATTAACCGTTCTTGTTTCGCACATAAGCGCGCACTGCGACTTGCAGCTTTAGCAAAACTAGGCCAGCGCTGATTCAATACGGGTAAGACAGATTGACGAAGAAAATTACGGTCGAATCGAGTGTCTGAATTACTTTCATCCTCGACCCACTGTAATTGCTCATGCTGCGCATAGCGCTCAATATCATGTCGTGCAGTATTTAAGAGTGGACGAACTAACCTCCCCGAGCCAAAGTTCATTGAAGAGGCCATCGAAGAGAGCCCTTTGGGTCCGCTCCCACGTTTTAAGGCCAGTAACATGGTCTCAGCTTGATCATCAAGGTGCTGACCCGTAAGCAAAATATCGCCGCTCTGCATATGTTGACGCAGTGCTTGATACCGAGCTTGACGCGCCAACTGCTCAAGGCTTTCTCCCGAGTCTTGCGACAATGTTACGCGCTCGCAGGTAAACTCAACGGCCTCCTCTTGAGCCCAACGCTCACACTGAACTTGCCATTCATTTGCGTTATCGCTTAATCCATGATGCACATGTACCGCTAAACAGGTTATTGAATGCTGTTTGCTATACCTTGCTGCTAATCGCAGCAGTACACGTGAATCCACCCCGCCACTAAATCCAACAATGATCTTGCCATGCATCACTTTCTGTTCATCAAGCACTTGAGAAAATTGCTGGTACAGAGTCATGGTTTCTTCCTAGGTTAAATAAAAAAGGCGAGCATCTCGCTCGCCTTATTATATAAACAGTTTCTACTTAGCAGTAGCCATAACTCATCAAACGTTGATAACGACGCTCAAGTAAGTTGTCATCATCCAACTGATCGAGTTCTTCTAATTGGCGTAGCAATGTCGCTTTCATATTAGCAGCCATTTGCACCGCATCACGATGAGCGCCACCTAGTGGCTCTTCAATGATTTCATCAATAAGCTCAAGCTCTTTTAATCGAGGAGCAACCAATCCCATTGCTTCCGCTGCTTGCGGCGCTTTATCAGAGTCACGCCATAAAATCGATGCACAGCCTTCAGGAGAAATTACTGAGTACGTTGAGTATTGCAGCATGTTCACGTAATCGCCTACACCAATCGCTAAAGCACCACCAGAACCACCTTCACCGACAACGTTACAGATGACTGGCACTTTTAGACCAGCCATGACTTTAAGGTTCATCGCAATCGCTTCTGATTGACCACGCTCTTCTGCGCCAACCCCTGGGTAAGCACCCGCAGTATCGATAAAAGTGATGATCGGCATGTTAAAACGCTCTGCCATTCTCATCAAACGAAGTGCTTTACGGTAACCTTCTGGTTTTGGCATACCAAAGTTACGCTTCACTTTCTCTTTTGTTTCGCGGCCTTTTTGGTGGCCAATGATCATAACCGGACGACCATCTAGGCGAGCCATACCACCAACAATAGCTTTATCGTCCGCAAACGCGCGATCGCCAGCCAGTTCATCAAACTCAGTAAATACATGCTCTACATAATCAAGCGTGTACGGACGCTGTGGGTGACGTGCAAGCTGTGCCACTTGCCATGCCCCAAGATCACTAAAGATTTTTTTCTTAAGCTCTAAGCTCTTTTTCTCTAGTTGTTCAATTTCTTTATCTAAGTCAATTGCACTATCACCACCATGACGAGAAACGTCACGCAATGCTTCGATTTTTGCTTCTAGTTCGGCAATTGGCTTTTCAAATTCAAGAAAGTTCAAGCTCATCTGTGAATCCTTATCGATTCAGCCCCAAGTCTTTTTGCTCTGGGACTCAATTAGTTAAATTCGAGTTCAACCTGGTCTTTACCAAGTAACTGCTGTAATTCTTCTAGTAACGCATCATTCGGCGTTACACGCCATTCTGTTCCTAGCGTAAGTTTTGCGCGTGCATCGGCACGCTGGTAGTAAATATTAACAGGTACTGTCCCAGCTTTGTGTGGGGTTAATATTTCTGTGAAGCGCTGGTAAAAACGCTCATCTATTTGTTGCTCTAACAACGAAATGGATACGCCTCGTGTAAATTTCTCACGAGCGCTACCTAAATCTAAAACTTCGCGGCCAGACATTTTAAGGCCACCGTTGAAGTCATCAAAGCTGACCTGTCCAGAAACGACCACTATTTTATCTTTTTCTAACAATTCAGCATATTTATCTAGCGCATCTGAGAACAACATCACTTCCATACGACCGCTCCGGTCATCCAAAGTCATCAGTCCGATACGTGTTCCACGCTTGGTTGTCATTACCCGAGCAGCAATCACTAAACCTGCGACCGTCAACGATTGATCACGTCTTGTTGGTGTTGCGTCTTTTAATCGACAACTGGTGTATTTGGTAAGTTCCTTAAGATAGGCGTTTATTGGGTGCCCCGTCAAATAAAGCCCCAAAGTTTCTCTCTCACCTTCTAACCATACCTTTTCTGGCCATGGTGGAACTTGAGTATATTTATGCTCCACATCTTCTGGCGCATCAGTCAATACACCAAACATGTCAGCCTGACCAAAGGCTTCAGCCTGATGATGTTGACTCGCCGCTTTAACAGCATCGTTCAGTGATGCCATCATCGCCGCTCGATGCGGGCCTAGTCGGTCAAGCGCACCCGACATAATAAGCTTTTCAATTACTCGCTTGTTGACTTTCTTGATGTCAATACGAGCACAAAAATCGAATAAATCTCGGAAATGGCCACCTTTATTACGAGCCTCGATAATGACATCAATAGGACCTTCACCAACCCCTTTGATCGCGCCAATACCATAAACAATCGCGCCCTCTTCGTTAACATTGAAGCGGAACAGACCAGCATTAATATCAGGTGGTAGCACTTTGAGCTTCATGCGGAAGCATTCATCTACAAGACCAACAACTTTCTCTGTATTATCCATATCGGCGGTCATAACCGCCGCCATAAACTCAGCAGGGTAATGGGTTTTCAGCCAGAGCGTTTGATAGGAGACCAGTGCATATGCCGCTGAGTGAGATTTGTTAAAGCCATAACCCGCGAACTTTTCTACCAGATCAAAGATCTTCATGGCGAGTTCGCCATCAACGCCGTTGTTTATCGCCCCTTCTTCAAAGACGGCACGCTGCTTAGCCATCTCTTCCGGCTTTTTCTTACCCATTGCACGACGCAGCATATCCGCACCACCCAGCGTATAGCCCGCTAGGATCTGTGCAATTTGCATAACCTGTTCTTGATAAAGAATGATGCCGTACGTAGGCTCCAGAGTCTCTTTTAGAGATTCATGTTGCCACGTTTCATCTGGGTAGGAGACCGCCTCTCGCCCGTGCTTACGGTCGATGAAGTTATCAACCATGCCTGATTGCAATGGGCCTGGACGGAATAGCGCCACCAATGCAATGATATCTTCAAAACAGTCCGGCTGTAGACGCTTGATAAGCTCTTTCATACCTCGCGATTCCAACTGGAATACCGCAGTGGTTTCAGAATTCTGTAACAGCTGGAATGAAGCCGAGTCATCAAGTGGTATCGATTCAATTCGAACTGGTTCTTTACCCTCTCTTTCGAGTCGAGGGTTAATCAGTCCAAGCGCCCAATCGATAATCGTTAATGTTCTCAGACCCAAGAAGTCGAATTTAACCAAGCCTGCCGTTTCAACATCGTTCTTATCAAACTGAGTAACAGGGAAATGTCCCTCAGAGTCGGCATAAATCGGTGCAAAATCAGTAATCGTAGTCGGTGAAATTACTACCCCACCCGCGTGTTTACCGGCATTCCGAGTACACCCTTCCAATATGCGGCACATGTCGATGAGGTCTCGAACTTCTTCATCGCCATCATAAAGCTGTGGCAATGCAGGCTCCGCCTTGAAGGCTTTTTCTAACGTCATGCCAGGGTCAGCTGGAATCAGTTTTGATATGCGGTCAACAAAGCCAAACGGGTGACCCAATACACGCCCCACATCACGAATAACCGCCTTCGCAGCCATAGTACCGAAGGTAATGATCTGCGATACCGCATCCCGACCGTACATCTCGGCTACGTGATCAATTACTTGGTCACGTTTATCCATACAGAAATCGACATCGAAATCGGGCATGGAGACACGTTCAGGGTTCAAGAATCGCTCAAAAAGAAGATCGTACTCAAGCGGATCAAGGTCGGTGATTTTAAGAGCATAGGCCACCAATGAACCAGCACCTGAACCACGTCCAGGTCCTACTGGAATCGCATTATCTTTTGACCACTGGATGAACTCCATAACGATCAAGAAGTAACCTGGGAATCCCATTTGGTTGATAACATCAAGCTCAATTTGTAGTCGGTCATCATACTCAGGACGACGCTCTGCTCGCACCGCTTCATCTGGGAACAAAAACTCCAAACGCTCCTCAAGACCTTCTCTTGATTTCATCACCAAGAAATCAGTCTCTTTCATACCTTCAGTTGGGAACGCAGGTAAGAAGTATTCACCGAGGCGCACGGTCACGTTACAGCGCTTAGCAATTTCTACTGAGTTCTGAAGTGCTTCTGGGATGTCCGCAAACAGCTCACACATGTCTTCCTCACTACGAAGATATTGTTGAGCACTGTACTTTTTGGGACGTTTAGGGTCATCAAGTGTGTAACCATCATGGATCGCAACACGAATTTCATGAGCATCAAATAGTTCTTTGTCGACAAACACGACCTCATTGGTCGCGACAACCGGAAGATCGAGCTCCTCGGCCAACTCTACGGCGAAATGCAGGTAACTTTCTTCGTCAGGTCGTCCTGTACGAATCAGTTCTAAATAGTAGCGATCTGGAAAATGCGTCTGATAAAACTGAGCGCACTGCTTAGCAAGTGTTGTATTGCCTTTTAATAGCGCTTTACCTACATCACCCTCTTTCGCTCCAGAAAGAACGATAAGCCCTTCAGATAACTCGACTAACCACGCCTTATCAATCACAGGTTGATGTTGGATATGGCCTCGAAGGTATGCTTTTGAGATAAGCAAAGTCAGATTGTTGTAACCAGTATTATCCGCTGCCAATACTGTTATACGAGTTAACTCATCTCCAAATTCGTCAGACTGAACAGCAAAGTCAGCACCAATCAGCGGTTTAACCCCAGAGGAGTGTGCATTACCATAAAATTTCACTAACCCACATAGGTTAGTAAAATCAGTCAGTGCCATTGCTGGCATACCCATCTCTGCCACTTTTTTTACTAATGGTGGCACCTTCGACAGGCCATCGACCATGGAGAAGTCACTGTGAACTCGAAGGTGTATAAACTTGGGGTCTGACATAATAAATCCTAAATTGCCATGACGATTATTTGGCGAATCATACTCTAACGAATCGTACTATCACGATCCTTAATACGACTAACGTGAGCTAGTCTTTAATACCTAAGGCGCGTTTGACTGGTTTGAAACTTTTGCGATGCTCTGCAATGACGCCATGCTGTTCAATGGCTTCAAAATGCGCTTTCGTTGGATAGCCTTTATGTTTAGCAAAACCAAATTGTGGATGTTGCTGATCAAGCTCTTCCATCTCTTGGTCGCGAACGACTTTAGCTATAATCGATGCTGCACTGATTTCTGCGACACGTAAGTCTCCCTTAACGACCGCTTGAGCATCCATTGGTAACGTTGGCGTTCGGTTGCCATCAATAAGCACTATATCAGGTTGTACTTGCAGTCCAGCGACCGCACGCTGCATTGCTACCATGGTCGCTTGTAGGATGTTTAACTCATCGATTTCTGTTGGAGAACAACGCCCAACTGCCCATGCCAGCGCTTTTTCTTTTATCTCAGGATAAAGGGCGAGTCGTTTCTTCTCGGAAAGTTTCTTTGAGTCGTTCAACCCTTCAATCGGATTGTTGGGATCCAAGATAACCGCGGCTGTGACGACATCACCCACTAAAGGGCCTCGACCTACCTCATCCACACCCGCGACTAGTGAGTAACCTTGCGGATAATCAAAGGGGGGAAGCTCAGCACTTTTTTTCTTCGTTGTCATAACTTTCCAATTAGATTTAACACTGCATTTGCCGCTTGTTTATCGGCATCTTTACGAATCCAGTGGTGCATTTCCGTGAATTTGGCAATCACCGCACTGTTGTCACTATTAAGAAGCTTGGTGAGCTCATTGTACAAGTTTTCCGGCGTACAAGCTTCTAACAGAAACTCTTTTACTATCTCATCATCGGCGAGAATATTTGGTAAGGAAACGTATTTGGTTTTCACTAAACGCTTGGCCAGAAATGCGGTTATTGCATTCATTTTATAACCAACGACCATTGGTCTTTTAAGTAGCATGCACTCTAAAGCTACGGTGCCAGACGCCAATAATACTGCATCTGCAGCGGTAATAACGTTACGTGCGGTATCTTGAACAATGTGAAATTCAAGCTGAGGCGCAATTTTCTGCCAAGCTTCAATAAACTGCTGTTTACGCTTTTCGTTGACAGCAGCCACCACAAAACCAAGATTTGGGTCGTCTTGATGCAGTTTCACACAGGTTTCAATAAACGGTTGTGAAAGCATCTTCAACTCGTTACCACGACTACCAGGTAAGACCGCTAGCCACTTTTTATCAGGCGCTAATCCTAAAAGCTCGCGAGCTTGTTGTGCATCCGATTCTAGAGGGATGGCATCAGCCAAAGTATGGCCGACAAACTCACAAGGCACTTGGAATTTGTCATAGAAAGCTTTTTCAAATGGCAAGAAAGCAAGTACGAGGTTAGTCGCCTCAGCAATCTTATGAATGCGCTTTTGTCTCCACGCCCAAACAGAAGGACTGACATAGTGTACCGTTTTTGTTCCAGCTTGTTTAAGGTCCAATTCGAGACGCAAGTTGAAATCAGGGGCATCTATACCGACAAACACATCTACCGGGTTTTGAGTAAAGTATTTCACCAACTCTGCTTTAACATGCAACAACCGTTTCAAGCGCCCAAGAACTTCTACCAATCCCATGACCGCAAGCTCTTCCATATCGAAAAGAGACTCGCAACCTTGAGCTATCATTTTAGGGCCACCGATACCAACAAACTCGGCATCTGGATATTGTTGCTTTATTGCTTTAATGAAGCCCTCTCCCAGAGTATCTCCGGAAAGTTCGCCAGCTACGATACCAATTCGCAATGGTCGTTCCATTACCAGTCCTTATTTTCGCCAAATTTCTCGAATACCATAAAACAGAAAAAGACCGCTAACTGATTAGCGATCTTTTTATACTTACGTGACCAACGTTAGCGGATAATGCCACGCTCAGAGCTTTCCAAAATATCCACAAAACGCTGAACTGATGCCCACTCTTGCGCCATTTCCTCAAGCACAGGCTTTACCTCTGCCAGTGTCTTACCTGAACGGTAGATCTCTTTGTACGCTTTTTGCAAAGCACGCAGTTCTGGCTTCTCGAAACCGTTACGCTTTAATCCCACTAAGTTGAGACCAAACGGTGTTGCATGGTTGCCTTGCGCAAGAACGTATGGTGGTACATCTTGTACTACTGCCGAACAGCCGCCAACATAAGCGTAAGAGCCAACTGTGCAGAACGGGTGGATCGCCGACAATGCCATAACTCCAGCATGATCACCAACCGTTACATGACCACCGAGAATAGCATTGTTACCAATGTGTGTGTGGTTGCCCACAATCACATCATGCGCAATATGAGCATTTACACAAAGAAGGTTGTCATTACCGACCACTGTCTGGGTCTTATCTTGAACAGTACCACGATGAATTTGTACGCTCTCGCGGATGACATTCCGGTCGCCAACCACAACTCGCGTATCTTCACCACCGTATTTCTTATCTTGGTTTTCTTCACCAATGATCGCTTGAGGGAATACTCGGTTATCGTTACCTATTGTAGTATGACCCTTAATAACAACATGCGACATAATCTCATTGTTCTCACCAATTGTGATATCACCTGAGATATAGGTAAAAGGACCTACTGTGGTATTTGCACCAATAGTGACGTTCCCTTCGATAACGGCACTAGGATGAATCTTAGCGGTTTCATGAATCATATTAAAACTCTCGACGAGCACACTTTAGCTCAGCAGAACAAACAACCTCACCATCAACCTTTGCTACGCCGTTGAAGGCAGCAATACCGCGACGCTCCTTGATAAATTCCACTTCAATAATCAATTGGTCACCTGGTACAACTGGCTTGCGGAACTTCGCTTTATCGACACTCGCAAAGTAGTACAGCTCATTGCCTTTTGGAGCACCAAACGATTTAAATGCCAATAGACCCGTCGCTTGAGCCATAGCTTCTAAAATCAACACACCAGGAAACACAGGTAATTGCGGAAAGTGCCCTGTAAATTGTGGTTCATTCACAGACACATTTTTAATGGCGGTTAGATACTTTTCTTCTTGATAATCAGTAACGCGATCGATCAACAGAAACGGATAGCGATGAGGAAGCAGTTCCTGGATCTCAGTGATTGTCATTGTTTTTGTATCAGTGCTCAAAGTAAAAATCCTATTATCAATTCTTTTTCTAACTAGAGGCATTATATACCCAAATGCCACTTAGTGTCAGTTCGGGGGGAGCATTGCTCAACCTAGCGTTATCTGACACACATAAAAAGACTCGCCTAAGCGAGCCTTCATTTTTAAGCCACAGAAGTTAGTCTTCTGTTTGCTCTAGCAGTTTCTCAACTGCTTTGAGGCGCTTGTTCATCTCATCAATACGATGGACTCGAGTAGCCGTTTTGCGCCACTCTTTGTTGGTCTGTAGTGGAATACCTGATGAGTAGATGCCTTTTTCTGGCAAGCTACGCATGACCATTCCCATACCTGTGACAATAACACCATCAGCAATTTCGATATGTCCATTGAGAACACTCGCACCGCCAATTTGGCAGTATTTACCGATTTTGGTGCTACCAGCAACAATAGTACCACCAGCCATTGCTGTGCCATATCCGATGTGCACGTTATGAGCAATTTGCATCTGGTTATCAATAATTACATTGTCTTCGATGATGGTGTCGTCCAGCGCACCGCGGTCGATAGTGGTACAAGCACCAATTTCTACACGGTTTCCAATTCGCACGGTACCGACTTGAGGAATTTTGACCCACTCGCCTTTTTCATTAGCGTAGCCAAAACCATCAGAACCAATGACAGTACTTGACTGCACTAAACAATCGTCACCAAGCACTACATCATGATAAATCGATACATTAGCCCAAAGCTTAGTATTGCGACCTAGCTTAGCACCCTTTCCGATAAAGCAACCCGCGCCGACAATTACGTTGTCGCCAAGTTCTGCTCCGGCTTCAATCACAGCATTGGCGCCTACGGATACATTCTCACCCAAGCAGGCCTCTGAAGAGACCACTGCACTTGGCGCAATACCAGATGCAGCAGGAGCTGGAGTAGTATCTAACGCTTGGGCGACTTTAGCATAGGCCACATAAGGATCGGCAACCACTAGAGCATTGGTTTTGCAATGCTCTAACTCACTGGCTTTCACCATGATTGCCGATGCTTGGCATTCACCAAGATGCTTTGCGTATTTTACATTAGTGAGGAAAGTAATTTGTCCCTCACCTGCGCTGTTCATAGGCGCTACCGCACTAATTAGCGTGCTCTCATTACCATGGATTTCCCCACCAGTAATCTCCGCTAATTGTGCTAACGTCAATGCTGTCATGTCTAACCTACTGCAATACTGTTACTTAAGTGAGTCGATAACTTTCTTCGAGATGTTGAACTCTTCTTTTGCATAACCAACCGCCTGAATATCGATGATCATGTCGTAGCCTTCTTTTTTCGCTACTTTTTCAACTGCTTCTTGGATGGTCTTAAACAGCTTCTGCTTTTCTTCCGCTTCACGACGCTGGCTCTCTTTTTCTAGAGCTTGGCCTTTGATCTTATATTTGCTATCTAGCTGACCAATCTCGATACGTAGTTTCTCGATTTCATCTTTACCTAGTAGCTCACCATCACGTTGAAGTTTTTCCATCTTCTTAGCTGCATCCGCTTGAATCGCTTGAAGCTCGGCAGCTTTGTCTTTGAACTCATTCTGTAATTTTTGCAGTGTTGCTTCACGCTGTGGAAGTGCTTGGAAAACTTGAAGCGTATTCACATAGCCAATTTTCTGCGCCGCTTCTGCTGCGTTTGCAAACAGTGAAGACGTAAGGATAACTAGGCCAAGTCCAGCCGCTTTCATTAATTTTTTCAAGGTCGATTCCTCTGTTCGTATAGAAACTATTTTCGTTACAAAATATATAGTTAGAAAGTATTACCAATCGTGAAGGTAAAGGCTTCTGTTTTATCGCCTTCAAACTTCTTAACTGGTGTTGCGAGTGAGAATACAAGAGGCCCCATTGGAGACATCCACTGTACTGCTACACCTACCGACGCTCGGTAATTCGACGGATCCGAGTAATCGTAATAATACTGGCTTCCAGGCATGTTAGGGTCTGGTGAAACATAAGTAAACTCTGTGTCCCAAAGGCTCGCAGCATCCATAAACAAGCTAGTACGAATTTGGTTGCGGAACTCATCCGAAGCAAATGGCGTCGGGACAATCAACTCAACACTAGCAAGCGCTACTGCGTTACCACCCACTGACTGGTCAGTCGCGGAGTAACACGGGTTATTCCCACCTACATTACCGCAACCACCACCATTTGGATCGTTATAGACTGCTTTGGGGCCTACCGAGTTCTGACGGAAACCACGCAGTGTTGAGAAACCACCCACATAGAAGTTTTCGTAGAATGGCAGCAAGTTATCATTGCCATTGGTTTGACCATAACCGTTACCGTAACCTAAGCGACCTTTCAACAATAACGTAAAACTGTGACTATCGGTAATAGGAAAATACTGTCTTACGTCATATTGAGTCTTGAAGTATTGAACATCCGATCCAGGAACCGTCACTTTACCATAGAGTTTTTGATGGTTACCTGCGGTCGGGAAACGTCCACGGTTTAAATTATTTCGAGTCCAAGCTGCCGTTAAGTGGAAATCATCCGTAATCAAGTTACCTTCAGAATCACGGTTCTTCTCTTGAGCTTGCAGGAACTTCTCAATTTGAACGTACTCTTTGATGTTACCTAATCGGCTATGTGTATAGCCGCCACCAAACTCTAGGTAGTTAAGTTCATCGACCGGGAAACCCCAAGTCAACGTACCACCATAACTTTGGTCGGTATAGTCAACGATACCTGCTTTCGATGCTTCAAACTCATTGTAGAAAATCTGACCACCAAGACTGACACCATCTAGGTTCCAGTATGGGTCGCGATAATCCAACGTTATGTTTTTCTGATACTTGTTGGTCATCGCACTGATACCAACTCGGTCACCAGAACCTGCAAAGTTATCTTGCTGGAGACCAACCTGGAAGCTAATACCTGATTCAGTACCGTAACCGACACCAAAGTTAATGCTTCCTGAGTTTGCCTCTTTGACATCATATACCAAGTCTACTTGATCATCAGAACCAGGCACACGAACTGTTTGAACATCAACCGTTTCAAAGAAACCTAATCGGTTCAAACGGTTTTTACCGGTTTCAATAGACTTCGAGTTCAACCAACTCGATTCCATCTGACGCATTTCACGACGTAACACTTCATCTTTGGTGGAGTTGTTACCTGTGAATCGAATATCGCGAACATAAATACGGTTTCCAGCTTCAACATTGATGACCAAAGAAACTTGGTTATTCTCATCATCAAACTCTGGAATGGTGCGTACTTGAGGGTAAGCATAGCCAGCTTCACCTAATACGCGCTTAATGTTCTCCTCTAATGCGGTAACACTAGAGCCGTTATAAGTATCGCCATCCTTAAATGGGATCATACTTTCAAATTCGGCTTGTTTGCCAATTAGCTGACCACGGAACGTCACATCTTTCACTTGATAAGGTTCGCCCTCATCGATACCTAGCGTGATGTAAACGCCTTTCTTGTCCGGAGAAATCGATACTTGAGTCGTATCGACTTTAAACTTTAAATAGCCACGATCGAGGTAAAACGACTTGAGAGCTTCAATATCACCTGCAAGAACTTGCTTCTGGTATTTATCGTCTGCAAGGAAGTTCCACCACGCAACATCTACATTCAGATTAAAACGTGATAACAATTCCTGATCGCTAAAGACAGTATTACCGATAAAGTTGATCTGTTTGATCTTTGCCGAAACACCTTCAGAGAATACAAACTTCAAGTCGGCACGATTACGTGGCAACGGTGTAACAACCGCTTGAACCTTCGCGTTGTATTTACCGACACTGTAATAGAAATCTTCTAGACCTTTTTCGATATTACTTAACGTTGTGCGGTCTAGTGCTTCACCGACAATAACACCTGACGCATCAAGGTTTTGCTGTAGTTGCTCTTCCTTTATCGCGCTGTTACCTGAGAAAGAGATGCTCGCAATAGTTGGGCGCTCTTTCACACGTATTACCAGTGCGTCTTTATCACGAAGTACCTTAATATCCTCAAAGTTACCCGATTGATAGAGGGCATTAATGATCTCTGAGATATCTTTACTGTCTACCGAATCACCAATACGTACAGGCATTTTCAAAAGAGCAGCACCTAGTGCTACCCTTTGCAAACCTTCGATTCGAATGTCCTGTACAACAAAATCCTCAGCCCCATTCGCCGACACACTGGTCGCTAGTAGAGATGCGAATAGAATATGCTTAATCGCCATACCTGCTCTAATTAATCCTTGCTAATACCGCTGCCTAAATTCTGATATCAAAGGCGTGTAAAATCATTAAAAATTGCTATCAGCATCAATGAGAAGATAATAGCCCCTCCCACTCGATACCCCATTTCTTGTACTTTTTCTGGTACTGGTCTTCTAATTACTGCTTCAATTGCAAAGAACAATAAATGTCCTCCATCAAGCATTGGCAATGGTACTAAGTTGATAATACCCAAGTTGACACTAATCAGCGCCAAGAAGCCTAAGAAATAAACCAGTCCATAATCTGCGGTTGTACCTGCCCCTTTCGCAATCGAAATAGGTCCGCTTAGGTTGTTTAGGCCAACATCACCCACGATCAGCTTTTTCAGCATAGAGATCGTAAGCTCGATAATTTGTCCCGTTTTCGCGATAGCTTTACCTACTGCTTCAACCGGCCCGTATTGAAGGTCAAAGCGATAACTAGCAGGCCACTCACCAATCTCTGGAGCGATACCCGCAAAGCCAATAACCGTACCATCTCGCAGCTCACGTGACCCAGGAGTCAATGTTGTGGTTAATCGCTCACCGTCTCTCAGCACTTGTATAGTCACTGGACTATTTGGATTCGCTTGAATCACATCCACGACTTGTTGCCATTGAGAGATGTCTTGCTCTCCAGCCGAGATAATAGTATCACCAACCTGGAGGCCAGCCGCCGAACCGGCTCCGTCTTCACTTACATTTGTCAGCGTTGTTTTAATCTCTGGGGTATACGGTTTAAAACCAAGCGTCCCCATAGCAGACTCTGTTTCTGGATTAAAGTTCCAGCCCGACAAATCAATTGTTAATTTTTTGTCCGTTCCTATTTGGCTATCTGATGAAACTGTGACCGTCATTTGATTATCGCCAATATGCGACACTAGCCCCAAATTAACCGATTCCCAGTCCAAGGTTGGCGTACCATCAATGGACTTAAACTCCATTCCTGGTGTTAACCCAGCTTGTGCAGCAATCGAGTGCGGGGTAACTTCGCCAATAACAGGCTTGACCGCAGGCACACCAATCAAAAACACCAGCCAGTAAGCAAAGACCGCAAAAAAGAAGTTAAATGCTGGTCCTGCACCTACAATAGCGGTTCTTTTCCAGAGAGGCTTTTTATCAAAGGCATACTTGTGATCGGCTTCAGAGACTTCATCAACTCGACTATCGAGCATCTTGACATAGCCGCCTAAAGGAATAACGGAGATACTATACTCAGTCCCATCTTTACCGACTTTAGACCAAATCGATTTACCGAAACCAATCGAGAACTTTTCGACATACACACCACACTTTCGCGCTACCCAAAAGTGACCGTATTCATGTACCGCGACTAGAATCCCTAGCGCAACGATAAAGGACGCGAAGTTCCAAAGGATGTCCGTCATATCAAAAATTCTCTCACTAAATCGAACGCACGATTTCTCGTGCATAGTTTCGAGCCATTCTATCTAGCTCAAGAATAGTTTCCAAGTTATCTAATTGTATAAATTCATTTGCTGAACAGACTTTCGACATAACGCGCTCATTTACCACGCTAATATCAGTAAAACGGATTTTTTCCGACAAGAAGGCTTCAACCGCAATTTCATTTGCGGCATTGATAGCCGTGGTTGCATGTTGCCCTTCAAAACAGGCATCTATTGCTAACGCTAAGCAAGGATACTTAGCATAGTCTGGAGCCATAAAAGTCAATTCACCGATTGTCGTAAAATCAAGAGGAGCAACACCAGAAGGGATTCGGTCGGGATAAGACATCGAATAAGCAATCGGCGTTGCCATATCTGGCTGTCCCATCTGTGCTAAGACCGAACCATCATTGTATTGCACCATAGAGTGAATAACCGATTGAGGATGAATGACCACTTTTAGCTGCTCTCGATTGGTATTGAATAGCCAGCGGGCCTCAATAAACTCCAAACCTTTGTTCATCATTGTTGCAGAATCAACAGAAATTTTTGGCCCCATCGACCAATTTGGATGAGCAATTGCCTGTGCAGGTGTTACTGAAGAAAGCGTTGAAACGTCAGTATATCGAAAAGGGCCACCCGAACCGGTTAAAAGGATATGATTGATACCCGCTTCAGATAACTGGCAGTTCCCAAGATTGGTTTGAATATTCGCAGGTAAACATTGGAATATGGCGTTATGTTCACTATCAACGGGTAGCAACTGAGCACCAGATTCGTACACGGCGTCCATAAATAGCTTACCAGACATGACCAGCGCTTCTTTATTAGCTAACAGTACACGTTTGCCTGCTTTCACAGCAGCAAGCGTAGGTAACAAACCCGCAGCACCGACGATAGCAGCCATTACAACGTCGACATCTTTGGATTCCGATACCATGCACATGGCTTGTTGACCAAACAGTACTTCGGTTCTCATATTGCTAGGAAGTAGTCGCTTTAGCTCTGACGCATCCACTTCGTCATTCAGAACCGCAAACTTGGGTTTCCAAATGGAGCAAAGCTCAGCCATTTTGGCTACGTTTTTACCACCAACAAGAGCATAGATAGCGAAAGATGAAGGATTTTCTGAAACGACCTTTAGAGTGCTTGCTCCAATAGAACCAGTAGCGCCTAGAATGGTTAAATTTTGCATGCTATTACAACCGCTTATAAGTCAACCAGAGAATAAGAACTTACTCTCTGGTTGGGGAGATTAGAAAATGAGATAAAGGAGAGCAAATACAGGAAATGCTGCGGTTAGACTATCCACACGATCGAGAACACCACCATGACCTGGAATAATATTACTGCTGTCTTTTATCTTCGATACTCGTTTGAACATACTTTCCACTAAGTCGCCCAGCACTGAAATAACGACTGTGGCAAGAGTAATGATAGTCATACTGGCATAGCTCGTAAACTGAATATCAAAGAGTGATGAACTTCCCCACGCGACAACCAAAGCAGCCGCAATGCCGCCAACCAAACCCTCGATGGTTTTGTTAGGGCTTACATGAGGCGCCATCTTACGCTTACCTAAACTTTTTCCAGCAAAGTAAGCACCGCTATCTGCAGCCCAAACGATCAAACAAACAAACAGAACCAGTTTTGAGCCGTAATAAGGGTCTAAGTAATAGTGCTGTCCTCTCAAGATAACAATGCTCCATAGAAATGGTAGCAAAGTTAGTAGTCCGAATAAATGTCGCAGTACATTAGAGTGCTCCCACAGTCCCGCGGACTTAGGGTACGTCATCGCTAGACTACTCGCAATGAGCCACCAGCTAAAGCCAATACCCAGCAATAAAAGATGCAATGAATCGACCTGATTCAAAGAGACAATGTCAGAAGGGACAATGAACAAAGAGAGTCCAACAGTAAGGACAGGAGGAATTAAGGCTAGCAGCCGAGAACGAGTAAGAGTAAATTGAGTCCACTCCCACGCTCCAATAAGCGTAACAGCGGCAACAAAACCTATGAACCAAGTTAATGGCAGTGAAAAAATACCCCAAACCACCAGCGGAGCTAGTATTAGGGCGGTAATAATTCGTTGTTTCAAATTAAATCGTCCTTAATTGGCTTCCATTAACGCTTTGACTTGCTCTCCGGTACAACCGAAGCGTCGTTCGCGATTCACAAACCAAGTGATTGCCTTTATTAGGCTGTCCTCGTTAAATTCTGGCCAGTACTCATCCGTGAAATACATTTCGGCATACGCCATTTGCCAAAGCATAAAGTTACTAATGCGACATTCGCCGCTGGTACGGATCAGTAAGTCGACATCTGGCAAATCAGACATAGTGACATAACGACCGATCATATCTTCAGTTATGTCATCGGCTGACAACTCGCCTCGCTCCACTAAACCAGCCAGCGTTTTAGTTGCCTGTAAAATATCCCATTTCCCACCATAGTTTGCAGCGATGTTGATAACAGTACCTGTATTGTTTTCTGTCAACTTCTCTGCTTCGGCGATTTTTCTTTGCAATCTGTCGTTAAAACGAGATTTATCGCCAATGATACAAAGTCTTAAGTTATTCTGATGAAGTTTATTAATTTCACTCGACAGAACGCTAATAAAGAGTTCCATCAACAAGCCAACTTCATCTTCAGGCCTACGCCAATTCTCACTGCTAAACGCAAACAGTGTTACGGCTTGAATATTCAGCTTTGCAGCGGTAGAAATGGTCTTACGGACAGCAGAAACCCCTTTTTTATGCCCGAAAACTCGTGGTTTTCCCTTAGATTTTGCCCAACGTCCATTACCATCCATGATGATAGCGATATGTTTTGGAAGGGAATCATTGACGATGTGTGAGTTTTGCATAAAAGAGTATAGTTATAATTCGGGTCGGACAGGGTAGCATAAAAAAACGCTGTGCTGTCAGCACAGCGTTCAAACTAGAACTGAGTGGTGAAATATTAGACTTCCATCAACTCTTTTTCTTTTGCAGCAAGCAGTTCGTCAACATTTTTCACTGCTGCATCGGTAAGCTTTTGAATCTCATCTTGTGCTTTACGATCTTCATCTTCAGAGATTTCTTTATCTTTCAGTAGCGCTTTCAGGTCACCGTTAGCGTCACGACGGATATTACGGATTGCAACACGGCCGCCTTCAGCTTCACCACGAACGATCTTCACTAGGTCTTTACGACGCTCTTCTGTTAGCGGTGGAAGTGGCACGCGGATAACCGTACCCGCAGACATTGGGTTTAAACCAAGGTCAGAAGTCAGAATCGCTTTTTCAACTTTAGGCGCAAGCTCTTTATCGAATACTGTAATAGCAAGTGTACGCGCGTCTTCAGCAATAACGTTTGCTACTTGGTTTAGAGGTGTTGGCGCACCGTAATATTCAACAGAGATACCTTGAAGAAGGCTTGGGTGTGCACGACCTGTGCGAATTTTAGTTAGGTTATTCTTAAGTGCTTCAACACTTTTTGCCATGCGCTCTTGAGCGTCTTGTTGGATTTCGTTAATCACAATATCACCTTAAATAATAGTAACCTGAAAGCCGGTCTGCTTTCAGGCTATGTCCTTCGATAATTCTGGTTAAGAGTGTACTCTTATTCTGCGTCGCTGATAAGTGTGCCTTCTGCTTCACCCATCACAACACGACGCAATGCACCTGGCTTATTCATGTTGAATACGCGGATTGGCATCTTATGGTCACGAGCCAATGTGAATGCCGCCAAGTCCATTACTTTCAGCTCTTTCTCTAGAACTGCACTGTAAGAAAGCTTATCACATAAAACTGCATCAGGGTTAGCCACTGGATCAGCCGTGAAAACACCATCTACTTTTGTTGCTTTAAGCACAACATCAGCTTCGATTTCGATACCACGAAGACACGCAGCAGAGTCAGTTGTGAAGAATGGGTTACCAGTACCTGCAGAGAAAATTACGACGCGACCTTGACGTAATTCGCGAATAGCATCAGCCCAGTTGTAATCGTCACAAACACCTTTAAGAGGGATAGCAGACATAACACGAGCGTTCACATACGCACGGTGAAGAGCATCACGCATAGCTAGGCCATTCATAACCGTTGCTAACATACCCATGTGATCACCAACTACACGGTTCATACCTGCTTCAGCAAGGCCTGCACCACGGAACAAGTTACCACCACCAATGACCACACCAACTTGAACACCCAGTTCAACCAGTTCTTTAACCTCTTGTGCCATACGGTCAAGGATTTTTGGATCGATACCAAAGCCTTCCTCGCCTTGTAGCGCTTCACCACTAAGTTTTAACAGAATACGTTGATAAGCTGGTTTAGGGTTCGTTGTCATGAAGTATACCTTCCAAAGAGTTATCGATTAACGGTCATGGCTTGAGACTAGTATAGACTCAACTCATGACGGCTAAAAAATGACAGATAGCCTAGTCGTAAAAAGACCGTAGCCAAGGCCACGGTCTTTTCATCAACAAATCATCAAGGATTAACCTTTCTGAGCTGCTGCTACTTCGTCAGCGAAGCTCATTTGCTCGCCCTTGTCGATGCCTTCACCAACTTCTAGACGTACAAAAGTAGCTACTGATGCGCCACGCTCTTTAAGGATTTCGCCAACAGTTTTCTTTGGCTCCATTACGAACGCTTGACCAGTTAGAGAGATTTCGCCAGTGAATTTCTTCATGCGGCCAACAACCATCTTCTCAGCGATCTCAGCAGGCTTGCCTTCGTTCATAGCGATTTCAACTTGAACAGCTTTCTCTTTTTCTACTACGTCTGCAGGTACGTCTTCTGGGTTAACGAACTCTGGACGAGAAGCAGCAACGTGCATAGCAACGTGCTTAAGAGTTTCTGCGTCGCCTTCACCAGCAACAACAACACCGATCTTCTCACCGTGACGGTAAGTAGCGATAGCAGCGCCTTCAACGTACTGTACGCGACGGATGTTGATGTTTTCACCGATCTTAGCAACAAGAGTAACACGCTCGTCTTCGAACTTAGCTACTAGCTCTTCAGCAGTTGCTTTAGTTGCTAGAGCTTCGTCAGCTACTTTCTCAGCAAATGCTGTGAAGTTTGCATCTTTAGCAACGAAGTCAGTTTGGCAGTTAACTTCAAGAAGAGCAGCAACGCCGTTCTCTTCTTTAATGATGATCGCGCCTTCAGCAGCGATGTTACCTGCTTTTTTAGCAGCTTTAGCAGCGCCAGACTTACGCATGTTTTCAATTGCTAGTTCGATGTCGCCGTTAGTTTCAACAAGCGCTTTCTTACATTCCATCATGCCTGCGCCAGTGCGGTCGCGCAGTTCTTTAACTAGAGCAGCAGTAACAGCCATTCTCTATTCCTCAGTTGATTCTGATTAGGGTAAAAATCAGGGGCTCTCATTCGGCCCCTGATGCTAACTATAACTCAGTTTATATGAAGACTAGATGTCTACGAAACTAAGTGTGACTTCGAGCCGCTATTATTCAGCTTCTTCTACGAAACCGTCTTTGTCAGCTACAGCTGCAACGTCTTTGTTACGACCTTCTTTAACCGCGTCTGCAGCAGCGTTTAGATAAAGCTGTACTGCACGGATTGCGTCGTCGTTACCTGGGATAACGTAGTCAACGCCGTCTGGGTTAGAGTTAGTATCAACAACAGCAAATACTGGGATACCTAGGTTGTTTGCTTCTTTAACAGCGATGTGCTCGTGATCAGCGTCGATTACGAATAGAGCGTCTGGTAGACCGCCCATGTTCTTGATACCACCAAGAGACTTCTCTAGCTTCTCCATTTCGCGAGTGCGCATTAGAGCTTCTTTCTTAGTTAGTTTCTCGAAAGTACCGTCTTGAGCTTGTGCTTCGAAATCTTTTAGACGCTTGATAGACTGACGAACAGTTTTGTAATTCGTTAGCATACCGCCCAACCAACGGTTGTTCACGTAGAACTGGTCAGCGTTGATTGCAGCTTCTTTAACAGCTTCAGATGCAGCGCGCTTAGTACCAACGAAAAGAACTTTACCTTTCTTCTCACCGATTTTAGCTAGTTCAGCTAGTGCATCGTTGAACATTGGTACAGTTTTTTCTAGGTTGATGATATGTACGCGGTTACGAGCACCAAAAATGAATGGCTTCATTTTTGGGTTCCAGTAACGAGTCTGGTGACCGAAGTGAACACCAGCTTTTAGCATATCGCGCATTGATACAGTTGCCATTTTAAATTCCTCTATGGGGTTAGGCCTCCACATTTCCCATGAATCCGACTTGGTATGAATGATTACTCAAGCACCCCGGAACATGTGACGAAATGTGTGTGATTTAAATTAAAGTTAATGGGAACAAAACCGAGCTCGCCGATTCGAAGAAACTAAGTCCTGTTTCCGGCGCGCTTTATACCATAATTTGGCCACTGATTTCTACAAAAATCGCAATAAATGTACAAAGTACAATCATCACAGCAGTGAGTTTTTAACTAAACCCAACTAAAATGAATCACGTACATAACTACAAACGAGTTTTATTCTTGTTGCGCTTAATCTCGCCACTGATAGAATAACCCGTCAATTTAGAAAGCAGAGAACACAGATGTCTATCAAAATCAAAACTGAAGCTGAAATCGAAAGAATGCGTATCGCAGGTAAGCTTGCAGCAGAGCTTTTAGAAATGATCGAACCTCACGTGAAAGAAGGGGTAACGACGGAAGAGCTCGATAGAATTTGTGCGGATTACACTCGTGAGCGTGGCGCTTACTCGGCCCCACTTGATTATCACGGTTATCCAAAATCAATCTGCACATCGATCAACCACATTGTTTGTCACGGTATCCCAGCAGAACAAGACGCAATGGGTACTACAGGTAAACTAAAACCGGCTGTTCTAAAAAATGGCGATATCGTCAACGTGGACGTGACAGTTATTATTCCTAACGATGAAAATGCCTCACTAGACACTCGTCCAGAAGGTTATCACGGCGATACATCAAAAATGTTTTTAGTCGGTGATGTTTCACCTGCTGATAAGCGCCTATGTATGGTTGCTCAAGAAGCACTGTATCTGGGCATGAAGACCGTCAAACCAGGTTCCACAGTTGGTGCTATCGGTACTGAGATTGAAAAATTCATTAAAACGAATAACAAGAACAACCCACGTAATAAGTTCTCTATCGTGAAGGATTTTTGTGGCCACGGTATCGGTTCTGAGTTCCATGAGGAGCCACAAGTGGTTCACTACAAAAACAACGACCGCCGTGTACTAAAAGAAGGTATGGTGTTCACTATTGAACCAATGATCAATGCTGGTAAATTTGGCTGCAGCATTGACGCAGAAGACGATTGGACAGTCTACACTGGCGACGGCAAAAACTCCGCGCAATGGGAACATACGATTGTGGTGACCAAAACAGGTTGCGAAGTATTGACCTTACGTAGCGACGAATCTATTCCTCGTCACATGAACAATATCTAGCCATTCCGCTTCGATTCAAAAATATCCCCAAACACTGGGGATATTTTTTTATCTGAATCATTTTGGTATAACCGTAGTTAGAATCTTTTTTGCTTGCACGGATCGCACTCATGACTTTTCAGAGCCCAACCACACTAAGCGACGAACAACTCACGATCAGCGAGTTAAAGTCACAATTAGAAACCTTTTCTGAACATCAGAAACAGGAGTTCTTAAATCACCACCCTATTACCGATTTGGTCCTAGGTCGCTCAGATTACATTGACCAGTTACTTAACCGGTTATGGCAGTTCACTGGTCTCGCTAACCAAACTAACCTCGCGTTAGTGGCTGTAGGTGGATATGGTCGCGGTGAGCTGCACCCGCTATCGGATATCGATATTCTGGTGGTCTCGCGCAAAAAGCTTCCAGCGAACCTTGAAAGCACCATTAGTGAATTCATTACCCTACTTTGGGATCTGAGATTAGAAGTCGGCCACGCAGTAAGAACCGTTCAAGAATGCCTAGAAATCGGCCAGTCGGACTTAACCGTCGCCACCAATCTTCAAGAGGCACGCTTGCTATGTGGCAGCGAAGACACCTTTTCCTTACTTAAGAGCCAGATTGATTCCGAAGAATTTTGGCCCTCAGAAACCTTTTATCACGCAAAAATCGAAGAACAACGCACTCGTCACGCCAAGTACCACGACACCACCTACAATCTAGAGCCCGATATTAAATCAACACCGGGCGGATTGCGTGATATCCATACTCTAAGTTGGGTAGCGCGCAGCCACTTTGGCGCTACTTCCTTGTACGAGATGAGCCGATTTGGTTTCCTCACCGATGCAGAGTACCGAGAACTCGTCGAGTGCCAGAACTTTCTCTGGCGCGTACGCTTTGCACTACACATCGAACTACGACGCTACGACAATCGGCTAACCTTCGCTCATCAAGCTCAAGTGGCCGAGAACTTAGGTTTTGTCGGTGAAGGCAACGTAGCGGTCGAAATGATGATGAAAGAATTCTATCGAACACTACGACGTGTCGCTGAACTGAATAAGATGTTGCTGAAACTGTTTGATCAAGCCATCGTCAATAAAGGCAAGATTCAAGACGCCATCATCATTAACGATGATTTCCAACGTAGAGGCAAACTCATAGAAGCAAGAAAGCCAGCGCTATTTCAAGCTAGACCAGAAACCATCTTAGATATGTTTATTCATATCGCTAATGACTCGAGTATTGAAGGCGTCAGCCCAGCAACATTGCGTCAATTACGTACTGCTCGACGTCGATTAAACAAGTTTTTGCACACCATTCCGGCAGCAAGAGAGAAGTTTATGGATCTGGTTCGCCACCCGAACGCGCTGCACCGAGCGTTTCGCTTGATGCACAAGCTAGGGGTTTTATCGGCCTACCTGCCTCAGTGGAGTCAGATCGTTGGACAAATGCAATTTGACCTGTTTCATGTCTACACCGTTGACGAACACAGTGTCCGCCTGCTGAATCATATTCACACCTTTAGTATCGAGGAAAACTACTCCAAGCACCCCATTTGCTGCGAGGTCTATCCTCGTATGCAGAAAAAAGAGCTGCTTATCCTCGCTGCCATTTTTCATGATATCGGTAAAGGTCGAGGGGGCGATCACTCTGAGATCGGCGCTGTCGAAGCGTATGATTTTTGTATGGAACACGGCTTGTCTAAACCGGAAGCCAAACTGGTCTCTTGGTTAGTTCAAAATCACCTTTTAATGTCGGTTACCGCTCAACGTCGTGATATTTACGACCCAGATGTGATTATCGAATTTGCTAAAAAAGTTCGCGATGAAGAATACCTTGAGTATCTAGTCTGCCTCACTGTTGCCGATATCTGTGCCACGAACCCAGAACTATGGAACAGTTGGAAGCGAACCTTGCTTGCTGAGCTCTTTTACTCCACACAGCGAGCACTCAGAAGAGGCCTAGAGAATCCTGTCGATGTACGTGACCGTATTCGACACAATCAACAACTCTCTTCAGCGCTTCTACGTAAGCAAGGCTTTAACGCTCGAGAGATCGAAGTGCTTTGGCAGCGATTCAAGGCTGACTATTTCCTAAGACACACTCATAAGCAGATAGCCTGGCACAGTGAACATATCCTTAACGCCGATGATCCTTCTAAGCCGCTAGTACTAATGAGTAAGAATGCGACACGTGGTGGCACTGAAGTCTTTGTATATTGCCAAGATCAGCCTGCATTGTTTGCCACAGTGGTTGCTGAACTCGATCGCCGTAATTTTAACGTGCATGACGCGCAGATCATGACCAGTAAGGACGGTTTCGTCCTTGATACCTTTATGGTGCTTGATCAACATGGTGATGCCATTGATGTAGAGCGACACTCTGCGGTGATCAAACATTTGGTTCATGTCTTGGAGGATGGGCGCCCTACCCGCGTGAAAACGCGTCGCGCACCAAGAAACCTAAAGCATTTCAATGTAAAAACTCAGGTCGACTTTTTACCCACTAAGGGGAAAAAGCGCACGCTGATGGAACTGGTCGCTTTAGATGCCCCAGGCTTACTAGCAAAAGTGGGAGCGACGTTTGCCCAGCTTGGCGTTAATCTACATGCGGCGAAAATCACTACAATTGGCGAACGTGCAGAAGACTTATTTATCTTAACAAGCGCAACGGGTGGCAGACTGTCTGAAGAGGAACAGAGCCAGCTAAAACAAAAACTGCACGACACAATTTCAGAACAAATTGCTAGTTAATAAATAGTTGTCAGTAGTAATGACTGGCCACACCGTCGTGGCCAGTCACCTAAATTAAAATTGCGCATCATTTAAGCGATCTCGTCCACATTTCTCTCTTATTTGTCTAATTATCAGCTATCTACCACATTAATTGCCTGCTACAGTTGTAGAGAAAACACACTGCAATAAGAGGTAACTTATGTATCCAAACCTCACAGGTTTAGGCATTCACGATCCTAAACAAATTGAGCGTTACTCACTACGACAAGAAGCGCACAAGGATGTGTTGAAGATATACTTTCATAAGCAAAAGGGCGAGCTCTTCGCCAAAAGCGTTAAGTTTAAGTATCCAAGACAAGTAAAGAATGTTCGTGTTAATAGCAGCAGTGGCAATTACAAAGAAGTCACCGAAATTAACCGCAATCTCACGCTGGTTATTGATGAATTAAATAAACTAACCAAACCTGTAGAAGTCGCCGAAGTCGATGTTAAGCAGAAAATCCTCACCGATCTTCGCCACTTAGAAAAAGTCGTTTCTAGCAAAATTGCCGAGATTGAAGCGGATTTAGAAAAGTTAAAGTAATCAAAAAAAATGCTCCCCTAAGGGAGCATTTTTTATAGGCGTATCTATTAAGGCGTATAGAACGTTGCTGCGCCTGGACCTACTGGTAGACCTAGTAAGAATACCCAAATGTAGAACAGTAAACTCCAACCTACCAAGAAACAGATAGAGTACGGCAACATAGTTGCGATTAGTGTACCAATACCTAGATTCTTCATATAGCGTGTTGCCACTGCCAGAATCAGCCCAAAGTAGCTCATCATAGGTGTGATGATGTTGGTGGTTGAATCACCAATACGGTATGCCGCCTGAATGGTTTCAGGAGCATAACCAACCAACATAAGCATTGGAACAAAGATAGGTGCTGTTACTGCCCACTGTGCAGACGCTGAACCAATCATTAGGTTGATAAAGCCACACATTAGGATAAATGCAAAAAACAGAGCAGGACCTGTTAGACCGATAGTCTGTAGGAAGTCAGCACCCGCTACAGCAAATACCTGACCAAAGTTCGTCCACTTAAAGAAAGCAACAAATTGTGCAGCAAAGAACACCAATACAATGTACATACCCATCGAAGACATAGACTTCGACATCGCATCGATCACGTCACGGTCATTCTTCATAGAGCCAGTCACTTTACCGTAGACAAAGCCCGGAATCGCGAAGAAGACAAAGATGAATGCTACGATACTCTTCAAGAACGGAGAACCTGCAACCTGACCATCAGCAGTACGAAGCACGCCATTTTCAGGAACAACAGTTGATGCAATGATTGCACTTACAACCAGTACTGCAATACCTGCCATTTTCAGGCCTTTCTTTTCTACTGCAGTCAGTGAACCCATGCTGTCATTAGAAAGATCTTCTGCAGCTTCTTCTTCATTGTATTTACCCAGTTTAGGCTCAACGATTTTCTCGGTAACAAAGGCACCTGTAATCGCAATGAAGAAGGTCGATACAAACATAAAGTACCAGTTCACCTCAGGGCCAACGGTGTAGTTTGGATCGATCATTTGAGCGGCAGTTTCAGTAATACCTGATAGTAGTGGATCCACAGTACCAATTAATAGGTTTGCTGAATAACCACCAGATACACCAGCAAACGCTGCTGCAAGACCTGCTAGAGGGTGACGTCCTAGAGAGTGGAACAGCATCGCTGCCAATGGAATAAGTACGACGTAACCAAGCTCTGAAGCAGTGTTAGAAATAATACCTGCAAATACAACGGTTACTGTTACCATGCGCTGAGACGCACCCATAACAAGACCACGCATTGCGGCAGATAGCATGCCAGAGTGTTCAGCAATTGCCACACCCAGCATAGCGACAAGAACGGTTCCTAATGGCGCAAAACCTGTGAAGTTTTTCACTAAGTTTGTCACGATTAGCTGTAAGCCTTCTGCGTTCAATAAGCTCACTACTTTAATCATGCCGTCTGCTGCACGACCAGCAGCGCCTTCAGGGCGCGGATCGGCAACCGCTACGTCAAAGTAGCCGGCAATGCCTGACATAACTAAGATAGCAACACAGAAAATAGCAAACAGTGTGATTGGGTGGGGTAATAGATTCCCCAAGTACTCTACCGCGTCAAGAAAACGGGTAAATAGAGGCTTTTTTGGCTTGTTGTGTTTCATTGTGGCAGATGAACTCATCTGTCCCCTCCTTTTTTATTTGTCCTAGCATTCTTTACAAAGCCATGGTCGATTCCTGACAACTTTGTAAAAAAGCAGCCGCAGGGTACGTGAGGGAGCTCAACATTAAAAGCCGAAAATGTTGCTAATTGTAAATAATGCGCAATTTACATCCAGTTATTTAGCAGAAACACAACAACTTATAATGACAAAAATATAAAACAAAAAATAACAATCTCGTGACATATTTACCTTTTTGTAATATCGACAACCGATTAAGGCTAAAAAAAGCTCAACTAAATCATCATTGAAAACACACTCCGCTTCTGAAATGATGGATTGTGATTTATGTGAACTAGGACTCAATTCGTGACTTACTCATTGGAGCCAATTGGCATCATTCATTCTCCTTACAAAGAGAAGTTTGCTGTACCGAGACAACCTCGGTTAGTCTCGAGCGCCACCGCAACGATTGCGTTGCAGGGTGACATCAATTGTCTAGAAGCCGTTCGCGGCCTTGAACAGTTTTCTCACCTTTGGTTGCTATTTCTCTTTGACCAAAACCTTGCCGCAGGCTGGAAACCTACAGTGAGACCGCCTCGATTAGGAGGCAATGAACGAGTCGGAGTATTAGCCAGCCGCGCGACATTTCGTCCCAATGGTATCGGGATGTCTTCAGTTGAACTGAAAGGTATTCGTCAGCAAGGTTCCCAAGTCTTTATTGATGTGGGCAGTGTTGATCTTGTCGATGGCACCCCAATCGTCGATATCAAACCTTATATCCCTTATTCAGACTCAATCCCTGATGCCATCGGTGGCTATGCGGAATCTGAACCTGAATCGATAGAAGTCGCGTTTTCAGACATTGCATTAGAGGAACTAGCTAAGGACAAGGAGGTTGCTTATAAGACGCAAGTCATCAAAGAGGTACTCGCTCAAGATCCCCGACCTGCTTACAAAAAAAGTAAGGTTGATAATAAGGAATACGGAGTCAGACTCTTCGATTGGAACGTAAAGTTCAAAATAATCGCGCAACTAGCCTTGGTAACTTCCATTGACTCTTTGTAGAAAGCGAATTGGCTGATATCATAAGCGGCTTAACTCAATTTGGGTCTTCTGCCCAAATTCTCTATTAACATAATGAACGGATACCCATAAATGCGTACCAGTAACTATCTTCTTTCTACTCTGAAGGAGACACCAAACGACGCAGAAGTTGTAAGTCACCAGCTAATGCTGCGTGCAGGTATGATTCGTAAACTAGCTTCAGGTTTATACACTTGGCTACCTACGGGTCTACGTGTTCTGCGTAAAGTCGAAAACATCGTTCGCCAAGAGATCGATAATGCAGGTGCAGTTGAGACTTTGATGCCCGTAGTGCAGCCGTTTGAACTATGGGAAGAGACAGGCCGATCTGAAAAGATGGGTGATGAGCTTCTTCGCTTCACTGACCGTCATGAGCGTCCGTTTGTACTTAGCCCAACAGCAGAAGAAGTGATCACTAGCCTTGTGCGTAACGAAGTAAACTCGTACAAGCAGCTACCACTGAACCTGTACCAAATCCAAACTAAATTCCGTGATGAGCGCCGCCCACGTTTTGGTGTGATGCGTGCACGTGAATTCTCAATGATGGATGCGTACAGCTTCGACATCGACAAAGAAGGCTTGGAGAAGTCTTACGAAGCGATGCACGATGCTTACTGCAAAGCGTTTGACCGCATGGGTCTAGACTACCGTCCAGTACTGGCTGATACCGGTGCTATCGGTGGTAACGGCTCACACGAGTTCCACGTATTGGCAGAGAGCGGTGAAGACCTTATCGCCTTCTCTTCTGAGTCTGACTACGCAGCAAACATCGAAAAAGCAGAAGCACTAGCGCCTGCTGCAGAGCTTGCCGCTCCGACTCAAGAGATGACAATGGTTGATACGCCAAATGCGAAAACCATTGCTGAGCTTGTTGAGCAGTTCGACCTACCAATCGAGAAAACAGTGAAAACGCTGTTTGTTAAAGCTTCTGATGAAATCGAAGCGCCACTTGTCGGCCTTATCATCCGCGGCGACCACGAGCTTAACGAAATCAAAGCAGAGAAAATTGCTGAAGTTGCCTCTCCTCTAGAAATGGCAACAGAAGAAGAAATTCGCGCAGCGATTGGCGCAGGCCCTGGTTCACTAGGTCCGGTTGGTCTTGAGTTACCATTTATTGTTGACCGTTCGGTTGCAGTAATGAGCGACTTTGGCGCTGGCGCAAACATTGATGACAAGCACTACTTTGGCATCAACTGGGGTCGTGACGTTGAGCTTGGTAAAGTAGAAGATCTACGTAACGTTGTTGAAGGCGATCCAAGCCCATGTGGTCAAGGTACTATTCTGCTTAAGCGTGGTATCGAAGTGGGTCATATCTTCCAACTAGGTAAAAACTACTCTGAGAAGATGAACTGTGGCGTGCTTGGTCCTGACGGTAAGAACGTTATCCTAGAGATGGGCTGTTACGGTATCGGTGTTTCTCGTGTGGTAGCGGCAGCTATCGAACAGAACAATGATAAGTACGGCATCATCTGGCCTGACGCTATCGCACCATTCCAGGTTGCGATCGTACCGATGAACATGCACAAATCTGAGCGCGTTAAAGAAGCAGCTGAGAAGCTATACGCAGAACTGACTGCAGCGGGTATCGAAGTGCTATTTGACGATCGTAAAGAGCGTCCAGGTGTCATGTTCTCTGATATGGAGCTTGTTGGTGTTCCTCATACTGTAGTTATTGGTGACCGCAGCATGGACGAAGGTAACTTCGAATACAAGAACCGCCGTACTGGTGACAAAACGCCAATCGCTATCGATGACATCGTGGCTCACGTGAAAGCTCAGCTAGCTTAATCGTTACCCAGATTATCCTAAAGGCCGCTATGCGGCCTTTTTTATTTCCTTCATACTCTGTTCATGTTCGCTTTCTTATGATGGTGGAATGCCACCTGACTAGGAGTAACAGATGAACCTAAAATCACTGCTTAACCAAGCCCTTAATTCAGATATCGTCAATCAAGCCACCCAGAAAGCGAGCCAGTCCTCGTCAAGCATCGGTCAAGCTCTCGGTGATAAGAAAACCCTTGGTGCACTAGGTGCTGGAGCGGTAGGCGGTGGTTTACTCGGTATGCTCATAGGCTCTAAGAAAACAAAAAAAATGGGCAAAACTGCACTAGGTGTGGGTGGTGCTGCGGCACTAGGCGCACTCGCTTACAAAATGTATAACGACTACAACAAGGAAGGGTCCACCACTTCTAACTCACCGCAAACCCCAGCTAACTTTACCCAAACCTCGCAACATGATGAATCAGTGCTCAAAGCGATGATCGCCGCGGCCAAGGCTGATGGACATATTGACGAGCAAGAGATGGCAAAGATCGAACAAGCACTCACCCAAATCGATGCTGACGCATCAGTGCAACAATTAATTCAAGCCGAGATAGCAAAACCTCTTGACCCTACTGAGATTGCTCGATTGGCCGTGTCACCAGAACACGCGACAGAGATCTATTTAGCAAGCCTGTTAGTGGCTGATGAGCAAAACTTTATGGAAAAAGCGTATTTGAAAGAGTTGGCAACCCAACTTGGGTTAGAGAATGGTTTGGTTGAGCAATTGAACGCTCAGGTAAGTCAGTAAAACTGAGTTGAGAGTAACAATGCGTTCCTAGGGGTGTCCCTAGGAACCACCATCAGAGCGAAAAGGATTACTCTTCGCTATCTGCGTCGGCTTTCGCTGCCGCTTCTGCTTTCGCTGCGCGAGCTTCGGCTTTACGCTCATTACGCTTTGCTTGGTTTTCGATAAAACCAGCAAGCTCTTTATCTGCCCACGCTTGAGCCAATTCTTGGCTCTCAAAGCCCATCTCACGCTTAGACACAACCGTGCGACGAGAAGTCACTTGACGAATGATCTCTGCAGACCAGCCGTTACGTTTTTCCGTTAGACGGATAGTAAATTTTTTATTTTCAGACATTTATGTATTTCCTAAAGACTTTGTTAAGGGATATTCCAGCAATGTAATGCTGACCATCCCTAAGCCAGCGCGGTATTAGAACACAAATCGAACGCTTACGCTCAGAGTTTTTATAAGAAAAAGTCCCCAGTGTTTCCACTGAGGACCTCATTAACTATTGGGTTGTAACCTTTGGGGCAGTTGCCTTAACTTGATTACTTACCAACGTTCACGCGAGCGTTGCGGAACATGCGCATCCAAGCACTGTCTTCACCCCACGACTCTGGTGCCCAAGAGTTAGCAACCGTACGGAATACACGCTCTGGGTGCGGCATCATAATAGTCACACGACCGTCACGAGTCGTTAGACCTGTGATTGCGTTTGGTGAACCGTTCGGGTTGTTTGGATATTGCTGTGTTGGGTTACCGTTGTTATCAACGTAACGCACCGCGACCGTACCTGATGCTTCAATCGCGTTTAGGTGGTCAGTATCGCGAACTTCTACGCGGCCTTCACCGTGAGACACTGCGATTGGCATACGTGAACCTTCCATACCATCGAAGAAGATAGAGTCAGACTTCTGTACTTCTACTAAGCTGAAGCGAGCTTCAAAGCGCTCAGATTCGTTACGAACGAAGCGTGGCCATAGGTCTGCACCTGGGATCAGCTCTTTTAGGTTCGATAGCATCTGACAGCCGTTACACACACCTAGTGAGAAAGTGTCTTCGCGGTGGAAGAAGCTCTGGAACTGGTCACGCGCTTGGTCGTTGAACAAGATAGACTTCGCCCAACCTTCACCTGCACCTAGTACGTCACCGTAAGAGAAGCCACCACAAGCCACAAGACCTTGGTACTCTTCTAGAACTGCTTGACCCGTCAGGATATCGCTCATGTGGATATCTGTCGCTTCAAAACCAGCACGGTCAAACGCTGCTGCCATTTCAACGTGAGAGTTCACACCCTGCTCACGAAGAATTGCCATCTTAGGCTTAGCGCCTGTTGCGATGTATGGCGCTGCAACGTCTTCTTTAACGTCGAAGCTCAGTTTCACGTTTAGACCTGGGTCAGAGTTGTCTTTCTTCGCTTCGTGCTCTTGGTCTGCACACGCAGAGTTGTCACGTAGAGACTGCATCTTGTGCGTAGTTTCCGCCCAGATAGTACGTAGCTCAGTACGAGAGCGCTCGATAACAATCGCATCACCAGAAGTGATAACGAAGTCATCAGACGCTTCAACGCTGCCGATTACGTGAGAGCATGCTTCTAGGCCGTTCGCCGCTAGTACGGCTTTCACCGCTTCAAGGTCGTCATTCTGAACCTGAACAACTGCACCTAGCTCTTCGTTAAATAGTGCCGCTAGTGCATCTTCGCCAAGGCCAGCGATGTCTGCTTTCACGCCACTGTGACCTGCGAATGCCATCTCAGCAAGCGTTACGAATAGACCGCCATCACCTTTGTCGTGGTAAGCCACTAGCTTGTCATCACGAACAAGGGTTTGCATCGCATCGAAGAAGCCTTTTAGCTGCTCTGCGTTGTCTACGTCTGCTGGCTTATCACCAAGCTGCTTGTAAACCTGTGCCAATGCGGTTGCACCTAGACGGTTTTTACCGTTACCTAGATCAACAAGAACAAGAGACGACTCACCTTTGTCAGTGCGAAGCTGCGGCGTGACCGTCTTACGAACGTCTTCCACACGACCAAAGGCAGTGATAACCAGTGAAAGTGGCGACGTGACTTCTTTGTCTTCACCGTTCTCGTTCCACTTGGTCTTCATCGACATTGAGTCTTTACCTACTGGAATCGTTAGACCCAAAGCTGGACATAGCTCTTCACCTACCGCTTTTACCGCTTCGTAAAGACCGGCGTCTTCACCTGGGTGACCCGCTGGAGACATCCAGTTAGCTGATAGCTTGATACGCTTGATATCGCCGATGTCTGTCGCTGCGATGTTAGTCAGAGACTCACCTACCGCAAGACGAGCAGAAGCGCCAAAGTCTAGTAGAGCAACTGGCGTGCGCTCACCCATAGACATCGCTTCACCGTGGTAAGTATCGTAGCTCGCTGCTGTTACTGCGCAGTTTGCTACCGGCACCTGCCAAGGACCAACCATCTGGTCACGAGCAACAAGGCCTGTCACCGTGCGGTCACCGATGGTGATTAGGAAAGTTTTCTCTGCAACTGTTGGTAGACGAAGAACGCGGTCAACCGCATCGTTCATTTCAATGCCTTCGCGAGAGATCGCAGGGCTGTCTACTTTCAGTGTTTTCGCATCACGGTGCATCTTCGGCGTTTTGCCAAGAAGGATGTCCATCGGCATGTCGATTGGCGTGTTGTCGAAGTGTGAATCTTCAAGTTTCAGTTCACGCTCTTCTGTTGCCACACCCACTACTGCGTAAGGTGCGCGCTCACGCTTACAGATAGCATCGAATGCTTCCATGTTCTCTGGCGCTACCGCCATTACATAGCGTTCTTGAGACTCGTTACACCAGATCTCAAGTGGGCTCATGCCTGGTTCATCGTTTGGTACGTCGCGTAGCTGGAAGATACCGCCGCGCTCACCGTCATCAACAAGCTCAGGAAGTGCGTTTGAGATACCGCCCGCGCCCACATCGTGGATAAATGCGATTGGGTTGTCTTCACCAAGCTGCCAGCAGCGGTCGATCACTTCTTGACAGCGACGTTCCATCTCTGGGTTTTCACGTTGAACAGAGGCAAAGTCTAGGTCTTCAGCAGACTGACCAGACGCCATAGAAGACGCTGCACCGCCACCAAGACCGATGTTCATTGCAGGACCACCAAGTACGATTAGGCTTGCACCTACTGGGATCTCTTTCTTCTGAACGTGCTCGTCACGGATGTTACCCATACCACCAGCAATCATGATTGGCTTGTGGTAACCACGCACTTCTTCACCTGCGTGAGACGTAACCTTCTCTTCGTAAGTACGGAAGTAACCTAGTAGGTTTGGACGACCAAATTCGTTGTTAAATGCCGCGCCACCTAGTGGACCTTCTAGCATGATATCTAGGGCGTTAACGATACGGCCTGGCTTGCCAAAGTCGGTTTCCCAAGGCTGTTCGAAGCCAGGAATGCGAAGGTTAGACGTTGTGAAACCAACAAGACCAGCTTTTGGCTTACCGCCAATACCTGTTGCGCCTTCGTCGCGGATTTCACCGCCGCTACCAGTCGATGCGCCTGGCCATGGAGAAATCGCTGTCGGGTGGTTGTGCGTTTCCACCTTCATTAGGATGTGCGCTTTCTCGTGGTTGTAGCCGTATTGACGAGTTTTTGGATCTGGGAAGAAACGACCAACTTCAGAGCCTTCCATAACCGCTGCATTATCTTTGTATGCAGACAGAACGTGGTCTGGTGTCGTTTCAAATGTGTTTTTGATCATTTTGAACAGCGACTTGTCTTGCTTAACGCCGTCGATAGTCCAATCTGCGTTGAAGATCTTATGACGGCAGTGCTCAGAGTTCGCTTGTGCAAACATCATCAATTCGATGTCTGTTGGGTTGCGCTCTAGCTTAGTCACAAAGCTTTCAAGTAGGTAATCAATTTCATCTTCTGCAAGTGCAAGACCTAGCGTCACGTTCGCTTCTTCTAGTGCTTTGCGGCCACCTGTTAGTAGATCAACATCAGCTACCGGTGCTGGCTCTGCTACTTGGAACAGCGCTGCCGCTGATTCGAAGTCAGAGAAAACCACTTCCATCATACGGTCGTGGATCACCGCTTTAAGCTCAACAAGTTGAAGCTCCGTCAGTTCGCTTGATGTCTCTACATAGTATGCCGTACCGCGCTCTAGACGAGTCACTTTCTCTAGGCCACAGTTATTCGCAATATCCGTAGATTTAGAAGACCATGGCGAGATAGTGCCAGGGCGAGGTGTCACTAATAGCAGCGTGCCTGTTGGCTCGTGCTCTTCAATCGTTGGACCGTAAGTCAGCAACTTCTTTAATTTTTCAACTTCAGACTCATCCAGGTCTGCCGTTAGGTCGGCAAAGTGGGCAAACTCAGCGTAAATACCTGTTACTGGTAGGTTTAGTTCACGACAAAGCTCTAGTAGCTTGTTAACACGAAACTCAGAAAGAGCTGGGGAACCACGCAAAATTCTCATGTGCTTAGGTCTCTTATGCAGTTGATTGAGGTGAAATTAGTATAAATTCAAATAGTTAGATTGTATTTTTGAACTTATAACAATTTATCCTGCTCTAATGCGGCGCTATTATAGAGGATTTTTTTTTGTGACGTAACCGCTAACGCAAACGTTTTCGTCATTTTTTTTCGATTTGCAGCAAACGATATCGTCATGGTGATAAAGTGACCACTCTCGGGTGTTTATGCCTTCTTGCTTTGCCAAGCCCGTCAGCTTTGGTATAAAGACAGCACTATCGTTGTGAGATAAATGAATTAATGCAAAATCCATCTGCTGTTTATTGGTTAAATTTACGCTGGCTCAAATTACTATCCGTTTGTCTGTTAACGCTTGGAATGGCAGGCTGCCAAATCGACTCTGATCCCAAAAGCGAACTAGAGAATATTAAAGAGCGTGGTGTGCTTCGTGTCGGTACTCTCAATAATCAACTCTCTTATTATATTGGTCCTGATGGTCCGACTGGTTTGGACTATGAGCTTGCAAGGCAGTTTGCCGATGAACTGGGTGTACGGTTGGAAATGAAGCCCGCTTACCGCCAAGCAAGTCTGTTTCCAGCATTGCAAAAAGGTGAAATCGATATTATTGCAGCCGGACTAAGCCAATCTCCAGAACGTATCAAGCACTTTCGCGCAGGCCCTGCCTATTACTACGTAAGCCAACAGGTGGTCTATAAGAAGGGTCAATGGCGACCAAGAAACTTAGAACAATTATTAAACAATCAGCAAGAGTTAATCGATAAAGCCGATGGTGAAGAGGTCTTTGCGATAGTAAAAGACTCTCACTTTGAGCAAACACTAGCGAATGTCGCTAACCAGAACCCTGAGTTCCGCTACTACATTGATGCTAATGCTGACGTCAATGACCTACTAAAGCAGGTTTCTGAAGGCCAACTTAAATTCACCATGGCAGACTCTGTGGAACTGTCACTTTCTCAACGAATTTATCCTGATCTCGCATTGGCGTTTGAAATGACTGAAGATCAACCGATCTCTTGGTATATGCGTAAGTCAGAAGATGAAAGCCTGTACGCGTTATTGATCGAGTTCTTCGGCCGCTTGAAACAGACAGGTGAACTGGCGAATTTAGAAGAGAAGTATATCGGACACATCGGTGTTTTCGACTACGTCGATACTCGCGCGTTTATCCGTGCTTTAGATGGCAAATTGCCTAAGTGGTCGCCTCTCTTTAAGAAATATTCGAACGAATTTGATTGGCGCTTAATCGCTGCTCTTGCCTATCAAGAGTCTCACTGGAATCCTGTGGCTAAATCGCCAACAGGTGTTCGCGGTATGATGATGCTTACATTACCGACGGCTAAAAGTGTTGGTGTTACCAACCGCTTGGATCCAGAACAGTCTGTCCGTGGCGGTGTGGAATACTTAAGACGAATTGTTGATCGTGTTCCAGATTCTATCGCAGAACATGAGAAAATCTGGTTTGCCCTCGCCTCTTATAACGTCGGTTTCGGTCATATGATGGACGCAAGACGCCTGACAAAACGACAAGGTGGTGATCCTGATGCTTGGGCGGATGTGAAAGATCGTTTACCGTTATTACGCCAAAAGAAATATTACAGCCAGACACGTTACGGCTATGCTCGCGGTGATGAGGCAAGAAATTATGTCGAGAATATTCGTCGCTACTATCAAAGCATTATTGGTCACATCGACAAGCAGATAGCCGTTGAAGCGGAAAAAGAAATAAGTACAGAAGACTTAATCGTCATCCCACCACTGCCTCCAGAAAATGGACCGGTCGCGCCAGACCAAGAGGAGGTTAGCTCAGGCTCAGACTCTGCGTCAACCCAGCAAACTGGACACTCAGGACGTTAACTATCAGCAATCTTCAAGTATGCGAATGTGATCGTATATCGCATACTTGAAATCTTATTCTCAAGCCCTTACATTAAACTTTGAGATTGATCATTCGCCAACGCTTCGGTTGGCGAGATAATCTCTTCTGTCGCAAGGTACTGTCGTGCCCTCTGCAAATACTCAGCATAATCGAAATCACCCGACAACAAGATTGGGCGGTGGATTGTGTTTCGTACTCCGGCATCGATCCATTGATAAGGAAATCTATTACGCAATGATTGTGTCTAGATACAGATCGGAGAGGTTTATCTTTCGTGATAGGAGGTAGTTTTATGCTTGCAAGGAAAAGAATGCAATCTAAACACCTTAATAAGACGGTGGCAGCAAACCGCCGCAAAAGAAAAATGGCCAATAATAAGAAGAAAGTTATTTGGCGTCACCGAGCTTTTATGCAGTTACTCACTCCATAAAGCACAGACAGCAAACATCTGCCCAGCAGATGTTTGCTAATAAATCATTCCTCACCCTTCATCTGTTCATCACGCTTCTTCTGCTTTATTTCTTTACGTCTGCGTTTAAAGAATGCCTGCAATTGATGACGACATTCCTCTTCTAATAACCCAGATTCAACATCGGCATAATGATACGATGCTTGGCTTTCAAACAAGTTCAATACAGTCCCTGCTGCGCCAGCTTTTAAATCTGGTGCACCGAATACAACCCGCTTCACACGACTGTGTAGCAGAGCTCCAGCACACATTGGACAAGGCTCTAGCGTTACATACAATGTCGTATCCAGCAGTCGATAGTTTTCTAGGTTCTGCCCGGCTTTACGAATCACTTGCATCTCAGCATGCGCCGTCGCGTCGTGATTACCGATAGATTGATTCCATCCTTCAGCGATAATCTTCCCACCTCTGACTAATACCGCTCCAACAGGCACTTCACCTTCAGATTCAGCATGATTCGCCAACTCCATCGCGCGTTGCATAAAACGACGGTCTTCATCATTAAATTCAAAGGTCATTTGTTCATCAGTCATGTTTTTCTCGGCTTAATGCTTCTGATAAGTAATCAATTAACGTGCGAACTTTCGAAGTGAGCATTCGGTTCTGTGGGTACAATGCCCAAATACCTTCACGATCACCTCGATATGGAGTCAGCACTTCCACCAGTTCCCCAGCTTCCAAATACGGCTGCACATAGTAATCAGGAAGTTGCACTATGCCTAATCCCTTTAAAGCCGCGTCAACGAGCGCATAACCACTGTTGCATTGAACTCGACCTTCAACGTGAATAAGACGCTCAGACCCTTTTTCATCGAAACGCCAGTACTTTGTTGAACCTCGTAAACAGCTATGCCTTTTCAATTCCGACAGAGTGTGAGGCTCACCATGGTTTTCAAGGTAGGTTGGACTTGCACACACAAACATATGACGGTCGAGTAGTTTTCTGGCCATCATAGAAGAGTCTTCGAGTCGACCAAGACGAACGGCTAGGTCAAATCCTTCTTCCACCAAGTTCATTTTCTGGTTAGACAGAATCAAGTCCAGTTCAATTTGTGGGTGTATCAACAAAAACTCGTGCATCAACGGCGCAAGAACTTGTTCACCAAAGGTGACTGGCGCCGTCATCTTTATTTTACCCTTAGGCGTCGATTGCAACTGAGTAATCGCTAATTCTGCCAACGCTAGTCCATCAACAAGAGGTTTACAGTGTTGATAGTAAGTCGCTCCCACTTCCGTTACCGAAACTTTGCGAGTAGTTCTAACAAATAGCTTTACGCCGAGCTTTTCCTCCAACGCATTTACTCTACGACTAATATTGGCTACTGATGTTGCCAACCTGTCTGCTGCACCAGTAAAACTCTGCGTTTCTACTACTGCTACAAACTCATTGATCCCTTCCCAATTTGCCATTTTAACCCTCACTATTACTTTCATGTAATAGTGTATTTCAATTTATGCTAATTATCATTATTTAAGAAATAAATATACTAGCCCCATCTGATGCAAACGGCGTGAAGTGAACTAGTCTTACTCAAGTTAGCCGTTAGTTAATTTTGTGACCTTGTAATAATAAGGAATAACCATGACTGAACAATTTATCAAATCACGTGCTGCTGTTGCTTGGGGCCCTAACCAACCACTTAAAATGGAAGAAGTGGATGTTATGCTTCCAAAAGCTGGTGAAGTACTCGTAAAAATCGTTGCTACTGGTGTATGTCACACAGATGCATTCACTCTATCTGGCGATGATCCAGAAGGTATTTTCCCAAGCATTCTTGGCCACGAAGGTGGCGGCATTGTAGAAATGGTTGGTGAAGGTGTAACAAGTGTCGAAGTTGGCGACCATGTTATTCCACTTTACACTGCAGAATGTGGCGAATGTAAGTTCTGTAAATCAGGTAAAACTAACCTTTGCCAAGCAGTTCGTGAGACTCAAGGTAAAGGTCTGATGCCAGATGGTACGACTCGTTTCTACAAAGACGGTCAACCAATTTACCACTACATGGGTTGTTCAACTTTCTCTGAATACACTGTACTACCAGAAATTTCTCTGGCTAAAGTAAACAAAGAAGCACCTCTAGAGGAAGTATGTTTACTTGGTTGTGGTGTTACTACCGGTATGGGTGCGGTACTGAACACAGCGAAAGTGGAGAAAGGCGACACTGTTGCTATCTTCGGTCTTGGTGGCATCGGGCTATCAGCTATCATTGGTGCTCGTATGGCTGGCGCTAGCAAAATCATTGGTGTTGACATCAATGAAAGCAAATTCGAGCTTGCTCAGCAACTTGGCGCGACTGACGTGATCAATCCACAAAAATTCGATAAGCCAATTCAAGAAGTAATTATTGAGATGACAGATGGTGGTGTTGATTACTCTTTCGAATGTATCGGCAACGTAAACGTGATGCGTCAAGCACTTGAGTGCTGCCACAAAGGTTGGGGTGAATCCGTTATCATCGGCGTAGCGGGTGCAGGTCAAGAGATCTCAACTCGTCCGTTCCAACTCGTGACTGGTCGCGTATGGCGTGGTAGTGCTTTCGGTGGTGTTAAAGGCCGTAGTGAACTACCAGAAATCGTTAACCGTTACATGGCAGGTGAGTTCGGCTTACAAGAGTTCATCACTCATACCATGCCACTGGAAGATATTAACGAAGCATTCGAATTAATGCACAAAGGCGAAAGTATTCGTACCGTTATTCACTATTAATGATTCAGGGCTCTAGTGTACTAGAGCCCTTGCTTTTAAATTGGGTTGATAGAATGACCATAGAAAATGTAAGCCAAGCCAAAGTATTTGGTGGGTGGCACAAACAATACCATCACCAATCTTCGGCATTAAGCTGCCAGATGAGATTTGCCATCTATTTACCACCAGAAGCGAGCGCTGATAATCCAGTCCCCGTCCTCTACTGGCTTTCAGGTTTAACCTGCACCGACGAAAACTTCATGCAAAAAGCAGGCGCTTTCCGCATGGCGGCAAAACTCGGTATTGCCATTGTCGCACCTGATACTAGCCCTCGCGGTGAAGATGTACCTGATGATGCCGAAGGTGCATACGACTTCGGCTTAGGCGCTGGGTTCTATGTGAATGCCACACAAGCACCCTGGAATCAACACTACCAAATGTACAACTATGTCGTCGATGAGTTGCCATCACTTATCGAACAGCACTTCCCTGTCACGCAGGTTCGATCCATTTCTGGACACAGCATGGGCGGACATGGCGCGCTAACGATTGGATTAAAGAACAGTGATAGATATCGCTCTATTTCGGCATTTAGCCCAATCAGTAATCCAATGAACTGCCCTTGGGGCCAAAAAGCACTGAGTCAGTACCTTGGTAACAATACGGATGACTGGAAACAGTATGACAGTGCTGAGTTGCTTAAAGCTAAGATGGCAACGCTGCCAATTTTAGTAGACCAAGGGGAAGACGACGGATTCCTACAAGAGCAGCTAAAGCCAGAGCTGTTGTTAGCTGCGGCAGAAATTTCTGGTAGTGATATAAAGCTTCGTATGCAGCCTGGTTATGACCACAGCTATTTCTTCATTCAGAGTTTTATTGAAGATCACTTACGCTTTCATGCTGGATTCTTGAAAGACTAAGTTTTAGCTATTACTTAAACTAAAAAGCCCGCCCTTAATAGAAAGGGCGGGCTTTGTTCTAACTTTCTACCAACTTACATTGTATAAGTGTATGGCGCTTGGATACCTAGAGGGATACCTAGTGCCCAGTAAGCTAGCAAGAAGATTGTCCAACCAATTAGCATTGCAATAGAGAACGGCATCATTAGTGACGCAAGCGTACCGATACCCGTCGACTTAACGTAGCGTTGGCAGTAAACCACAACTAGAGGGAAGAATACCATTAGTGGTGAAATGATGTTAGAAACAGAATCACCTACACGGTATGCCGCTTGAGATAGCTCAGGAGAGATACCTACTGCCATTAGCATTGGAACAAGGATAGGACCAATCAGTGCCCACTTCGCAGATGCAGAACCAACAAGCAGGTTTACACACGCTGTTAGCAGAATCATACCAACAATCGTCGCTTCACCAGGAAGGTTCATCGCTTTCAGACCTTCTGCACCATAAAGCGCTAGCATAGTACCAATGTTTGATTGACCAAACGCAGCTAGGAACTGTGCACAGAAGAATGACATTACAATGTACGCACCCATTGTCGCCATTGTGTCAGACATTGCTTTGATTACATCATTGCTGTTTTTGAATGTGCCAGAAACACGTCCATATACGTAACCAGGGATGATAAATAGAATGAAGATTAGAGGAACAATCGACTTCATTAATGGCGCAGAGAACGCAGTGATCTCACCTTCAGGTGAACGCAGTGCCGATGTCTCAGGAATGATCGCTGCGATTAATAGCGCGATACCAGCAACCATTGACCAACCAGCAGCGCGGAACGCTTTAGATTCTGTCTCAGTAAATGTACCTAGGTCAGGTGCTTCTTCTGCATCTTCATCTACAGGTGTATTCGCAAGACGCGGTTCGATGATTTTCTCTGTAACGTACCAACCGATAGCAACAATAATCACTGAAGATAGACCAGTGAAGAAAATGTTTGCTAGAGGGTTAACGATGTACTCAGGATCAAGAACTTGAGCAGAAGTCTGCGTGAAACCAGCAAGTAGTGGGTCGATACCTGAAGGGATAAAGTTCGCAGAGAAACCACCAGATACACCAGCAAATGCTGCTGCAATACCCGCTAATGGGTGACGGCCGGCTGCGTGGAAGATGATACCACCTAGAGGGATAACCAGTACATAACCTGCATCTGCTGCTGTGTGCGATACAATCGCAACAAGAATTAGCATTGGTGTTAGTAGCTTAGCTGGTGTGAAGTTAAGCATCTTCTTAAGGCCTGTAGTAATAAAGCCTGAAGAGTCAGCAACACCAACACCTAGCATCGCAACAAGAACGATACCTAACGGCGCAAAGCCAGTGAAGGTTGTCACCATATTAGCTAAAAAGCTAGCCAGTGCTTCACCAGTAAGTAGGTTATTAACTTCTAGTGCAGTACCTGTACGTGGGTTAATCAGATCAAAACTGACGTTAGATAAAAGTGCTGACGCAACCCAAACAATAACCAGTGCCCAGAAGAAAAGGATAGCAGGATCTGGGATCTTGTTACCTGCTTTCTCAATAAAGTTTAAAAAGCGATCCATTCCACTCGGCTTTGGAGCTGGCGCTTGATTAATCGATTGGTTACTCATGGTAACTCCGTGTGTGATGTTGTTATTTGTTGGTCTCATCGCGCGAGGCGAGAAGATTATATTTGCGTGACCATTTTATTTAAAAAAGATGAAAAGAGTAGATAATTTGGAACTTTTTCCATATTTGTAGACTTATTTTGCAAAAAACACCGACTAACATAACATTTAACCAACATGTTAATGCACAAATGCAAAACAATTATCTAACTAGCACGCAAAAGACCCGATTATATAAACATAGCTTATATTTTCACCACCATCTAAGCGCCTAATGCTTGCGACAATAACGCAAACCTTGGCTATGACTCTCAGTTCATTTACTTAATGGAAAAATGACACGATAGAGGCAAGAGAATTAGTCAAACTCACTAAAGCGGGAAATCTGAGTAACCAGAGCAACATTGCGTTTCACTCCCAATCGATCAACCCAAAATACTTCAACCTCAACCGTCTTGATGTTTCCATTCAGAGCTACTTTCGAGACAGTCCACTTAACATCAAACACTGGATGTGAGTGGTCCTGTCCGTCAACAATATCCGTCATATAATCTGCAACAACTCGATTGGAAACTGAGGAGTCAGCCCCGCGAGTTCGAAACCACTCTAGCTTTGATTCCGCTAATGCTAGCGCTTGAGTACTTCGATAAGCAAAATCTGAGCGCTGCTCCATGTCGACTTGCATTTTCGCCAGACCTAACGCACTAATTCCAAAAAGGCACAATGCGACTAACACTTCAATGATGCTGATGCCACTCTGTTTAAAAATCACGCCACGCCCCCTTCTTCCATAGGTAACTGGAGGATGAAGAACTAGAATGAGTGATGACATCATGATTGTATTGAAAGCTTAAGGAATCTCGGAATAATGCAAGATGTTCTACATTGGAGTAATCAAAAAATGCGCCTCCAGTAATCATAAAACTGCCGTCTTGGTAATAAGCCGCAAGTGATTGATCTTCAGGAAAGTGTGTCGTAATACTGTCGCTTATTCCTAACTGTTGCCATTGCTCAATTGAAGGTTCAAAGTCTTGATTGAAATGAAACAAAACACCTTTAATGCTTGCTGCGCCTTGCATCGCAAATATACCTTCATGAACTAGTAACGTAATGCCGTCACTCGCTTCCGATAGCACTTTAATATCTGCTAAGTAATCATCCGATATGACACATGAGCCATTTATCCAAAGATGTAAGTTATTCTGTCGGAGCTGCTGGAGTATCTCTTCTCCACAGTTTTTCCGTTCCCAAAGGCCTTCTGCCGTTTGAGTTTCTAGGTTTATCTCTCTAAACATGCCGTTAGTTCTCACCGCATCATGTTGATGACGAGGAACACCGAAAAAATCTTCAAATACGCTAAGCTGGCCATCTTGAACAAAATCGTTAGCAAAACATTTGGGATCTGAAGAAGAGCTGCAATCACCGACGACAGTAGTTAAGTGCTCCTGCAAACACTTCTTATGACTCATAAACTCTTCACTAGGCACTGGACCATCACTCAATCCGCGATTAATTAATGAACCTTTTACTGAAAGATGACCTTTGAAGCGAAATGCCGCACATTCCCAGCCTTCATCCTCTTCCATACCAGGATCCGGCGTATTGATCACCAAGGACGATTTGATTTTAATGCTCGCAGAAGTTTGTATTGCCCCTGACTTTAATTTGGAAGTTGCTAAAGCAAAACGCCGGCTGATAGTCTGGTTTCCTGATGTCGCTGAAGCCACCACATCACCAGTTATGCTGTCTGACCACAATTTTGTTGTCACTGATAATGTGTCATCGCAAACCTGAATGCTTGCAGGGATTTTCTGCGAAGGGAAATACTGAGCGATCGCGCATTCCACACCACCTTCAGCGAGCCAGAAAGACTTTCGAGAGGTAATTTCGTTTTGTGCACGCTTGATCTCGTAAAATGTCGTCTTATACATACCAATAAACAACATCAAAGCCAAACTCAGCAATATTGAAGTCATCATTAAAGTGATCGCTCCTAACTGATGTCCGACTCTCATTGACCATTCCTCACCATGAAGTCTCGATAAATGGATGCGGTAACAGAAGGTTTTGCTCTTAAGTGTCCTTCCATCTCCAATTTAAGGTACTGATTGGTGCTACTCGAAGAGCCCACTTCATCGCTTATTAGCTCAAAGCGTGAAATCGCCACCAAGTTTGGTTCGAATACGGATGTACATCCCGAGACGAAGGAAAAACTAATGTCTCTTGCCCCCGATGCCAAACTTGAAACTGAACGGCAAATCTTCAGTTTTTGGTTATCAGCATCAAATTGCCACACTACATTTTCAATTGGTTTGGCCACACTAGGGTCTCTGTCGTCCCAATAAGCATATTGAACCGACATGCCATTGTTGGATACGTATACAGTCTGTGTTGAACCTTGAGGATTCAGCGTCGCATTATTAAAGCCATCTGCACCAGAGCGTATAAGGTCATTTTGAACTCGCCGTGCTGTTGTTGACAGCGCTTGCTGAAGAATAAGTAACTGCGAGCGCTCGATAACATGACGTTGGATAGACATATAGAAGGTAACAAGTGCCGATAGCACTAACGTACTCAGAGCCATTGCAATGACAAGCTCTATCAACATGAGTCCACGTACGAGATTAGGGGCACTTCTCATTTAGGACAGGCTCCAAAGCCAAACTGGATCTCGCCAACATCACATACAATCACTCGACCAGAAACACTGTGAGTCCGAATATTGATATAAGACTCCTCATCACTGTAGGGTTGTAATTTGATAGTGCCATTAGACAGGGCCATTCCCGTCAAATTATCAAACTTAATCAGATGGTTAGAATGATTGAGTGACAACCCAATGCCTTTAAACACCTCGCCTTTTATTTGCCGCAACAACCTGGCATCGGGATCATTAATATCAACACGATTAGTAACTTCAACACTCCAGTGCTCAGTTTCTGGATGCTCTGAGAGCCCCGAAAAGTGAACCCATAGCGGCGTATTCTGTACAATCGACTCGGCCTTTGTTTGCATTAACAGAGCATATAGCTCATTAGCGGCTCGCGTTGCTTTGAGTTTCTTAGAAGCGTCTTGAAAGGTAGGAGCTACAGCAGAAAGCAGAGCACCAAGAACCGCTATCGCAATAACCAACTCAAAGAGTGAGAAGCCGCGAGATCTTTCCCAAAAAAGAATGAAACCACCTACAAATGACGACTAAGACTTGCGTTAAATTTAGCAGCCACGAAAACTATTAAAGTAAATGAAATGAGTTATTTAGGGCTAGGGAGAAAAATGAAATGCAATAAAAGTAACAGGCTTCAATGTGGTTTAACCTTGGTCGAGGTTGCTATTACTTTAGCCATACTTGCAGTGACCACAGGTATTGCTTACCCAAGTTACCTGCAACAAGTTAGGAAGAGTCATCGTATGGTAGCGCTGAGCGATATGCTCGCTATTCAACACGAACTAGAACGCCGCTATGACAACGGCTATCATTTCGAACAAATCGTTTCTGCCGGCACTTGTTCGATCTGTGACTCACAAACGACGCGATATCGGTTTGAAATAACTACTGGCAGCACCGTTGCCTACATCATTAAGGCAACGGCTCAATCATCACAACAACAAACGAAAGATAGCTGTCTGGATGATGATAAGTCGATGACATTAAACGCCTTAGGTGTGACCACCCCTGCAGCGTGTTGGGGGCAATAAAAAAGCTCGCGACTGGTCGCGAGCTTTAGCAATAGTTTGAATAATCTTAACTTGTTAGATCATCAAAGAACTTTTTAACGCCATTGAAGAAACCTTCTGATTTAGGCTTATGCTTATTAGCAGCATCACCACCGCATGACTCTTCAAATTCACGTAGTAGCTCTTTTTGACGGGAACTTAGCTTAACTGGTGTTTCAACTACAAGCTTCACGATAAGGTCACCCACACCGCCGCCTCGAACGCCTTTCACGCCTTTACCGCGCATACGGAACATGCGTCCTGTTTGGGTTTCTTCTGGCACTTTAAGGCTTACACGACCATCAAGGGTAGGTACTTCCACTTCGCCGCCTAATGCCGCTTGAGCAAAGCTCACAGGTACTTCACAGTATAGGTTGTTGCCTTCACGTTCAAAGATGTGATGCTCTTTCACGTGCACTTGAACGTACAAATCACCTGCTGGTGCGCCATGCTCTCCCGCTTCACCTTCGCCAGATAGACGAATGCGATCGCCGGTATCTACGCCAGCTGGAATCTTAACATTAAGTGTCTTAGTCTTCTGAATACGACCTTGGCCATGACAGCTATTACAAGGGTCTTTGATGATCTTACCTTGCCCATGACAAGTAGGACAGGTTTGCTGAACCGCAAAGAAGCCTTGACGCATTTGAACTTGACCGTGTCCATGACAGGTACCACAAGTTTGTGGCGAAGAGCCTTTCTTCGCGCCGCTGCCGTCACAAGTCTCACACTCAACGAGCGTTGGAACTTCAATCTCCTTAGAGATACCACGAACCGCTTCTTCCAGTGACAGTTCCATGTTGTAACGTAGATCAGCACCACGCTGTGCACGACTCCCACCACCACGGCGACCACCGCCAAAGATATCACCGAATACATCACCGAAGATATCACCAAAATCAGCACCAGCGCCACCAAAGCCGCCACCGCCCATACCACCCTGTTCAAAGGCTGCATGACCATACTGATCGTAAGCCGCTTTCTTTTGCGGCTCGGTAAGAATTTCGTACGCTTCTTTTACTTCTTTGAATTTCTCAGCAGCGGCTTCATCACCCTGGTTTCTATCTGGGTGATACTTCATCGCAAGACGCTTGTACGCCTTCTTGATGTCGCGCTCTGATGCGTCACGATCAACGCCTAATACTTCGTAAAAATCACGTTTTGACATATTGCTTGTTACCAATTACTTCGACAAACAGCCCGACGCTGTTTGGGGATTGTATCGTTCTAGATAAAGATTGGTGTCCTTATCTAGAGCGACATGACTCTCGTAAACTCACTGTTTACAAATTTGCGGGCGTAAAGGTTACCCCAAACGCCCGCATAAATCACTTTTCGAGAATCCAGTTCACTGAATTCTCTAAGCTATAAAGTTCAAGCTCAAGGAGGAAACGCGCAATTTGCTTAGTCTTCATAGAGAAAGTGCAAATGAGCATTTCCGACGCCGAGATTGGGCTTTATAGCGACGAGAAATTATTTTTTCTCGTCTTTTACTTCTTCGAACTCAGCATCAACAACATCGTCGTCTTGCTTAGGCTGTTCACCAGCTTCAGCGCCCGCACCTTGTGCTTGAGCTTGCTGTTGTGCGATTTCCATTAGCTTCTGAGCCGCTGCCATTAGCGCTTGAACTTTCGCGTCAATCGCTTCTTTGTCTTCGCCTTTACGAGCTTCTTCTAGCTCAGTGATTGCTGCTTCGATCTTCTCTTTCTCTTCTGCAGGTAGCGCTTCACCAGCTTCTTCTACTTGCTTACGAGTACCGTGAATCATTTGGTCTGCTTGGTTACGTGCAGCTGCTAGCTCTTCGAACTTCTTGTCCGCTTCTTTGTTAGCTTCTGCTTCTTGAACCATTTTCTCGATGTCTTCATCGCTCAGACCACCAGACGCTTGGATAGTGATCTTCTGCTCTTTACCAGTCGACTTGTCTTTCGCAGATACGTGTAGGATACCGTCCGCATCTAGGTCGAAAGTTACTTCGATTTGAGGCATACCACGAGGTGCAGCTTGAATGCCTTCTAGGTTGAATTGACCTAGAGACTTGTTGTACATCGCTTGCTTACGCTCACCTTGAAGAACGTGGATAGTTACCGCGTTCTGGTTGTCTTCTGCTGTAGAGAAAACTTGGTTCGCTTTCGTTGGGATAGTTGTGTTCTTCTCAACTAGCTTAGTCATTACGCCGCCCATAGTCTCGATACCTAGAGACAGAGGAGTAACGTCTAGTAGAAGTACGTCTTTCACATCACCAGCTAGTACACCACCTTGAACTGCAGCACCCATTGCTACTGCTTCATCTGGGTTCACGTCACGGCGAGCTTCTTTACCGAAGAACTCAGCCACTTTCGCTTGAACCATAGGCATACGAGTTTGACCACCAACTAGGATCACGTCGTTGATGTCGCTTACTGATAGGTCTGCATCAGCTAGAGCAACTTTTAGTGGCTCAAGAGAACGTTGTACTAGGTCTTCAACTAGAGATTCTAGTTTCGCACGAGTCACTTTTACGTTCATGTGCTTAGGACCAGTTGCATCCGCAGTAACGTAAGGTAGGTTTACGTCAGTTTGAGAAGTAGAAGAAAGCTCGATTTTCGCTTTTTCTGCTGCTTCTTTAACACGCTGCATTGCTAGAGGGTCGTTCTTAAGATCGATGCCTTGCTCTTTCTTGAACTCTTCAACTAGGTAGTTGATCATGCGGTTATCGAAGTCTTCACCACCAAGGTGCGTGTCACCGTTAGTTGCTAGAACTTCAAATGTCTTCTCGCCTTCAACTTCGTCAATCTCAATGATAGAGATATCGAATGTACCACCACCAAGGTCGTAAACTGCGATAGTGCGGTCGCCGCCTTTCTTGTCTAGACCGTAAGCAAGTGCTGCTGCTGTTGGTTCGTTGATGATACGTTTAACTTCTAGACCTGCGATACGACCAGCATCTTTAGTTGCTTGACGCTGTGCATCGTTAAAGTAAGCAGGAACTGTGATAACTGCACCAGTTACTTCCTCACCAAGGAAGTCTTCAGCAGTTTTCTTCATTTTCTTAAGTACTTCAGCAGATACTTGAGGAGCCGCCATTTGTTGGCCTTTTGCTTCTACCCATGCATCACCGTTGTCTGCCTTAACAATTTTGTAAGGCATGATTTCGATATCACGCTGAACTTCTTCGTCTTCAAAACGACGACCGATTAGACGCTTAATAGCAAATAGCGTGTTCTCTGGGTTTGTAACTGCTTGACGTTTTGCAGGTTGACCTACTAGCGTTTCGCCGTCTGTATAAGCGATAACCGATGCGGTTGTGCGCTCACCTTCAGCATTTTCGATTACGCGTGGTTTGTCGCCATCTAGAACAGCAACACAAGAGTTAGTAGTACCTAAGTCAATACCAATGATTTTACCCATCAGGCTATCTCCGAATAAATTCTATTGTTTCGTTTGCAAGCTCCAGTATGGAGCATTGAGCCGGCAATACACCCGCTCGCAATAGGTTTGTTTTATGTATGAACCTTAAATAAGGGCTGCAAAATGCTTTTCAAGGGAGGAAGGTAAAAAAAATTAAGTTTTTTACCGAAGAAATTAGAAACTGTCTATAAAAGGGACAACTAACTCTTTGAAAGCATGGATATCCATAAAAAAAGCGGAACCTTTGAGGCTCCGCTTTGCAAATCGTTAAATAAGGTGATTAGACACGGCTTTCAGTAAGTTGAGCTTCTGAACCTTGCTCAACATCAAGCTCATTTTCGCTGCCCGCTACAATCGTATTCACTGCAGTATCACCAACAACGTTAGAACTTGTACAGAACATATCATTAATACGGTCAACCGCGGCAACAATAGCTAGACCTTCTGGCGGCAAACCTAGTTGGTGCAGGATAACGCCGATCATGACAACGCCGCCACCAGGAACACCACCAGCACCAATAGAAAGTAGTAGAACTGTGAAACCTAGTGTAAATAGGTCACTCATTTGAATTGGCTGACCAAACGCGTTGGCGATAAAAATAGTTGCGATAGCAATATAAATAGACGCTCCTGCCATGTTCATCGTTGCACCTAGTGGAACACCAAAACCAGCTACCGATTTAGACACACCAATTTTGTCAGTCAAAGTACGCATCGTTACTGGAATCGTAGCGTTCGAACTTGCTGTTGATAGTGAGAACAGTACCTGCTCACGAGTCGCACGAATAAACTGTGAAGGAGTCATCTTGGTTGTTGCACCCACCATTAATGGATACACAACAAAAATCCAAAGCACAAGGATACCAACAACCAGTGCCACATAACCTGCCACTGAAGCTAGCGTACCAGCATCTAGAGTTGCACCTAGTTGAATCATTAGAGCAAACACACCATAAGGAGCAAGACTCATGACTAGACCAATGAGCTTCATCATGATGTCGTTCGCTACTTTGAACGCATTCACAGCAGGACCGCCCTTCTTATCCAATGCTTGGATGGCAAGACCTGTCAAAATCGCCATGAAGATGATTTGCAGCATATCGCCATTTGCAAACGCCTGAATTGGATTGCTTGGAACGATATTAGTGATCATTGAGAAGATATCTGGTGTTGTGGTTGACGTAATCTCAACGGCTTGAGCTACTGTACCACCAAGGTTTGCACCAGCACCCGGCTGAACAATCATACCGATTGCTAACGCAAAAGTGATAGCGACTACAGTATTAAGAATATAAAGCGCAAAAGTTTTACCGCCTAAACGGCCAAAAGAGTTGATGTCTTTAAGTTCTACGATACCGCAGACAATAGAAACGTATACGAGTGGAACAACAAGCAGTTTGATAAGCGAGACGAACATGCCGCCCACACCTTCAGCAAAACCAAGTAGGTATTGGTCAAAAATGCTGACACCTGCGAATAAGTATTGAATAGCTGTACCAATTAGCAGGCCAGCAAATAGACCTATAAAGATCTTTTGGGATAGTGATTTATTCATTCATAAACTCCAGAATGTTGTGTTTAGTCCCTGTGTTTTTATAGTTATTTACTTTCTTATTAGTAGAAAGCTCAGGGCATCTTACAGATCTGAAGCTCAAAATAAAGCATTAATTTTACATTTTGTTATCCAAAATTTAAAATACTATCACCTATTTTTTCAAAGGTTATTAGAATAAATAACCAAAAAAAATGAAGCCCATAAGGCTTCATTTCTCTATAAATCAAAAACAAGCGGGATAAACCTCTAGTGTCAATCCCTAACTGTTTGCTTGTTATTTAGACACCATTACCATAGCTGGTCTGATCACGCGGCCATTTAGCTCGTAACCCTTTTGCATAACAAACATTACGGTATTAGGTTCATGATCAGCACTTTCCTGAATAGACATCGCTTGGTGCAGCTCTGGATTGAACGCTTCACCTTCAGGGTTAATTTCTTTCAAGCCAAATTTAGCTACCACATCAACGAACGTTTTGTGAGTTAGCTCTACGCCTTCAACAATCGGTTTTACCGCTTCATTCTCTGTGTCAGCAGCAGCGATAGCGCGCTCAAGGTTATCAATTACCGGAAGCAACTCTTCAGCAAACTTATTCAGTGCATATTTACGTGCTTTATCGATCTCTTGTTCTGTGCGGCGACGCATGTTCTCAACGTCTGCTTTTGCACGAAGCACAGCATCTTGCTGCTCTTTTACTTTCGATTCACTCGCTAGCAAAGCTGCTTCTAGTTGAGCAATTTTCGATTCTTGAATATCTTGCTCGGATTCTTCGTTCCACTCAACATCAGCGTCAGAACCAACTACATCAGCGTCAGCTTGCTTCGCTTCCGCTTCTTGCGTGTGCAGCTCTTCTTGGTTTACCTTATTTTCTTCGTTGCTCATGGTTTCTCCGGAATACTCAATTCAAGGCAATGTAGAATATGACTTGCCCATAAAACTTGGATCAAAATCATACCAAACACTGCATATATACATACTTTGGGTATATTATGGGGATGAAGATTTGTGATTCAAGCACTATTAGTTTGGAAGTGATATGAAAAAACCCTTTGAGGTGATCGCCATCATAGGCAAACCAAGAGCACAGAAAGCCGTTCAGACCCATAAAGAACTGTTTCACTGGCTCACCTCTAAAGGCTACAAAGTATTGGTGGACGACCGGCTTATCGACATTCTCGTCGATATCCCACGACAACACTTTTTTAGCCTAGTCCGTATTGGACGTGAAGCTGATCTCGCCATTGTGGTTGGAGGTGACGGTAACATGCTCGGAGCAGCACGAGTTCTCTCGCGCTTCGATGTTGCAGTTATTGGCGTCAATAGAGGTAGCTTAGGGTTTTTGACCGATTTAAATCCAGAAGGGTTTGAAACCTCTCTTGAAGCCGTACTTCAAGGGGAATTTCGTGAAGAAGAGCGCTTTCTTCTTGAAGCCGAAATTCACCGTCATGGCCAGATAAAGAGTCATAATGCCGCTCTCAACGAAGCAGTCCTTCACCCAGGACAAGTCGCACATATGATCGAGTTTGAGGTATACATAGATGATACCTTTGCATTTAGCCAACGCTCTGATGGGCTAATCGTTTCTACACCAACGGGTTCAACAGCCTATTCGCTTTCAGGAGGCGGCCCTATTCTGTCCGCAAACCTAAATGCGATTTCGCTGGTGCCGATGTTTCCTCACACTCTCTCTAGTCGCCCTTTGGTTGTCGATGCAAACTGTCGCATTAAGCTGATTGTCTCCCCCGATAACCGAGGCACTCAAGAAGTCAGTTGTGACGGGCAAATCTCCTTACCTGTCTCACCAGGTGACGAGATTCATATTTACCAAAGCCCGAATCGCCTGAAACTGATTCACCCTAAAGACTATAGCTATTACCACGTCCTAAGAAACAAGCTTGGCTGGTCAAGCAAATTGTTTTAAAAATCATATTGATGAACCCCAGCACATAATGCTGGGGTTTTCGTATCTAGCGTTAACATTGACGACAAATTCAACAACAGTGCGTTCAATCACATAAAAAAACACCTGTACAACTTTACTGTATAAAGAAACAGTATATACTGAATTTACATACAGTAATGTTCATTTAAACAGGTAACTAAAAATGCTGTCTCATCTAAGTGTTAATAATTTTGCCATTGTAAAATCTCTGCAGTTAGAACTCAGTACAGGTATGACAACCATCACCGGTGAAACTGGCGCAGGTAAATCGATTGCGATTGATGCACTAGGACTTTGCTTAGGTGGCAGAGCGGAAGCAGGAGCCGTTCGCGCTGGTGAAGATAAAACCGAAGTCACCGCGGCTTTTGTTATCGAAAACAACCAACAAGCAACACGTTGGCTGGAAGATAATGACTTGTTTGATGGCACTGAATGTATTTTAAGACGCACCATTACCAAAGAAGGTCGTTCGCGTGCCTTCATCAACGGCAGCCCTGTTCCGTTATCGCAATTAAAATCTCTAGGGCAGCTTCTAATCAACATCCATGGTCAGCACGCTCATCACCAGTTGATGAAAAGCGATTACCAATTGTCACTGCTAGATCAATACGCTGGTCACACTAATTTATTGCAACAAGTTCGCAATAAATACCAAGCATGGCGCAGTGCCGATATTGCACTCTCCCAATTAAAAGAAAACAGTGCTAATAACCTCGCTCAGCTTCAACTTTTAGAGTACCAAATAAAAGAACTTAATGAGCTAGCGATTGGCGAACAAGAGTTTCCCGAATTAGAACAAGAACATAAACGTCTATCCAATAGCGGAGAGTTGGCAATCACCTGTCAGCAAGCCATTGATATCATCTATGAAGGTGAAGAAGTCAATGCATTAGGTATGCTTCAAACTGTGAGCAGTAAACTGGTTCAACTTGCCGAGTTAGACACCGAATTGACTGCCCTACCCAATATGATTGAAGAAGCCATGATTCAGCTAGAGGAGGCTAATACCGAGCTGCGCAGTTACCTTGATAAGATTGATGTTGACCCTGAACGTATGGCCTATGTAGAAGAACGCTTTTCAAAGATTATGTCTCTGGCTCGAAAACACCATGTGATGCCCGAAGAGCTGTACCAACATCATCAAGATCTTCTGGGGCAAATTGAAGCACTGGACTGCTCCGATGAAAAGTTAGCGGCAATGGAGGAAGAAGTCTCTGCACATTTCGACGCTTACGTCCGCTCATGTGAAAAGCTAAGCAAATCTCGTGGACGCTACGCGAAAGAGCTCAACAAATTGATCTCACAAAGCATGCATGAATTGAGCATGGAGAAGGCCAAGTTCGCCATTACCGTTGATTTCCAGCAAGAGCATCCTTCACCAACAGGTATGGATAACGTGGTATTCGTTGTTTCCACCAACCCAGGTCAACCAATGCAACCAATCGCAAAAGTAGCCTCTGGTGGTGAGCTATCTCGAATCTCACTCGCGATTCAAGTCATTACCGCACAAAAAGTTGACACACCTAGCCTCATCTTTGACGAAGTAGATGTGGGTATCAGTGGTCCAACAGCAGCAGTCGTAGGCAAAATGTTACGTAAGCTCGGAGAATCAACTCAGGTACTGTGCGTTACCCACTTACCTCAAGTTGCGGGCCATGGCCATCAACAGCTGTTTGTTACGAAAACTACCAAAGCCAACAAAACAGAGACCAGTATGTTGACGCTAAACGAACAACAACGCATCAGTGAATTAGCGCGGTTACTGGGCGGTAGCCAGATTACCGATAGCACACTGGCCAATGCGAAAGAGCTATTAATTGCGGCGTGATTGCGGGACTTCACGATAGTTCCATTGGATTGTTTTTTTAAACAAGGATTGTAAGCTAACTCATAAAATAGCGTCTCTAGTTACAATCTAAGACAGACAAGTTTTTACTTCTGCTTCATCCTTGTTTATTATCTTTGCAGTCTCAAAAATCAAAGTCGTAAATTAAAGCTATGCAATTAAAAAAGTGGTTGATCGCATTACCACTCGCGCTCACGATGCTGACAGGATGTTCAGTGATCGAAAAAATCGTTTATCGTATCGATATCAACCAAGGTAACTTTGTTGAGCAAACGGCTGTTGAACAGCTACGTTTCGGCATGACAAAAGAACAAGTTCGTTTCGTACTTGGCTCACCTATGCTGATTGAAAATGGCTACCCAAATACTTGGTATTACATTTACCATGCAACGAAAGGTCACGATGATCCAGTGCAACGTAATCTGGTTGCCAACTTCGATGCAACAGGCACTCTCACCAGTATCTCAGGCGATTATGAAGCCAGTGACCAGTTCTACGAAAGCCTAAACTAGACATCAAAAAAGCTCGCATTTAGCGAGCTTTTCTATTTGAGTCTTTTAAACGTCACCACTAACTGGATGTAGATTCAGACTTTCTCTGCGCAGCAGGTTTTCCACCAGTAACTGGGTCAGCGGTTCCAGCCATTTTGGCCTGCTCTGCTCTCTTACGTCGAATTTCTTTCGGGTCAGCTAGCAAAGCACGATAGATTTCAATACGGTCTTTATCTCGTACTGTCGCGTCCAGCTTAACATTACGACTAAACACACCCACTTTATTGCTTTCAAGATCAATCTCAGGGTAAACCGCTAAAACGCCTGACTTTTGAATGATCTCTTCAACCGTTGACTCGTGATTTACAACCAGTTGAAACACGCGCTGCTCGTGAGGTAGTGCATACACCACTTCGACATGGATAAGCTGACTATCAGCACTCATAGGTGTACACCTCTTTGGCACGCTTGGTAAATGCATTGACCATATTACTGGTCACATCGTGGAAAATCTTACCAAACGCCAATTCAATCATTTTGCTCGAAAATTCAAATTCTAGCTTCAACTCCACTTTACAGGCCTGATCATCAAGAGGAATAAAGGACCAAACGCCTTTTAACATCTTAAATGGACCATCGACCAATTCCATGAAAATTTCGCTGCCATGCACCAAGGTATTCGCTGTCGTAAAGGTTTTACTGATCCCGGCCTTTGATACATCGACCGACGCCACCATACCTGAGTTCGATAACTCCAAAACTCGAGAGCCAGAACAACCAGGCAAAAACTCATGGTAACTGTCAACATCATTGACCAAGTTAAACATTTGATCAGCACTAAACATCACCAATGCTGAACGCGTCACTTGTTGCATAAAATTTCCTCAAAATAAAAGGCTGCCTCCGATTCTACTGTTTACCTTGAGTTAGCTCAAGTTACTCGACCTTACGTTTCGTCATAATCAAGCACGTACCCTTGTTGCTAATTTATCAATCAAGCACATAAAAGCCTTTCCTTAATCCAAAAACAGACCTTATAATGACCCCATTATGGTAAAGAAGAATTCAAAGAAAAAAGCGGGTAGCAATACCATCGCTCAGAACAAAAAAGTTCGCCACGAATATCACATCGAAGACGAAATTGAATCTGGAATTGAGCTGCAAGGATGGGAAGTAAAATCACTTCGCCAAGGCAAAGCTAATATCGCAGAAAGTTACGTCTATATCCGTGATGGTCAGGCGTACATCAGTGGCATGTCTATCATTCCACTTAACCAAGCATCTACACACATCGTGGCTGAACCGACTCGCGTTCGTAAACTACTGATGCACCGTCGTGAACTAGACAAACTTATTGGTTTGGTTAACCGTGACGGTATGACATTAGTAGCTACTGCACTTTATTGGTCTCGCTCTTGGGCGAAACTCAAAGTCGGTGTTGCGAAAGGTAAAAAGCTTCACGACAAACGTGCTGATCTTAAAGAAAAAGATTGGGCTCGCGATAAAGCACGAATTATGAAGAGTAATTTGCGTTAATAGTGACCACTTAAACTTGCAAAGCTAGACAGCGTAAGCTTTTCTGGTACTATGCAAGGAACACTTTGGGGCTGATTTAGGATTCGACAGGAATTTTGCAGTCTGAGGTGCATGCCGTGGGGCGGTTGGCCACGTAAAAAGCCGCAAAAAAATAGTCGCAAACGACGAAAACTACGCACTAGCAGCTTAATAACCTGCTCAGAGCTCTCTCGCCCTAGCTTCCGCACGTAAGACGGGGAATAACGAGAGATCAAACCCAAACGCGCTAGCCCGGATTTTCCCACCTGAGAGATGAACGGCGAATTATAATTCAGGTTAGCCATTAACTAGCGTGTCGGTTCGCAGGTTGGTGGTGAAATTAAAGATCGACTAAGCATGTAGTACCAATGATGAATGGTTTCTGGACGCGGGTTCAACTCCCGCCAGCTCCACCAAACGTTTGGAAAGGGCGATAACTCCTAGAGTTATCGCCCTTTTTGTTTCTTATGACCTTCCCCAGACGACGCCAATTCACTTTGCGGTCAAATGAGCCCTCTCAGCTCGACAATTTAGTAATCTGTAGTTGATACCGAAACAACTGTAATAATTCGAGTTACACTGAATGGATAACAATAAGTGTCGAGGGTTTATGACCATTTCTCCTGCCATTTTACGTAAGGTTTGGTACTCACCATCCATCAACTTAGGGCTGCGAGCCACCAGCGCCATTGTGATTTTTATTGGCTTAGGTGTGTTATTCCATCAAGTTAATATTGCGATGACCGCTTTGATGACAATGCCTGCAGCATTGATCAGCGGATTAGACACTGCGGGGCCTAGACGTTGGACTCGCTTTGCTATTACTGCAATGACGTGGAGTCTTACTCTCGTTGCTAGCTACGTATTGCTTTTGAGCGAATTACCCTTGTGGCTTACCTACGGTGCTATTGGTGCCGTAATGGCAAGTTTTGCCGTTAATGGACCATTCTGGGGGCGGCTGGGTATGTCGAGTTTGCTTATCGCCGCGGTGACTTTATCGCTTTATCATTCACACTCCAGCACCCTTTTGTATCCAATGTTAGTGCTTGGACCGCTCACTTTTGCGCTCTTCAGTTGGCTATGGTTTGCCTTATGGAAACATTATGCGCTGCGAGTTTGCCTCTCGGCGATCTACGAGAAACTGGCAGACTACATTCAATATCGACAAGCTTTTTTGTTAGGGAGTGAAAGTGAAGCTCCTAAGCGTCTTATCAAATACCAGCTTATTGAGCTTTTTCAACAAGCCCTTCAATCTGAGTCATTTCGCTCAAAACATGAGGACGTTAACGATCTTAGACAGGCGTTATTTCTCGCTCTGGATACTTTTGAAGTTATTCTGAGCAGTCACACTAATAACCCAGATCTGTTATCACAGTTCCAATCCAGTAAGTCGAAACGTGACCTACTATTGGTATGGAGCCAACATTGTCAGCAAAGGCTCAGACACAAAGCGAGACAGTTGCTGTACAACACGCATGAGAAGGCTGGCCATTTAAGTTCACTCGAGCAAGAAGCTCACGACCTCATTGAAGCGGTAAAGCTTGAAGATCAACCGCGTTTCCGCTACTGGGCCTATGCAATTAAACACATCTCTCATCGCATTGAGTTAAACGAACCCGCCTACGAACGCTCTTTTGAAGTACAACCCTTCGAGCTTTCCTTGCGCTGGCCAAGTAAAGACAATCCAATTTGGCGACATGTCGCTCGTGTGGGGCTAATGTTTGCCCTTGGCGCAGGCACTGCTGAGTATTTCGAATTGATTCGTCCTGATTGGGTGCTTATTTCCATGTTAATGGTGATCCAACCTAGCTTCTTAGCCACACGCAGTAAGACATGGCAGCGCTGTTTAGGCACCGCCTTGGGCGTCTTGTTTGCAACAACTGTCATTAAAACTGGAGTGCCGCCCACAGCTATATACACATTGATAATTGTATTACTGCCCGTCGCTATGCTTAATATTATGCGCCGTTATTCGCTTGCTATTGGATGCATCACCGCTTTATTAATTCTGGTTTACCATGCTATGGCTCATCAAGGGCTTAACTTTGCTGCACCACGATTGATCGATAATCTTCTTGGTGGAGCAATAGTGCTGTTAGGCTATAGCGTTTTATGGCCACAGTGGCGCGGTAAAGAAATTCACTCTCAAGCACTAAAGGCATTGGACAGCTCAAAAAGCCTTTTTGTGTATTGCTACACTCAACTGCAAGCGGAGCCGGCTCAAAGAAGCCACATAGATCTCACTAAGCAAAGAGCCGCAATGCTTACTGCCGAGAGTGACCTTGAGTTGGTATATAGTGAGATGCAACAAGAACCACGCCACACTCGCAGTGACCCACATTATTATGACGATATGCTAAGCCATTACCGACTGCTCAATCATTACCTCTGTTTGCTTTTGCCTTTGGTGCGAGCTGGCATCTCGTATCAAGGTTCCAAGCAGGTAGAGTATTTAATCAACAGCGCAATGGATGCCTTAATATTTAGTCTGCGCGACCAACAAGTTCACGAACTACCTGCTTTGAGTAATAAAACCGCAGACAAGGCACTCAGCTCTACATCAGGTCAACGCTCGGTAGAAGAGATCATATGGTTAGCATTAATGACCATTAAACAGATGCACGATTTAGTCAGGCGCAACCTTAGTAGCTAACTGCGCGAGAGACATAAGAAAAAAGAGCGACAACTACGCTAGTTATCGCTCTTGCGGTTTCAGTAAGCTGCTTATTCTTAATGTCGGTTATTTGCTTTTAACCACCCATAGCCCAAAAGCTTACTGGTGGTCAAAAGGTTGCAGGTTTTACTCGTACTACTGGCAACCTTGCTCAATGAGCTCGAGATATCCTTTCAACTCATCGTCTGGCATCTGCAGCAATGTGTCACCAACATACCACTCAATATAGCTCTGCTGTGCGAGTAGCCCTTGTTGGGGATTGCCAATCCACACACTGTGCTGCTGCGCTAAGGTATCGCGAAGGGCAATGGCTTTCTTCTGACTAATTGGCAAATGGATATGTAGCATATTAGCTTGCGGAGCTTCTGGATTCGGAGTGAGAGAGGGGTAATCTGCCAACATTTGGTAGAGCTCAAGTGTACGCTCGAATAAGGAAGGAAGTGCTTGAATACGTGATTCAAATTGCATCGCCGCTGCGACAACATATGGAGAACGCTGATAAACACTGCCACCTTGTCTGTGCATCCAAACACTCGCTTTATCAATGAAGGTTTTATCACCAAGTAACATCGCGCCAGCTAAGCCTCCGATACCTTTATAAAGAGAGACGTAAACTGAATCAAAGCCATTAGCGATCTCTTGATAAGATTTCTGGTAGTACGCGGCACTCTCCCAAAGCCGAGCTCCATCCATGTGTAAGTGAATGTTGTTGGTTTGACAGTGGTTTTTAATCGCCTCTAATTCACCAAAGCTAGGTAACTGCCCACCAATTTCTCGCATTGGTAATTCATAGACAACCGCACCAAGCGTGTCTGGAATTTGCAAAAGCGATGACACATTCCAAGGTTCATAAGGTTTGCCAACGGGCAATGCATTAAAACGATTTTGTAACTGATAGCCTTGGTTTTCATGTATATATATATGACAGGAAGGATGCATTGCCACATTGTTACTGCCTCGCTGTTCGCAGGCAATTTGCAGCGCAGTGGGCTGTGTCATAGTGCCAGTAATTACAAACAGTCCGGCTTCAAACCCGAGGAGTTCTGCAACTTGGCGCTCAAAGGATTGTATCAATTCCCCGTCACCATATTTGTCGTGCTTTACACCATTTTGCTCACACCAGGCAGCCATTTGCGAAAACATCTCTGCGGGTGTAATTGCCCGATTTCCAGGCAATACAACTTGACACTTATCCTGCATCTTATCTTCCTTTCTCATATACAACGTGCGTCAACCATGTCACCTGTCAGTTGTTTAGTAAAGAGAAGATTGTTAATCGATTGCTCAGCAGTGAGGTGTAGGTTTTGTCGGGACTTTGATTGACGAACAGGAATAACAGGAGTATCTATCAATAGATCTTCATTATTTGGATACCGCGCTTGCAACATATCAACGACCTTTTGCTCGCAATGAAACCGTTACTTGAGCAGTACGGCTACTTCGCTCTTATTGTCAGTATCTTTTTAGAAGGTATTGGTATTCCCATGCCAGGACAATCTTTGATGATTGCAGCTTCAATACTCTCTTCACAGCAGGTTATGAATCTAAGCTTGGTCCTCTCAATATCCTGGTTAAGCTGCTTTTTGGGTAATACTTGTGGCTATATGATTGGCTACTATTTTGAGGGGTGGCTAGATAAGAAGGGTTATGTATCAGGCCCTAAAATGCAAAAGCTTCAATCGATGATAAAACGCTATGGCCCTGCATGCTTAGTCATCAGCCGTTTCGTTGAAGGAATGAAGCAGTTTATGCCACTGGCGTGTGGCGTAGCAAAAATGCCGCGCAATGAGTTCTTATTAGGGAACGCTCTTGCGACCACGATTTGGGTCGCTGTATTTGGTTTACTCACTCATTTTGCTTTTGACCACCTACAGTTATTCCAGCAGTTTTATCATCAACACCGAGCGATCGTTTGGTTGGTGTCAGCCGGCTTATTTGTCGCTCTCATCGTCGCACTTATGACGAGAAAGCGACGCACAAATTAGTCAACTGTCACCGCTAACTCTAGTCGTAATATATCCATATCATCGATTGGACTGGCTTCTGCCATGGACGGTTTGAGCCCTAAACGGCGACAAACGGCAATGGCAGCCTTATTCCCTGCTTTAGTTTCAGCAAATATGGTTGTCGGAGCAAATTGACCAATACCAAACTCAATTAAAGCAGACATGGCTTCGACCGCGATGCCTCGTCCTTGCCTATCAACCGCTAAACCGAAGCCAATAGATGCTTGATTATCAGCTTCTAAGCGAAACCCAACAGTGCCAATAACTTGATGGCTCTCTTTTCCTTCAATCACAAGCTGGAATTTGGTGCGTGGAAGCTGCTCTGATTGCTCGACAAACATTTCCAGTAAATGCGCATTAAACTCCGGCGAGCACTCTTCTTTTGGATAGAAGGTTTGATACTTGGGATGAGACGTTATGGTGAGCCATGCCTCGATATCACCCAGTTGAAAGTCACGTAAAATAAGTCGTTCTGTTTCTAGCGTTAATTGCATTTTGTTCTCTTTTTAAATCGGGCACACATATCTGCCGCCTAATTTTGGCAAGGCTGCATGTTTATCACACTCATCAACTCAATAGAGTGACGAAGGTAGCTATTTGGCTACCGAAAAGGTTCAGTGTAGAACAAGCGGTGATATTTGGAGTCGTAATTGTAATTAATGCGATCCTTGCTGCTTTTCAAGCTGTAAAAAAATCGCTACCATTTACAAGTCGTTAAGACATTAACTTTTATTCTCAGGGCGGGGCGAAATTCCCCACCGGCGGTAAATCAATGTTTGATAAGCCCGCGAGCGCTTAACTTTATGGAGTTAAGGTCAGCAGATCTGGTGAGAATCCAGAGCCGACGGTTAAAGTCCGGATGGGAGAGGATAATGATATTTACAGATACTGTAGTGAGTGCTCACTACAGTTTGCTGTGCGTATTGTTGCGCACGTTGTAAATATAGAATGATACCTCCTTGCTTTACGGCGATGCGGGTGTCGTTCATCTATCTTTTGGATCTGTGTATTTTCATACAGGGTCCCCATACCTATGCCCTGATTCTGGTATTTTTATTTAGGAGTATTACCATGAATCAGAACCAAACTTCATTGCTATCTGAATTTGGCAACCCACTAGAGCGCGTTGAAATCGCATTACAAGCCCTTCGAGAAGGTCGCGGTGTATTGCTACTCGATGACGAAGATCGTGAAAACGAAGGCGATATCATCTATTCCGTTGATCACTTAACTAACCAGCAAATGGCGCTTATGATTCGTGAGTGCAGTGGTATTGTTTGCCTGTGTATTACTGATGAACAAGCCAAGCAACTTGACTTACCGCCTATGGTTGAGAACAACAACAGCGCTAACCAAACTGCATTTACCGTCTCTATCGAAGCAAAAGTGGGAGTGACAACTGGCGTTTCTGCCGCTGATCGTGTCACAACTATCAAGACAGCATGTCAAACTGGTGCTCGACCAGAAGATCTTGCTCGTCCAGGGCACGTTTTCCCGCTACGTGCGAAGCAAGGTGGAGTACTAACTCGTCGTGGTCACACTGAAGGAACCATTGACCTGATGCAAATGGCTGGCTTATCACCATTTGGTGTACTTTGTGAAGTCACTAACCCAGACGGAACAATGGCGAAAGCTCCAGAAATCGTTGCATTTGGTAAGCTTCATGACATGCCAGTGCTGACGATTGAAGATATGGTTCAATATCGCCTAGCAACGGCAGAGCAGTCAGCTTAAGCCCCTACTTCAATGAAAATCGCCACCTAATATTAGGTGGCGATTTTGGTTCTAGCATTTAGCTATTGAGTTCTTGCCTTTCTTATTGGCATGCACCGGTATTTTCCCAGACACCCCACTCGCCTGTTTTCGTAGGATCTTCACCCTGCGTCCACCATTTGGCTTTGTAGTTCTGGCCTTGGTAAATCACTTGATCACCACCAGTGTACACCGCTGCCGCATCCCAATTATCTTCACAAGTACCACCAATTGGTCCATCGGCACTCACCGTAACAGTATGAGTCTGACTGGTACTTAGTGAGCCATCACTAATGGTCACAGTGAAGGTATAACTCGTATCGGCAGAAACACTAGGTGCCGAAAAGCTCACTGAACTGCCTAGAACAGATACATCTAGACCATTGGGTGTCTGCCAACTGAAACTCAACATATCGTTTTCTGCATCTGTTGATGCACTGGCATCCAACACCACAGCTTCATTAGCGCTAGCAGTAGTCGGTCCAGTAATGACCGCGTTCGGCGCAGTATTATCTGGAGTCGTCACTTTTGGAGTGACATTAATCCTTAGCACGTCTGTGGCCGTTGCACCTTCATTATCCGTTACCGTCACCGTAAACTGATAAGTCTGTGTCGCAGTGACCTCTTGAGCATCAAAACTCGCTTGAACCGTATCGGATCCAACAAGAACTACCGCGTCACCACCAGTTTGCACCCAGCTATAGCTTACGATAGAGCCATCACTATCACGTGATGCACTAGCATCTAATGTTACTGTCGCAGGGCCTTGAACTGATTGGTCTGCACCAGCACTGGCAAAGGGTGCACGATTGCTTGGTGTTCCGCCAGCTAAACTCTCATGCATTGCATTAAGAATGTCACCATTATCAGCATCAATCTCCCATGAAAATAAGCCTGCAAGTCCAAGGCTTTGAACATAAGCACCTTTCGCTTTCACTGAACGGTCATCGTCGAAAGTAATCAAATCGCCAGTTGTTTGATTCCAGACATAGGCCGCTTCAGCCATCGCATCGTAACCGTACTCAAAACCGTTGACTCCAGTGTCGTCTGGACCAAGCATATACTCTTTTATGCCTTTGTAATCAATGACACCATCTTCCCATACTCCTTGAGCTGTTGAACCCTTCAGTTTGCCGGTCGCAACGCCAGTCATAGGATCTGTGGGGTCAGTTAAAGTATCAGGTGTTACCCCAGTCCAACCTCGGCCATACATGGCGGCACCCAATACCAACTTGTTCGCAGGTACACCTTGAGCTAACAATAACTGAATACCGTTGTTCGCAGTATAGGCAGGCCCTTTGTATGGAATCCCTTCGGCATCAACACCCGTTCCATCACATTGCCCAGGACGCATAAAGTTGCCACAATACAACGCGGCTTGGTGTCCAGGAACATTATTCCAGCCGCCATAGAAGTCATATGTCATGGCAAAGATGTAATCCATATATGGAATCGCTTTGCCATAATCCACGTCTTCAATCTTGTCATGACCAACGCCTATCGCAGAAGTCAGTTCGTACTCTCTGCCTGTTTCTGCTTCAAGCTCATCCAACATAGCTCGCAGTTCGCTCATCAAATCGATGTAAGCCGGACCATCATTTACTGGGTCACCTAAATCTGGTGCAGCACCATCCCCACCCGGATACTCCCAATCGATATCCACGCCATCATAGAACTTCCACGTATTGAGAAAGCGTTTCACAGACGCGACGAATATGTCTCGATTGGCTTTATCGGTAAAACTGTAAAATGGGTCTGAAAGAGTCCAACCACCAATGGAAGGGAGAATTTTAAGATCGGGATTACGCTGCTTTAGTGCCATTAACATGGCATAGTTGCCTTTAATTGGCGTGTTGTAGTCATGACCAGCTTGAGTGAAGCTTTTCTGGTACGCAGCCCAAGGGTCGTGAATAACTACTTCAAAGTCTTGCATGCCCTTACAGGCGGTCTGCAGGGCATTAAAGCTGTTGCCCCCCACAGATTTCACCGATTCATTAGGACCACAAATCGGGATAAAACCATAGATAATGTGGGTTAGGTTGTCTGCCGGAATGTTGTCTACTGTGTAGTCACGCCCATAAATTCCCCATTCCACAAAGTAGGTGCCGACGACCATATTAGGGTCGGTATTATAAGACTTGTTGTTGGGGTCAATATTCATTGTCAAAGGGGCTAGATGAGAGCCATCAGTATCAGCAACCACCAGCTCCATTGGCGCACTTTTGCTACATCCCGTTGCATCACACGCTTCCACTTGCATTTGATACAAACCACCCTGACCATAACCAAACGTAGCGGTTGTTTGGCTACCAGTTATTGGCCCTGTCGCCACCTTATTGCCATCAAAGTAGATGTTATAAGTATCTCCAGTGGTACCACTCCACTGATTAAATGTGATTTTGATCTCTGCTAGATCGTTGTATTGAACCATCTGGTCGTAGCCAGAGGTGGTCTCCATAGCCAATTGGATTTTCGAAAACTGAAGATTATTCGAGCCCCAGACGTCAATTGAGGGTTTTGCTGGCGCAGCATTGACACTTTGGCTTACCGCCAAAGCAACCGCCGATACCCCTAATAATAGATTTTTCATTATTTGTTCTCTTTCCCTGAAAGGTCTAATGACGCTGCTCACACCTGTTATAAAAGTGTGAACATCGAGAACAATTAATAGAACTTGGGGTTTATTTTGTGTTCAAAAAATAAACTCACTTCGAGTCACCACTCAAAAATACTCAATATGTAACAAGAATTTTCATTCACATTTTTACTTTGTGCCCAGAATTTTATTCTTGTGATGGCGCCTCCTTCCTTAAAAAACACCAAACCCATTCACCAAGAGAATAAGCGCACTTGGAGGTATTTTCCGTTTAAGTCGATGAGCTCACGTTTTAATTCTGGAAAAAAACCAGCGCTTGTATAACAATGTCCTTTCTCATTAGTCGGGGAGCGTTTTCGCTGAGATCACCAAAGTGGTGAGACCCGTTGAACCTGATTCAGTTAGCACTGGCGTAGGGAACTGATAGACACCGCACTAAGACTCTGCGTCCGCAGTGGATCTTTGCCCTGCCTATTTTGTGTTCCTACCCTGAAAAGGAACATGATATGACATCATCAACCTCTAAAACTCCTATTGTATTGACAATCGCTGGCTCCGATTCTGGCGGTGGCGCTGGAATTCAGGCTGACATTAAAGCCATCTCAGCAACAGGTTCTTATGCGTGCTCAGTCATTACTGCGTTGACCGCTCAAAACACGCAAGGTGTGTCTGGTATTCTCGGTATTGATCCTCAATTTGTGCAGGCGCAATTAGACGCGGTATTCAGCGACTTAGATGTAGTGGCGGTAAAGATCGGTATGCTTGCTGACGCGAGTATAATTCGCGCTGTGGCTGAAAAGATTCGTCAATATCAGCCAAAGCATGTGGTTCTAGACCCTGTCATGGTCGCTACCAGTGGCGACCTGCTATTAGAACCTTCCGCTATTGATGCGTTAAAAACGGAATTACTCCCTTTAGCGACAGTGATCACACCTAATTTACCTGAAGGTGCAGCCCTACTTGGCACCCAAGTTCCGCAATCCCAAAATGACATGGAAGCGTTGATTGACCAGTTACGCGAACTCAATACGTCAGCGATTTTGCTTAAAGGTGGTCACCTTGAGTCAGACTCCAGCAGTAATGACTTACTGATTACTCAAAATGATGTGTCTATCTTTGAAACAACGCGTATCAATACCAAGAATACTCATGGTACAGGTTGCACATTAAGCTCTGCCATCGCGTCTTACTTGGCTCAAAATAATTCCTTACATCAAGCGATCTCCAACGGTAAAAGCTACATTACTCAAGCGATTGCCCACGCCGATGAGCTCGACATCGGTAAGGGGCACGGTCCTGTTCACCACTTTTACGCGCTGAACCGATGAACGATATTCGTATTGAAAACGCCACGCTCACCTATTTAGGTGACGCTCAACCGATATTCTCAGACTTGAGCGTACAGTTTGAAGCGGGAAGCTGGACCGCTTTGTTAGGACCTAGTGGCTGCGGGAAGTCGACATTGCTGCGCTATATCGCTGGGCTACTAACGGAAAAAGTCACCTTTACCGCCAAAACTGTAGTTCCTAGCCTTACTCAGCTGTCGAGCAACGTAGCCTACATGGCGCAGCAAGACTTACTTATGCCTTGGTTAACCGTTGTTGATAATGTGTGTTTAGCTACACGTTTAAATGGTCAGCGTGTCGAAGCCAATACGAAAGCCAAAGCCATGGCGTTATTGGAACAGGTTGGACTCGATAGCAAAGCGAATGTTCTGCCCAACGAACTATCTGGCGGACAAAAACAGCGCGTTGCATTAGCTCGAACTTTAATGCAAGACAAATCGATAGTGTTGATGGACGAGCCATTTTCTGCGCTTGATGCCGTCACTAGACATAAATTGCAAAATCTTGCCGCTCAGTTGTTGTGTGATAAAACAGTATTATTGATCACCCACGATCCTCAAGAAGCCTTGAGGCTCGGCGAGCAAATATTGGTCATGAACGGGAAACCCGCTCAGCTCAATAAAGTCGTCCCTCCACAATCGGCTATTCCTAGAGATATCGATGGCGAATTCGCAACCATCCAACAATCCATCCTAGAACATTTAGGGGGACACTCGTGACAGTCTTAACACAAGTCGCTGAACAAAGCCGTCGACAGGCGGCTGCTCAGAAAAAACAAGGGATAAGCACACTATTGCGAGTACTGGTTAGCTTCCTGATTATCTTAGGGCTTTGGAAAGCTATCGTGGTGCTGTTTGAGCTCCCCAGTTTTATCTTACCAGCACCCGAGGCCGTACTCGTTAAGCTGGTCGAGCGTCAAGATGTACTTCTTAAACACACTTGGGTTACGACACAAGAGATCCTGCTCGGGCTCCTACTTGGCTTATCAATGGGGCTGTTCTTTGCACTGCAGATGCTGTTGTTTCAGCCCGTCAAACGTTGGCTCCTGCCGATTTTAATAACCAGCCAGGCTATCCCAGTGTTCGCTCTCGCTCCAATTCTGATGCTGTGGCTGGGCTACGGTATCGCTTCCAAAGTGGTCATGGCAGCACTGATTATCTTCTTTCCCGTTACCACTTGTTGCTATGACGGACTACGTAATACGCCTGTGGGCTATTTGGATTTGTCACAGACTATGGGGGCTAGCCGCTTCCGACAACTATGGCACATACGTTTACCAGCCTCGCTACCTGTCCTTGCCTCTGGTATACGAGTCGCCGTCGTAGTTGCTCCTATCGGTGCTGTCGCTGGCGAATGGGTTGGTTCAAGTGAGGGTTTGGGGTATCTCATGTTGCAAGCCAATGCTCGCATGTTAATTGATGAAATGTTTGCGGCGCTGTTTATTTTAGCCAGCGTCTCAGTCGCGCTTTACTTTTTTACCGATTGGGGGCTCAAGCGCCTAATCCCTTGGGAAAATAAATAACAATCAAAAGGAAAAACCATGAAATCCATGCTCAAACTCGCTGCGGCTCTGCTGCTAACTACAGCCAGCATCATGCCAGCTCACGCTGCAGAAAAAAAACTCACGCTAATGCTCGACTGGTTTGTTAACCCAAATCATGGCCCTATCGTCATTGCTCAAGAGAAAGGTTACTTCAAGGAGCAAGGGCTTGATGTTGATATTCAAGAACCAGCCGACCCAAGCACACCAGCCAAACTGGTTGCTGCGGGGAAAGTCGACCTTGCGGTTTCGTATCAAACTAGCCTTACTATCGACGTAGCTGCCGGACTGCCACTGATCCGCAGCGCAACTCTGATCGCAACGCCGCTTAATACCATGATGGTATTGGACAATGGCAAGATAAACACACTAGCAGACCTAAAAGGTAAGAAAATTGGTATTGCTATCGCAGGTAACGAAGAAGCGACCATAGGTACCATGCTCAGTACCGAGGGAGTGGCATTTGACGAAGTACAGATCATTAATGTTGGTTGGGCTCTCTCCTCTTCCCTTGCTTCAGGAAAAGTAGACGCGATTTGGGGTGGTTTGAGAAACTTTGAAACCAACCAGCTAGAACTTGAAGGTTATAAACCAAAAGCCTTTTTCCCAGAAGAACACGGTGTTCCAACTTATGAGGAACTAGTGTTTGTTGCCAATGCCAACAGTTATGACAAAGATGCCATCGTAAAATTCAACCGTGCGATTGAAAAGGCCACCACTTACATAGTGAATCACCCAACAGCTTCTTGGAATGAGTTTGTTGCCTACGCACCAGACACGTTAAACAACGAACTCAATAAAAGAGCGTGGCGTGACACATTGACTCGATTTGCGCTTAGACCATCTGCGGTTGATGCGACCAAATATGACGCGTTCACCGAATTCATGTATCAACACAAAATTATCAGTGCTAAGCCAAAAGCAGAGACCATCGTACCTGTACTTTAGGAGTGACCATGAACCATCAAGACTTAATTAACGCTTGCCAACAAGAGTGGTTGGCTTACACCGAACATGACTTCGTCAAGCAATTAGCCGTGGGGACTCTCGCTCAGCAGGCGTATTTACACTATTTAAAGCAGGATTTTCTATTCTTAAAGCAGTACGCTCGTGCCTATGCACTAGCCATCTACAAAGCCAAAACACTTGCTCAAATGCGCGAAGCGGTACCAAGTGTTGAGGCACTATTAAATTCTGAGATTGGCCACCATGTCACTTATTGCCAGCAGTGGGGAATCACTGAAGCAGATATGGAAGCGGAAGTCGAAGATTTTGGTACCGTAGCGTACACACGGTATGTTCTAGATGCAGGAATGACGGGCGAATTAGTTGATCTTTATGCTGCACTAGCACCTTGTGCCATCGGCTATGCCGTTATCGGTGACAACTTACTCAAAAGCGCCGATACCATGCTAGAAGATAACCCCTATCGTAGTTGGATAGAACTGTATGGCAGCGAAGAATTCCAGTCAGGTGTGCACACCAGTATCAAACGATTAGACGCGCTACTAAAAGACATTGACCTACAAAGCCAGAGAGCACAAGAGATCATACATGTGTTTAAAACGGCAACTCGCATGGAAATTGCCTTTTGGCAACAAGGCTTAGATGTCGCCTAATCTAAAGCCGACCATTTAGGTCGGCTTTTTTTATCTCTTTAAAGAAAGCAAATAACAAACAAATATCACACAAACAACCCGCATTTAAAATTTTGTGCCTGCCATCACGTGTTAACACAATATTTACATCCAACCTTAACATTTGCAACAAACTTAGGTAGGATGCGCGAAGTGTTTTATAAATTCAAACACTTCGCGCTCAGCTTTCTCATGCTTTTCGTGCAAGCAAGGACGATTGGGAAACGGTGGGTATCAACAATAGCTTTTGAACAATCAGAACATCAGTCGCTGAGCTTCAAAAGCTACCCCAGCTTTACAGGGAAGAACTATGCAGTCTTTGGTTGATTTTTTAAACGGGATAATCTGGAGTCCCGCTCTAATTTACTTGTGTCTTGGTGCTGGCCTTTTTTATTCAGTGCTCACTCGTTTTGTACAGGTGCGTCATTTCTTCGAAATGTGGCGTCTATTACTTTCCGGTAAAAGCTCAGAAAAAGGGATCTCCTCATTTCAAGCTTTAGCGGTTTCACTTTCTGGTCGCGTTGGTACGGGTAATATTGCCGGTGTCGCTGCGGCTATTGGTTTTGGTGGTCCAGGCGCAGTTTTCTGGATGTGGATGGTTGCGTTTTTTGGCGCAGCAACAGCCTATATCGAATCCACGCTCGCTCAAATCTATAAAGAAGAAGATGAAGGGCAATTTCGTGGCGGCCCAGCTTATTACATAGAAAAAGCGATGGGACAAAAATGGTACGCATGGATCTTTGCTATTGCGACTATTTTCGCTTGTGGTGTTCTTCTACCTGGTGTTCAATCGAACAGCATTGGTAATGCAGTAGAAACCGCATTCGGCACAGGCGCTATGATTGACACTGCTATCGGTACCATCAGTTTTGCTAAAATTTTCACTGGTGCAGTTATTTCCGTCATTCTTGCGTTCATCATTTTTGGTGGCGTAAAACGAATCGCAAACTTCACACAAATCGTTGTGCCATTTATGGCTCTAGCGTACATCATCATCGCGTTCGTGATTATTCTGCTTAACATCGGTGAAGTACCGGGGATTGTTAGTATGATTATTGGCGATGCATTTACCCCAATGGCAGGCTTCGGCGCGGCAATTGGCTGGGGTGTAAAACGTGGCGTCTACTCTAACGAAGCAGGCCAAGGTACTGGTCCACATGCAGCTGCAGCAGCAAACGTTGATCACCCAGCACAGCAGGGTTTAGTGCAATCTTTCTCTATCTATATTGATACGCTTCTAGTGTGTTCTGCGACAGCATTTATGATTCTTATCACAGGTGCGTACAACGTTCATGGTCCAGAGAGTACGTTCTTGGTACAAAACCTTGCCGAAACCGTTGGGGCTAATGGTCCTGCGTTTACTCAGTTAGCTATCGAAAGCACAATGCCTGGTGTTGGTAAGCTGTTTATCGCATTTGCACTATTCTTCTTCGCATTTACGACCATTCTGGCGTACTACTATATTGCAGAGACAAATATCGCTTACATTCGCCGTACTTTTAAAATCAACGGCTTGATGTTCATCTTGAAACTTGTGCTAATCACATCTGTGTTTTATGGAACAGTGAAAGCGGCTAACCTTGCTTGGGCAATGGGTGATGTGGGTGTTGGTCTGATGGCATGGTTAAACATCGTGGGCATTTTGATCATCTTCTTTATTGCCAAACCAGCAATCATTGCGCTCAAAGATTATGAGAAACAGCAAGAGCAAGGTGTAGAAGAGTACACATTCAACCCTGTCGCACTTGGTATTAAAGGTGCAGACTACTGGGAAGGTCGCTACGAACGTAAAACAGGTAAAAAGCCTGAAGCGCCTCAAGAGGCGGGCTCCGCATCCACTCAGACACAGACATCTTAATTAAGAATTGATGTTCACTTTGGGTAGGTATCTGCCTGTGCAGGGATGACATGAAACATGCTCATCGCATAAAAAAAGGGGTAGCTTAGCTACCCCTTTTTTCATTCACTGTTCCCGAATGAATGAAACTTAAATTATGCTGCCACTTCTTGAGTGTTCATTGCTGGCGCTTTTTTCTCACCGATAGGGAGAATAGTGCGACCATATTCGTTGTTAAGTACTTGAGCCATAGCGAAGTAAATCGCGCTCGCGCCGCAGAAGATACCTTCAAAGCCAGCAATAGTGCCAATCAATTCGCTGCCGAAGAAATCACGCGCTGCTAACAAGAAAAATAGGATAGTCAGAGAACCAAAGACCACTTGCTTAGCCACTGGGTAGCAAAGTGAACCAATGAACATGAAGCCAGTGAACACACCCCATAGCAGTAAATACCAACCCATAAATTTCGCAGGGCTTGCAGGAAGACCCATGTAAGGCATTACGATAATACCCACTAGCGTTAACCAGAATAAGCCGTACGACGTGAATGCCGTAGTGCCAAAAGTGTCACCACGCTTAAAGCACATCATGCCAACAAACACTTGGCTAAGACCGCCATAAAAAATACCCATAGCAAGAATCATTGAATCAATCGGAAAGAAACCTGCATTGTGGATGTTAAGCAGAATGGTAGTCATACCAAAACCCATTAGGCCAAGTGGCGCAGGGTTTGCGAGTTTGTTCGACATGTAAAAGAGCCTTCGATTAAAAATTAGTGGTAAAAGTTATAGAAAAATTTTAATCGATATTTGTGACATTGAGCAGATCCGTTATTTGCAATCTAAGATTGATAATTTGCAGATATCAATTAGCATGCATAAAAAAACCGGCTTGCGCCGGTTTCTATAATTTAATGACAACAAGCGGAGATTATTCCCACTCGATTGTCGCTGGTGGCTTACCAGAAATGTCGTAAACCACACGTGAAATGCCGTCAACTTCGTTGATAATACGGTTCGAGACCTTACCTAGGAAGTCATATGGTAAATGTGCCCAATGAGCCGTCATAAAGTCGATGGTTTCAACAGCACGCAGTGATACTACCCAGTCATACTTACGGCCATCACCCATAACACCTACAGAACGAACTGGTAGGAACACGGTAAATGCTTGAGAAATTTTGTTATACAGATCTGCGGCGTGCAGTTCTTCAATAAAGATAGCATCAGCACGGCGCAGCAAGTCACAGTACTCTTTCTTGATTTCACCAAGAACACGAACACCTAGGCCTGGTCCTGGGAATGGGTGACGATAAAGCATATTGTATGGTAGACCCAGTTCTAGACCGATCTTACGCACTTCATCTTTAAACAATTCACGTAGCGGCTCAACAAGCCCCATTTCCATATCATCAGGAAGGCCACCCACATTGTGGTGTGATTTAATAACGTGAGCTTTACCCGTTTTAGAAGCAGCTGACTCAATGACATCTGGGTAGATGGTACCCTGTGCTAGCCATTTCGCATTTTTAAGCTTCTTAGACTCTTCATCAAATACGTCAACAAACACGTGACCAATTGTTTTACGTTTCTCTTCTGGGTCAGATTTGCCTTCAAGTGCAGTCAAGAAGCGCTCTTCTGCGTCAACTTTGATGATGTTTAGGCCGAACTTATCGCCAAACATTTCCATCACTTGCTGGCCTTCGTTAAGACGAAGTAGGCCGTTGTCAACGAACACACAGGTCAGCTTGTCGCCAATTGCGCGGTGAACAAGCATTGCAACTACCGATGAATCAACACCACCAGATAGACCTAGAATAACCTCATCATCGCCTACTTGCTCTTTAATACGAGCAACAGCATCTTCGATGATGGATTCTGATGTCCATAAACGCTCACAGCCACATGCACCAAGAACAAAGTTCTCTAGCATTTGCAGGCCTTGTTTAGTGTGCGTTACTTCTGGGTGGAACTGAACGCCATAGTATTTCTTCTCTTCATTCGCCATAGCAGCGTACGGGCAAGTGTCCGTTTCACCAACTTTTACGAAATCTGCTGGAATTTCTACAACTTTATCGCCGTGGCTCATCCAAACGTCTTGAGTCGCTTCAAGATCTTTGAAAATCGCTGAGTCACCAGATACTTTAACTTGTGCGTAGCCAAATTCACGTTCGTTTGAACCTGCTACTCGGCCACCAAGCTGCTCAGCCATTGTCTGCATGCCGTAACAAACGCCAAGAACAGGAACGCCTGAATCAAATACGTATTGAGGAGCACGAGGAGAATTTTCCTCTGTTACACTCTCAGGGCCGCCAGATAGAATAATACCGTCTGGGTTGAATTCACGAATATCCGCTTCTTCTACATCCCAGCTCCATAGTTCACAGTAAACGCCGATTTCACGTACACGACGTGCTACTAATTGTGTGTACTGCGAGCCGAAGTCTAAAATCAGAATTCGTTGGTCATGAATATTTTTCGTCATTTTGGGCAATCTTATAAGCTAAGTATTGAGAACGGAGGCGAGTTTACCCGCCTCACATCTATGCATCAAGGAAAAAAGCAAACGTTTACGTAAGATTTAGACTTACCTGGGTCAATTGTGACCCTCAACGTTATCACTACAGTCTATGGGTAATTAACCTAGACGGTAGTTTGGTGCTTCCTTAGTGATTTGAACGTCGTGTACGTGTGACTCGTTTAAGCCAGCACCAGAGATACGTACGAACTCTGCTTTAGTACGCATATCTTCGATAGTCGCAGAGCCTGTTAGACCCATGCTTGAACGAAGACCACCCATTTGTTGGTGAACGATTTCTTTTAGGCGACCTTTGTAGGCGATGCGACCTTCGATACCTTCTGGAACAAGCTTGTCCGCAGCATTATCTGATTGGAAATAACGGTCCGATGAACCTTGAGACATCGCGCCAAGAGAACCCATTCCACGGTAAGCCTTATAAGAACGGCCTTGATAAAGAATAACTTCACCAGGTGCTTCTTCAGTACCAGCAAACATAGAGCCAACCATCACGCATGATGCACCAGCAACGATTGCTTTACAGATATCACCAGAGAAGCGGATACCACCGTCTGCGATGACTGGAATACCATATTCGTTGGCAACACCAGCAGCATCAGCGATCGCTGTAACTTGAGGAACACCAACACCTGTAACGATACGAGTTGTACAAATAGAACCAGGGCCAATACCAACTTTAACGGCACTAACACCCGCTTCAATCAATGCTTTCGCGCCAGCAGCCGTAGCTACGTTGCCACCAATGATATCGAGATCTGGGTACGCTTCACGTGTTTCGCGAATGCGAGTTAAAACGCCTTCTGAATGACCGTGTGAAGAGTCAATCAAAAGCACATCAACACCAGCTTCAACTAGAGCTTTTACGCGCTCTTCGTTACCCGCGCCCGCACCGACAGCAGCACCTACGCGCAGACGACCTTGCGCATCTTTACATGCGTTTGGTTTACGTTCTGCTTTGTGGAAGTCTTTTGCAGTGATCATACCGGTAAGTTGGAACTCATCGTTCACAACCAACACTTTTTCAACACGTGCACGGTGCATCTCTTCTTGCACTTCTTCACGAGAAGCGCCTTCTTTTACTGATGCTAGACGCGCTTTTGGCGTCATTACTACTTCTACTTTCTTACTTAAATCAGTAACAAAGCGAACATCACGGCCAGTGATGATGCCTACAAGCTCATTCGTTTCTGTAACAACAGGGAAACCAGCAAAGCCATGCTTTTCAGTTAGCGCCATTACATCAGCAATCGTTGCTTCTGGACGAACAGTAACAGGATTTGTTACTACACCAGCTTCAAAGATCTTAACAAGACGTACTTGCTCAGCTTGTTGCTCAATAGACATGTTTTTGTGGATAAAGCCAATGCCACCTTCTTGGGCAAGCGCGATCGCTAGACGCGCTTCCGTCACTGTGTCCATAGACGCAGAGATCATTGGAATATTCAGACTGATATTCTTCGTCAACCGAGTGCGAAGATCGGCTGTGTTTGGGAGAACGGTGGAGTGAGCTGGAACGAGTAGTACATCATCGAACGTCAGCGCTTCTTTGGCAATTCTTAGCATTTGCAATATCTCACAATAGAGGAGTTGAAGGAATAATCCGCCCTTATCGTTTCGCATAATAAGGTCATTTGGATTAGATATTGCGGTGGGATTATACGCCCGACGAAATCGCTTGGCTACACATTTTTATATTTTTTATTTGCATTTACCCCCTTGATATGTATTATATTGCCGCTAATTTCCATACCCACGTCTTTGAGATTAGCTGTGCCCCTATCCTCGCGATCAAGCTCTAATTCTACGTCTAGTAATCAAAACATTTACACGGTGTCACGCCTGAACTCTGAAGTTCGTTTGTTGCTAGAAAATGAAATGGGGATTGTGTGGTTAGTCGGCGAAATTTCTAACTTTTCTGCACCTGTCTCTGGTCATTGGTACCTCACTCTTAAGGACTCTCGCGCTCAAGTGAAATGCGTGATGTTTCGTGGTAACAACCGCCGTGTAACGTTCAAACCTGCTAATGGAAATCAAGTACTAGTTAAAGCAAGACTATCACTCTATGAGCCGCGAGGTGACTATCAGCTCATTATTGAGTCAATGCAACCCGAGGGGGATGGTCGACTTCAGCAAGAGTTTGAGAAGCTGAAAATGTCACTTGCTGCAGAAGGTTTGTTTGCTCAAACACTAAAACAACCATTGCCCAGCCACCCAAAACGTGTAGGTATCATTACTTCCAAAACGGGCGCTGCTTTATTTGATATTTTAGATGTTTTGAAAAGGCGTGATCCTTCCTTACCTGTGGTTATTTATCCGACGACGGTTCAAGGAGATAACGCTGCGATTGAGATTGCTCAAGCGATTGGCAGAGCAAACAGCCGAAACGAGTGTGATGTGTTAATCGTCGGACGAGGCGGAGGCTCCCTTGAAGATTTATGGTGCTTCAACCACGAAATCGTCGCAAGGACCATTGCCGCCAGCCAAATACCAATTATCAGTGCGATCGGACATGAAATTGATGTCACTATCGCTGACTACGTCGCTGATGTGCGCGCCCCGACACCAAGTGCAGCCGCAGAACTGGTCAGCAATGATACCTCTCATAAACGTGAGTCACTGATCACTAGAGAACAGCGCCTGAGAAACATCATTCGACTTTATCTGTCGGAGCAAAAGCAGCGCTTGTCCTCGTTGATGCAAGACCTGAGCAATCAACATCCTAAACATCATTTGCAGCGCCAAAGTCAACGCCTGGATGAATTTGAGTACCGCCTTAATGCCGCAATGAAGCAAAGGTTATCTCAAGAGACTATAAGGTTAACCAACAAGCTGCATCGCCTGAAGTTACAGTCTCCTGTTACTCGTCTGGCACAACAATCGCATCGATTGACTCAATTAGAAAGCCGACTAGAGCAAGCGATGCAACGCCAACTCTCTTCAACTAAGCATAAATTTGCATTAACAGTAGGTAAGCTTGATACGGTGAGTCCACTCGCTACTTTGAAGCGCGGTTACTCTATTACTCAAGATGAGGATGGGAAAGTCATTTCTCATGTAGATTCGGTAGAGATAGGCTCGACAATGACGACTCAAGTAGAGCATGGCACTCTTGTCTCTACCGTTACCGATATCAAACCTAACTAGACAATCTCACTAAGCTTTGATTGGTTGGAATTCAAACCTTGCTCGAGATTTGGACTTTAGTTCATTACATGAGTTACAAAAATAGTTAGCTGCACCACACGCCTGAAGCTTTTCCATTTCAGCTTGGCAATCTGGGCAATAACCAATTTTGACAAAGTGTTTAGTACATTGTTTACAGAAATACTGCCCGTCCCAATCTAAAGCGACCTTGCAATCTGGGCACTCGTTGTCTGCGAAGTTCATATCTCACCTAAATATTAGTAGATGTTAATATTGATATTCTATCTCGAACACCTAAAGGATACTAGGCAACTGCCATAAGACGTTCTTTAACGTTAGGAAAACGTTTAGCCACGAGATAGGAATAAACTCTCTAACTTAGCTTTACGTTTGACTTTGTACATCTCGGTATCCGCTAAACGGATCAATTGGTCAATCGTCATGTCTGAACAACATTCTTTAGTTGCAAACCCAACGCTAACACCGATGTTAGTCTCTTCTAAAGTGACAGGTTGATTCAATTCTGACTGCAATGTCTCGTAAAAAGTTCTGGAATCTTCCTGACTAGGAAAGCAACTAAACGCAAGAAACTCATCGCCACCATATCGACCTAACACAGCTTGGTCAGGTAATAGCAAACGTAATTTTTGCGCGACAGCAACCAACACCCTATCGCCAAATTGATGTCCATATACATCATTTACCTGTTTGAATTTATCGATATCTATGAAGAAACAGCCAAGAAAATTGCCTTGAAAGCAATGACTTTGTTCGACACGTTCTAATAGAGCTCGACGATTCAGGCATTGAGTCAGAGAATCAAACTTAGCTTGGTAGTTGAGTTTATCTTCTAAAGCATATTTCTCTAGTGCCACAGAATAAACCGCGGCAATAGACTCGAGTATCTCCAGTTCAATAGCATGGGGATCAGAGGGCAATGAGCTATAGAGTGCAAACGTACCCAATACGTGCTCTTGTGTCGAGATCACTGGCACAGACCAGCATGCTCTAATATTTGCTTGTGTCGCAAGTTCAACAAAAGGCTGCCAATTACTATGGCTTTTGACATCAGAGACGATAACAGAACGTTTTAAATAGGCAGCCGCACCGCAGGAACCTACTCCTTCTCCTATTTCGATCCCATCAATAGCATCGTTGTAAAAGTCAGGCAAGTTAGGTGCTGAAGTGCTGTACAGTCGATGTGTCTCTTGATCTAACGTTAATATTGAGGCGCGTTTATCCTTAAACAGGCGCTCTGTTAACTTAATGATTCGCTCCTCCAATTGGGGTTTTGGCAACCCCAGAGCAAGTTCTTTCAAGAGTAAGTTCATGCCCTTATGGGCATCTATCAGCAAATCTTTCGTCATAAATCCGCAGAATTGTCGTTCTTATTGAGTATGCGTAACCGACACATAATAACACAACGTACGGATAGATGATCTATTGACCAGTTTAATATTTAGTCGTATGGTCAAAGGGACGAACAACAATACGATGCTGTTCTAGATCTTCCCTAGATCTTCCCCTTAATCTAATCTGATCAGCGATCTGCTCTTAAAAGAACATTTATATAACCACACACCGAAAGCATAAGTTACATATTCTGCATTTGGATTTAATTTAGATTATTATTCCACATAAGACTTGATAAATGACACTATACAGAACTTAATAAAACGATCATTTCTCGAATTAGTCACTTACATGGGTATGCATTTCGATATAAGACGAATCTACGGCTTTTAGCTCGACTCTAAGGTTAATCAGTTCATCCATATGATTGATATGCGTTCCACCGCAAGGCATCACGACGTCGACGCCATCAAGAGTGCAGTGCCAATATCTTGAACTGGTCAAAAATGGACCTTCAAGTTGCATTGAAACTTCAGAGGGTTCTTGTGACCACTCAGCTAACTGTTGATTAGTCATATCTTCAATTCTCTGTAAGTCTGTCAACACCTCTACGGTATTTAATCCACGTTTCTTTAGCGTTTTCCCAAGGCGATATCGGTCAAAACATCGGTTTGGCGATACCACACTCTGTTCCTGAGCATAACTATTAAAATCATAGTGGGCCAAACCATCTTTTCGGTCTGCTTCTTTTCTCCAGTATGACGCAGCTAGCACTTTGTTAAGTGCAAGAGAGGCGATATGTCCGGCACTATGTCCTCTGCTCAAACTTTGTTGATAGGCTTTGTCCACTTCCAATGTAATGACCTGGCCAACACAAAGTTCTGGTCCTTTCGCGATTCGATGAACAACAACAAATACCCATCCATCACAGTCTCGTTTTACGGGAATCGCGCTGCCGACATACAGTGTTTTGGTATCCAGTTCGATAGCACCAACAAGACAATCTATGACTTCAAGTTGTTGACCTTCCGCTAGCAAATAACCTTTGTCTGCCGGATGATCAGGCCATATGTGACTTACAGGGTGAAATGGCGTACTGTCTACAACAATATCGGTGTAATCAGAATGCTCATCGATCAATTGAATTGCGCTGTCTAGCTGCCAAGTTTGATGACAAAAGTGAATTTTACTAGCGGTAAACACGGTATGATTATTCCTTGCAACAAAAAACGCCCGCTGTACTCAGAGGGCGTTGTTTAATTTCGATTTATTTTTTAGGACGACCTTTCATCATCGTCATTAAGCGTTTACGTTTACGCTCTTGTGAAAGAGTCATCTTGTTAGACTTACCTTCAAATGGGTTATCGCTGCTTTGGAAGTTAATACGAATTGGCGTACCCATGATTTCCAAAGAACGACGATAATAGTTCATTAAATAACGCTTATACGAATCTGGTAGTTCATTGACTAGGTTACCGTGAACCACAACGATTGGTGGGTTGTAGCCACCAGCGTGCGCATATTTCAACTTAACACGACGTCCACGAACCATAGGTGGCTGGTGATCTTCCGTCGCCATTTTCATGATACGGGTCAGTACCGAAGTACCCACACGGGTAGTCGCAGACTTGTAAGCTTCTTGAACAGATTCAAACAAGTGGCCAACACCAGTACCATGAAGAGCTGAAATAAAGTGGATACGAGCAAAGTCAACGAAACCAAGACGACGATCAAGCTCTTTCTTAACGTGTTCTTTCACGTCAGTATCTAAACCATCCCACTTGTTCACAGCGATCACAATAGAGCGACCAGAGTTTAACGCAAAACCAAGGAGGCTTAAGTCTTGATCTGAGATGTTTTCACGAGCATCGATAACGAGCAATACAACGTTTGCATCCTCTACTGCTTTCAGTGTTTTAACCACTGAGAACTTCTCAACCGTTTCGTTGATACGACGACGACGACGTACACCAGCAGTATCGATCAGCACATACTCACGATCATCACGCTGCATAGGAATATAAATAGAATCGCGAGTGGTACCCGGCATGTCATAAACTACGACACGCTCTTCACCAAGAATACGGTTGGTCAGCGTTGATTTACCCACATTAGGTCGACCAATGATAGCCAACTTAATTGGTTGATCTTGAAGACGCTTAAACTCTTCTTCCGCTTCTTCTTCGGTATAATCGAGTTTCTCTTCTTCTTCGTCTTCAAACTCAGTCAGATCTTCAATTTCACCTTGTTCAACAAAGCTTTCTGCAAATGGGTTAAGTGCGCGTTCGATAAGTGCAGTAACGCCACGACCGTGTGCCGCTGCGATGTGGTACATGTCTTCTACACCAAGTTGCCAAAACTCAGCACTGGCAGCATCAGCATCAATACCATCAACTTTGTTAATCACTAGGAATGACGGCTTCTCAATTTTTCGCAGGTGCTGAGCAATAGCTTCATCAGCCGACGTTAAACCTGCACGGCCATCCACGAGGAAAAGCACGACATCCGCTTCATCAATCGCAGCTAGCGATTGTTCCGCCATTTTTGTTTCAACACCTTCTTCAGTACCATCAATACCACCGGTATCAATAACAATGAATTCATGCTCACCCAGTTTCGCCTGACCGTATTTACGGTCACGTGTTAGCCCCGGAAAATCCGCAACAAGAGCATCACGCGTACGCGTCAATCGATTGAACAGGGTCGACTTACCCACATTCGGGCGTCCAACTAGGGCAACAACAGGTACCATATAAACCTCTACACTTATCTTCTAATTGTAGTTATAGGTAAAATTCTCACGTTTTCCTATAACCACAAATTAATCCATCTATCCGAGCTCGAAAAGATCCTTTTGCTTCGCAGCAATAAAACGGCTCCTAACTGAGATCAGCCAGGAGCCGTTTGTGAATTATATCACGCTTTCTAGTTGATAGTGAGTTTCTTTATTTCACCATCACGAGTCACTAAAACATAGCCTTCAGGTACCTTAGTTGGTCCAACAGAAAGGCCACTTTCGTTGATGAGTTGCTGTGCTACAAACTCACCTGACTCTCGATCAATCCAGTGCAAGTAACCTAAGCTATCACCTACTACGATGTAACCATCAACAATAACAGGAGCGGTTAGCAGTCGGTTTTCCAACTGGTTGTTTTCCCACAGCTCAGTACCACTGCGAGCATCAACAGCTACTACATGATCATTATCTGTCACCAAGAATAAACTACGGTTATCCGTCGCCATATCCGTTGCTGATGAGTAGTTACGTTTCCAAATAGGGTTACCAGAACGTAGATCGATAGAAATTAACTGCCCATTGAAACCCACTGTAAACAGTGTGCCACCTAAAATGATTGGAGATGAATCCACATCAACCAAGCGATCGATCTCTGTAGCACCTTTTGGCGTACCTACAGGTTGCTGCCAAATCAACTGTCCACGTTCGACGATAGCAGCAGCTAAACGTCCATTGGCCGTGCCCCAGAAAACACCACCTGATACGGTAGCTGGTGCACTGTCACCGCGTAAAGTTAGGTTTGGAACATCGGTACTGATCGCCCAGCGCTCTTCTCCCGACGTTTGTTCCAATGCAACCAACAAGCCTTGACTGGTATGAACCATGATTAAACTTGCATCCGCTACCGGGTTCGCAAGCACCTCACCATTCACTTTAGCGCGCCAAACTTCTTCGCCCGTTTTGACATCGAGCGCAATGACCTCACCGTTTTCGCTACCGATATAAAGCTTTTGATACGCTGCGGCAATACCGCCAGAAAGTCGAGCCGATGTCTCACCAGCAACATTGACTTCCCAAAGCGTCTTGCCCGTTTCTGGATCAAGCGCTTTTACCACTCCGTCTCGGCTAGCGACAAACAAGTTGTCATAGGCGTAAATTGGAGAGAGCTTCGAGAAGAACTGACCAACACCATCACCAATACTTGCAGACCATACCGACTGAGGCGTGAACTCACTTTGTACTTTTGGCAGTGGTGCCATAATGACGGTATCTTCTTCACTAGAACACCCTGCAAGAATTCCCAGTACCGAAATAGAAAGCAGTACTTTCTTTACGACTCTATTCATCGGCTATGGCCCTTACTTGGCAAGATCGTCCAGTTTAATTTGTAGCCCTTGGCTTGCGTCCTGCGCTTGCTGTGCTTCAGTATAAGCAGTGTAAGCTGCATCACGGTCACCGTCACGAATTGCGATATCACCACGCAGCTCGGCCACTCGACCTGCCCATGCGTCATCGGTAATTTTCGCAAGTTCAGCACGCGCACCATCAACGTTACCTGTTTCCGCCATTAGACGAGCAATACGGTAAGTCACTAGCGGAGTGATCGCCGCATCTTTAGTTTTGCTTTGTGCCCATTGCAGTTGCTCAAGAGCCTTTTCAAGCTCACCAGCTTCTACTTGAACTTTCGCTAGTTGTAGTGAAGCCAAAACACTGTATTCAGTGTCTTTGCTACCATCGATAAATGCTTGCACGTCACCACTTGCGTCAGTGCCTTTAGCGGCAATAGCTTCTACCGCTTTGGTATACTGTTCAGAAGCAGCTTCTTGCGCAGACGTTACTGAGTCTTGATAGTAACGCCAGCCAAATAAACCACCTAAACCAACAACAACACCAAGAACCACTGCTTTGCCGTTCTCTTTCCACCAATCTTTGATTGCTTCTACTTGTTGTTCTTCAGAATCGTAGAGTTCCACTTCCTGTCCTCTTAAAAGAATTCGTCACTAACGTTGATTGATTCATCTATCGAATACGTTCAATCAACGTCAGTCTATAAACTAGATAATATCTGCTAATTTAGCGGCTAACTCAGTTTGAGCAATAGTTTCTTGCTCACCACCCTGCAAATCTTTGACCACGACCGTATTCTCGGCCACTTCATTCTCGCCTAGCACTAGAGCGTATACTGCGCCAACTTTATCTGCACGCTTAAATTGTTTCTTGAAGTTGCCACCACCAAAGTGGTTCATGACACGAATACCAGGGATAGCTTCACGTAAAGACTCGGCTAGCTTCATACCTGCCATCATGGTGCCTTCACCCGCAGTCACTACGTAAGCATCAACACTACGACGAACATCAGTCAGCTCAAGCGTTTCCATCATTAGTACCAAACGCTCTAAGCCCATAGCAAAACCGACAGCTGGCGTTGCTTTGCCACCTAGTTGTTCAACCAGTCCGTCATAACGACCACCGCCACAAACCGTGCCTTGAGCACCTAAACTTTCGGTGATCCACTCAAATACCGTGCGGTTGTAGTAATCCAACCCACGAACAAGGCGTTGATTTACCGTATATTCGATTCCTGCTGCGTCAAGAAGTTCACAAAGACCTGCAAAATGTTGTTTTGAGTCTGCATCGAGGTAATCTGACAGTTCAGGAGCATCAACCAAAATCGCTTGTACATCTGGGTTCTTGCTATCTAGAACACGTAGCGGATTGGTGTACATACGACGCTTGCTATCTTCATCAAGAACATCAATATGCTGCTCTAAGTGAGCAATCAATGCTGTACGATAATCAGCGCGAGCTTCTAGAGAGCCGATAGAGTTCAGTTCCAAACGTACGTGTTCAGCAATGCCCAACTCACGCCATAGACGCGCAGTCATCATGATAAGCTCAGCATCGACGTCAGGGCCATTTAGACCAAAGACTTCCACACCACATTGATGGAATTGACGGTAACGACCCTTTTGTGGGCGCTCATGGCGGAACATTGGGCCCATATACCAAAGACGTTGTTCTTGGTTATATAGCAAGCCGTTTTCAATACCAGAACGGACACAACCAGCCGTGCCTTCAGGACGAAGCGTTAGGCTATCGCCATTACGGTCTTCGAAGGTGTACATTTCCTTTTCGACCACATCAGTCACTTCACCAATAGCGCGGCTAAATAGATGGGTCATTTCAACGATAGGCATACGTACTTCGTTGTAGCCATATGCGCTAACAACATGCTTAACTGTATTCTCAACTTTTTGCCAAAGTGGAGATTGTGTTGGGAGGCAGTCGTTCATGCCTCGGATTGCTTGAATAGTTTTTGCCACAGTTTAATACCGTTATATCGTTGAAATTATTTATTTTCTACTTGATTCACTTCGATGCGATTTGACTCATCTAACATCGACGCCTTAGCACGAATTTTTGCTTCGAGCTTATTCACTAGGTCATCATTATCGAAGCGCTCTTTCTGACGTTTACCGTCCTCGTAGAATGCACTTTTCTTGTTACTACCAGCTAAGCCTAAGTGTGAAACTTCTGCTTCACCGGGTCCATTCACCACACAGCCGATAATCGACACATCCATTGGTGTAATCACATCTTCTAAGCGCTGCTCTAGCGCATTTACTGTGCCGATCACATCGAATTCTTGACGTGAACAACTTGGGCAAGCAATAAAGTTGATACCACGAGAGCGAATACGCAATGACTTTAAGATATCAAAGCCCACTTTGATCTCTTCGACAGGATCTGCTGCCAAAGAAATACGTAATGTGTCACCAATACCTTCCGCCAGCAGCATCCCAAGACCAACTGATGACTTCACAGCACCCGCACGTGCGCCGCCAGCTTCAGTGATACCTAAGTGTAGTGGCTGATCAATCTTTTGAGCCAGCAATCGATAAGAGTCTACAGCTAGAAACACATCCGACGCTTTGACACTGACTTTAAATTGGTCGAAGTTTAGACGATCCAAGATATCCACGTGACGCATCGCCGACTCAACCAAAGCAGCTGGTGTAGGCTCGCCATATTTCATCTGAATATCTTTTTCTAGCGACCCGCCATTTACGCCAATACGAATTGGAATGTTTTTGTCGCGTGCGCAATCTACCACAGAGCGAATGCGAGCTTCGTTACCAATATTACCCGGGTTGATACGTAAACAATCTACGCCATACTCCGCAACCTTCAATGCAATTCGATAGTCGAAATGAATGTCAGCAACCAAAGGAATCGAAACTTGCTGTTTGATTTCTCGGAAAGCTTCAGCGGCATCCATAGTAGGAACAGATACACGAACAATGTCTGCACCGACATTTTCTAACGCTTTAATCTGAGCAACTGTCGCAGCAACGTCCGTCGTGCGAGTGTTAGTCATTGACTGAACAGCAATGGGAGCGCCATCGCCGATAGGTACATCGCCCACATAAATACGCGTAGATGGGCGACGTTTAATTGGTGATTCGTGATGCATATTGATTATCTAAGGTAAGGTGAATCGAGCTACTTTGCCTGAAGTATACCCAGAAAGGTCGACAGGTTCACTCGCTAATGTCATAGAAACTTTCTCAGGAGCACCTAAAATCACTTTAAATGGTGCTTTTCCGTTTACATTGACATTGTCGCCCTGCTTTTTGATACCGGTAGTGATGGTTTTTCCGTCCGCGTCTTTTACTTGGATCCAACAGTCACCTGTGAAAGCCATCGTTAAATTAGTCAGACCATCAGCTGGCTTTGGTTGCTCGTTTGAAGTTTGAGGCTGTTCCTCAATTACTGCAACATCTTCCGAAGCCGCTTCTTCAGCGTTAAGATTGGCAGTCTTTGATACCGATTCTGTCGCTGCTTCCTCTGTCTGCTCAGGCGTATCGATGATAGCAGACACATCTATAGTTTTTACTTCATCTTCGGCTGGTGCTAATTCAGGCTCAGCGGTAAGTTTTGGCGAAGCGGGTTCTTCTACTTGAAAGGCAGGATCGCTGGTATCTGCGATTTCCGAAAGAGTATCTTTTTGCTGACTTTGTAACCACCAAACCGAGGAGATACCAATAATCACCACGAAAATACCCCAAGTAAGTTTCATTATGCGGCTATCGTGTTTTTCTTTATTGGTTTTCTGAGAGAAGCTCTGCATTGGTTGTTCTGAAGGTTGCGCCTCACTGTGGTGTTCAATAGCACCAAGGATCTCTTTTTCATCTATGCCAACTGCTTTAGCGTAAGAACGTAGATAACCTCGAGTGAAGGTTGCAACTTGCTCACCATCAAAATCATTGGCTTCGATTTTTTGAATGATAGCGACACGCAAGCGTAAACGGTCCGCAATCTGTTTCTGTGTGAGGCCTAGCGCTTCACGCTTCTCTTTTAATATGGTTCCGGCAAGAACGGGCTCTTGTGGTTGCTGTTCAACTTTATCTACTACGGTATTTTGTTCAGTACTCATTTATCATGTACTTCTTCTGGTTGTGACTATGACGCTACACGCTTAGTTCGTTTTATTTATTGGTGTGATATCGTCATTAGTGTGGTAAATCGTACGTACTAACTGTATTTACAGCATAGTCCCAAATTGCCTACTTCTGCACCTCAATCTAGTGCAAAGTGCTCGATTTCATTATGATTTTCGCGCAATGTCGCCCCATAATGGGCCAAGACAGCGGCTGAATGTGACCATCATAGTCGATTCTAACCACGAGTTAAAATCGGCAAACGTAAAACGACGTAAATAGAGTCATTTTTGATAAAAAATTGACACTATCTATAAGGTTCAAGCGACGTTTTGAAATATTTGATTAACAAAACCGATATTTGTTCCATTAATACTGAATTTTTTATCAGTAAATTGTGGCAAAGATCAGATATTTTCGATTACAGCACTATAGATACAAAAAAACCAAGCAAATACTTGGTTTTTCTTTATTTATTTCTGTTTTATACCGTTTTTACCGGAATGGCTTCACCTTTTTGCTCAGCCAACTGCTTGGTGCGTTTAGTACGGTCAATTACATCACCGACTAATTGGCCACACGCCGCATCAATGTCGTCACCGCGAGTCTTACGGACTGTCACAGTGTAGTCATACTGCATTAACGTCTTCATGAAACGATCTATGCGCGAGTTACTCGGTTTCTTGTAAGGAGAGCCCGGATAAGGGTTAAATGGAATCAAGTTAATTTTCGCAGGCGTGTCTTTCAACAATTCTGCAAGCTCACGAGCATGATCCATATCATCGTTGACGTGGTCTAAAAGTACGTATTCAACCGTTACTTTGCCACGATTAGCATTAGATGACGCAATATAGCGACGAACTGACGCTAAGAAATCTTCGATATCCCAACGATCATTAATCGGCATGATTTCACTACGCAACTTATCATTTGGAGCGTGAAGAGAAATAGCCAATGCAACATCAATTTCACCCGTCATTTGATCAAGACCGGACACCACACCTGAAGTCGATACCGTTACGCGGCGTTTGGACAAACCAAAGCCAAGATCGTCTAGCATAATTTCTAACGCAGGCATCAGATTTTTCATGTTGAGTAGAGGCTCGCCCATACCCATCATCACTACGTTTGTTATTGGACGACGACCAGTCTCTTTTTCAAGGCCGACTTCACGCGCAGCGCGCCAAACCTGACCGATGATTTCCGAGACTTTAAGGTTACGGTTAAAGCCCTGCTGTGCCGTTGAACAGAATTTACACTCCAACGCACAACCTACTTGAGATGAAACACACAACGTTGCGCGGTCATCATCTGGGATATAGACCGTTTCGACATCTTGATCACCTACACGCATCGCCCATTTAATGGTGCCATCTGATGAGTGTTGCGCTTCAGAGACTGTCGGAGCTTTAATTTCAGCCAAACGAATCAGCTTTTCACGAAGCTTCTTGTTGATGTTGGTCATCTTTTCAAAGTCATCACAACCAAAATGATAGATCCACTTCATAACCTGATCTGCACGGAAGGCTTTTTCGCCAAGTTCCTCTTGGAAGAATTTACGCATACCTTTGCGATCAAAATCGAGTAGATTGACTTTTTGTGCGGTCATGTTGCCTCTTCGATGACGGTGATTCTACTTAAGGGCGCGAATTGTACAGCCTTTAGGCGACTACAACAAGCGCTACAAAACCTTAAAATAATAAGGTATTCATTTATAAGTGAACATTTTTTGAACAGCACAAACACTCAATATTAAAAAAGGAGGCTTAAGCCTCCTTGTGTTGAGCGGTATCAATCATTATCGCGGACAAATTTCCGACGTAGGGAAGAAAAATTCAATTTCACGCGCTGCCGACTCTGGACTGTCTGAGCCGTGTACCGAGTTATGACGCATGCTTAACGCGTAATCTGCACGAATGGTTCCACATGCAGCTTCTTCTGGGTTAGTCTTCCCCATAAGCTCACGATAACGAGCGATAGCATCTTCGCCTTCAAGTACTTGAACCATGATAGGACCAGAGGTCATAAACTCGCGCAGTGCATCAAAGAATGGCTTACCCTCGTGTTCAGCGTAAAACCCTTTCGCTTGCTCATCGGTCAAGTGAACCATCTTAGCTGCGATAATTTTTAGACCAGCTTTCTCAATACGATGATAGATCTCACCAATAAGATTACGTTCTACAGCATCAGGCTTAACGATTGAAAATGTTCTTTCTAGGGCCATTATTGTTCCTTATCTTTCTGTTTATATTGTTGTTATTTGGTTTGAGCTTGCTCAGTAAGCAGTCGAGCTAGAGTACGAATACCCATGCCAGTTGCCCCCGCAGACCACTTGTCAGTCCCCGCTTTGCGATAAGTGCCGGCACAATCGAAATGCAACCAACCTTTTTTATAATCGGTAACAAAGTAAGACAAAAATGCCGCTGCAGTGCTTGCACCTGGTGAGTAATCACCACTGCTGATATTTGAAAGATCAGCAAAGTTTGACGGCAGCATACCTCGATGGAAATCTGCTAGCGGTAGTGGCCACAAACCTTCTTTTTCTTGGTTTGCATTGGTTAATGCTTGATGAGTGAGTTCATCATCAAAAGACATGATAGCGTGGTAATCATTACCTAGAGCATTCTTAGCTGCACCGGTGAGCGTAGCACAGTCAATAATCAGCTCAGGGTTTTGTTCACTCGCGTAAATGAGACCATCAGCTAGAACCAAGCGTCCCTCGGCATCGGTATTCATGATCTCAACCGTCTTACCATTTTTATAAGTGATCACGTCACCCAATTTAAGCGCTCGGCCAGAAACCATGTTTTCCGCACAGCAGAGAATCAACTTCACACGTTTATTCAAACCACGCATGATCGCTAATCCCAAACCGCCAGTGATAGTACCAGCGCCACCCATGTCTGCTTTCATCGCCGACATAAAGTTAGAAGGCTTCAGGCTGTAGCCACCAGAATCGAATGTGATGCCTTTACCAACTAGGCACGCAAATACTGGGGCATTTTCGTCACCAGTTGGGTTGTAATCGAGTTGCAGCATTGCCGATGTACGTTCAGAACCGCGACCTACAGCGAAAATACCTTCCCATCCTTCAGTCAGCAGATCTTTATCTTTTACAATGCGGTAAGTAACGTGCTCAGGTGCCGTTGATTTAATGAACTCAGCCGCCATAGTCGCAAGTTGACGAGGCGCAACTTCTTCCGCACTCTTGTTGATGATGTCACGAGTCCAGTTGGAGGCTTTGATACGTGCATTCAGCTCGTTTTCATCTTGCTCACCGAGTGACGGCAGCGTTACTTGCGTGCTTTTCTTAGAGTTACGGTAGCCTTGATAGAATGCCCAGGTTGATTCTAGATCCCAGCCTTCACCAGCCAGTGTTGCATTAGAAATACCTTGTGAGTCTAATTTACGAGCCGCGCGCTGAATAGCGCCTAAATCGTGGCCCTCGCCTAAGTGGACTGTCGCGCCAGTTTCTGTGAAAGAGATGATTGCTTTGTCGCCCCATTGAGGAGCAGCCGCTTCTTGGCTAAGAAATACCGACATTGTGTTAGACATGGTCTCTCCTTGTCTTAATTCTGTTTTGTGTTGTCGTATCTTATGATTCAAATGATGTTATCACTATGTAGAGACAATACCAATGACCCGCCCAAGGGAATTAATAACAATGTAACATGTAGCGACAAAAAAACGGACCAAAGGTCCGTTTTTAGAAGTAAAGTTAGAGCGATTTATCAATCGTACTCATCCATCCAGCATAAGATGACTGCTTCAAGGATTTTCTCATTAGAACGATTTGGATCATCGTCAAAATCTTCTAGTTCCGTTATCCATTGATGTAAGTCGGTAAAACGAACCGTTTTAGGGTCCATATCTGGAAATTGATCGCACAACTCAATAGCGATATCACGAGAATCAGTCCATTTTAAGCTCATGTATCCTCCACTTATTAGTGATCTTCAGATGCGTGGTTTAACGTGTATTTTGGAATTTCTACCACTAAGTCTTCATCAGCAACAACGGCTTGGCAACCCAAACGTGATTCTGGTTCTAAGCCCCACGCTTTATCTAGCATGTCATCTTCAAGCTCTTCACTCTCTTCAAGTGAATCGAAACCTTCACGAATAATCACGTGACAAGTTGTGCAAGCGCACGATTTCTCACAAGCGTGCTCAATCCCAATACCGTTTTTTAGTGCCACATCTAATACGGTTTCGCCTTCGTTAGCCTCTAACACTGCGCCTTCTGGGCACAGATCTTCATGGGGCAGAACAACTATTTTTGGCATGACTACTTAGTCCTCGAATTTAAATGTTATCTACTGATTGACCGGCAAGAGCTTCGCGAATGGACTTGTCCATACGACGAGAAGCAAATTCTTGGCTCGCTTTATCAGTATCTTTTATACCTTGTTCAATGGCGTCGGCATCGTCACCATTGCGCAGTTTAATTAGTGCTTCAATGGCTTCTACTAGTGTTTGTTTTTCTTGTTCATCTAGTAAAGCATCGCCATCAGCTTGCATCGCTGCAATTAACCCTTCGATAACGCGATCGGCTTCCACACGTTGTTCAGCCAAGGCACGAGCCAACATGTCGTCTTTAGCGTAAGTCATCGAGTCTTTGAGCATATTCGTCACTTCATCATCGCTTAGTCCGTATGATGGTTTGACTTGAATATCAGATTGAATACCAGTGCTCTTTTCCATCGCTGTGACAGACAGTAGACCATCTGCATCAACCTGATAGGTGACTCGAATATGCGCAGCACCCGCCGCCATTGGAGGAATACCTTTAAGTGAAAAACGAGCAAGAGAACGACAATCATCAACCATTTCACGTTCACCTTGAACGATATGAACCGACATAGCCGTTTGACCGTCTTTAAAAGTGGTAAACTCTTGAGCACGGGCGACTGGGATGGTTGTATTTCGAGGAACAATTTTCTCGACTAGGCCACCCATTGTTTCAATACCTAGAGACAAAGGCAGTACGTCGAGTAGCAGCATTTCAGAGTCTGGTTTGTTTCCTGCGAGAATATCCGCTTGAATGGCAGCACCAATCGCAACCACTTCATCAGGGTTAATGCTAGTCAGAGGCGTTTTCCCAAAGAACTCGCCTACCATGTCGCGAACCAAAGGTGTACGGGTTGAACCACCCACCATGACGACTTCAAGTACCTCTTCAGCATCCACTTCCGCATCTTTTAGAGCACGGCGACAAGAAAGAAGGGTTTTCTTAACTAGGGCACGAATGAGATCTTCAAATTGAGCTTTCTCTAATTCGCCTTGCCAACCTAGCACATCCACACTTGCCACATCAGATTGACTCAAGTCGATCTTAGCTTGCGTTGCTGCGTCCAGTAATTCACGCTGCTCTTGAACCGTTAGTTCAGCCTTACCAATTTGCTGCTGCAAATGTTCTGCAACCAAATGGTCAAAGTCATCGCCACCCAGCGCTGAATCGCCGCCCGTTGCGAGTACTTCAAACACGCCACGAGATAATCGCAGAATAGATATATCAAAGGTGCCGCCACCAAGATCATAGACAGCAATCACACCTTCTTGACCACTATCCAAACCATAAGCAATCGCGGCCGCAGTAGGTTCATTGAGTAGTCGTAAGACATGTAAACCAGCTAAGCTCGCTGCGTCCTTTGTGCCTTGACGCTGAGCATCATCAAAGTAGGCAGGAACCGTGATAACCACCCCTGCTAATTCGCCACCTAATGATTCTTCTGCACGTTGAGAAAGTGCTTTTAAGATATCAGAGGACACTTGAATAGGATTCTTCGCCCCACCACGCGTTTGTAATACTGGCAGACCATTATCACTTTCTGTCAAAGAGTAAGGCATAGATGGGTAACGGCTTTGAACATCCGCAAGTGAACGACCTAATAAGCGTTTTACCGAAATAATAGTATTCACTGGATCAGAAGCTGCGTTATCACGAGCCTCAACACCGACCGTGGTCGACTCTTCTGTATAATGCACGGCCGAAGGCAAGATATTTCTGCCATTCGAATCTGGTAGCGTGGCTGCTTCTCCACTTCTTACCGTTGCAACTAGAGAGTTTGTAGTCCCTAGATCAATACCTGCAGCCAACTTATGTTCGTGTGGCGCAGAGCTTTGACCGGGTTCTGCGATTTGAAGTAATGCCATTCAAATATCCTTGGGAGCTTCCATTAACCAAGCAGCTTATCTTCGAGCTGTTCTATTTCACTTTGCAACTTGGCGATAAATTTTAGTTTTCTGACGCTATCTGCAGCTTGTGGCCACTGATTCTGTTCGAGCAGCTGTTGTAACTCAAGCAGTTGTGATTTGAACATTTTGCTGACCTTCGCCTCAAAGTCAAAGAGTTCTGACTCAACATCACTTGAGGTCTCTATTTCTTCGAGGGTCTCACGCAGTTCCATCTGTTCCATTAAGAACATAGGGTCTTGCAAGGTTTGCTGTTCAGCTCGAATATCTACGCCATTCTCAGCCAGCAGATACTCTGCTCGAGAAATTGGCTTACGAAGTACTTCGTATGCGTCATTGATTTGCGCTGCTTTCTGAACCGCAAGCATGCGGTCACGCTCGGAAGCGGTAGCAAAGTTATCGGGATGAAAGCGTCGCTGTAATTCTCTGAATTGAGAAGAAAGAAGGCTACCGTCCAGCTGAAACTGAATAGGTAGCCCAAATAGTTCGAAATGGTTCATAACATAGACTCGCAAACAAGAATCGTGGAGCAACTGGCTAAACCAACTGCACCACGACTATTAAAGGTTAAACATTAAAGCTCTCACCACAACCGCACTCGCCTTTTGCGTTTGGGTTGTTGAATTCGAACCCTTCGTTCAAGCCCTCTTTCACGTAATCAAGCTCTGTTCCATCGAGATAAACCAAGCTCTTTGCATCGATGATGACTTTCACACCTTCATGCTCAAAGACTTCATCACCATCATCAAGTTCATCAACAAACTCAAGAACATAGGCCATACCAGAACACCCAGTGGTCTTTACACCTAAACGTAATCCAATACCTTTACCGCGGTTTTCTAAAAACGTTCTTACTCGGCTTGCTGCTGCTTCTGTCATTGAGATGGCCATACTACAACCTTTGTTTGCTTCTCTTGATGATATATTAAGGCTTGGTTATCCAAGCGATTTAGTCGTGCTTTTTCTTATAATCGGCTACGGCGGCTTTAATTGCGTCTTCCGCAAGAATTGAGCAGTGAACTTTCACTGGCGGCAACTCTAGTTCTTCAGCAATTTCAGCATTTTTGATAGCCGCAGCTTCTTCAATTGATTTACCTTTTACCCACTCTGTAACCAGTGAGCTTGATGCGATAGCTGAACCGCAACCGTAGGTTTTGAACTTCGCGTCTTCGATAATACCTTCTGGTGTTACCTTAATCTGAAGCTTCATTACGTCGCCACAAGCTGGCGCGCCTACCATACCACTTCCCACAGCTGGATCATTTTTATCAAACGACCCTACATTACGTGGGTTTTCATAGTGGTCAATAACCTTTTCACTATATGCCATAATAAATTCCTCGAATCCTCTACTATCGTGAGATTAGTGGTGTGCCCACTCGACCGTATCTAGGTCAATCCCTTCTTTATACATATCCCATAGAGGAGACATGTCACGTAACTTGTTCACTGCTGTTGTAATTTGCTCAATCGCATAGTCGATATCTTCTTCTGTCGTGAAGCGACCAAACGAGAAACGTACAGAGCTGTGTGCCAGTTCATCGTTCAAACCTAATGCACGAAGTACATAAGATGGTTCTAGGCTCGCTGAAGTACATGCTGAACCGGATGATACTGCAAGATCTTTCAATGACATCAATAGCGATTCACCTTCAACAAATGCGAAGCTCACGTTTAGGTTGTGAGGTACACGCTGCTCTAGGTCACCATTGATCGTAACGGCTTCAAGATCTTTAACACCGTTTAACAGGCGATCACGCAGAGATTTTGCATGGTCATAATCTTTTTGCATATCTTGCTTAGCAATAGCAAATGCCTCGCCCATACCAACAATTTGGTGAGTCGGTAGCGTACCAGAACGGAAACCACGCTCATGACCACCACCGTGCATTTGTGCTTCTAAACGGATACGTGGTTTACGACGAACGTAAAGTGCACCGATACCTTTAGGGCCATAAATTTTGTGAGCTGACATTGAAATTAAGTCAACTTTCATTTCTTGAACATCAATTGGCAATTTGCCAGCCGATTGCGCAGCATCAACGTGGAAAACGATTTTCTTGCTGCGGCATAGCTCACCAATAGCGGCGATATCTTGAACAACACCAATTTCGTTGTTTACGTGCATGATAGAAACAAGCACAGTATCGTCACGCATTGCAGCTTCTAACTTTGCTAAATCGATAAGACCATTGGCTTCCGGCTCAAGATACGTTACCTCAAAGCCTTCACGCTCTAATTGACGACATGGGTCAAGTACTGCTTTATGCTCTGTTTTACAGGTAATAACATGCTTACCTTTTTTAGCGTAAAAATGAGCAGCACCCTTGATAGCAAGGTTGTCTGATTCTGTCGCGCCCGAAGTGAAAATAATTTCGCGAGGATCCGCGTTCAACAGATCGGCGATTTGCTCACGCGCGTTGTCTACTGCTTCTTCTGCTTGCCAACCAAAACGGTGTGATCGTGACGCTGGGTTACCAAAGGTACCGTCCATCGTCATAAATTGAACCATCTTTTCTGCAACCCTCGGGTCAACAGGACATGTGGCAGAGTAGTCTAGATAAATAGGCAGTTTCATTCTTTACTCCAATGTAAAAGCAACACTACTTACGAGCGAACATTAATTCCGATGGGTGCGGTGCTTGTACTTTTTCTTGAGAACCCATGATTTACCGCAAGATCTACGTCTTGTCGGTCTGAAATTTCTAATACTTCATTATCTACCATCAGCTCACCGAGAGTGATGTTATTTAAGAAGTCACTAATGCGAGAGCTTAAATCTCTCCAAAGCGTATGAGTGAGGCAACGTGTACCACCTTGGCAATCGCCTTTGCCAGCACATTTGGTTGCATCAACAGACTCATCAACAGCAGCTATCACCGTTCCAATTGCAATATCAGACGCTTCTGCGCCGAGTCGGTAACCACCACCTGGACCGCGTACACTGGCTACAAGTCCAGCTTTGCGCAATTTTGAGAACAGTTGCTCTAAATATGACAGTGAGATCCCTTGACGTTCAGAGATATCTGCCAGAGGTACTGGGCTTTGCTGTGAGTGCAGTGCGACATCTAGCATCGCCGTTACTGCATATCTTCCTTTTGATGTTAGTCTCATATCACACGTTTCCACATTGATTATGTGGTTTCGATTTTTCCATACCTGACTATTTTAATCAAGTATTTATTTGACTAAAATAGTCAGGTATTTAACCCAACAGAAAAAGTGGTTATTTTTTAACCCCTAGCCCTTTTTCTATTGACGTTAAAATACCACGCAACGTGTTGATTTCCTGTGACTCAGGGCGAGCTCTGCTGAACATTCTTCGTAATTTGTTCATTACTAACCCTGGTTTATCCTTAGAGATAAACTGGGTATCGGTGATGACTTTTTCAAGGTGTTGGTAGAATAATTCTAGCTCTTTGTGACGTGGATACTCAGCTTGCTCTTGTTCAGGAAATTGGTTGGCCACACGCTGCAAATGTGCAACACGTACTTCATAACTTAATGTCTGAACCGCCATCGCTAAGTTAAGAGAGCTGTATTCCGGGTTTGCTGGAATACAAGTATGAAAATGGCAAAGCTGCAATTCTTCGTTGGTCAAGCCAGTGCGTTCACGACCAAAAACCAAAGCAACAGGGTGTTGCTCACCTTCTATGGCAAACTTCTCGCCACACTCTCTTGGTTCAATCATAGGCCAATCCAATGTACGAGACCGCGCACTTGAGCCAACAACCAAACCACAATCTTCAATAGCATCTTGCAATGAACCAACAATTTGAGCACCAAGCGCAATATCACTAGCACCCGCTGCAAGCGCAATCGCTTGAGCATCTACCTCACATTGTGGGTCAACCAAGACCATCTGGCTTAATCCCATCACCTTCATCGCTCTTGCTGCTGAGCCGATATTACCGGAGTGAGAGGTTCCGACGAGGACGATTTTCACGTTGTCTAGCATTGTCAAATTGCACCGAGATTACAAAACCGACGAATAATAACATAAACCCGACTAAAATAGTCAGGGTCTTTTTATTCACCCCAATGACAGAACAAAAAATAACCACTTCCTTTTTGCCAAAACTTTGGTATACTCGCCGCCGCTTTTTGTTCTTTAACATCCGTTGGGAAAATTCGTATGCATCCAATGCTAAATATCGCTATACGCGCTGCGCGTAAAGCGGGCAACCATATTGCTAAATCACTAGAAAACACTGACAAGATCGAGTCGGTACAGAAAGGCACTAATGACTTTGTTACTAACGTAGACAAAGAAGCTGAAGCACTCATTATCCATACTATTCAAACATCTTACCCTGACCACAGCATCATCGCTGAAGAAGGTGGCATGATTGAAGGTAAAGATAGCGACGTACAATGGATCATCGACCCACTGGATGGCACTAATAACTTCGTTAAAGGTATTCCACACTTCTCAGTATCTATTGCGGTTCGCATTAAGGGTAAAACTGAAGTTGCGTGCGTATACGATCCAATGCTAAACGAGCTATTCACTGCACAACGCGGTGCTGGCGCTCAATTAAACAACGCTCGAATCCGTGTTAACACACTAAAAGACCTAAAAGGTACTATTATCGGTACAGGTTTTCCTTCGAAGCAGAAACAGCACTCTGAAAGCTATTTCAAGATCATGTCAGCAATGTTTGTCGAATGTGCAGACTTCCGCCGCGCAGGTTCTGCTGCTCTTGATCTTTGCTACGTAGGTGCAGGTCGTCTAGACGGCTTCTTCGAACTAGGCCTAAAACCATGGGACATGGCTGCAGGTGAACTTATCGCACGTGAAGCTGGCGCTATCGTGACTGATTTTTCAGGCGGTACTGAGTACATGAAGTCTGGTAACGTTGTTGCTGCAAGTGCACGTGGTGCTAAGAGCATGCTTAAAATCATTCGCGAGAATGGTAACGAAGCTATCCTTAAGTAATTAGCTTAAGACTCACAGCCCGTCACAGCTGAATTTGAAATCCCGGCCATTGGTCGGGATTTTTTTTAGCGTTTTCGATGCAGTGAGACAGTTACTGTCATCCATTTATGACAGACAAAAAAAGCCACTCGATAGAGTGGCTTTTGCAATTTAGGACGATGCTTTCGTCATCCGTGAGTCACGCCTGTGTGGGGATGACGACGCACTTGAAGTCTAATTCGATGCCTTAAGGCATTTCATCAAACTCTGCACCTTCTTTCTCAATCTGCGGTGGCATTAAGTGCTCTTTCTGGATACCCAGTTTCAGAGCCAGAGCCGATGCAACATAGATTGAAGAATAAGTACCAACGGTAATACCTAACAGCAAGGCTGTTGCGAACCCGTGAATCATCGCACCACCTTGAGTAAAGAGTGCGATAACTACGAATAATGTAGTACCAGACGTAATCAAAGTACGGCTTAACGTTTGAGTGATTGAGCTGTTCATAATGTCAGCTGGCTCACCATTACGCATCTTACGGAAGTTTTCTCGAATACGGTCGAAAACAACGATCGTATCATTGAGCGAGTAACCGACTACGGTAAGCAGTGCCGCAACAATGGTAAGGTCGACTTCGATTTGCATCAAAGAGAAAATACCCAACGTAATTATAACGTCGTGCGCGAGTGCTAGTACCGCACCTGCCGCTAAGCGCCATTCGAATCGTACAGATACATAGATCAAGATACAGATTAACGATACTAGGATCGCTAAACCGCCCGCTTCGGTCAGCTCATCACCCACGTTCGGACCAACAAACTCGATACGGCGCATTTCAACGCTTTCGCCCGTACCTTGTTTAATCGCATCTAAAATCTGGTTACCTAGTGCTTCCGCTTGTACATCTTCACGTGGACGGAGACGAACCATGACATCACGAGATGAACCAAAGTTCTGAACCGTTGCATCACCAAAGCCTTTCGCATCTAGAGCCGAACGAACTTGCTCAAGATTAGCCGGCTGCTCAAAGCCAACTTCAATCAACGTACCGCCAGTAAAGTCTAGACCCCAGTTCAACCATTTGGTTGACAGAGTAAAGATGGCAGCACCTATCATCACGAGCGACAAGGCAAATGCCGCTTTAGACCAACGCATAAAGTCGATCGTTTTGTCTGCTTTCAATATCTGAAACATAACTAACCCTTAGATCGACAACTTGTTGATACGCTTACCACCGTACACTAGGTTCACGAGGCATCGTGTACCAATGATGGCAGTAAACATTGAAGTGATAATACCAATCGACAGCGTTACCGCGAAGCCTTTGATTGCTCCGGTACCTACTGCGAATAGAATAATCGCGGTAATTAGCGTGGTAATGTTCGCATCAGCGATGGTACTAAATGCATTGGCATAACCTTGGTGAATCGCTTGTTGAGGATTACGTCCCTCTTTTAGCTCTTCACGTATCCGCTCAAATATCAGAACGTTTGCATCAACCGCCATACCTACGGTAAGTACGATACCTGCAATACCTGGTAACGTCATCGTTGCCCCCGGTATCATGGACATCACACCAACGATCAATACGATGTTAGCCATTAGTGCCATATTGGCAAATAGGCCAAATCGACGGTAATAGACCAAGGTAAATAGCATTACGGCGATCATACCTGTAATACATGCCTTAATGCCCATATCGATGTTTTGCTGACCCATTGATGGACCGATGGTACGCTCTTCAACGATCGAAATAGGTGCAATCAGAGCACCGGCACGCAATAGCAGAGCTAAGTTGTGAGCTTCGGCAGCAGAATCGATACCAGTGATGCGGAAGTTGCGACCAAGTGCCGATTGAATCGTCGCTTGGTTAATGACTTCTTCATGCTTATCAAGAATAACTTTGCCTTCCGGTGTGCGCTTGCCGCTGTCTTTATACTCAGCGAAAACCGTTGCCATCAGCTTACCAATATTCTGACGTGAGAACGCCGCCATTTTGTTACCACCTTCGCTATCTAGCGAGATGTTAACTTGTGGGCGACCATATTCATCAGCACTTGAACTTGCATCGGTAATGCTCGCACCACCGAGAATAACGCGCTTCTTCAACACCACAGGACGACCGTCACGGTCTTGCTTGATTTCACTACCCGCTGGCGCTCGACCATTAGCAGCCGCTGCAAGATCAGCTGAGCTGTCTACTTCACGAAACTCTAGCGTTGCCGTTGCACCAAGAATCTCTTTAGCTCGAGCAGTATCTTGTACACCTGGAAGTTCAACTACAATACGGCTAGCACCTTGACGTTGAACCAGAGGTTCAGCCACACCCAGTTCGTTTACACGGTTACGTAAAATGGTGATGTTCTGCTCGACAGCATAGTTACGAATCTCTTGTAGACGAGTTTCTTTAAAACGCGCTACAAGTGCGAAACGACCATTTGAGTCAGAATCAAAGAAGTCCATGTCTGGGTGTTTCGTGGTTAGCACCGCTTTTGCTTCCGCGAGTTGTTCAGCGTCACGAAGTAGTACTTCAACACCATCTTTACCCGATGGACGAATGGAGCGGTAGCGAATTCGGTCTTCACGAAGCTCACTACGAAATGCTTCTTCTTGCTGACCCACCAGCTTTTCCATCGCAGCGTCCATATCCACTTCCATCAAGAAATGAACACCACCACGAAGGTCCAAGCCTAATTTCATTGGGTTTGCACCGATCGACTCTAACCAGTTTGGCGTAGCTGGCGCTAGGTTCAATGCAACAATGGAATCTTTACCTAAAGCTTGGCTGATTACGTCACGCGCACTGATTTGAGTATCAGTATCGTTGAAACGAACAAGAATGGAGCCATTTTCTAAAGCAATGGACTTACGAGAAAGTTGCTCTTCTTCAAGAGCTTTGGTGACAGTATCCAGCGTCGACATATCAACAGAGGCGCCACGCGCCCCTGTAATTTGAATAGCCGGATCTTCACCGTATAGATTGGGAAGTGCATACAAAGCTGCAATGGCGATGGCAAACACCACCATCAGGTACTTCCACAAAGGATAACGGTTTAGCACAGCGAGGATCCTTTAGCTGTTTTTATAGAGACTTTAGCGTACCTTTTGGTAGCACTGCAGTAACGAAGTCTTTCTTAATAACTACTTCATTGTTGTCGTTAAGAGCGATAGCAATGTAGTCGTTGTCTTCAGCAATTTTAGTGATCTTACCAATTAGACCGCCATTAGTTAGGACTTCATCACCCTTACCCATAGAAGCCATTAGGTTTTTATGCTCTTTAGCACGCTTAGCTTGTGGGCGGTAAATCATGAAATAGAAAATTACCGCAAACATGCCAAGCATAATTAGCATTTCAAAACCGCCACCTTGTGGTGCCGCTTCAGCTGCGTGAGCTGCAGAAATCAAACTCATCGGAAAACATCCTCTTTAATGTAAATACATATCCAAAATTGGGCTATCCCCCTATCTTTTCAAGAAGCAAACGGTAACTCAATGTTTCATAGCGACTTAAACACATAAAAAATGTGACCGAGAGCTAGGATTTGGTACCAATTGCAGGGATAGCCGTTTATTTAGCCAACTATTTCATATCTAGTGGCGGCACTTCGCGATTGCGTCGTGCATAAAACTCTTCTACAAACTCATCAAAACGGTCTTCATCAATCGCAGTGCGGATGCTTTCCATCAGACGTTGGTAGTAGCGTAGGTTGTGAATCGTGTTTAAGCGAGCGCCTAAGATCTCATTACAGCGATCTAAATGATGCAGATACGCTTTAGAGTAATTTTTACAGGTGTAGCAATCACAATGCTCATCCAATGGACCTGTATCCGTCTTGTTCGTTGCATTACGGATCTTAACAATGCCACCGGTTACAAATAGATGTCCATTACGTGCATTTCGAGTCGGCATTACGCAATCGAACATATCGATACCACGGCGAACACCTTCAACTAAATCTTCAGGTTTACCTACACCCATTAGATAGCGAGGTTTGTCTTCAGGTAGTTTAGGCGTTGTATGCTCTAATACACGATGCATGTCTTCTTTTGGCTCACCAACAGCAAGACCACCAACCGCATAACCGTCGAAGCCAATATTAGTTAAGCCTTCAACAGACACATCACGTAGATCTTCGTACACACTACCTTGGACAATACCAAACAACGAGTTAGGGTTCTCAAGCTTGTCGAAATGATCGCGAGAACGTTGTGCCCAGCGCAATGACATTTCCATCGATTTTTTCGCTTCAGCATGGGTCGCTGGGTATGGCGTACATTCGTCAAAAATCATCACCACATCAGAGCCAAGATCTTTCTGGATTTCCATCGATTTTTCAGCATCCATGAAAATCTTGTCACCGTTTACTGGGTTACGGAAATGCACACCTTCTTCAGTGATTTTGCGAATATCCCCAAGGCTAAATACTTGGAAGCCGCCTGAATCGGTAAGGATTGGGCCATGCCAGTTCATGAAGTCATGCAAGTCGCCGTGCATCTTCATGATTTCTTGACCTGGGCGCAACCAAAGGTGGAAAGTGTTACCTAGAAGAATTTCAGCTCCAGTGCCTTTTACTTCTTCTGGTGTCATACCTTTCACAGTACCGTAAGTACCAACAGGCATAAACGCTGGCGTTTGTACCGTCCCGCGTTCAAACGTCAATTGACCACGACGAGCGTGACCATTTTTCTTTTTTAGTTCGTATTGTAATTTCACGAAGCCTCCACATTGCCAGAGACACAGTCTGACTCAATCTTAAAACGCACTAACAAGCGTAGCTTGTCGCACTTGAATGCACTAGCCAAGCGACTAGTGAAGTTGGTAATCCTTACCGTATTCCACTGGCTCCTTGAGTGAAATAAAAATCTTAAGCGGTCTTTTTGGTAATGAACATCGCATCACCGTAGCTAAAGAAACGGTACTTCTGTTCTACAGCATGGTGGTATGCACTCATCACATTATCGTAACCCGCAAAGGCACTGACCAGCATGATGAGTGTGGACTCAGGAAGGTGAAAATTTGTTACCAAGCAATCCACCAGCTGATACTCATATCCCGGGAAAATAAAGATTTCTGTATCACCAAAAAATGGCACTAGCTCGGTGCCGTTTTTCAGCGCATCTTGCGCAGCGCTTTCTAGAGAACGAACGGATGTTGTACCGACCGCAATAATTCGGCCACCGTTTGCTTTGGTTTCATTGATCGCGTCTACGACCTCTTGCGGCACTTCAACGTATTCCGCATGCATATGATGGTCGTTGATATTTTCAACTCGCACAGGTTGGAAAGTACCTGCACCAACATGCAGAGTCACATAGGCAAAATTTACGCCCTTGGCTTTGATTTTCTCAAGTACAGCATCATCAAAGTGCAGACCAGCGGTAGGAGCTGCGACCGCACCAGGTTTCTCGTTGTAAACGGTCTGGTAACGTTCTTTATCGGCATCCTCATCTGGACGATCGATATAAGGAGGTAATGGCATGTGGCCAACATCATTAAGAATATCAAGAACCGTCTTCTCAGACTGCATTTCAATCTCAAAAAGTGCGTCGTGACGAGCGACCATCAACGCTTGGTATTCATCATTCTCTCCAAGGAACAGTTCTGTACCTGGTTTTGGAGCTTTAGAAGATCGAACATGAGCTAAGACACGCTTGTCATCAAGCATACGTTCGACAAGTACTTCAATTTTACCGCCTGACGCTTTACGTCCAAACATTCGTGCTGGAATCACGCGAGTATTATTGAACACGAGCAAATCGCCCGGCTGTACTTGGTCAACAATATCAGTGAAGCTTCCATCTACGACTTCACCAGTATTTCCGGTTAGCTGAAGCAGTCGGCTTGAGCTTCTTTCGGCTTTAGGGTAGCGAGCGATAAGCTCATCTGGTAAATCAAAATGAAAATCTGAAACTTGCATAACACCAATCTTCTATATTAAGCGACAAAAACGGCGAAAAAATTCGCAGCCGCATAGTATAAAGTGACCCGTTGGAATAGCAAGCTGAACCGTCATTGTCCAACGTAAACTCTGTGTTTTTAGGGCACACAATTTAACCTTAATATCAGTAAGTTTATTTTGTGACTGGCGCTACAAAAAACGACGCCTGTCTCAGACTTAATCCATGAAAAATTCTATAGTTAAAGTACACAATCAGAACGAGTTGGAGGCCCTATGATTAAGGTCGAAGATATGATGACTCGCAACCCTCACACCCTATTGCGGTCTCACTCCCTAGCCGATGCTAAACATACGATGGAAGCACTCGATATCAGGCATATACCTATCGTTGATGCAGAACGTCATTTACTCGGCATTGTTTCTCAACGTGATGTTTTGGCGGCACAAGAATCCATCCTACAAAAAATCCCAAGCGACCAGTCTTACACATTATCCACCCCATTGAGTGAACTCATGCACAGCAATATTATGACGGTGGAACCAAGAGCCGGATTAAAAGAAAGTGCGCTCTACATGCAAAAACACAAAGTGGGATGCCTTCCTGTTGTGAAAAATAAACAACTCGTTGGCATTATTACTGACAGTGATTTTGTCGCGATTGCGATTAACTTGCTAGAACTTCAAGAAGAAGTCGAGCCGGACGAAGTTGAAGAGAGTAGCGATTCGGAAGCACTAGACGCGTAACAGTCAAAAAAAGGGAGCGGCTTGCGCCGCTCAAACTTACCGACATTCAGTAGCCATTACTGAACTACTGAGGCAGTGCTCAAAACCAGTCGAAGCGTTAAGCTTCTGTTTTTCAATGATGTGATAACTCATTATGAGAACGCTTAAACACTACGAGAGACAATCAAACGATCACAGCTGGGGCTCTTTATCACTAAGATAAGCCACTGACTGCACTTACTCTCATCTCACTTGAAAGTTTAAAACAAAAGTAGTTACAGAAACGGTCAACAAACTTTATGTTCATTGTGGCAAAATGAGTCAAATAAATGATTCATTACCAAGTCTTATCTTCCACTGAAAACATACAAATACGATACCTAAGCCAACTTAGAGTATCAACTCTAAATATGTCTTTTTCGAAAATTCGACACTTTGTACTCTTAATAACAATCATTGATAAAGTACAAATAATGTGGCTTATTACGTAATTTAATTACATAAAATGGCAACCATTGTTTCTTACATGGTTATAGCGAAAGTAGGAACATTGCTAGGTACACCTCGTTATCATTAAGATGTCTAGATAACGACCGCACACCTCTTCAATTTGACAGTGTGAAATTGACACTGTGAAGCGCAGGATTTGATTGAAAGATTTTGTGAAAATTAAACTGTGTTTTTTTACACACTAACCTAGGCATTTAGAGTAATTTAACAAAAAAGACACCAAAAGTGGTGTCTTTCACTAGCCGTTCTCTTTTATGCAGAATAGTTTGAAAACTAAAGTAATTCTGAAACCACATCCGCCAATTGAAGAAATGAGTCACGTCGAGATGAACTTGGTCGCCAAACTAAACCAATATCACGATAAGCTTGCTGCCCCGGAGGCTCAACGACAATAAGGTTTTGATTCTCCAATAGACCATGCTCGATCGCCATCTGAGGAATAAATGTAGTCCCCAATCCATTAGCAACCATTTGAACTAAAGTATGTAAGCTTGTTGCGCTAAATGGATTGATTTTCTCTTTCTCAGTCAGCTTGCACGCAGAAACCGCATGCTCTGTTAAACAGTGTTCATTTTCTAACAAGAAAACCGATTCATCCGGTAGATCATCATATTTGATAGGGACACGAATTCTGTCCGCTTGATTACGGCTGATGACCATCTTGAACGGGTCATGTCCAACAATGCAGCTGTCCATATTGCCGATGTCCATCGGGAGCGCCAAAATGAGAACGTCCAGTTCACCATGTCTCAGCGCGGCGAGTAAGTTCGCGGTAGTATCTTCTCTGAGTAAAAGATTAAGCTGAGGGTAACGCGCGTTCACTTCCTGAACTAAATCACACAGTAAGAATGGCGCTATTGTAGGGATACAACCAAGCTTCAACTGCCCCTGCATCGCATCACCTTGACACAAGTTGCCTAACTCAATCAGGTCTTGTCCCTTTGCTAGGAGCTCTCGTCCTTGTGAAACCACCATTTCACCAGCTTGGGTAAAGACTAACGGACTTTTCTTATCTTTCTTTTCATAGAGAGGACAGCCTATCAGTTCTTCTAGGTTCTGAATCCCCTTGCTTAACGTAGACTGACTGACGAAACAGCGCTCTGCGGCTTCACTAAAGTGTCGCGTCTCATGCAGAGTAACCAAGTAATGAAGCTGCTTTAAACTGGGCCATTTATTCATGGTAACTGCCTGTTTTTGGACCAATATCAAAAAAGGAATCGGCATTACTGCTTCATCGCTTTTTTCGATGGAATTAATCTATTAATTTCGCTTTTTTCAATACTACAATGTGTACTATAGTTTGTCTCGCACAAACACGGACCAAACCAAAAATGGTTTGAATTAAACTCTATTTAGGAGCAAAAAAATGGTACTAGTTGGTCGTCAAGCCCCAGACTTTACTGCAGCAGCTGTTCTAGGTAACGGTGATATCGTTGAGAACTTTAACTTTGCTGAGTTCACTAAAGGTAAAAAAGCAGTTGTATTCTTCTACCCACTAGACTTCACTTTCGTTTGCCCATCTGAACTGATCGCATTCGACAACCGTCTTGCTGATTTCCAAGCTAAAGGTTGTGAAGTTATCGGTGTTTCTATCGATTCTCAGTTCTCTCACAACGCATGGCGTAACACTGCTATCGAAGATGGCGGTATTGGTCAAGTTAAGTACCCTCTAGTTGCAGACGTTAAACACGAAATCTGCCAAGCGTACGATGTAGAACACCCAGAAGCAGGCGTTGCTTTCCGTGGTTCTTTCCTAATCGACGAAGACGGTCTTGTACGTCACCAAGTAGTTAACGACCTACCTCTAGGCCGTAACATCGACGAAATGCTACGTATGGTTGACGCTCTAAACTTCCACCAGAAGCACGGCGAAGTATGTCCTGCACAATGGGAAGAAGGTAAAGCTGGTATGGACGCATCTCCAAAAGGTGTTGCAGCGTTCCTATCTGAGCACGCAGACGACCTGTCTAAATAATTCGATGCCTTCACCCTGCGCTCAATCAGGGTTGATGGTTGGATAAATATAAAGCGAAAAACGCAGCCAATCATTGAAGAAGAAACGAGTTAGCCAAAAAATTAAAGCCCGAGTCACGACTCGGGCTTTTTCTATTTTCAGAATTCAAAAGCAGAGATATATTGATACCCAGTATAGTTACTGAGAGACCTTATGAACTACCAACTTGAAGTCTGTATCGACAATATCGAGTCCCTGCCACTGGCTATTGCAGGTGGTGCTACGCGGATTGAGCTATGCTCATCTTTGGCGTTAGGGGGACTAACCCCGAACGCAGGCCTCATTAAACAAGCTGTCCAATCTTCTTCTATTCCTATCTACGTCATGATCCGTCCTAGACAAGGTGATTTCCTCTATGATTGTGACGATGTTGAAATCATGGCAGAAGACGTGCGCACCGCCGCTAAATATGGTGCTCAAGGTATCGTTTTAGGTCTACTTGATAAAGATGGCAACATCGATATGCCTCGTTCTATCCGCTTAGTAAAACTGGCTCATGAGTTACAGCTGGGCGTCACCTTCCATCGAGCGTTCGACCAATGTAAACATCCCGAACAGGCTTTGGAGGATGTGATCGCATTAGGGTGTGAGCGAATACTCACATCCGGGCTGGCCTCAAATGCACCAGACGGTAGCAATATGCTCGCCAAGCTGTCAGCTTTAGCAAATGGACGCATAGAATTGATGGCCGGAGCTGGAGTCAATGCTGATAATGTCGCTAAGATCATCGCCACCAGTCACGTTTCTGAAGTCCACCTTTCAGGCAAATCAACTAGAAAAAGCAAAATGCATTTCATTGCTGACGATGCAAAAATGGGCAGTGATGATGTGGATGACTTTGCCATTCCTGTGACAAGCAGTGATAAAATTCGAGCGGTAGCGAAAGTGCTAAACTCATTATAAAGCTTGTGCTTTTAACCAAAGTTCCATAGAAGAAGCCGACTGTTTTCAGGCTTCTTTCAATCTCGCACCACTTTCTCCTAGGGATTTATGAAAACGTCAGCGAATTTATTTCAAAAGCTCGATTTGAACCTACTCAGAACGTTTCGAGTTCTGTTGCAAGAGCGCAATGCCCGTAAAACCGCCGAGCGCTTATTTGTGACTCAGCCTGCAATCAGTCAAGCTCTGCAAAAGCTGCGATTTCACTTAGATGATGAACTCTTCGTCAAAGTACATGGCGGGCTAGAGCCAACACCATTTGCTCTTCAAGTAGAGGAAAAGATTGCCCCTTATTTAGATGGACTCGAAGCCTCTTTAGAACAGCTTTCCGACTTTTCGCCAAGTGAGCTTGAAGGAACAATAAAAATCGCTTTGGCGCCGATAGTATTATCTTGTTTGGCGGGCTCTCTGTTTATAGAACTTAGAAAGCAAGCACCAAACCTAAACTTAGAACTCACCAGTTGGACCCAGCAAACCCCAGAGCAACTTCGTAATGGTGATGTGTTTCTCGGTATGCACTATGACTTAGATAGTATCTCGAAAGAGATTGCTAGAGAGAAGTTAGCCGACATGGAAGCTCGGGTTTATGTGCGCCAAGACCACCCTCTCAAGAGTACTGTCATAACTCCTCATGATGCAGCTAAATATGAGATTGCATCACTCATCTCTCCTGGGTGGAATGACAATTTTAGCTTTGCCGCTCAAATACTAGAACAGCACGGATATGAAGCAAAAGTAGGCTTTCGTTCTGAGGTCGTGTTAGCAATCATTGATGTGGTATCGTCAACAGATATGCTATTACCACATTCAAACCTATTACCAAGTCAACACAGCAAGCAGCTAAGGGCATTAAGAGTTGAACTTAACGAACAGCCTTATACCAAAGGTCTGTATGCCTATGTCCATAATAAAAATCGCCATTCACCAAAAGCCAAATGGCTAGAAGGAATACTCCGCGAAAAGATACTGCAACATATCAATAATCAGGACTAATGATAACTATAAGCGACTCTTCTTAGCCATACGGCTTAGCGACAGCTAACATCAGCGCACTTTTACTGTTCTATAAAGGTGCTTGATGAAAAAGCTATTGTTACCTCTAATCGCTACTCTTTCTTTCACAACATCAGCTCAAACGTTCCATGTGTCTCCTGATGTGAAAATAGGCATATACAACGGTGCTGGTATTCAGTTAGGTGTAGCGGACACACTAGGTATGGATGCTGTGTTTTTTAGCTATGGACGCAAGACCTATAACACTAACCGTTACGACGAGCGCATTGACTCTTATCGCCTAGGTTTGCAACACATGTTTGGACATAAACAGGACCATGGCTTGCAAGCTGAATTTGGTCTAGCCGATTATTACGGTCGTGATAGCCGTGATAGTGAAACGAGCAGTCGCAATTCCTTAGGCTTAAGCATTGGAGCAAGTTATGTTTATATGCTCAACTCAAGCTTTGGTTTAAAGACAGGTTTCGATTATGACGTATTCAACTCACAGGACACCTATATCCCAGTAGGCTCGAATATGACCTTAAACTTCGGTGTGATTGGGCGTTTTTAAACTGCCCAACTAAAGAATGTCGTTAATGGCTTTCTCGTCTAGGTGACGAACATCTTTACCCTTCACAAAATAAATGATGTATTCACAAATATTCTGGCAACGATCACCTACCCGCTCAATGGCTCGAGCTGACCACATGACCTGAAGAATGTTAGGAATGTTCTTCGGGTCTTCCATCATATAAGTCATCAACTGACGAACCACTGCTTCATACTCTGCATCCAGCTTGTCATCTAATTTATAGACTTCGGCAGCAGCATCGACATCCATACGAGCAAATGCATCAAGCACTTGATGCAACATAGTGATGGCTTGTCGGCATAGCGGCTCTAAAGAGACATGAAATTTCTGTTGTTTCGTTGATGGTTGCTCTATAGCCACGCGAGCAATTCGAGTCGCTACATCGCCGATACGTTCAAGATCCGTTATCGTTTTGATGATTGCCATCACTAAGCGGAGATCTTTAGCCGTTGGCTGGCGTTTAGCAATAATTCGCGTACATGCCTCGTCAATGGAGACTTCCATCGCATTCACTTTGTGATCGTCCCTGACCACTTTTTTGGCTAACTCAAGATCGTCTTTGTGCAACGCCTGCATCGCAAAGGATAACTGCTGCTCGACCAGTCCTCCCATTGTTAACACGTGAGTACGTATCGATTCTAATTCGGCATTAAATTGACCAGAGATATGACGACCAAAATGCATGTCCAACAACTTCCTTAATTAACCATAGCGACCGGTAATATAGTCTTCGGTTTGTTTTTCAATCGGTGAGGTAAATATAGTATCAGTATCCGCATACTCTACCAATTTTCCGAGGTGAATAAAGGCAGTATGATCACTAACTCGCGCTGCCTGCTGCATGTTATGCGTTACGATCACAACCGTGTACTTGGTTTTAAGATCATTAATAAGTTCTTCGATGGTTAATGTTGAAATAGGATCAAGCGCCGACGTTGGCTCATCCAGCAGCAATACTTCGGGTTCGATGGCGATGGCTCGAGCAATCACCAGCCGCTGTTGTTGTCCACCAGAAAGCCCAAATGCATTCTCGTGTAACCTGTCTTTCACTTCATCCCAAAGCGCCGCTGAGCGCAATGCTCGCTCTACCGCATCATCCAGATTACGGCTGTTCTTAATTCCTTGAAGTCGCAATCCATACACCACATTCTCATATATAGACTTTGGAAATGGATTCGGACGCTGAAACACCATCCCAACTCGTCTTCGCAAAGTCGCGACGTCAACATCCGGATGATAAACATTACCTCCATGTAATTTCACTTTACCTGACACCGTACAACCTTCAATTAGATCATTCATTCGGTTGATACAGCGAAGCAGAGTCGATTTACCACAGCCAGACGGTCCGATAAATGCGGTCACTTGCCCTTTTGGAATCCGCATAGATACGTCGTCTAGAGCTTGTTTATCGCGATAAAACAGATTCAAGTTTTCTATCGCAATGGCGGTTTGCTCATCACTTAGATTGTTAACATCTAAAGGCGTGGGATAGCCCAACGTTTGATTGATAGAAAACATGATTAATCTTGTCCTAATGTTCGATATTTTTCGCGCAGGTTATTTCGTATGGCGATTGCTGTTAAGTTTAGCCCAACGACCACCGTTACCAACAAGAAAGAGGTGGCATAGACTAACGGTCGTGCGGCTTCAATATTCGAGGTTTGAAAGCCCACGTCATAGATATGAAAACCAAGGTGCATAAATTTACGCTCTAGATGCAAAAAGGGAAACTGCGAATCAATAGGCAAGCTTGATGCTAGTTTTACCACCCCAACCAACATTAGAGGCGCAACCTCTCCTGCGGCTCTCGCGACTGCAAGGATCAGCCCAGTGATGATTGCAGGGCTCGCCATAGGCAATACAATACGCCAAAGCGTTTCAGACTGTGTTGCTCCTAGAGCTAGTGACCCATGCCTGGCGGACATTGGAATTCTATTCAGCCCTTCCTCCGTTGCGACTATCACTACTGGCAATGTAAGAATCGCAAGAGTTAATGCCGACCACAATAGCCCCGGAGTACCAAACGTTGGTGCCGGTAATCGCTCAGCATAGAACAGTGAATCAATTGAGCCACCAATGGTATAAACGAAAAAACCTAAACCAAACACACCGTATACAATGGAAGGTACCCCCGCTAGGTTAATCACCCCTACCCGTATCATTCGTGTGAGAGCATTATTTTCAGCATATTCATGTAGATAAACCGCAACTAGCACCCCTAACGGCATCACCATAATCGACATAATGATAACCAACAGAACAGTGCCGAAAATGGCTGGGAACACCCCGCCTTCAGAATTTGACTCTCGTGGATCATCAGAGAGGAACTTCCAGACTTGTCCACTCCAATGTACTAACTTATCGGCAAAAGACATATTGTTCGGATACCAGAAATCAAGGATCCGATTTAACCCAATCTCAACTTTCTCACCACGCATATCTTCAACAATGAGCGTTTTGCTGCTCAACTCGTTACGCAGTGCATCCAGCTCCCCTTCACTTTGGTTTAGCTGCTGGTGAATAATACTGACTTGCTGCTCATAACGGTGAGTAAGCTCCTCTGACAGCTCTCCATTAAGTGAGTCTCGGCGCTGCTTTAGCCGTAATGCTTCCAATTGATGATTCAAGCCACGTATTTTACGCTGAATCGTGTCATCTATTTGCTCTCGAGTCAGTTTCACCTGCTGAATTTCGAGCTTCAGCAGAGTGTTAAGATCCGCAGTAATTGCGCCATCGGGCGTCTTTAGAGCGATAATTTTCCCAAAGAAGTCACCACCACGTGTTCTCTCTAAAACGACAAGATCGGCAGGTGTCGTTTGCAACTTAAGTTGTGGTGAGAGCAAAGAAACAAAATCGACACCATATAAGTCTCGATTCGCGACTTTAATACTCAGACGCTCTACTTTCCCCGCAGCCAGCACCTCAGTCGGTAACAACTTATCGGCATCAGGAATGTTATGGGTAGGAACCCAAGTCTTTGAGTAAATCTGCCCAATTAAAGCTTTGCCGTTGTCATCTTGCCATTGATAAAGCGGAGCGGGCCAAAAATAAGTGAGCCCTTTCCAACCAATCAATAGCAAAAGACCGAGGACGGATATTAAGCTGATGCTAACGGCACCACCTGTTAGCCAAACCCAGGGGGCGCCAGATTTGAGCCACTTAAACATGGTAAGGCTCCTTCCACATTCTACAGCGCACTGTATTTCTCCCGCAGTCTTTGTCTAACCCACTCAGCCAGTGAATTCACAACAAAAGTAAAACTAAACAAAATCAACGCGATTAAAAACAACAAACGATAGTGGCTGCTTCCAACCTCAGATTCAGGGAGCTCCACAGCCATGGTGGCAGAAAGTGTTCTCATGCCCTCAAAAATATTCCAATCCAATATTGGTGTGTTGCCCGTCGCCATCAAAACGATCATTGTCTCGCCTACTGCTCGACCCAATCCCATCATTACTGCCGAGAAAATCCCCGGACTTGCGGTGAGTAACACAACGTACACTAAGGTTTGCCACTGAGTTGCTCCTAGTGCTAATGAACCGTCGGAAAGATGCTTCGGCACAGAAAAGATCGCGTCTTCAGCAATCGTAAAGATGGTAGGAATCACAGCAAATCCCATTGCAAAGCCCACAACTAGAGCATTTCTTTGGTCAAAATCAATGCCATGTTGAGCAAGAAAAACTCGCGCATCACCATTAAAAAACAACACCTCCATGTCAGTGGAGTACGTCATGGCAAGGTACATCGCAACAATGATGACAGGAATTAGCGTAAACGGATGTAATCCACTGGGTAGTTTACTGGTGTATTGACGTGGCAGGATGTACCAAACAACACCAGCCAATAGACAAATTGTTGGTAGAGTTAGTAGAAGCAGAAGTACCGCTGGTAAATGCGTTTCTACTATCGGCGCAAACCAAAGACCGGCGAGAAAACCAATGATAACGGTAGGCAACGCCTCCATCAGTTCGATGGTTGGCTTAACGACTTTACGCATACTAGATGACATAAAATACGCCGTATAGATCGCACCCAGCACCGCAATCGGTACCGCAAACAACATAGCGAACATCGCAGCTTTAATAGTACCAAAGGCAATAGGCACAAGACTGTACTTACCTTCAAACTCATCAGAAGCAGCAGTAGTTTGCCAAACGAATTCAGGCTCTGGGTAACTCTCATACCACACTTTGCCAAACAGTGCCGACAACGAAATTTCTGGATGCGGATTATCAATATGCCCTAAGTAGGTCGTACCGCCGGACAATACCAATGCATACTGATTGTTATAAGAAAGCGCAGAGACGCTTACCAGGCTCTTACTCGGCAGGCTACTGGTGAATACAACGCGTTCACTAGTGGTGTAATTACTTTGTAGGCTTCCGTCAGCTAGGACGGTTATGAACCCTTTCGTTAAATTTTCTGGAAGTAAAGCAGTTAAAGGTGCGTCAAAATTAAAGGAACGAATAGCAGTTAAGTGCCTAGCGTCTTGTTTCACCACATCAAACCACTGCCAAACTTGCTGATTATCATACTCCACCAGCAAGGAGTGAGCGCCAGACAACAATTTGAGCCCCGTGACTTTGGCCTTATTCACTGCAGTTAAGTCCAGCACCTCACGAACCACGAGATGCTCGGCCCCTCTGTTGATCACAGCAAGTTCATTACCACTTCGCACATAAACCGTTTGCGCATCTGGAGTTAGCAATATTTCATCGGCAGAGTCTAAAGGTGCAAGAGTAGAGAGAGTTTGCACTGTTTTCGAATCGGAAGAATCCTGCGCATCTGAACTCGTTGGCTGCCAAATCAAATGGACTAAGCCACGACTATCTACCATAGCAAAGGCTATTCCACGAGCATTGCTGGTTGCTGTTACCAATGATGTGACGCTACCATGAGTGGGTATCCAATCAGCACGACTTGGCAATTCAAGTTCTAGATCACTTTGTCCTTTTTCTGATTGCCATTTAAATTTAGGCTGAACTAAGGCGAGTCTATGATCAGAATCAACAATGAGTAACTGGTCATTATTAACCGTCTTAAGCATTGAGGTACTAATAGGAAGTTGACGTGTTGTTTGTTGACCTGAGACTAAAGATTGCTCAACCACCACGCCATCCGTTGTCACAAAAGCAGCTCGAGTGCCGTGGTCGTCTATCGCACTATAGACGATAGGTTTATCTATACTTAACTCAACCCCTTGTGACCATAATACTTTGGCATCAGAGAAAAGTGGGAACGTCACATAAGCCAAATAGACAAAGATAAAGATCAAACTCGCCAATACACTCAAACCGCCAAAAGACACGATCCAGCGAACCAAACGGTCCTTTACCAGTCTTTTACGATCTTTGGTTTGTAACGAAAAATTGGCTGTTGCCATAATCTACATTTGTCTCTTTGGTGACGGTTAGAATCTTACGAGATATTACCCGTTAAGGGTTCTGGGACGAGTTACTAGAATGCATGACGTGCCCCAATATTTTATGTCGTTTAGATGACAGTTATATTACATGCCATCTAACGTGCTGAAAATAATGAAATGTGTCAAGTCGCACGCTATTTGAAATAAAAATGTCATATAAAATCAATAAGGTTCACGATTAGATTAGTCTTATATGTCACTCATTGACAACAATGAGTCCAGAATGTTGGTGGTTAGGTAAATGAGCGCGGAAAAACTCTATATCGAAAAAGAACTTAGTTGGCTCTCTTTTAACGAGCGAGTGCTGCAAGAAGCCGCAGACAAGACCGTCCCACTGATTGAACGCATCCGCTTTTTAGGGATTTTCTCCAACAACCTCGATGAGTTTTACAAAGTTCGTTTCTCTGACGTAAAACGTCGCATCCTCATTAACCAAGAAAGTGGTATTAACGACAACTCCAAGCATCTACTGGGTAAGATGCAAAGTAAGGCACTCAAGCTTAATTTGCGATTTGATGAACTCTACAACGAGCTGATTTTAGAGATGGCTCGTCGTCGAATCTTCCTAGTTAATGAAACTCAGCTAAGTGACACGCAACAAAAGTGGGTAAAGAAATACTTTAGAAATGAAGTGTTGCCTCACTTAACACCTTTTATGCTTGGAGAAGACATCAACGTACTGCAGTTTCTCAAGGATGAGTACGCCTATATCGTTGTCGATATGCAAAAAGAGCAGAGTTCTCAGTATGCGATCTTAGAGATCCCTACTGATCACTTACCCCGTTTTGTCATGGTTCCTGAACAAAAAGGTAAACGCCGTAAAACCATCATTCTGCTCGACAACATCATTCGTTATTGTCTTGACGATATATTCCGCGGGTTCTTTGATTACGATGAGCTTAATGGCTATGCGATGAAAATGACGAGGGATGCGGAGTACGACTTGAGTCTCGAAGTAGAACACAGCCTGCTCGAACAAATGTCTGAGAGTGTCAATCAACGTCTGACCGCCATGCCCGTACGCTTTGTTTACGAGCGTGATATGCCCGAAGAAATGCTAAATACCTTGTGCAGCAAACTAGGCATTTCTAACTACGATAGCCTAATTCCCGGTGGTCGCTACCATAACTTTAAAGACTTTATCGGCTTTCCAAATGTTGGACGTGAATACCTGGAAAACAAACCACTACCTCCAATGCGTTGTGCCGATTTCGATGGCTACGACAACCAGTTTGAGGCCATACGCGCTCAAGATATTTTACTCCATTTCCCCTATCACACCTTCGATCATATTACTGAGTTAGTGCGTCAAGCCTCGTTTGACCCTAAGGTCATTGGTATCAAAATCAATGTATATCGAGTGGCTAAAGACTCTCGTTTGATGAACTCGTTGATTGACGCCGTACACAACGGGAAAAATGTCACAGTAGTGGTTGAGCTACAGGCTCGGTTTGACGAAGAAGCCAACATTGAATGGTCTAGAGTGCTCACCGAAAACGGGGTACAAGTGATCTTTGGTGCTCCGGGGTTAAAAATACACGCTAAGTTACTGCTGATAAGTCGCCGAGAAGAGGGCGAGATTACCCGCTACGCTCACATTGGCACTGGGAACTTTCATGAGAAGAATGCTCGTATCTATACCGACTTTTCTTTGCTAACTGCCGATCAAGAGATCGCGAATGAAGTTCGTAACGTTTTCGGCTATATCGAAAACCCTTATCGCCCAGTGAAGTTTAACTATCTCATCGTCTCCCCACGTAACTCGCGTAAACAACTCTACCGACTCATTGATACTGAAATCGCCAATGCTAAGGCGGGCAAGAAAGGTAAACTCACTTTAAAAATTAACAATTTAGTCGATAAGGGGCTGATCAACAAGCTCTACGGCGCGAGCAATGCAGGGGTTAAAATCCAAATGATTATCCGCGGCATGTGCTCTCTAGTTCCCGGTGTTGAAGGAGTGAGCGATAACATAAAAATTATCAGCATTGTTGATCGCTTCTTAGAACACCCTCGCGTCATCATTGCGCATAACAATGGCGACCCTCAAGTCTATATCTCATCTGCCGACTGGATGACTCGCAACATAGACCATCGTATTGAAGTCGCCGCTCCAGTGCGTGACACTCGTTTAAAACAGCGAATTATCGACATTATTAACCTTCACTTTACTGATACCATGAAGGCACGTTGGATAGACAAAGAAATGAGCAACAGCTACGTACCGCGCGGTAACCGTAAGAAAGTACGCTCACAAATGGCTATTTACGACTATCTTAAAAAGGTAGAGAAACAAACAAGAAAAACCAAAGAGCAACTGATCAATAATGAGCCAGACCAAGGACAGTAGTATAAAAAATGTCGCCGCTATCGATTTAGGTTCGAACAGCTTTCATATGGTTGTCGCTAAGGTAGTGGATCAAGATCTACAGTTAGTAAGTCGCCATAAACAGCGAGTGAGATTAGCCTCTGGGTTGGACGCTCAACAGAATCTCGACAATGCTGCGATTGAACGAGGATTAGAATGCCTTGCCATGTTTGCTGAGCGCCTACAAGGTTTTGAGCCAGAAAACGTTCGTATTGCCGCAACCCACACGCTGCGTATCGCCAATAATACCCATATCTTTTTGCAACGCGCTCGCGACATTCTTCCCTTTCCTATTGAAGTCATCCCTGGTGAAGAAGAAGCACGCCTAATCTATACCGGCGTTGCGCACACTCAAACCGAGTCAAATTCAAAACTGGTGATTGATATTGGTGGTGGTAGTACCGAGCTCATCATAGGTAAGGCTTTCGAACCTGTGTTACTAAATAGCACTCAGATGGGCTGCGTGAGTTATACCACTAAGTTTTTTGCCAACGGAAAACTCTCCGCTAAAAATTTCTCCAAAGCTATTTTATCTGCTCAGCAAAGACTCGAAGCATTATCGGTTCGATATAAAAAGAAAGGTTGGGAAGTTGCATTAGGCTCCTCTGGAACTATTAAGGCAATAAGGGAAGTCTTAATCGGTTTAGGACATGAAGATGGTTTAGTCACCCATAAACGTTTGTATAAACTTATCGATACCTTATGTGAATTTAACACTCTTGATGACATCAACTTAGCTGGACTAACGGACGAAAGGAAGCCAGTGTTTGCCGCAGGCGTAGCGATATTAACTGCGCTCTTTGAAAGTTTGAAAATTCGTGAAATGCACTTTTCAGCTGGCGCTCTTCGTGAAGGTTTGCTCTATGAAATGGAGGAGCGTTTCCAACGCTCTGATATCCGTATGCGAACCACTGAAAATTTAGCCGCCAAACATTTTGTCGATCTTGAACATGCCGCCAAAGTTCGCGGCCAAGCAGTCGAGTTTTTAAATCAAACTCATGAGCAGCTCAATCTTAAAAAGAAAAGTGATTTGTTTAGTTTGCTCGAGTGGAGTGCTCTACTTCACGAGGTTGGACTCAGTATCAGTTATCAAGCCTTCCATAAGCATTCAAGTTACATACTCACGCACACCAATATGCCAGGTTTTAACAGTGAACAGCAACGCATTTTAGCGACACTGGCTCGCTATCAAAGAAAATCACTCAAGTTACAAGAGCTCCCTGAGTTTAGCCTGTTTAAGAGAAAACATATTCTCGGTTTAATACGAATCCTACGACTCGCCATTATCGTTAATGGGCAGCGCAATGATGAGTTATTACCTCTAAAGCTGACTATTGTAGACGACATTTGGATTGTGAGTTGTGAGCAAATAGATTGGTTAGAACAAAACCGACTTCTCTCCGCTGATTTACAAACGGAGCAAAGCTACTGGCAAGCGATAGGGTGGCAACTTGAATTCGATTAGTTGTCGCAGGCGCATGTTCGGTTCACCAGTTAAGGTTAATCGATAAAACTCAGTCCAACCTTAGCTAGCTCTTGTTCTGCAAATTCTCGACTTAACGGTACATAGCCATCTTTCACCACTATTCGCTGACCTTCTCGAGAATAGATATAGCGAATATAGGCTTCCTCTATGGGATCAAGTTTTCGTTGTGGATCTTTATTGACGTAGACATACAAGAACCGAGACAGTGGGTAGTGACCTGACTGTACATTGTCTTGAGTTGGTAAGATGTAATCCTCACCTTGTTTCGCGATGGGCACCAACTTCGCCCCCGATACTTGATAGCCAATACCAGAGTAACCAATGGTATTCACGGATGACGCTACTGATTGCACCACAGATGCTGAGCCAGGTTGCTCATTCACATTGCGTTTGAAGTCGCCTCCACAAAGTGCATTGTTCTTGAAATAACCATAGGTCCCCGATACCGAGTTACGGCCGAACATCTGAATAGCACGTTGACTCCAAGGTGCTTTAACGCCTAGCTGCTCCCACTTACTAATGTAGTGGTTGCTTCCACAGCGTAATGTTGAGGAAAAAATGCTGTCTATTTGCTGGAAATTCAAACCTTTGATGGGGTTGTCGGTATGAACAAATATCCCAATAGCATCAATCGCAACTCGAAGCTCGGTCGGTTTGTAACCATAATGCCGTTCAAAAGATTCCACCTCTTTTAAACGCATCTTCCTGCTCATAGGGCCGAATTGTGCCGTACCTTCGGCCAAAGCAGGAGGCGCCGTCGACGAGCCTGAAGCTTGAATTTGGGCATTAACATTAGGATAAATGTTCTTAAACTCTTCAAGCCATAAGGTGGTCATCCCCGATAAAGTATCTGAACCTACTGAGGATAAGTTGCCTGCAACCCCAGGTTGCTTCGTATATTTAGGCAACTCTGAAGCCAGCGTAGAGAAGGATATCACACCAAAAATCAATACTGACCAACTTAACCTTCCGCTCATCGCCATTAGTTCACTACCAAACGTTCAGGAAGAATGAATGAGAATTTACTACCAACGCCCACTTCCGAGTGAATTTCCAGATGAGAATCATGGTGAGATAGCGCATGTTTTACGATAGCTAGCCCTAACCCACTTCCGCCAGTATCACGAGAGCGTGCCTTATCGACACGATAAAAACGCTCAGTTAGTCGGTGCAAATGCTGGGGCTCAATACCATCCCCAGTATCTTCCACATCTAAACATGCACCTTGAGCAGATTGATACCAGCGTACTTTTACGTTTGCACCCGGTGGCGTATATTTAATCGCGTTGTAAACCAGATTAGAAATAGCACTTCTTAACTGATCATCATCGCCAAATACTCTCAGGCTATTATCGACATCAAACTCAACCTTGTGCCCATCCTCACCACTTAGGCTAACTGCCTCTTTTTCGAGAACTTCGAGCATAGCAGGCACATTGACGACTTCGTCTAACTCATGCATTGGCGCAGCTTCAATTTTGGAGAGCGTGAGTAACTGATTCACAAGGCTGTTCATTCGATTGAGCTGCTCAGTCATTACACCATGAGCTTTAGTCCACATAGGACCGACAACCATGTCTGGATCTTCTGTCATCTCAAGGTAACCCTGAAGAACAGTCATTGGTGTACGTAGTTCATGAGAAACGTTAGCAAAGAAATTGCGACGCATACCTTCTAATTGCTTAAGTTGGCTGACGTCACGCACGACCATCAAATGCTCACCTTCGGTATACGGTACAATTCGAAGCTCCAGCATTCTTTCCACATTCAAAGGCGAACGCATTTCTAAAGGTTCAGAGAAATCCTGCTTATTTAGATACTTAATGAAATCTGGGGTGCGAATCAGATTAGAAATCGGCTGTCCTGAATCATCAGGCCAGCGAAAGCCAAGAAGGTGCTGTGCGAGTTTGTTACACCACACGATATTACCTTCACTACGAAACACCACAACTGCATCGGGAAGCGATTCCGCACCGTTTTTAAAACGGCGAATTAGGTTGGTCAACTCTTTTCGTTTACGTCTTTGGCGCTGTTGAAGTCGATAGATGCCATTAAATAACGACTCCCAGTTGCCTGTGCCTGATGGCGGCGTCAGACGCTTTTCATCCCACAACCATGCAGACAAACGCAGCTGATTATGTAGGTGCCATATCAACTGCAAAACCGTGGCAACGAGCAGTAACCACGGCATGTATCCAAATATCCACCCAACAACAATCCATGGGGTGTAAAAAAAAGCCAGCTCCCAGGCCAGCTTTTTCCAGGTTAACCTTTCAACCATCTATCTCTCCAGTTCGATGCTAGCCTTTGGTAGAGAAACGGTAGCCAGCGCCTCGAACGGTCTGAATCAACTTATCATGTCCTGCGGACTCTAATGCCTTACGCAAACGACGAATGTGCACATCCACCGTGCGGTCTTCAACATAAACGTTAGTACCCCAAACGTTATTAAGCAGTTGTTCGCGGCTGTATACGCGCTCTTGATGCGTCATAAAGAAATGCAGCATTTTAAATTCCGTTGGTCCCATATCTAGCGGTGCATCATTCGCAGTAACACGATGCGATACTGGGTCCAGCTTCAGCCCTTGAACATCGATAACATCTTCCAACGCAGTTGGTGTGACACGGCGAATAACTGCTTTTAGTCGAGCAACCAATTCCTTTGGAGAGAAAGGTTTAGTGATATAGTCATCAGCCCCGACTTCTAAGCCGCGCACTTTATCTTCTTCTTCACCACGAGCCGTCAACATCACTACTGGAATGTTTCGAGTAAGCTCTTCACGCTTCATGTGCTTTATGAAATTGATACCTGAACCACCAGGCAACATCCAATCTAGCAGAACAAGGTCTGGGTAAGGTTCAGCCAGTTTGTTTACTGCGGTATCGTAATCTTCTGCTTCAACAGCTTGGTAGCCTTTCTGCTCTAACACGAAACACAGCATTTCACGAATTGGTGCTTCATCCTCAACAACCAGGATTCTTCTAGACATATCTGAATAACCTTATGGAATCTAATCAACTGCATGCATTATCAAGAATTATTATGACACTTTTGTGACCATTGAAAACAATTTTTAATATAACTTTCGCACAATCTGGGTTGTCATATTGAAGATTTAAGCTAGGACAATTGTTAGAAAATTGCCTATCATGTGCAGCTATCTATTCTAAAGGTGAGAGTAATATGTGGTTTAAAAACTGTTTGGTCTATCGATTCAACAAGGATCTTGAATTTAACGCCGATAAACTCGAGCAGCAGCTTGAAGAGTTTCGTTTTACACCTTGTGGTAGTCAAGATAAGCAAAAATTTGGTTGGGTGACAGCGCTTGGTAAACATGGCGACATGATGACCCACGTTTCTGAAAACCGCATTTTGCTTTGTGCAAAGAAAGAAGAAAAAATGCTGCCGGCGTCTGTGATCAAAGAGTCACTAAACAGCAAAGTAGAAGCGTTGGAAACGCAAGAAGGTCGACCACTTAAGAAAAAAGAAAAAGATGACCTTAAAGATGAAATCATCATTGATTTGCTTCCACGAGCTTTCAGCCGTAGCAACCTCACTCATCTGCTTATCCTTCCAAAAGAAGGCTTCATCATTGTAGATGCAAGTAGCTTTAAGAAATCAGAAGATGTCATCGCCCTCTTGAGAAAAACAATGGGAAGCCTGCCTGTTGTTCCTGCCTTCCCAGAGCAGCCTATTGAAAATACTTTAACTGAATGGGTGAAAGGTGGTGAAGTACCTACTGGTTTCAATCTTCTAGATGAGGCAGAGCTTAAGTCAGTGTTAGAAGATGGTGGTGTTATCCGCTGTAAGAAACAAGAACTGTCAAGCGATGAGATTCTCGGTCATATTGAAGCAAACAAGTTTGTGACTAAGCTCGCGCTGAACTGGCAAGAGCGTATTGAATTTATTCTGGCTGATGATGGCAGTATTAAACGCCTTAAATTCAGCGATGAACTGAAAGATGAGAATGACGATATTCCAAGAGAAGATGCCGCGGCTCGAATGGATGCCGACTTCTCATTACTTTGCGGTGAGTTTGGCACATTCCTACCAAATCTTTATGACGCCTTAGGCGGCTTACCAAAGCAATAGCCATTGCTTATCTGAGCTCGCGTTCTGCGAGCTCAATACAAAACTTGGAAACCTCTCCATATTAGCGTAAAATTTGCGCCCCTTAGTGCCATTAGGTGGCACAACACTGACTTGAAATCAGATTAGAGATATAAAGCAATGTTTACTCCAGAACTTCTGTCACCTGCTGGCAGCCTTAAGAACATGCGTTATGCATTCGCCTACGGTGCGGACGCGGTTTACGCAGGTCAACCTCGTTACAGCCTTCGTGTTCGTAACAACGAATTCAACCACGAAAACCTTCAGATAGGTATCAATGAAGCGCACGCCCTAGGTAAAAAGCTTTATGTGGTTTGTAACATTCAACCACATAACTCGAAGCTAAAAACCTTCATCCGTGATCTAAAACCTGTTGTTGAAATGGGTCCAGACGCACTGATCATGTCTGACCCAGGTCTTATCATGATGGTTCGTGAAGCCTTCCCTGAAATGCCGATTCATCTATCAGTACAGGCAAACGCCGTAAACTGGGCGACTGTTAAGTTCTGGGCAGCTAATGGTGTTGAGCGCGTTATTGTGTCTCGTGAGTTATCGTTAGAAGAGATTGAGGAAATCCGTGAACATTGCCCTGAAACTGAGCTAGAAGTATTCGTACACGGCGCACTTTGCATGGCTTATTCAGGTCGCTGTCTACTATCCGGCTACATCAACAAACGCGATCCAAACCAGGGTACATGCACCAATGCATGCCGCTGGGAATACAAAGTTGAAAAAGCGACTGAAAACGACGCAGGTCAAATTGTCGAAGAATTTGTTCCTGAAGCACAAGCAGTTGAAGTCGTTGACGAGCGTCCAGAGACCACTATTGGTCGTGGTAAACCAACGGATGAAGTTGTACTGCTTTCTGAAAGCCATCGTCCAGAAGATAAAATGGCGGCATTTGAAGATGAGCATGGTACGTACATCATGAACTCCAAAGATCTTCGTGCGGTGCAGCATGTTGAGCGTTTGACTAAGATGGGTGTCCACTCACTTAAGATTGAAGGTCGTACTAAATCTTTCTACTACTGTGCTCGTACTGCTCAAGTTTACCGTAAAGCTATTGATGACGCTGTCGATGGCAAACCGTTTGATGAATCACTATTAGGCACGCTAGAAAGCCTAGCCCACCGTGGTTATACAGAAGGCTTCCTACGTCGTCATACTCATGACAGCTATCAAAACTATGACTACGGTTATTCCGTTTCCGATTCCCAGCAATTTGTAGGTGAGTTTACCGGTAAACGTCGCGGTCACTTGGCTGAAGTTGAAGTGAAAAACAAATTTGTGGTTGGCGATAGCCTTGAGTTAATGACACCAAAAGGCAATGTGGTATTCAGCCTAGAAGTGATGGAAAACCGTAAGTCAGAAAGCATCGACGACGCTAAAGGTAACGGTCACTTCGTCTTCATTCCAGTACCAGAGGAGTTGGATCTGGACTACGCACTACTTATGCGTAACCTAAATTCAGGACAAGATACACGTAACCCAACTGGTAAGTAACCATGGCACTATTAATCACTGACAAGTGCATCAACTGTGATATGTGTGACCCTGAATGTCCTAATGGGGCAATTAGTATGGGCAGCGAGATCTTTGAGATCGATCCCCATTTATGCACAGAGTGCAAAGGGCACTACGACAAACCAACTTGTCAGTCCGTCTGCCCAATCACAAAATGCATCATCACCGATCCAAACCATGTGGAAACCGATGATGAGCTACTTGAGAAGTTTGTGATTATTCAAGGTATGGCCTAGTCAGCAAAAAGCCTCCAAGTGGAGGCTTTTTTATTACCCAGACTTTTCGATTGGAAAAACATTGCAGTAAAGCTCTTTCTCATACTGCATCTCCAGTTTTTTGCGCCAGTTTTCTGCAGAGTTAATAGGAATTAAATAGAACTTCTCTCTGCTGGTGTCGGTCACAAAGGCAATACCGTGCTGCATCAACTCATAGTGAATATCATTGATGAAACCGAGTGTGAAACTTTGCCTACCGGATAGTTGATTAATGTCCTCTCTAGTTAGAATCACTCCATCTTTTTCTGAAGCGAATCTCTCCCTAAGCCATCGGGCAAACTGCCTTGATGAGATCATAGTCATAACAGTCTTCCTTACCCAAAACTTAATGGGGAAATCCCCAAAAATACAGTAGATAAGCCTTAACTCAATAACAATAACACCAAGAAACAAAAAGACTAATCTACCGAAGTATTGATAACCATAGTCAACATACTTCGACTTCTCCAGTCCCAATTGTGAGAGTCACCTTATTCAAATACTAACCGTAGTGTTGTCCATTATCGTAGTAATTCGAGGGCTCAAGCGTACTAAAGACTACCGCCACATCAAGCTCTTTCCCTAGGGCTGAGCGTACCTGAGTCGTGATAACTGTAGCCACTGAATTTTTGACCTCCTGCCCCCGATCAAACCATAGCACTTCAATAAATGGATAAGCATGACTGACCTTATTATCAAAGTAAAAAGTGGAGGCAATATGTTCAACCGTAAAGTCCTCTTTGGGACAGTCCATTAACGGTTGCAGTTCATCAACTAGTGGACCAGAAAGAGTTTTAACAAGCTCAGGTTCAATCGCTCTAAATCGTAAATGAGGCATAATCATATCCATGTATTTGATAACGATTACGAGTATATCAGTGAACAATGAGATTAGAGAATTTAGGAAAGGAAAAACGAAAAAGGCTCCGACCTAAGTCAGAGCCTTTGAATATGGCAGGGGTGGAGAGATTCGAACTCCCAACACGCGGATTTGGAATCCGCTGCTCTGCCAATTGGAGCTACACCCCTATCTTCGTGTTTAATGAGACGACTCTCA